>NZ_AEJB01000209.1 GCF_000331005.1 Streptomyces turgidiscabies Car8
GACCTCCTCTCCGGTGTCGAGGTTCCTCAGATGGTGCCGGGCCGCGTTCGGGTTGGTGGCGTGCATGGTGCGATGGATGTGCCAGCGTTGTCCGTTGTGCAGGAAGGTGAGTTCGACGCTCATGGCCTGCGCACCGTCGGCGATGAGCTGCCGAGGTTCCTTGGCGTCCCAGGAGCTTTTGCGGAACAGGGCGTAGACGATGGCGTCGAGCATGCTGCTCTTGCCAGCGCCGGTGTTGCCGACGGTGGCGACCAGGTTCTTGCCGGTGAAGTCGACGGTGACCGGGGTCGGGTAGCTGCGCAGTCCGATGAGGGACAGTGTCAGGGGTTTCATCGCGTTGTCTCCGCACCGGGAGTGTCGATGCCGGGCAGCAGGCCTGAGCGGTCGATGGTGTCGAGGGATTGGCCAGCGATGGCCGCGGTCAGCAGGTTCTCCTCGCAGCACGGGGCGGGATCGTCGGGGTCGGGTTCGGCCTGCAGATGGGCGAGGGCGGCCATGGCACGGTCCAGGGCCAGGCCGGTGGTGCCGCGGCCGGGCAGGTAGTCGCGCAACAGGTCTTCGACATCGGGGAGTTCTCCGGTGGAGGCCTCCCGGTCCAGTACACGGTCGGCTGCCCCGGTGCGGCGTTCGTCGATGTCGACGAGCGTCGCCTGCGGCATCATCTTGGCGAGGGTGTCCGGCAGGAAGGGGTTGGAGACCTCCACGTTCACCACCGCCTTCACCCAGGCGTCTCCGACACGGCTGGCGCGTTGCGTGATCTCTTCCAAGGTGCCTTCCAGCCGGATCAGACGGCGGCCGGCGGTCAGCGGCACGAAGTCGATGCGGGGCTCGATGCCCGGGCCGACCTCGGCCAGCACCACGCCCTTGGTGTCGCCCCTCTCGCCGAAGTCCATCTGCAGCGGGCTGCCCGCGTAATGGGCCGGGAAGCCGGCACGGCCGACAGACTGCTGCTTGTGGATGTGGCCGAGGGCGCCGTAGGCGACCTCGGGCAGGTCAGCGGCGGCGGCTGCGTACTCGGCGGCGAGGGAGATCTTCCGCTCCGAGTGGGAAGGGGTGGCCCCCTCGACGAACAGGTGGGCGGCGAAGATCAGGACGTCCCGTGCGCCGCGGCCCGCGGCCAGGCGGCGGTACACGTCGGCCTGGACGATGCGTATCCGCTCGGTGTAGGCCGCGGTTGTCATGCCGGGGTCGGCGAAGTCGTAGGTGAACCGGTTGGGGTGCAGGTACGGCAGCGCGCCGATGCGCAGTGTCAGCTCCCCGCCTCTGGTGGGGTATTCGGCCACGAGCAGCCCGTCGGGGCGGGCGTCGGTGGCGAAGCGGACCCTGGCCTCGTCCCCTTCGCGGGTTCCCATGTCGCTCAGCATGAACTTCAGGAACGCCAGGACGTAGGTGGTGTCGTGGTTGCCGGCGACGACGACCACGGGCGCGATCTCGCCGAGGCGGCGCAGTACCTGCGCCGCACGGCGCAGGTCGTCCAGGCCCGGTCGGGAGCTGTCGAACAGGTCGCCGCTGTGCACGATCAGGTCGGGGGCGAAATCGGCGGCGATGTCGATGATCTCGTCCAGGACGGCGTCGACTTCGGTATCACGCCGGTAGCGGCCGATCTGGCGGCCCAGGTGCCAGTCGGAGGTGTGGAACACGCGTCCCGTCACGGGGTGCCTCCAGGGGAACGGTCTGCGGGGCGGCGCGGGCTGCGCCGCTGCGGCCGGAGGTTCGGTGGCGCCGACTGTACACCGAATCTCGGGAAGAAATCTGGAAAGCTCTGGAACTCTGGTAACGTCTGGGGCATGAGTGATCCGCTGGACGCCTTGGAGAAGAGCATCAGCACCCTGCGCCGCGCGATTCGCGACGCTTCCGCAGCCGGTGACACCGAGCGCGCCGGTGAGCTGCGGATGCAACTGCGCCGCGCCGAGCGGGCCTGGGACGCCCTCGTCGACGCCGACGAACCGGCCACCACCCCGCCTCACCCCGTACCGGCAGCGGCTCCGGCCGCGCGGGGGTCACAGCTCCCGGCGCGCGAGCACGTCCACCGTGCCCTGATGCTGCTCGGGACCCCGGCCGCCCCCAAACTGATCGTCGGCGTGCACGAGGCGTTCTTCCCGGGCGAGCTGTCCGCGTCCAAGCTCTCCAGCCTGCGCCGGGACGAGGAGCGCTCCTACCTGTCCAGCCCCGGCGCCCGGCCGTACTACCTGTGCCCGGCACTGGCGCACGACCTGCTGACGCCGGTGCGGGCGCTCATCACCATCAGCACCTGGACGCTGGACCAGCGAATGATCGGCCCGCTGTCACCGCGCGTGGACTTCCTCACCGGCGCGATCCGCATCGCCGAGGCCGTGCGCACCTCGGCCGAGTCCACAGTCGGCGGGCCCGGTCCGGAGGCGCTGCGGCTGCTGTGGCGCTTCGCGGTGAACATCCCCGACGCCCTGCCGAGGAGCGTGGCCGGTCACGAGGGCGCGATGGACCCGCAGCAGGTGATCGACGCCGCCGGGGCCGAGCTGGACGTGCATGCCGACGCCGACCGCGCCGCCCGGGCGGAGGCCGCACGGCGGGCACGCAAGTCGCTCAAGGACGACCAGCAGTTGTTCGGCGCGCCCGCGCAGGGCGTGACGTACCTGCGGACGGCCCGGGCCTGACCCCTGACGCTCAGCAGTCCCTTCTCCCCCGCAAGGATCTACGAGACCGTGAATGCACCAGTCGACGAACGCCTCGCCGCGCTTCGCGGATCCGCGAAGCGCCTGGACTACAACGCCCGGTCGCTGGCGGCCCTGCAGAACAACCCGCGCTGCACACTGCGGGCACTGCTCGACGCCTCCGGCTCTGACAAGGCCGCAATCGCCGCGCACGCCGGCCACCCCTCGCCCTTCGGCCAGTCCGTCTTCGCCCTCGCGCGCGGAAACGCCTTCGAGACGATGGTGAAGGACAACGGCTGCGCGGAGCTGGTGCGGGTCCTGCGCGAGACCCTGCAGCTGACGCTGCCGGAGGTGGGGTACGAGGACCTGAACAACGTCGGCGGCGACGGCCGCGCCGCGGTGCGCCACGACCGCACCGCACAGGTGCTGCTGCAGGCTGCCCGGGGTGACGGTGACGGCACCTTGTTCGACCATCCGATGCTGCGCCTGCGGGTCGGCGGGCACGATGCGTTCCTGGAGCCGGACCTGGTGGCGTTCCGTGTCGACGGGCGCTTTCACATCGTGGAGATCAAGAGCTTCCCGATCCTCGACGGGCAGGCCGATCCCACGCAGGTGCGGGCGGCGACCACGCAGGCGTGCGCGTACATCATCGCGCTGCGTGACCTGCTCGCGCGGGCCGGTATCGACGGGCAGGCCGTGTCCGACACGGTCGTGCTGGTCGCGCCGAAGGACTTCACCAACCGGCCGACCGCGGCGTTCGTCGATGCCCGCAAGCAGGTGGCCGCGCTGAGCCGCCAGCTGTCGCGCATCGAGCGCATCGGCGACCTGGTGGACCTGGTGCCCGAGGCCTCACTTTCGATCTCGACCTGGATGAGGAGCAACGGCCCCGGCGCCCGGCCGGGGAACTGGCCGCATCGCTGGATCGGGTCCTGGTGACCTACCGTCCGGACTGCCTGAACCACTGCGAGATGGCGTTCTACTGCCGCAGCCGTGCCCGCGCGGAGGCCTCGCTGGATGTCCTCGGGCCGGTGGTGCGCGAGCAGTTCGGCGGTATCGACACCACGACCATGGTGATGGGGCTGGCCCACGGCGAACTGCAGCCCAGCGAGGCACAGTCCGAGATGGCCGACGCCCTGCGGCACGCAGCACGGCTGCGCGCCGAACTGGACGGTCTCGGAGGTGCGGCGTGAGCATACTGTCGGCGTTGGCGCATGTGCAGGCGATGGAGTCGATGCGGGCGGTGCCGCTGACCGAGTACCGGCACCGGCGTCTGTCAGGCCGGCCGCTGGTGATCGTCCCGCTGGCCATGGCCGGAGAGGCCGGGGCGCCCTTGGCCGCGATGGTCGGCTCCTCCAGGAGGACCGGGACGCTGCTGGTCGTGTCGCAGCCCCGCAACCGGGACCAGCGGTTCGCGTTCGCCGCCGGTCTCGGCCGGATCGTGGTGGACTACATCGATTCCTTCCGTCACAACCGCCGCGGTGAAGACGAGCGTTCCCTGTACACCGACGCGCCGCAGGTCCTGGTGCCCAACCCCGGCGGCGTCAAGGCCCTGGCCGATCTGGGACGCATGTGCCGCTTCCGCTCGACGTCCGGTCCTCACGCGGTGCCGGATGTCGTCCCCGAGTTCGGCATGTGGCTGACGTTCCTGGTCGACAGGGCCGAGCAGGCAGGCACCTCCCTTCTGCTGCCCGTCACGGGGATGCTCACCGAGCACTGGGCGACCGGCCAGAGCACGCTGGAGGACCAGAACCTCGCCTCCCTGATGGCCTGGATCTCTCCCCCAGCGGGCTTGAGCGTCGAGCAGGCCATGGCCGAGGCGGAGAACCCGGACGTGTGCCCGCCAGCGGGCCCGACGACCTCCCCCGAGTTCGACAACCGCGACCTGGCGCCGGCGATCAGACGGTTCGACACAGCCCGCGCCCTCGGTGACCCGCGTGCGCTGGCCACCGCCGAGTCCGACCTGCGGGAGCTGATCGCGGGGCAGATCCAGCCCACCTGGCGCATGGTGTGGGAGGCCATATCGCTTCTGCGGTCCGTACGCGAGGCGCCGCAGACCGCCAGGCGCTTCGAACGCGATTGCGCGGCCTTCACCCGCTACTCCGACGACCGGGACGCCGGGGGCCTTCCGCAGCGCAAGCGGGACACCGCGATCAGCGCGGCCCGGAGGCTGAGCCGGCTGGAACGCGCGCTGGCCGACTTCGAGTCCGAGACGGCGTTCGACGACCGGTTCGTGCGGGCGGACCGGCGCAGCGCCGGGGAGGCGTTCGCCGGGACGGTCGTGGAGACCGAATCCGGCCGGACGGTCACCACGGCAAAGAACAGGCGGGTGCCACGACCGCGGGTCACCGTCCGCACCGAGGATCCCGTGCGGCTGGCCGCCGACACGAGGCTGATCAGCCCGTCCATGCCGGCCGGTCACAAGGCCGTGATCGTCTCCGTCCTTCCCGGCGGGGACGCCACGCTGGTCATGGTGGAGGTCACGGGCGGAATGGGGCGCTCTGTCGTCCCGAAGCCGGGCACGGTGCCGGAGCCCGGCCAGAGCATCGACTACCTGCCCGACCCGGGGTGGCGCCCGGAGCCACGATTCCCGGTGTCCGATCACACCCCGTGGACGCACAGTGCCGGCCCGGACGGGCCGGACACCGAATCCGCCGTACCCGAGGACGCCGCCGCAGAGGAGTGGGGCAATGACGACTGACGACACCACCACGTTCGACGCGTCCGCGGCTGCGGGCGCCGCCACCGCAGCAATCCTGGCCGACCTGGCCAACTCCCCGCACAGGGCCGTCGTCGTCGACTCCCCTCCGGGCGCCGGCAAGAGCACCCTGGTAGTCGACGCCGCCCAGGAACTCACGGCGGGCGACGAACGCCCGATCATCGTCGCCCAGACCAACAACCAGGTCGACGACCTGATCGAGCGGCTCGCCGACAAGCACCCCGACCTTCCCCTCGGCCGTCTGAGCGCGAGCACCTACAGCCCGCCGCAGGCCCTGAGCGAGCTGACGAACATCACGATCGGGCGCACCCTGGCCGATCTGGCCGGCTGCCGGATCGTCGTCGGCACCGCCGCCAAGTGGGCCACCGTCCGCGACGCCACCACGTTCGGCTGGGCAATCCTGGACGAGGCCTACCAGATGCGCTCGGACATGCTGCTGCAGATCGTCGAGCACTTCGACCGCGGTCTGTTCGTCGGCGACCCGGGCCAGCTGGACCCGTTCACAATCGTCGGCACCGAGCGCTGGATCGGGCTGCCGCACGACCCGACGCAGAACGGCGTCAGCGTGATGCTGGAACACAACCCCGGTATCCCCGTGCACCGGCTGCCGGTGTCCTGGCGCCTGCCCGCCTCGGCCGCACCGACCATCGCCCAGGCGTTCTACCCCTTCAACCGCTTCACCGCCGGCACCGAAGAGGCCACCCGCGCCCTGGAGTTCAGCACCACCGGGTTCGCCCGCACCGACCTGGACGAGACCCTCGCCAAGGCGTTCACCACCGGCTGGGCCCTGCACGAACTGCCCCGCAGACACGTACCGCGCACCGACAACGAAACCATCCGGACCGCCGCCGATCTCGCCGCCCGGCTGCTGATCCGCGGAGCAGTCGCCACCTGCGAGCGCCACCCGGACGGACGGCCCCTGGACGCCCGTGACATCGCCATCGGCGTCGCCCACCGCGACCAGGCCGAACTGGTCCGGGCCGCGCTCGCCCGGACCGGGAACCCCGCCGCGCGGGGCGTGGCGGTGGACACTGCGAACCGGTTGCAGGGCCGCGAGTTCGAAGTCGTCATCGTCGTGCACCCGTTGTCCGGCCGCCGGGACGCCACGGCCTTCCATCTGGAGGCCGGGCGGCTGTGTGTCCTCGCCTCCCGTCACCGGCAGGCATGCATCGTCGTCGCCCGCGAAGGAATCACCGACCTCCTCGACAGCCACCCCTCAATGGACCCGGTGCACCTTTCCGTGCGCGCCAAATTCCCAGACGGGTGGGAGGCCAACCAGGTCATGCTGGCCAAACTCGCCCAACACCGCGTCGCCGCATGATGCCCGTGCGACGTCAACGCCCGGGTGCGGGACTTTCCCGCTGAATTCGCAAATTCATTCGTTTTCCCGGGTTTTGTCAGTGCCGGTTTCTAGAGTGACGTCACCTGCCGCGCCCGGGGCAGGACAGACTTTGCATGCGATCGGGGGGTTGTGTGGATTTCGACCAGGTCACAGAGCTCATGCGTCATCCGGCGTGGGTGCTGCTGCGTGCGGACAATGCCGCTTTGGTGCTGTCGTTCTGCGGCACGGTGTTCGTCGACGAAAACGCGCGCGGTGTGCCGGAGACCGTGCTGGAGTCCCGGCTGGACGACCGGCTCTACCTTCTCAACGAGGAAAAGCCCGGCTCGTTTCCCCGGTCCGCCGACGTCTATCTGGCGGAGTGGACGAAGAACGGCTGGCTGCGCAAGTACTACCCGCCCGGGGAGGACGAGGCGCATTTCGACGCGACTGCGGCGCTCGAGAAGGGGGTGGCCTGGGTGCGGGAGCTGCCCGCACGTTCGTTCATCGGAACCGAGTCCCGCCTGAACACCATCGTCGCGCTCCTGCGGCAGATGGCGTTCGGCACGGAGACCGATCCGCAGACACGCATCGACGAACTGCGCCGGGAGCGTGACGCGATCGACGCCCAGATCGCCCGGCTGCTCGCCGGTGAGGTCGACATGCTGTCCCCGCTCGCTCTGCTGGACCGCTACCAGCAGGTGGAGAGCACCGCGGTCGAACTCCTGCGGGACTTCCGCGAAGTGGAGGCGAATCTTCGGGAACTGGACGTACGGCTGCGCCACCAGGTCGCTACCGCCGAGGGCGGGAAGGGAGAGCAGCTGGCCGCGTTCCTGTTGGACCGCGACGAGATCGCCCGGTCCGATCAGGGACAGAGTTTCCAGGCGTTCTTCGACTACCTCCTCTCCCCCCGCCGCCAGCAGGAACTGCGGGAGCTGCTGCAACAGGTCAACCAGCTGCCGCAACTGGACGGCAGGGCCAACCAGAGCCTGCTGAAGGTCCCCTTCGCCTGGTTGGAGGCAGCCGAGAACACCCAGGACACGGTCCGGCAGCTGACCGAGCAGCTGCGCCGCTTCCTGGTCGACCGCAGCCGAGCGGAGGACCGCCGCGTACTGGCGCTGGTGCGCTCCATCCAGCGTCACGTCACCGCCCTGGAAGGCCGAGCCGACCTGCCCGGCATGACGCTGGACGTACCCAAGGCGGATCTGACGCTGCCGATGGAGCGACGGCTGTACATGCCCGTCGAACGCATCGAGCTGGACACCGCCGCGGTGGAGGAGTCCGAGGACGCGGAAGTGGACATCTCCGAGCTTTTCTCCGGCGTCCACGTCGACACCGAGGCGCTGACCGGCCATGTCCTGGAGGCGGTCGCCGCAAGCCCGAGCGGCCAGGCGAACCTGGCCGCCATCGTCGACGACCACCCGCTGGCCCTGGGGCTCGCGGAGCTGCTCGCCTACTTCCAGGTGGAGCACCCCGGCCTGGACATGATCGTGGACCCGGACCGCGCCGACCTCCTGGTCTACCCGCGCGTCCACGTGCCCGGGCACACGCAGGCGAGAGTGCCGCACGTGACGTTCGTACGCGACGAAGGCGGCACCGCCGCCGGAAAGACGGAGCATCAGTGAGCGACCCCCTGACCGTCCCCGTGGTCCACCTGCTGAAAGCGGGCGTGCTTTACCAGGGCGACGCCCCTGCCGTCTGGGAGCAGATCGTCAGCCAGCAGGCGGCGATCGGCGACTACCTCGGCGTGATCGGCCTCGACATCGTCATCGACCGCGCCGAGGGCTACGCCTACGTCCGGCAGCAGGAGCTCGATTCCCGTGACGACGGCGTCCCGGTGCCGCGGCTGGTCACCCGCCACCGGCTCTCGTTCCCCGTCAGCCTGATGCTCGTCCTGCTGCGCGGACGGCTCGCGGACAGCGACGCCGACTCCGCCGACCCGCGCCTGGTACTCACCCGTGACGACCTGGTCGAGATGGTCCGCGGCTTCCTCCCGCCACGCAGCAACGAAGCCCAGCTCGTCGACCAGATCGACGCCCACATCAAGAAGCTCGTCGACCTCAAGGCACTGCGTCAGACGAAACAGACCGGCGCCTACGAGGTCCGCCGCCACATCAAGGCCCTGGTCGACGCCCAGGCCCTCAACGACTTCAACGACCTCCTCGCCACCTACCGCGACGCTGCCTCCACCACGGCCAAGGACGACACATGACCCTCACCACCGACCCGGCAGCGTTCATCCCCCGGCAGGCAACGCCCGCAGAGCCGGCCGGCACGTCCGGCGTCGGCCCCGGTTACCGGCTCGCCCGTCTGGAAGTGCTCAACTGGGGCACCTTTCACCGCACCACCTGCACCTTCACCATCGACGGGCACTGCGCCTTGCTCACCGGGGGCGTGGGATCGGGGAAGTCCACCCTCGTCGACGCGCTCACCACGCTGCTTCTGCCCGCCCACAAGATCGCCTACAACAAGGCGGCGGGCGCCGACGCCAAGGAGCGCGACCTGCGGTCCTACGTCCTCGGCCATCACAAGAACGAGCGCGTCGAGGCATCGGACACCACCCGCCCCGTGGGGCTGCGCGACCACACGTCCTACAGCGTGATCCTGGGCGTCTTCGCCAACTACGTCCTCGGCACCCACCTCACGCTCGCCCAGGTTTTCTACTGGACATCCCCGACCAGCACCGGGCAGCCCGAGCGGTTCTACCTCACCGCCGAGGCACCACTGTCCGTCGACACCGACTTCACCGGCTTCGGCACCGACATCACCGACCTGCGCCGGCAGCTGAAACAGCGCGGGGCCACCATCCACGGCAGCACATACACCCAGTACGGCAAGGCACTGCTGAGAGGTCTGGGCATCCCCAGCCTGCAGGCCCTGGACCTGTTCCACCAGACGGTGTCGATGAAGGCCGTGGGCAGCCTGGACGAGTTCGTCCGCGAGCGGATGCTGGAGCCGTTCGACGCGAAGACGGCCGTCGACAAGATCGTCGCCCACTTCGACGCGCTCACCGCCAGCCACAACGAGGTCGTCCGGGCCCGTCGGATGATCGAGGACCTGACACCGATCGTGACGGCATGCGACCGGTACGACACCGTCCAGGGAGAGATCACCACCCTGGACAAGCGCCGCAGCGCCGTCCCCGCGTTCTTCGCCCAGCACCGCCACCGGCTTCTCACGACACGTCACACCGCGCTGATGTCCGGTGCGGCGGACCTGGAGGAACTGCAGTCCACCCGCGAGGGGCAGCTGGAACAGCTGCGCGGGACGGCCGACGGCCTGCGGCGCCGTATCGACGGCGTCGGCGGGGAGAAGCTCATCTCCCTGACCGGCAGGATCGAAGAGCTCGGCCGCGAACGCGAACGGCGCCGCAAGCGCGCCACCGAGTACGGCACCTGGCTCACGCAGGCCGGCATGGATCCCGTCCCCGACGCCGCCTCCTTCCGTGAGCGGACCGACCAGATCTCCACCGCCCGCTCCCGGGCCGAGGAGCAAGAGCAGCAGGCCCGCGGGAAACTCGACGATCTCGCCGTCGCGCGCCACGGCAACACCCTCGCGACCGAAGCGCTGCGGCGCGAGATCAGCAGCCTGCAGCAGCAGCGCTCCAGCATCCCCGCCGAGTTGCTGGCCCTGCGCCGCGAACTCGCCACCGCCGCGGGTGTCTTGGACGAGGTCCTGCCGTTCGCCGGCGAGCTGATCCAGGTCCGCGACGACGAAGCCGAGTGGGCCGGCGCCGCCGAGGCGTACTGCACGGGTTCGCCCTGTCCCTGCTGGTCCCCCACGCCCACTACGACACCGTCTCGGCCTGGGTCAACGGCCGTCACCTGGGCCTCAGACTGGTCTACTACCAGGTCCCCGCCCACACACCCATCACCACGCTGCCGGACGACCCCGCCCTGCTGAGCGGCAAACTGCAGCTCAAGTCCGACATCTGGGCCCGCGACTGGCTCGCCGCGCGGCTGCGCTCGCGTGCCGACTACCTGTGCGCCGAAGACCTGGAGGCGTTCACTCGCGCCACCAGGCCCGCTGTCACCCGGCAGGGTCTTGTCAAGGGCGGCGGAGGTCGCCACGAGAAGAACGACGCCTACCGCATCGACGACCGGCGCAACTGGGTGCTGGGCTGGAGCAACCAGGCCAAGCTCGACGCCCTCCTCGCCGAGGCCACCCGCCTCACCCGCGAAAGCGCCGACATCACCGCAGCCACCCGGGAACTCGAGAAGCAGCAGCGGGCCCGCGCCGGAACCAGTGCCGCCCTCACCCTGCTGGCCAGCGTCGACACCTATGCGGAACTCGACTGGCGGGGCACCGTCGCGGACATCGAGCAGTTCGAGCAGCAGAAGAGCGTCCTGGAAGCAGAAGCCGGTCTGGACAAGCTCACCGCACAGCTCCGGCGGACCGAGGACGAGATCGTACAGAGCAGCAAGACGTTCACCACGGGGCAGGAGGAGCTGGGCGGTCTGCGCCGAGACGTCCGGCACATCGCCGGCCTGCTGGGCAGGACCACCACGTTCCTCGCGCAGTGCGACCTCGACGGCATGGCGGAGCACGAGGAACCCCTGAGGAAGTTCCTGCCCGCAGCCGGCAGCGACGAGCACAAACTCCTGGAGATGCTGGACGACGCCGAGCGCCGTGCCGAAGCACGTCTGCTGCGCAGCAGCGGCAGCCGCCACGACGCCCTGCGCCACGTCGGCAGCCAGGCGGCGGCGCTGATGACCGCCTTCCGCGGCAGGTACCCGGTCCACACCGCCGAGCTGGACAACACAGTCGAATCCGCCGACGGCTACCGCGCGTTGCACAGCCGGCTCACCGACGAGGACCTGCCCCGGTTCGAGGAGCAGTTCCTCCTGTACCTGCGCACCAATGTCGTCCGCGACATCGCTTCGTTCCAGGCCCGTCTCGGCGCTCAGGAGCAGCAGATCCGCGAACGTATCGATGTGATCAACACGTCGCTGGGCGGCATCGACTACAACCCGGGCCGCTACATCCGGCTCAACGCCGCCCCCACGCCGAACAAGGAGGTCCGCGAGTTCCAGCACGACCTGCGCGCCTGCACCAGCGAAACGCTCTCGAACGACACCGATGACGTGTACACCGAAGAGAAGTTCCTCCAGGTCAAGGCGCTCCTCGACCGCTTCAAGGGCCGCCCGGAGCACACCCGCCTCGACAAGGAGTGGACCTCCCGGGTCACCGACGTGCGGCGCTGGTTCGTCTTCTCCGCCAGCGAGCTCAACCGCGAGGACGGCGCCGAGTACGAGGTCCACTCCGACTCCGGCGGTAAGTCCGGCGGCCAGAAGGAGAAACTCGCTTACACCATCCTCGCGGCTTCCCTCGCCTACCAGTTCCGCATCGACCCCACCGCTCCCAAACCGAAGACCTTCCACTTCGTCACCATCGACGAGGCCTTCGGACGCGGTGACGACCCCTCCGCCCACTTCGCCCTCGACCTGTTCCAGCGCCTGGGCCTGCAACTCCTCGTCGTCACCCCGCTCCAGAAACTCCACGTCATCGAACCCCACGTCACCCGCGTCGGCTACGTCGACCGCCCCGACAAGACCCGCTCCCGCCTGAACAACCTCACCATCGAGGAGTTCCGCGCCCACAAGCAGGCAGCAGCCCAGCAGGCGAACCAGCCCCCGAAGGAGCGCTCGTGACCCCGGCAGAATGGACCCGCCCCGAGCATGTGGTGGAAACCCTGCGCCGCAAGTGGACCAGCGGCCGCTACCTCACCGCCGCCGCGGGCGGACACCCCTTCGAACCCATCGGAGTGCCACTGAAGGGCCCGACCGCAGCCGATGCTCTGCAGCATTACGAGCAGGCACTCACCTGGGCCCAATCCTGGGCCCCCAGCCGACACCCGCATCTGCGCATCCAGACCAAATCCATCGGAGCCGCAACGGCACCCCTCGAACACCGTCCCGGCCGAGCCTGGGTCGACACCCGCGACCGCCTCTGGACACTGCTCCGCGTCACCACCCAGGTCGACCACTTCCACACCCTGCACGAACAGACCACCCACCAGGATCCCGGCATCGCACGGTGGATGGCCGACCACCCCATGAAGGTCCTCGCCCACGCCGCAGACTGGCACCGGCTCGTGCGCACCACGTGCTGGATCCGCGACCACGACACCGAGGCGGTCTACCTGCGCGAGATCGACGTCCCCGGCGTGGACACCAAGTTCATCGAGACCAACAAGGGAATCCTCGCCGAACTCCTCGACTGTGTGCTCCCCGAGAGCCGCGTCGACACCAGCGCACCGAGAAACGATCTCGTCGCGCGGTACGGCTTCCGCACCAAGCCCGTCTACATCCGCCTGCGCTACCTCGGCGCCTCTCCCCTGCCCTTCAGCGAACTCGCCGTCCGCGCCGAGGAACTGGCCGGCTGGTCCCCGGGGGTGCGCACCGTCTTCGTCCTCGAGAACGAGATCACCTACCTCTCACTGCCGCCGGTCCCCGACGCCGTCGCCATCCTCGGCTCCGGATACCCCGCCGCCCTGCTGCGTCATCTGCCCTGGCTCGACGATGTCGACCTCTGTTACTGGGGCGACATCGACACCCATGGCTTCGCCATCCTCGACCAGGTCCGAGGACGTTTCCCGCACACCACGTCACTGCTCATGGACCGCGCCACCCTCCTCGCCCACGAGTCCCATTGGGGCCAAGAGAAGACACAGGCACGCGGCGGCCTGACACACCTCACCCCCGAGGAGGCCCGCCTCGACCAGGACCTGCGAACCGGCACCTACCGACCGCACCTGCGCCTGGAGCAGGAGCGCATCGCCATCACCGCCGTGCGAGAGGCGCTGACACGGCACCGGGAATGACACCCAAGGCCGAGAACACCGGCGGCCGGAGAGGACCAGGACCGTGGTCGAGGGCGAGGCCACGCCCGCGTCCGTCCGGCCGGGTGGTCCGCGGTTCCGTGATAACGCCGGACATGACCGCTCTGGCCGGCGTAACGCCCCCCCCGGGCCCCCGGGCCCGGCTACCGAGGCGGGACACCATCGTCCGTTTGCGGACGGAGACCGATGATGACGAGGCGGCCCGTGCCCTGATCCAGCGTTGGGCCCGGGCCAGGCCTCGCACCTGCACGCCCCAGCCCTCACAAGACCGGCCAGCACCAGCACCGACAGGCGCACCAACCACACTGAGCAAAAAGCGCTGCCCCACTCAGCTCACTGCGCAGCACCAAACAGCCAGTTCAGCCCACGTATCCTCCGGCGCCGGACACTCGACTCCGCATAAACCCCACCCACGGAACAGACCTACCGCTCAATACAACTGAGCAACACCAGGCCACAACCAAGATCAATAAGCAAACGCGTCAGCTACGCCACAATCCACCTCCCCGGCGGTGAATCGCGCGGCCAGCCTGCGCAGCGCGTATCGTCGGGACAGGTGGTGATCGGGCAGCTTGATACCCAATTCTTGAAGAGCCTGCTCAAATGTGTCACGGATGTCCCGGGGGTCCGCATGACGCGGCAGACCAGCGAGCTCGCACAGGGCCGGCGTGTCCATTCCAACTGCGAGTGCCTGGGCAGCGGTCATCGGCAGGTCTTCCGGACACACTTGATCCGCCTGATACAGCCACGCTGCCTCCAGCAGGGGCGGATAAGCGCTGCGGACAGGGCTGTCAGGCTCGGGTGTGTCGTCTATCGCTGCCATGATTCATACGATGCCAGCACGGCTCGCGAGAGTGCCCGGAAATTTCGACTGTCCCGGCAAACCGTCCTGCGGGCTGACCCAACTCGTGCTGCCCCAGTGACACTCCGCGACCGCTCCCCAAGATCTGTGCCAGAACCCACGACTCACCGACAGAGCCAGGCGTAGATGCACCGGTGCGGGCGCACGTAGTACTGGTTCCGGCAGACACGGCCGGCGGTGCCGCGAGCCCCACCACCGCCGTCCGGGGCGGACCGGATGGACAGGCGGAGGGTGATGCAGCACACCGGTGCGCCGGGGAACTCGGCGCCGACCCTCCCCAGGCACTTGCGCGCAGCTGCGGCGGGCCCGGACCTTCTCGGACTGCCACAGCCCGATGCGGGCGCCGGCGGGCCGGCGCAACAGGAACGGGGTGCCCAGCAGCCTCCGGATCACCCCAAACGGCTTCGCGGACTGTGCTTTGCGGCGTGGTGAACGGCCACATGGACCACGAGCCGTGGCTGGAACAGGACCGGATACTCCTTCTGGACCACGAGCCCGAGCCGGCCGGAACGGCCCCGTAGCCGCACAACACCGCCAACCGCACCGACCCCAGGATGTAAATCCCTCAGCCGATACGGAACGGAAGGGACACGTGACACCGTTCCCCCGTGCCCACAGACTGCCCGTCACAACACGATCGACGATCAGTCCGTGGGCACGGGAGGCCCCATGACCACCACACCGTTCACCAACCAAAAGGACACCACGCGACGCCGCGGTTCCCCGTGGGGAGGGCGGCCCGACCAGCTCGCCATCGCGGCTCGGGTACACAAGCCGGCGGTTCACCGCCGGCAGCGGAGCCTTCATCTCGCAACGCCATGTCGGAGACCTGCTCACCCTCACCAGCCAACTGCGCCCGGACACACCGGAACATGACCGTGTCATCGACGCCGGGCAGCAAGCGGCGGCCGCATCGAGAACCGTCGCCCGACGGGATGCCGGGATGCCGGGAATCAGACGCCGTAGGGGTTGTCGATGATGTAGACCCAGTCGCCCTCGCTCGTCCTCCTCATCACCTCGACCGCCTTTCCTTCCGCGGTGCCGCTCTCACCCGTGATCCGCCAGGACGCCTGGACCATCGCCAGGTCGCCGTTCTGATGGACCGACGCGGCCACCACCTCCATGGTGCTGGGCGAGGCGAGGTAGGGCTTCAGCGCTTCCTTGATGCCTTCCCTGCCGTAGACCGGCTCCTGTCCCGATCCCGGTACGAACATGGCGTCTTCGTCGAACAGGGAACCCAGTCCGTCGAGGTCCCGGTCCTTGAGGTACTCGGCGAAGCGCTCGTGCACGACTTCCGGTTTCATATTCTTCCTCTTCTTTTCTTTCGTTGTGGACGGGCGGGTCGGCCACAGGCCGATCCCTGTGAGCCATTGACTGGTGGTGCGCGGCGTCAGCCTCAGAAGCTGCTGGCGCTGTTGTGCGCGTCGATAGTGTCGGCCTGCACGGTGGCGAGGCCCTCGTGCAGGGCGGTGACCGCAGCCGCTCCCGCGTCTCCGGCGGCGTAGAAGGAGCGGGCCGGTGCACCGGCGGCGGCACGGGGTGAGGTGTCAGCGGGTGTGCGGGGCGGGCAGGGTGATGGGCTCGCCCGGGGTGGGCCAGCGCAGCGGGACGCCGGCGGCGTCGAAGACCTGCTGGACGTGGCCGCGGTCTTCGGTGTAGTGCGCCCAGCCCTCGGCGTGCACGGCCACCACGAGGGGGCCGCCGAGCATGCGGCGGGCCTCGACGGCCTGGGTCGCGGTCAGCGACAGTCGTATGTCACCGAGCTCCTCGAAGCCGGCCGCGCCCAGGTGCAGCAGCGCCACGTCGACGCGGTACCGGCCGGCCAGGGCGCTCATCGCGTCCAGGTCGACGGTGTCACCGGAGACGTACACACTCGGTGCCGAGCCGTCATCGGTGTGCAGGAGGAAGCCGGTGACCGGACCGGTGATGTCCTCGGTGCCGACGGGCCCGTGGCGGGCGGGGACCGCGGTGATGTTCAGCGGCATACGGCCCGGCTTCGACAGGGTCCGGGTCTGCCAGGGCTCCAGGCCGACCGCTGCGCCCCCGAGATCGGTGGCGCCAGCAGCGGTGGTGAACACCTCCGAGGCACCGGAGGCCACCGTACGCCCGATGGTGTCGAGGTTGTCCTGATGCCCGGTGTGGCTGACCAGGGCGGCGTCGAGAGCGGGCAGTTCCCCGGGCTTCAGCGCCGGGTCGGCGGTCTTGCGCACCAGGACCGGGCCGTCCTGGTATTCGGTGCCGGCGGCGTCGAAGGTCGGGTCGGTCAGCAGCGTCCAGCCGGCCAGGCGGATCAGGGCGGTAGGGCCGCCGAGCACGGTCACGGTGTTCGCGGCGCGGGTCACGGCATCGTCGGTTACCACAAGTACTCCTTGACGATCAGGGATTGGCTCCCTCACTCTGACCGAGTTACTTTCTCCTGGGAAGTACATACCTTTAGGTGAGGTGAGCACGTGCAGGAAAGCACGCGAGGCAACGTCCGCGATCCCGCCTGCCCCGGCAGGCAGCTGTTCGACCTGGTCACCGCCCGGTGGGCCGCCCTGGTCCTGGTGGATCTCATGGACGGCCCGCAACGCTGGTCCGAGCTGCGCCGGCGGGCCGGCGGCGTCAGCGACAAGATGCTCGCGCAGACCCTGCGCGACCTCGAAGGCGGTGGACTGATCACCCGCACCGTGCACACCAGCCGCCCGCCGACGGTGCAGTACGCCCTGACCGACCTCGCCCTCGGCGTCACCGCCGCACTGCAACACCTGCAGGACTGGGCCGAACAGCACACCGGCGACTACGCCCACCACCGACACACCCACACCACCGACCCGAAGCCCTGAAAAGGCAGGCTCGGTGCACACGCCACCGTGCTTCCGCCGTATGAGCGAACGCCCCGAGCAGCATGAACCGCGTGGGAGCTCAGGATTCGGCTCGCCGTCGCTGACCGTAGATGCGCAACGGCTTCTGACCCTGCTGATCGCGGTCGACGCGGGATCGTCGGTGGTCATCGTGCGGGCCACCGGAGAACCCAGGGACAAGGGTGCAGGTCGAAGCGGCACGACGGTCTTCGGCGTGCCCAGGTGCGGATGCGGCCGCTCTGCGGTCCCGTCAGGCGGACGGGGCCGACGTGCCCGATCCGGCCCGCGTGGCGTCCGCGCGCCAGCCAGCAAGAGCTCATCAGGGCCTCCGCGGACGGTGATCCCGGCTGCGCGTGATGCGTGATCAGGGCCTGGTCGTTGCCGTCGGGCAGGCTGAATGTCTCGAAGGACAGGGTGAGGTCGCCGACGAGGGGATGCCAACCGAGAACTCAGTTGTCGAACGGCGGTACGTCGCCCGGTGTGAGGTCTTCCCGAAGCCGCAGGAAGCGAAGCGCACTGGGTGACGGTAACGGCCCTCGTCGACAGCGGTATCGGCCTGGAAGCTCGGCCACCAGGTCGAGGCGCACCGGGTGGTACTCCAGCTCGCCACGGGTGCCCCAGCCCACACTGAAGCGGCGCCCCTGCCAGGGGTGATCGGCGTCAGCCTGATGCAGCCGCAGTGCGAGGGTGCGGCGTACTGCGGTGGAAAGGAGCGTGGTGCTTGCGATCAGCCGCAGGTGCCCGAGCGCGTCCTAGGCCGTGTTTTGGAAGTGACCCCGCAGTTCCTCTTCGGGCCGCGATGATCTCGGGGTGGGGCGTGGGGATCTTTCGGATGAGCAGTGGTCGGTGCTGGAGCCGTTGTTGCCGGTCGGGGGACTGGGGCGTCCGGTTCGCAACCGGCGTCTGTTGATCGACGGGGTGCGGTGGCGTGTGCGGACCGGTGTGCCGTGGCGGGATCTGCCGGTCGAGTACGGGCACTGGCAGACGGTCTACGGGCTGTTCAGGCGTTGGCAGCGTGAGGGTGTGTGGGCTGGGATCTTGACTGCTCTGCAGGCCCGGGCCGATGCTGCGGGTCTGATCGTGTGGGAGGTGAACGTCGATTCCACGGTCTGCCGGGCCCATCAGCATGCTGCCGGTGCCCGCCGGGACACGGCCGGGCAGAAGGAACCTGCGGGCGGGACGCGGACCGAGCCGGACGATCACGGGCTGGGCCGCTCGCGCGGCGGATTCTCCACGAAGATCCATCTGGCCTGTGAGCAGGGGCAGAAGCCGCTGGCGCTGCTGGTCACGGCGGGCCAGCGGGGTGACAGCCCGCAGTTCGAGCGGGTCCTCGAAGCGATCCGGGTGCCCCGCACCGCCGGCGGACGCCCGCGGGTGCGTCCATTGCGGGTACGGGGCGACAAGGCGTATTCCTCGCGAGCCAACCGCGCCTACCTGCGCCGACGCGGGATCAGGTGCACGATCCCCGAGCCGGCCGACCAGATCCGCAACCGCAGGCGCCGAGGCGGCACGGGAGGGCGTCCGCCCGCTTTCGACCGCCAGGACTACAAGGCCCGCCACGCGGTCGAGTGCGGGATCAGCCGCCTCAAACAGCACCGGGCCGTGGCCACCCGATACGACAAGCTCGCCGTCCGCTTCGAGGCGACGGTTCAGATCGCGGCGGTCCAGCAGTGGCTGTGACCTGCCGCCGGCCCATCCGGCCGTGCCATGCTGGCGCCCGAACCGACAGCGCACCATGGGGAGAGTCCAGTGGCCGCCAAGTACTACTGCGCAGACAGCGAAAACGGCGACCACATCGACGACCCGTCCGAGGATGCCCTGTTCGAATTGATCAGCGAACTCAACGACAAGGACAACACGTTCGTCGTCGTCCAGCCCGACCAGGACGACCCAGCCTGGTTTGTGTCCGTCGCTGTCGCTGACGAAGGCGGCTACGAGATCGTCCGACGCGACACCACCCGCCGTGAACACAAGGTCGACACCGATACCAGCATCGACCGGATCGCAGGCGACCTCATCGTCTGGCTGGCCGCCCGCAACTTCCCCGGACGCCCAACCCACCAGACCAGCACCTTCTAAAACACGGCCTAGCGGCCCAGAAGCAGCGTGGCCGGCGAGGCCAGGGCGCCGGTGACGCCGCCGATCAGCCCTTCGGCCGTGGTGTGGGAGCACTGGTGAAGTGTCAGTATTCGAGAGTTGCAGTATTCGCCTGCGCAGTGGGCAACCCTGGCGGGCTCTGATCCTGGCCACCATGACAGGCCGCCACCCGAGCCGAAGGACGCGGGACTTGCGGGGCGGGGTATGGAAACCGCCGACTGCTGATGTCGGCTCGGCGGGACTCAGGTGGACTCGCGGTATGTCGCATCGCCGTACGGTGGCTTCCCGCTTCTCTCGGCGGGCGATATGTCCAGTACGGCGAGTTCCTGGCCGACGAGGCTGACGTTCCCGTCGCGTTCGTTGAGGCGGCCTTGGACGGCAATGACACTGTCCGGCGTCAACGCGTGCTGGACCAGCGGGTAGGTGGCGGGGAGGTACAGGATCTCCATCTCGCCGTCGCGGTCTGCGAGGCAGACGACTGCCCAGGTCCTGCCGTCTTTGGTCGTCTTGCGTTGGACGTGGGTGACGAGGCCGGCGAGTGTGACGACGCCTTCGGTGCGGCCGGACGCGGTGAGTTCGGTGATGGTGGTGGACCGGTGGCGGGACAGGATGTGCTCGGTGTCGTCCAGGGGGTGCGCGGAGACGTACATGCCGAGCATGTCCCGCTCGGCGGCCAGGAGTTGCTTGCGCGGCCATTCTTCGTCGTCGATGGGGAAGTCGAGGCCGAACAACGGCTGGTCGTCGGTGCCGCCGAGGCCGCCGAAGAGGCCGTCCTGTCCGATCGCGGCCTGCTTCTTGACCGGGATGACCGCGTCGATGGCGTCTTCGTGGACAGCGGACAGCCCCTTGCGGGTGTGGTGCAGCGAGTCGAACGCCCCGCCCTTGATCAGCGATTCCACGGCCCGCTTGTTCAGGGCCGCGAGGTCGGCCTTGTCGAGGAAGTCGGGGAAGGATGTGTACGTGCCCTTCGACGTGCGGGTGGCGACCAGGGATTCGATGACCTTCTCGCCGACGTTGCGGACCGAACGCAGCCCGAACCGGACGTGTTCGCCGACGGCGGTGAAGTTCGCGACGGATGCGTTGATGTCGGGGGGCAGGACCCGCACGCCGAGCGTGCGGGCGTCGGCGAGGTGGATCGCGGCCCTGTCCTTGTGGTCGCCGACCGAGGTGAGCAGGGCGGCCATGTACTCGGCGGGGAAGTTCGCCTTGAGGCAGGCCGTCCAGTACGACACCAGGCCGTAGCCCACGGAGTGGGACTTGTTGAACGCGTACCCGGCGAAGGGCAGCATCACCTCCCACAGGGCCTTGACCGACTCCTGCGAGTACCCGTTGTCCCGCATCCCGCCGTGGAACTTCTCCCATTCCGCGGCCAGCACCTCGGGCTTCTTCTTGCCCATGGCGCGGCGCAGCAGGTCGGCGCCGCCCAGGGTGTACCCGGCGAGCCGGCGGCCGATCGCCATGAACTGCTCCTGGTAGACGAGCAGGTGGTAGGTGTTCCCGAGAATCGGCTCCAGGGCGTCTTCCAGCTCGGGGTTGATCGGGGTGATCTCCTGGCGGCCGGTCTTCCTGTGCGCATAGTCGGTATGCGCGTGGGCGGCCACCGGGCCCGGCCGGTACAGGGCCAGGGCGGCGCCGATGTCGTCGAAGCGGGAAGGCTCCATCAGCTTCAGCAGGGCGCGCACACCGGCGCCGTCGAGCTGGAACACACCGACGGTGTCGCCCTTAGCCAGCAACTGGAAGGTGGTGGCGTCGTTAAGGGGGATGGGGGTGGCACCGTCGGCGGGGACGGTGTCGGTGGTGAGGTGGATACGGCGGTTCTCGCGGATGTTGTGGATCGCGTGGTCGATGACGCCGAGATTGCGCAGTCCCAGGAAGTCCATCTTGACCAGCCCCAGGTCCTCGCAGCTGGGGTAGTCGAATCCGGTGATCTTCGTGCCGTCCCTGGGGCGCATGTGGAGGGGGATACGGTCGCTCAGGCGGGTCTTGGACAGAATGACCGCAGAGGGGTGGACCCCGGTGTTACGGATCAGCCCCTCGACGCCCATCGCTCCGTCGAGGACCCGGCGCACATCGGGGTCGTTCTCGTACAGGGCACGGATCTCGCCGGCCTCCCCGTAGCGGGGGTGGTTCTTGTCGAAGATCCCGGGCAGCGGGATCGACTCGCCCCTGGGGTCCTGCGGGAGGGCCTTCGTGATGCGCTCACCGTGCGAGAACGGGTAGCCCAGCAGACGCGAGGTGTCCTTGGCGGCGTGCTTCGCCTTGAGCCGGCCGAAGGTGTTGACCATCGCCGTGTACTGGTAGCCGTACTTCTGAACCACGTACCGCACCATGCGCTCGCGGTGACGGTCGTCGAAGTCGAGGTCCACATCCGGCGGGTCGATTCGCTCGGGGTTCAGGAACCGTTCGAAGAGCAGCCCGTGCTCCAGCGGGCACAGCTCGGTGATGCGCATCGCGTACGCCACGATCGACCCCGGCGCCGAACCACGGCCCGGCCCGACGGGGATCTTCTGGGCGCGGGCGTACCGGCAGATATCCGCCACGATGAGGAAGTACGAGGAGAACCCCGTCGGGCCGATGACGTTCATCTCGGTCTCGAAGCGCTCCATCACCTCGCCGGGGACCGGGGAGCCGTAGCGCATGGCCAGCCCCTTCAGGCACTCCTGTCGCAGCCACGACTCCTGGGTCTGCCCTTCGGGGGCGCCGGGGTACTGCGGCATCTCGTCTCCCGGGGCGAAGACCTCCTCGTAGGACTCGATGCGCTCCGCGATCAGCAGGGTGTTGTCGCACGCCTCAGGGAGTTCGGCGAACAACTCCCGCATCTGGGCGGCGGTCTTGAGGTAGTAGCCGGTGCCGTTGAACCTGAACCGGTTCGGATCGTCCTTGTTCTTGGCGACTCCGACGCACAGCAGGTTGTCGTGGGCGTCCGCGTGCTCTTCGAGGACGTAGTGGGCATCGTTCGTCGCCAGCGGCGGGATGCCCAGGGCCTTCGCCAGACGCAGCAGGTCGGTGCGGACGTCGCGCTCCAGGGCCAGGCCGTGGTCCATCAGCTCCAGGAAGTAGTTCTCCCTGCCGAGGATGTCCTGGTAGCAGGCCGCGACGTGTCGTGCCTCGTCGTACTGGCCCAGGCGCAACCGGGTCTGGACCGCACCGGAGGGGCACCCGGTCGTCCCGATGATGCCCTCGGCATGCTCCGAGATCAGCTCCATGTCCATGCGGGGCTTGCCGGCCGGGAACTGCCCCGTGCAGCTGGCCTCGCTCGACAGGTGGAACAGGTTGCGCAGGCCCTGGGCGTTGCGGGCCCACAATGTCATGTGGGTGAAGCGGCCTGTGCCTGGCACATCGTTGGATCCGTTGCCGTCGTCCGACATGGCACGCTGCCCGCCGGGCCTCCAGAACTCCTGCGTGCGGTTGCGGCGCCCGGACGGGGCGACGTACGCCTCGATGCCGATGATCGGCTTGACGCCGTCGAAGCCCTTGGCGACCTGCTGAAACTCGTACGCACCGAACATGTTGCCGTGGTCGCTCATCGCGATGGCGGGCATGTGCTGCCGGGCGGCCTCGGCGAACATCGGCTGCAGCCGCTGGGCACCGTCGAGCATCGAGTACTCGGTGTGATTGTGCAGGTGGACGAAGGAATCGGTCACCGGGAAGGCCCCTCCGAGGAGCGCGGGGAAGAACTCACCGGTCACGAGAACCGGATCTTGATGCGACCCCCAAGCAGAGCGTCCCCGGGGCAGACCCCGCTCCCGGCAGGTGTGAGGCCGGTCGCCGCCATGCCCCCACACCACTCGCGTGGGCCGCTGGGTGTGGGGCGTGGCGTGCGGGCGGGCTGTCAGCCGAGGCTGAGGATGGCCTCGACCAGCAGGTCGGGCTGCTGCTCCTGCAGGAAGTGACCGGCGTCGGGAACCGTCACGTGCTTCTGCCCCTTCGCACCCGGGACGCGGGCCTGGAAGATTCCCTCGAAGGGGCGCGAGATGTGATCGTGTTCGGCGAAGGCGGTCAGGAACGGCTTGTCGAAGGCTTCCAGCCCGGCCCAGGCACTGCGCAGCGTCGCCGCGAGCGTTTCCGGGGTCTCGAGCGTGACGAGGTGCGGGAGCTGCCGTGCCCCGGCGAAGTACCGCTCGGAGGGGAAGGGGGCGTCGTAAGCGGCGGCCTCCTCCTCGGTCAGGACGTCACCGCTCACGCCAAGAGCGCTGGCCACCGCCCGCGAAGCGGTCAGGTCGGGCGCCTCGGACATCTTCCGCCATTCCAGGAACGCGCTGAATCCCTGCGCGAACTGCTCCTCGGTCAGTGAGGCCATGAAATCCGGGTCGGTCAGACCGGTGTTGGAGGCGACCACGGCCACGAACCGGTCGGGGGTGAGCCCGACGTGCACGTTGAAGATGTAGCCGCCCCAGTCCTGGCCGAACAGGGTGATGTCGGTGAGACCCAGCTGGTCCAGCCACTCACCGGTCCAGGCGATATGGGACTCGTAGGTGTACGCGGCACGGTCGACCGGCTTGTCCGAGCGGCCGAACCCGATCAGATCCGGGACCAGCACCCGCCGGCCCGCTGCGACCAGGCCGGGGATCATCTTGCGGTACAGGTAGCCCCAGGACGGCTCACCGTGAGCGAGCACCACGACCGGACCGTCGGACGGCCCCTCGTCGACGTAGTGCATCCGCAGACCCTCGCCGACCGTGGCGTAGTGCGGCTCGTACGGCCAGTCGGCGAGACCTTCGAAACGCTCGTCAGGGGTACGTTCGACATCCATGCCGGTCATGAGATCCTCCGAAGTTTTGGTTCTGAAGCAGCTCTCACCGGTCGGCTCGCTCTCGTGCTGAGCCGCGTGCTGCTGCCCCATGAACGTACGACCAGATACATGACATGTGCCGTCATGTATATCGGGGACTTTTTCGGCACACCCGCAGGAGAGGCAGCGGAGAGGCAGCGCCGAATTCCGGGTCGACGTGTGCGGAGCCGAGCGTATGCGGCGGCTTTGAGGAGCCGGGGGGCCGACGCGCAGGGTGGCCGCTCCGGTCCTCGTGGGAGCGGCGTTGGTGCACCGGCCGCGGCTCGGTCGGGGCGGGCGGAGGTGCCGTGGAACACGCTCCGGATACATGACGGGCTTCGTCATGTATCCGGGTCATTCTTGAGATATGAAATCCGACCGATTGCTGTCGCTGCTGCTGTTGCTGCAGACCCACGGGCAGGTGCCCGCGACCGACCTGGCCGAGCGCCTGGAGGTATCGGTCCGGACCATCTTCCGCGATGTCGAGGCGCTGTCCGCGGCCGGTGTGCCCGTGTACGCCGAGCGGGGACGCAACGGGGGCATCGCCCTGCTTCCCGGTTACCGCACCGATGTCACCGGCCTGACGGCCGACGAAGCCCGCGCCCTGTTCGTCCTGGTCACCGACCGGGCCCACGCCGACCTGGGACTGGGCCAGGCGATCGGCTCGGCACTGCGCAAGGTCATGGCCGCCGTGCCCGCGCCGTTTCGCGGCGTCGCCGATCTCGCCAGCCGCCGCATCCTGATCGACCCGGTGCGCTGGCGCGGCAGCCCCCAGGAGCTCACCGTCGACCTCGGCGTACTCCAAGTGGCGGTCTTCAACGACCGGCGGCTTCGGCTGCGCTACCGTCACGGCCGCGATGCCGAGGTCCGCTCCTACACCCTTGATCCGTACGGGCTGGTGAGCAAGGCGGGCATCTGGTACCTGATCGCCGATCACCGCGAGAAGCCCATGATGTTCCGGGCGGATCGGATGCTCTCGGCGACGGTCACCGAGGATCCCGTCCGGCGGCGCACCGGGGTGGAGCTGGCCGAGCTGTGGGAGAGCCTGCGTCATGGGGTCGACAACGTGCCCACACCGGTGAGCGTGACGGTGAAGGTCCAGCGCCGCATGCTGGCGAAATTCCTGGCTCTGCACGGTGCGGAGCTCGCCGCCCCGCCGCCGCAGGAGCCGGCCGATACCGAGAGCACCGATCCGGTGCAGCTGGAGGTGAGGTTCCGTTCGCTGGGCTCGGCCGAGCAGTTGCTCCTCTTCGGTCCCGCCGTCGAGGTCCTTCAGCCGGCCGAGCTGCGTGGGGTGCTGGTCCGCAGGGCGCAGGAGACCATCGCCCTGTACGAGGACGCCCGAGCAAGCTGACAGCGGTCGCCTGGTCACTTTTGTCGGGACGTTCGCTTCCGCCGTCGCTGCTGGTGTCCTGACCTTCGCCGGGGCGCGGAAGGCTGTACACCTGTGGGGCGAACTCACGCGAGAGGTCTGCGCGGACGGCGCGTGGGGCATGGGCGCCGTTCTCGCGCTGGGCGCGCGACGATTAGCCACCCGAGGGGAAGATTCGATGAGTTCAGAACGCATCCGGCGTATCGCCGCACTGGGCAGCTCGTACGCGGCGGGGCCCGGCATCGAGCCGATCGCGGACCAAAGAGCGCATCGCTCGTCCCGGAACTATCCGCACCTGCTCGCCGAACGGCTCGATGCCGCGCTCACGGATCTCACCGTGAGCGGAGCCACCACCGAGACGATCACCTCCACGGCCCAACGGCTCATGTTCCGCACGTTTGCGCCCCAGTTGGACGGCCTGCCAGCGGATGCCGACCTGGTGACGATCACCGTCGGCGGCAACGACCTCAACTACATCGGCAGCATGGTCCGGCTGGGCCTGGCCGGCCGCTTCTCCTCCCGCCCGCTCACCCGCCCGCTGGGCGCGGTACTGAAGCGGCGCGGCGTGCCGCGACCATCAGAGGACGACATCGACCGGGCGGCGGCCGGTCTCGCCCGAGTCGTGGAGGAGGTCCGAGGCAGGGCGAAAGGCGCGCGGGTGGTCCTGGTCGACTACCTCACAGTGGTCGGACCCGACACCGGCTACGGCCGTGCAACGCCCTTCGACGCGGCGACCCTGGACGGCTTCCGCCGCCTCGGCGGCCACGTCGCCGACGTCTTCGCCCGTGCGGCAAGGCGCACCGGTGCGGAACTCCTCGCCATGGGACAGCTCAGCCGTGACCACGCTCTGGGATCCTCTCAGCCCTGGGTCACCGGTCTCCCCGAGCGTGTGAGCGGCTCAAGCCTCATGGGCGCCTTCCATCCCAACAGCGCCGGTATGCAGGCTGTGGCAGATGCCATCGCCGATCACCTGTAACGGCCGCACATGATGATGCAGCCCTCTCTGGGACAGGAGCTTCACCCAGCTGGCGGAGATGCCGAACGGCCGGCTTCGCATGCGCGGAGCCGGCCGTTCGCCGTGGGGGCAGGGGGTGGCTACGAAGCCGAGCCGTTTCGCTGCGTCGTCGCGTGCGCCGAGACCAGCAGGCTCCAGTCGTTGGCGTGGTGCGGGTACTTCGCCTTCATCATGCCGAAGAGCTCACCGGTTTCCTTGGCGACCTCGGATGCGGCGGCGAAGTCGTGGATGAACGACCGGGTCTGACTGAGCATGGCCGCGACGGCGTGGTCGTCGCCGTCGGGGCGACGGTGCCCGGCCACGACCATGCGCGGCGCGAGGTCCTCGATGACCTGGAGGGTGTCGAGCCAGTCCTTCCATTCCTCCGGGGTCGAGAGAGCGAGCATGGGGAAGACCTCGTTGTAGATCGAGTCCCCCGCGACGACGACGTCGATAGCCGGGACGTGAACAATGCTCGTGGGGTGAATGTCGGCCTGCTTGACCGGGATGACGTCGACCGGACAGCCGTCGACGTACAGGGTCGTGCCCTCCAGCGCTTCGGGCATCGGCCCGTGCGGCACTGCCTTGTCGCCGAACATCAGTTTCCACTGCGCCGCCTGTGCGGCCCAGGTGGTGCGCATCGACTCCAGGATGTGCGGCAGCGTCACCGCCTTCGCACTGGGGAAACGCTCCAGGAGCGGGCCGATGCCGAGGTAGTGGTCGGCGTGGTCGTGCGTGACGTAGACGGTGGTCAGGCGCTTGCCGGTCCGCTCGATGAGATCACCCAGTTCCCGCACCTCGGCCTTGAGGTGCAGGGCGTCGATCAGGACGATCTCGGTGGGGCCGCTGATCAGCGTCGCGGTCGTCGGCGAGAACGTGCCGGGCGGGACCTCGGCGCTCTCCTGGGCGGGGATCGTCGGCCAGTGGCCGGCGAAGACGGTCGCCCTCAGGGGTACGTCGTTCGAAGCAGGCGAGCGCGGGGTGGAGTCCACGGTGAAACCTCCGGTTGTGGAGTGAAGGGTGGGAGGGGACGGGCGGCTGGTCGGGCATGCCGCTGTCAGGCGGCCTTGAGGGTGCCGCCGTCGATGACGTGGTCGGCGCCATGGATGTTGGCCGCGCGCTCAGACAGCAAGAAGGCGACCAGGTCCGCCACTTCCTCAGGTTCGGTCAGGCGCCCCGAGGCGATGCCGACCTGCGCGGGCAGAGAGGCGAGCAGGTCGCCGTGGCCGACCCCGTATGCGGCGGCGACCTTGCCGCCGAAACCGTCCGGGTCGGTCCACAGCCTGCTGGCCACGGTGCCCGGGGAGACGGTGTTCACGCGGACACCGCGCGGCGCCAGCTCCTCGCTGAGCCGCTTGCCGAACTGGGTCAAGGCCGCCTTGGCCTCCGCGTAGCCGACCGGCGTGCCGGTGTGCACGCGGGCGTTGATCGAGGAGATGTTCACGATCGCGCCCTTGCGTTGAAGGATGCTCGGCAACGCCGCCTTGGTGGTCCACACCGCGCTGAACAGGTTGAGATCGAAGATCCGCTGCCACTGCTCGTCGTCGATGTCGAGGACTGTGCCGACGGTCAGCCCGTCCGGGTCGCCCGCGCCGACGTTGTTGACGAGGAAGTCGATCCCGCCGACCGCGGCGCGCGCCTGATCGGCGACCGAGGTCGCCCCGTCGCGGGTGCTGAGGTCGACGGAGACGGCCGCGGCGGCCACCTCCTCCAGCTCGGAGGTGACGGTACGGGCGGCACCCACCACCCGGACGCCCTCCGCGGCCAGGGTCCGAGCGATCGCGAGGCCGATGCCGCGACTCGCGCCGGTGACCAGAGCGGTCTTTCCGCTGATGCCAAGGTCCATGATCTCCCTTTCGTGAAGCAGCGCAGATTCTTGAACTGAAGGTCAAAAATTAGGGCGCCAAAAGGAGCCGTTTGCCCGAAGTGCCGTTGCTCAGAGGCCCGTCAGGGCCGTGTCGATGATCCGATGGAGCGCCGGCCGGTCGAACGTCTTGGCCATGACCCGTAGCCCGGCGAGGGTGTTCTGGAGGAACAGTGCCTGCGCTCTGGCGTCGACGTCCCGGTCGACGTCACCGTCCCGCCGCCCTTGCGTGATACGGACGGCGAGGAGTTCGATCAGACCCTCCTCCATGCGGAGCACCAGGCGTGCGGCCTCCGGGTCGCGCCCGCCCAGCTCCCCGATCGTGTTCTGGGCCAGACATCCGCGCCGGACCGGCCCGTTCAGGTCCGCGTCCACGAGCAACAGGAAGTAGGCGCGGATGCGCTCCTTGGCGGTGCCCGGCCGCGAGAGGAACTCCTCGGCCTGCTCGGCTCGCGTCCGGCCGTAAAGGTCCAGCACCTTGCCGAACAGCTGACGCTTGGAACCGAAGGAGTGGTACAGGCTGCCCTTGGCCACTCCGGTCACCTCCGCGAGGTCGGCCGGGGAGGTGTCGGTGTAGCCCTTGGTCCAGAACGTCTCCATCGCCTGCGCGATGACCACGTCCGGCTCGAAGCCCTTCGGTCTGCCCATACCGCTACCGTAGCCAGTATTTGACCTATGGGTCAAATACTGGGGCCGCAGGCCAACGCCAAAGATCAGCGCGGCCGACCTGAAGTCGTGTGCCTTCCCGGGTGAGCTGGTACTCCACCCGGGGTGGGATCCCCGGGTAGGCGGTGCGGGTGACCAGCCCGATGAAGACGAACGCCGGAGCCGTGAGGACAGGGTCTTGAAGCTGATCCCCGGGAGCGCGGCGCGCAACTCGGTGAAGCGTTTGCGGTGCCGTCCAGCACGAGCGCCTCGCCGAGCTCGGTGGCCGCAGCCGCATCGTCAGGGAAGGCGCCATCCGGTGCGCATCCACTCGGTAGGTGGTGCGCATCGGGTGGGGGCCGTGCGATGGAGTCGGCCGGTTGAGGGCAGCGCGTTTCTCCTTGAACTGAGCCGAGGTCAAGGAGAAACGCGGCGGGTGGCATCGGGTGGATGCACGGCATCGTCCCCGTCGATGTCGCCCACTCCCCCACGGTGTCGTCCACTCCCGCCAGTGGACTCCACTCGGTGGAGTGGTACCGGGCATCGTCGGTGCGCACCACGGCATCGGGTGCACTCAGTGGCCGGCCTCCCGGCCGCGGTGCGGTCCGGGCTCCTGCGGGCGGCGCGCCCGCTGGTCGCCTTTGCGCACCGGGTGCACTCCATCGGCATCGCCCTGGTCGGTGTAGCGGTCCGCGCGGACGCGGGAGTTAGTCGACGCCGGTGACCGTCACCCGGCGTCCGAGGGCGCCGGCCTTGGACGCCTTCTTCGGGGAGTCGCCCTTGGCGAGCCGGTCGGCCTCGATCCGGTCCGCGTACGGGTGTCGGCCACGCTCGCCGAACAGGCTCCGCAACTGCGCCTCGGTGACCTCCTTGCTGCAGCGCGCCGACGATTCGGCCGTCGCCGTCCCGCGCGACCAGCGGCAGGGACAGCTCTCCCGCCGCCCGCTGGAGTTCCCCGGCTGCCGCCGCTCTCACGAGCCGCTCCCCGGGATCGGTGCCCGCGAGGGCGTCCATCAGCCACGTCCCGTACTCCCCGCGAGCGAGTGCTTCGAGATGGCCGGCCTCCAGATCGTCGGCGGCCTCCTTCACCAGCGTGTTCACCACGGCGACTTCCCCCCGGCCTCGAAAGCCCGATCCGCACACCGTCGGGCCCCGGCACACCGTCCAGAGCTGCCGGCGCGTCAGCCGGGCCCACCCCGCTGAGGAACCTGCCGTCGCCGTCCTCTTGGCTGTTGTCCTCTTCATCTTCGTCTTCTTCTTCGCCATCCCGAGGATCTACCCGCCCCAGGTCCTGCGGACCCAACGGCCGGAAGGAGCGCCGATGGCCGTGATGTCAGCCAGCCAGGACCACCGGCTGCGACGGCGTGTGTCCTGCGGCAACGGCCGCGACCAGGTCGGCGAGACCTGCGGGGTAAACCGTCTCGTGGGTGGTGCGCAGTTCGGTCAGGGTCCACCAGCGGTACTCGCGGATGCTGTCGGGCTGCGTCGCACGGGCCGGGTCGACGTCGGATACGGAGAGGCGGGTGAGGTAGTACAGCTCCACCCGCCGGACTTCGCGCCCGCCGACCAGATGCTCCTTGGTGCGCTCCGCGAGCTGGGGCCCGAGCTCGATCGCCTTCTCGTCGATGCCAAGCTCTTCACCCAGCTCACGGAGGGTTGCCGTGGCGTGGTCCTCCCCCAGAAGCCGCCCCCATGTCCGGCGACTCCCAGGTGAGGACTCAGTTCGAGACCGGAAGAAAAAGAACAAGCTCAGTACAGCTTGTTGACCGCCGTGACGGTCGTGGCCTTGAAGTCGGCCACCTGGGCGTGCTGGAAAGTGCCCATCCGGCCCCACCGGACGACCGTCACGGTGGCACCGTCGCGGCCGACCGAGAAGAGGCCGATGTCGGAGGAGCCCCAGGCAGAGGCTGTGTGGATGCCGTAGACGTCGGCACCCTCCTCGACGTTCAGCCGGCCGTAGTACTTCTGCGTCGCCGTGATGTCCGGGTCCTGCTGCATGAGCTTCTTCGCGCAGCCGGCCAGGTCCTTGCGCAGCAGCGCCGCGAAGTCCTTCGCCCACTGTTCGCTGCGCCCCTCGACCGTGAGCTGCTGGGCGTTCGTGTCGTACTCCGTCCAGTACTCCCGGTGCGTGGTGGTGGACGGCAGTGCGTCGCCCACGCACATCGGCAGCGGGTCGGGCTGGCCGGCCGTGACCGCTCCGGCGTACCACGGCGAGGACGGGTGGGGCGGCAGGTCGGCCGGCTCCAGGAACCGGGGTGTGTCGGAAGCCGGCGTGGCGGCGGCCGGGACAGCGGCTGCGGCGACACCGGCCACCGCCGCCAGCGCGGCCACGGTGGTACGGATGCCTCGGGTACGGATCTGCATGGTCTCCCCCATTGATTCCCCGGTCGAACGCGCGGGCTTGTGCCCTTGCCCCCCCGTAAGACCCACCGCCACCCGTGACAGTTGCCCTGTACATCCGCTACGGATCCGTCCCGATTGTCACCGTCCTGCCACCGGGTTCAAGGCCGGTGATCGCTCTCACTCCCGCCCGTGATCGGCTCACGTTCGGAAGTTCAGCCTGACTCTGAGGTCGTGGAAGCGGAGCGGCGGGCGCGGGAGACCCGCGTCACAGGCACAGTTCCGCCACTTCCGGCCAGGGGCTGCCCTCGTCTGCACGGGGACAACGGGCATCCGGGCCGGCGACGGAATCCGGCCCACCCCCTGCCGACGGGAGTGGGCCGGACCGCGGCAGCGCTCCGTGGGTCAGCGGACCGTGGTGACCCGGTGCTCCTTCAGCGAGGCGCAGTTGGAGCCCGTCACGTAGACGTACACGTTGTCGATGTGGCCGCCCCAGTCGACGCAGTGGGCCTTGCCCTGGACATAGGCCGGTCCGGCGTACGACGTGTACGCGCCCTCGTCCTGGGCGTACTCCTCGGTGTCGGAGACATAGATCCACGCGCCCATGTCGCGCGCGGTGCCAGGGTTGGTGCGGATGGTGGCAACGCAGTTCTTGCCGTTGGAGGCGTTGTAGGTCAGGTAGACGGTGCCCTGCGTGCCGACGGGCGCGGAGTTGACGGTCTTGTAGCTGCTTCCGCAGACCTTCTGCGCGGTGGTGTTCGGTGCTGCGGAGGCGGGGCCGGCCAGAACGGTCGTTGCGCCGACTGCCAGGGCCGCCATCGCGGTACCGGCAAGAACAGAATGATTGAACCTCATATTTCCCCCTTATGGCCTTAGGAGTGCCTTGCTCCTGATAGATCAGACACGTGCCGGGTGCGCAGGGTTGTGACCCGGCACCGGCTCGATCCGGCCGAGTTGACCGGGCGGGCCGGGAACACGGTCGGGTGGCCGTGACCTGGGTGGGCGGTGAGGTTGCGGCGTCGCCCGGGCCCACCGCCCGCGCGCCGGATCAATCCGCGCCGCCACGGCCGAGATCCTCGTCCGGGGACGTCGCAAGCCGGAAACGCCAGGCTGCGGCCGGGGCGACCTGTGGCCTTCCGCGCCCGGCACCCCGCCGTCGCGGATCCGCCCAAGAGCACGACAACGCACGGACGTCGGCGCATTCTCGCCACAACCCCTCGGCGCACCGGGTGTCGAGGGGTTCACTCAGGTCTGGCTCAGGGCCGGGTGTGACCAGATCGCGCGGCGCGGCCCACGCCGGCCGGGAGCAGCATCAGGCAGCAGACTCACCCTCACGGCCTTCGTCCCGATCTGTGCACCTTGGTCGTAGCACATGATCAGGCGAAGGCCGCTTCAATGTCCGGCGAATGCCAAGTGAGTGGTCTAGTGCATGGGCGCTTTCGAGTGGGAGGCAGGGCTCAAAGCACAGGGGCGGCAGGCTCCCGCAGAAATCAGGCGCTCCACCATTCGCCGGTGCCGCAGTTGACTTCGCAGCGCCACCACTCCTCCGTCTGCCCCGTGCCAAAAGAGCCCTGACGCCGGCGAAGTCCACATCTGCCGGCACGGTGAAAGCCACCATGGGGAAGCCCCCACTGAAGACCTCACCTCCAAGCCCGAACTGCGAAAAACGCTGATGGACCGCCTGTGGGCTCTCGCCCAGGGGGCCAGTGGGTATGAACTGAGGCCCGACCACGCCCAAACGGCGGGTGTGACGTCGGCGAGGTTCGCAGGAGAAGGCGCGCGAGATCGTGCAGGAGAAGGCGCAAAGGGGGCGCAGCGGACGGTGCCGCGCGGCGGACCGAAGCTCGGTTCGAACGGCAGTTACCTTTGCCGCGTGGCAGCTTCGTACGGCTCCCCCCAGGACCTGACCGACGCTCAGGACGAACTCCGTCAGGTCCGCGCTGATCTGCAGACCCTCTACCGGCGGGTGCCGTGGTCGGCGGAACCGCTGGACGCGGGGAAGATGCACGACAACGCCTGGCGGCAAGCGTCCCGCCCCGCCTCCCCCGGCTGAGATCCCCAGGACGCGGCGGAGATCGCCCGGCTACGGAAGCGGGAGCTCGAACTCGCGGGAACGATCATCACGCACGCGTACTGGAGCGAATTCACCTCGGCCGACGTCCTCGCTGCCCGTACCGCGCTCAAGCACCACAAGCCGGAGATGGCCGACGCCTCCAGCTAGTGCTCTGGCCGCATGGGTCCGCCGGGCCGGGGGCGTAGCGGTTGGATGGGTGGTGATGGCGTCGGCCGCTGCGCGAACCAGCGGTCGGTGACGATGGGAGCGGGCTATAGGTCCGGCACGGAGTACGGTCCGGAAAATCGTTCGCAAGCCGAGGGGTTTCGAGCCGATACTAGGGGTTTGATCACATCGGACAGAAGAGTGGCCAGCGCTGACGTACAACCGTGACACCCTGCCCTTCCCCGAAAACCGTGTGCCCCCCATCACCTACGAGGGCATTCGAAACTGGGATGAACTCGACCCGGCCCGACACCCGTTCGCCTGGGATGAGGACGAGGAAGCCCGCCTCCGCTCGCTGGTCCGCGAGTGGGTGCCGCCCGTGCTCTCCGGGATGGGCGGCTGGTGGCAGGGCGAACGCTGGTGTGAAAGCCAGGTGGACGCGATCATCCGGGAGCGATACGGCACCTGGGCCTGGGGATGGAACTGGTGCTACCGCGACGGCGGGCCCATCGGTAACTGGGTCAGCGGGCCGAACTCGGTGACGACCCCCGACGAGACTGCGGCACGCGTCGTAGCCGCACTGCTGGAGTGGCGGAAGTGGCTGGAGCGCACGGCCCAGCGCTTCGCCGAACTGGCGCCGCCGCCGGATGCCTCACCCGAGGATCGCAGCTGGCACCTGGAGCGGGCCTGCGTCCGGCTCGTGACCCACGCACTGGACTCGGGCGCGGAGGGCGGCTGGCACGGGCAGGCCTCGATGGTTCTGGGCTGGTTCCTCACCAGCACCGGCCTGGACCGAGCCGAAGCCGCGCGCGCGGTGGAGAACGCGATCGGCGGCCGGTTCAAGAGCTGGGTTACCCCGGAACGGACTCAGATCGAATCCGTCGGCGGTGACCTCGCCGTTGGCCTCACCGGTCGCGCCCCCTACCGGGACCATCGTGAGAGGGCCGCGCTGGAGGATCTCCATGACCGCTACTGACAGTCTTTCGGTCTGGCTGCATGCGCGCCGTGAGGCCAACTGGCAACACGCACCCGTCCTCCTGCGGATTCCTCCTACAAGCGACGGTTTCCGGACGTGGTGCGAAGGGCCGGTGCGCCGGCGCGACTCCGTGCGTGCCCAGCGTCTGCTCGCTGCCCACACCTTGGCCCGAGCCGTTGCCGCACGCCGCACCCCGCTGAACTTCGCCCTGCTGGCCAGCTGGCAGCGCGAGGTCCTCGGCGAAACAGAGGCACCGCTCCGCGTGAAACCCGGCGCGACAACAGCCTGGTGCCGTCCGAGTCGATCACCGTGCAGTGATGCGCGGCCTTGCCGGCATCCGTTCCCGCCCACAGCTCGGGCACCCGAGCCCCCTTCGTCGTTCGGTCTTCTGGACCCTGCAGACGACCACGCCGACGTGTCCTTACGAAGCGATCTCTGTTCGCTCATCCCAATGAGTGGCCGTGTCGCCGCGGGGCACTGGGTGGCCTGTCAGTCAAAGCCACACGTACGGCATGAGCGCTTCAGCTACACCCAGGCCCCTGGGTCTCCCGAAGGACCAGAATCAACCCGCCAACAAGGTGGGTGATTTCGTCCGTTCGCCCGTGACATGCGGTGTCCTGGCTCCGTGAACGACGTACACGGCGCGGCATGGTCCAAGTCCCGGACGGCGTCCTACTCTACCGGTTCGCGCCAGGCGGCGACGAGATCGTGGAAGCGCGGGAAACGGGCACCCGGAACAGTCTCGTCACTGACCGTCTCGCCGTTGAGCCAGCAGATGTCGAAGACGTCGGCCTCGGTGTCGAGTAGGCAGCACACACCGCCGGTGGCGGCGGTGAGGTCGGTGAACACCTGCCTGACGGTCGCGGACTGCATGAACATCCGGCTCATGCCCGAGGTGGCCGCCATGAACTGCAGCGACGCGAAATTCGGGTGCTGTGTGGGCGAGAACGTGACAGTCAGGTAGATGTACCCCACCGACACTCGTCCCTGCTCGTCGACCCTGTCGGAATCCCGGAGGTGGAACTCGCGCACCGCTTCGTCGACGCCAACCATGACTGAGGTGTCCAGTTCGAGCGTGCCGCCTGCCGAACAGTCGACCGGTTCGCTCTTGAACCTCGAGGTGAACGGCACGGTCAACTGCTCGCCGCTCGGCAGCGTAATCGGAAGCGGTGGCGTGTGGCGGCCTTGCGTGGCGAGCTCGGCCAGCCGGGTCAGGGCCCTCGCAACGTTCCGAGGCGGCATGAAGATCTCGTAACTGTAGTCCAGCCCCATACCGCTTCGCCTCCTCTGGCTCTGAGCAGGGATCCTTTCACGGTGTGGACTGGTCGCCCAGTTGATTATTTGGGGGTGACCGGCTTCACCCTGCAGGGGCCGGAACGGGCGGGAACATCGGCTCGTCTCCGAAGCGATCAGCTCTGAGCAGAAGCACAGCCGCCCACGGGTGGTCACCGAGAACCTGGCAGTGGGTGGAGACGCTGATGTCCCGCGGCTCCGCCCGCCGTTCCAAGCCGTGACCTGACTGACGAAGCCAACCGGAACTTCGACGTGTCGCACGGATTGTGCCGACTGGCCTGGCGTGACACCAACTACCGTGCCGCAGCGCGAGGGACTGACCGTAGTCGAACGCTCAAGTGGCCAAATCAACCACTCACTGGCCAACTGAAGCGCTCCTTACCTTGTTGGCGGGTTGATTCTGGTCCTTCGTGCGATCGGGAGACCCAGGGGCCTGGGTGTAGCTGAAGCGCTCATGCCGTATGTGTGGCTTTGACTGAGCGTTTTCAGCGTTGTCTCTCCAGGGTGAGGACAGCTCTGGTGATGACGGTCATGCGGTTGGGGCTGATGCGGGATCTGCGGAAGATCTGCCAGGACTTCAGCCGTGCCATGCCTCGTTCGACAGGCGCCCGGGCCACGGACAGGGCCCGGTTCTCGGTCCGCTCGGTGACAGTGAGTTCACCGCCTGGCGGGCGGCGCTTGGCGGTGGTGACCCAGTCGCCTGCACCGATGTAGGCCATGTCGGCGAGGATCGGGACGCCCTGGCGCGCACAGATCCGGAGGGTCTTGTGGGTGCGGGCGGCCGTCAGATCGTGGGTCCGGCCCGGCAGCGCCGGCGACAGCCACAGAATCTCACCGGCCGGGTCCGTGACGACCTGCACGTTAACCCCGTGCCGCTTGTGTTTCGAGGAGTAGTCGGCCCTGCCGTCGCCGACGCGGTCGCACTCGGCGAGCGTGCCGTCCAGGAGGACGAAGTCCGGGTCGTGCACGCGTAGCGTCTTCAGCAGGCCGGGGGCTTGCTCGGCGAGCAGACCGGTGACCGCGGTGACATAGGCGTGGGCGGTGCCGACGGATATCCCGAAGGCTCTGGCGATACGGGCGAGGGTGTCATGGCGGCGCAGGTACACGAGTGCGACCAGCGCACGGCGGTGCGGCGGGAGTTTGCACCGCCGGTCACCCTCACGGGTGACGATGAGCATCGTGACCCACTCGACCAGGGCGTGGGGCAGGTCGAGTGCGGCAGGATACGGAACCAACAGGGCTCCTGTGCTGCTGAGTTGAGACGTCGAACACCTCTCTCAACGGCACGGGGGCCCTGTCCGTTGCGCACCCCGACCTCACAACGCCCCCGTCACCCGATCAGTGGCCACACTGAAAACGCTCACTGACAGGCCACCCAGTGCCCCGCGGCGACACGGCCACTCATTGGGATGAGCGAACAGAGATCGCTTCGTAAGGACACGTCGGCGTGGTCGTCTGCAGGGTCCAGAAGACCGAACGACGAAGGGGGCTCGGGTGCCCGAGCTGTGGGCGGGAACGGATGCCGGCAAGGCCGCGCATCACTGCACGGTGATCGACTCGGACGGCACCAGGCTGTTGTCGCGCCGGGTCCTCAACGACGATCCGAGCTGCTGGAATTGATAGGCGACGTCCACGCGCTGGCCGAGGACCGCCCGGTGACCTGGGCAGTCGATTTGAACGCGGGCGGGGCCGCACTGCTGACCACCCTGCTCACCAGCCACCGTCAGCGCCTGCTCTACATTCCAGGCCGCACCGTCCACCACGTCTCCCACAGCTACCGGGGCGATGGCAAGACCGACGCGAAGGACGCCTGAGTGGGATGAGATCTCGGTCGACCTGAAGATCCTCACGGCCCGACGCTACGACTTGGCGGCGGATCGGACCCGCGCCATCAACCGGCTTCGGGCTCAACTGCTGGAGTACTTCCCCGCACTAGGCCGTGTCCAGTGAATCGTTCGGAACGTGGCTAACCTTCTGCCGTGGACCTCTACTTCGATCCGGTGCCTCTGCTCAACGACGCACGCGGAGCGTTTCTGGGGCGGTGGTCGGAGTGGAAGTGGCTCAACGCACCCGGACCGTTCTACGGAGCCGAGACCGACAACTGCGGTACTGGCCGTATCCATGCCCCTGGGCTCGTGCTCTACGAGGCCGACTACTTCACCGAATACGTGTACCGGCAGCCCCGGACGCCGGAGGAGCTTCAGCAGCTGGTCGACGCAGCAGAAGCTGAGGCCTTCTCCGGCTACGGCTGTGACGGCGACACCCACTGGACACCGGAAGCGGTCCGGGAATGGTGGCACGACCGAGGGCGGATCAGAGAGTACCTGGCAAACCGGCGAGCCGACTGGGAGGCCGACGACGCGAAGGCAGGGCAAGGTGTGGCTGCCGCTGCCATGAAGTACGCGGCCTACCTCGACGGCGATCTGGCGGCGCATCTCCGTGTCTATCTCTTCTGGCTTGAGGAGCAACGCTCTCCCACAGCTGCGGACCGACTGCCGCAGCTCTGACGGCGGTGACCCATCAGGCACCGCGGAGTTGGACTTGACGGTGATGATCGGGACGCCCCGAGTGACCCTGGCCTTGACCGTGTAGCTGCCGGCGAACACCGACTGGGTGGTCACCGGGCCGTCGTCTCCGGCCTCGATGTCGATGGCGTCGGTGATCAGCCCGGAGCCGGTCAGAATCGCGAGGCGGCCGGCGACCTCCTTGCCCTCGGCGGATGAGGCGATCAGTACCGCGCCCACGCCACCGGACTGCGAGGTTCTCTCCACGAGTTGCTGGAGCGCCTCGGCCTTCGGTGCCACCAGGTAGCCCTTCAGACCCTCGTTGTCGACGATGTACACCCGCTGCGCGCCGTACCGCTTGACGGCATCGGCGACCTCCGCCCCTCGGCCCTCGGACCGATGAACACCGCCGACGCCTCGCCTATGCGCGCCGCGAGCGTGAGCATCTCGTACGTCGGCTTCTTGATCGCCACCCCCTCAGGAACGGCGACGTGGTCGACGACCACCAGGATCTCGGACATGGATGCACTCTCCGCAATCTATCGTCGGATGACTCGGACGGACTTGCCTAGACGAACTTGTGGGTGGCGAGGAAGTCAGCCAGGGCCTCGGCACCCGAGCCATCCTCGTCCTTGACGATCTCGCCGGCCTCACGCGGCGGACGCGCGGTCGTCTCCTCAACCACGGTCCACGCCGCGGAAAGTCCCACATCGCCGGCGTCGACCCCGATGTCGGACAGCGTCAGGATCTCCACCCGTTTCTTCTTGGCCGCCATGATCCCCTTGAACGACGGGTACCGCGCCTCACCGGACTGATCAGTCACCGACACCACCAGCGGCATTGCTCCATCGACCACTTCGGTCGCGACATCGCCGTCGCGCTGGATCCGCACCTCGACACCCTGCGTCTCGATTTTCGAGGCCAAGGTGAGCTGAGGCAGCGACGGGCCTTCCCCCGTGAAGGTGGGCACGCGGTTATTGATCACGCGGCGAGCGTGATTTTAGCGGTGTGGTGTCGGTGTTCGTATTCGTTGGGGCTGAGTTGGCCGTTGGCGGAGTGCCGGCGGCGGGTGTTGTAGCGGGTCAGCCAGGCGAAGACCGTCCTTCTGCAGGTGCCCGCATCGCCGTAGTCACCGGCGCCCTGGAGGGTTTCGCGTTTGAGGGACGCGTGGAAACTCTCGCAGGCCGTGTTGTCCGCGCTGGTGCCGACCGCGCCCATCGACCGTATGACCCCGAACTGGTCGCAGAGGCCGGCGAAGGCCCGGGAGCCGTACTGGGCTCCGTGGTCGGAGTGGAACACGGCGCCGTCCAGGCCGCCGCGGGTCGCGGCCGCCATCCGCAGTGCGTCGGCGACCAAACTCGTGCGCATGTGGCCGGCGATGGACCAGCCGACGACCTTGCGGCTGAAGCCGTCCAGCACGGTCGCGAGATAGAGGAACTCTCCGTTTTTCAGGGGGAGATAGGTGATGTCGCCCATGTATTTCCGCCCCGGCTCGATGGCGGTGAAGTCCCGCTGGAACAGGTCCGGGACCGGTGAGGTGGCCGGGTCCGGGACGGTGGTGCGCACGCGTCTGCGCAGGCGGATGCCAGTGATGGAGAACGTCCGCATGAGGCGGGCGATGCGCTTTTCGTTGACCAGCCGTCCCTTCTCGCGGAGCTCGGCCGTTATCCGCGGGGAGCCGTAGGCACCCCCGGACTCGCCGTGGACCGCGCGGATCTCCCCGGCCAGGATCCGGTCCTCGTGCTGCCGGGCGGCCCTCGCCTCGGCGCCGGCGAGCCACTTGTAGTAGCTGGACCGGTTCACGTCCAGGACCTGGCAGAGCCGCTTCACCTCGTAGGTGTCCCGGTGGTCGTCAACGAACTGGAAGCGGCTGATCACCAGTTCGTCTCTCCGGCGAAATACTTGGCCGCCTTGCGGAGGATGTCCCGCTCGGTGGCGAGCTTGCGCTCACTCGCCTCGAGTTCGGCCACTCGGGCCTCCAGCTGCCGGACCCGCTCGTCCGGATCAGCAGACGGTGCCGTCTCCCGGGGCTGGGAGCCCGTCTTCGCAGGCGTGGCGGTGATGCCACGGCGTTCGCGGTCCCGCAGCACCCACTCCCGCAGGGTCGCCCGGTTGACGCCCAGGTCAGCGGCGATGCTCTTGTAGGTCGCCCCGGGTGTGGACTCGTACAGGGCCACGGCATCGGCCTTGAACTCGTCCGAGTAGTCCTTCATCGCCATCGGCGGTCTTCTCGCTTCCTCCGGATCAAGCAGATCCAGTATCAGCGTGCCCACCACTCAGGGGGAGGCCAGACAGCCGCTGGGCCAGCATCGCCGGCACCACGCTCATCGAACCGTCAGTGGACGCCATGCCGCACATCACCAGGTCGTACGGCATGCCTCCGTCATCAGCGCCGCCACCCCATTGCACCGCCTTCGCCAGTACCAGCGACGTGGCGATCGCGTCGGAGCCCGCGACCGCGTCGTCCTGGACGTGCACGCCGTTGTCAGCACCCATCTGCAGCGCCTTGCGGACCGCGTCGACGGCCTGTTCGGGGCCCACGCACAACACAGTCACCTCGACGTCGTCGGGGCTTGTGGCCTTCTCCTTGAGCTGGAGCGCCTGCTCCACGGCGTACTCGTCGAGCTCGGACAGGAGTCCGTCCACGCCCACGCGGTCGACGGTCCTGTCGTGCTGGAAGTGCCGGTTCCCGGTGGCGTCAGGCACATACTTCACACAGACAGCGATCTTCATTGGGTCCTGCTTCCTGATGTTCATGGACTGCGCATAGGGCGCGCCGCCACGGCATGCGGGACGATGTCACGTGCAGTCACATGGGCGGCGCTGCGCGCCCTGGGGGTCCAGCTCCTGCCCTACACCTGTCAGATCTCGCGACCGGCCTGATGCCCCTGGACGATGGCGATCTCGATGTCCCGCGGCTGATAGCAGTCACCGATCGCCTGGACATTTGGGTGCTGCTTCGCCAGCTGTCGGTAGAGCGAGTCGTCGGCGATGCCGCCGGCGGCTACGACGACGGTGTCGATGCCCTCGATGCTGTCGGGCTCCCAGGTGACGACATTGAACGTGGTGATCGAGCCGTCTTCGATCTCGTGGATGGAGGTGTGGGTCCGCAGTTCGACTCGTGGGCTGTTCATGAGCACTTCGAGCAGATGGTGTCTCGCCGGTGACGGCATTTCGGGGGCCACGGTCTCCATCCCGGTCACGAACCTGACGTTGTGTCGCTTGGCGGCGAGGTGGTCGGCTGTGGTGGCCCCTTCTGCACGGCCGCCGACGTCGAACACGAGCACGTTCCTGCCGGCAACGGTGTCGTCCGCGAGAACTTCTCGTGCGGTGCGCACGTGCGGGAGGTCCGCGCCGAGCAGCTCCGGAACGAAGGGCGTGGACCCGGTGGCGACGAGGATGACATCGGGAGACTCGGCCAGGACGGTCTTCGCGTCAGCCTCTACACCGAGTCGAACATCCACCCCGAGCTTCGGCAGCTGGCGTTCGAACCAGAGGATGACCTCCTCGAAGTTGCCGCGCTTCGGTGTCATCATGACGAGGTTGACCTGGCCGCCCATGCGCTGGTCTCGTTCGAAGAGGACCACGTCGTGTCCCCGCATGGCAGCGGTGCGGGCGGCTTCCATGCCGGCCGGCCCGGCGCCGACGATGACGACCCGCTTCGGTTCGTCAGCAGGCTCCAGTTCTCCCCACGCCTGCTCCCGGCCGGTGACGGGGTTGTAGATGCATCCGACGCCAAGGCCCTTGTCGACATGGCCGACGCAGGACTGGGTGCAGGCGATACAGGTACGGATGTCGTCGGTGCGGCCTTCCCGCGCCTTGTTCGGGAAGTGTGGGTCGGCGATGAGGGTCTTCGCCATGCCGACGATGTCGAGTTTTCCGTCGGCGACGCACTGCTCAGCGAAGGCCGGCGAGTCCTGACGACCCGCCCCGATGATCGGCAGTTCGATGCCTGCGTCCTTCATGGCTTCGGACAGGTGGACGAAGGCCCCGGTCTCGAAGTAGTGGCTGGGCCAGTGCGCGCGACCGCTTCGGGGGATGGAGGTGATGGCCTGCCAGACGCTGATGTAGTCGACGAGTCGCTCCGCTTCGAGGATCTTCGCCAGCTCGACGTGCTCGGGCAGACTCATGCTGTAGTCCACACCGTCGTCGTAGAGTCGGACGCCGAGAATCCGGCCCTTGCCGATGCCTTGGCGCGTCACCTCGATCACTTCGTTGAGGAACGTCATCCGTTCACGCAGGTCATCGCCGCCGTACCTGTCGTCGCGGCGGTTGCCGTGCGGATGCAGGAAGTTCGCGAACAGGTAGTCCATGCCGATGGACAGCTCGATCCCGTCGAAGTCGCAGCGACGCATACGGTCCGCGGCGGCGCCGAACGACTCGACGATCCCTTCCACCTCGCCGGTCGACAGTTCGTGGGGCATGAACAGGGGCACCGAATAGTCGGGGGTGGGGACGGGCGAGGGGGCGACGATGTCACGGCGAAGGAATCCCGCGTGATCCATGAGGCGACGTCCACGGTGACCGAGCTGCGCGATGAGGGGGACGTCGAACTCGTGGCACCCGTGCGTCATTTTGCTGAACGCGTCCATGGTCGCGTCGCTGTAGGTGGCCAGCGAGAGTGACGCGTCGCCGTCGTAGACGGGAACCGTATGCCCGGTGACGATGGCACCGGCACCGCCCTTGGCTCGTTCGCGAACGTAGTAAGCGTAGGCATCGGTCGGGGTGCCGTCCCCCAGTTGGAAGTGTGCGGCGTGACCGGTGTTCATGATCCGGTTTTTCAGGGTGTATGGACCTACCTGAATCGGGTTGAACAGGTTCGGGAAGTCCGTCATGTCTGAGTCCTGGGTCTTGTACGCGGGTCAGGTTACGAGTGCGCGCGATGGGGGCGCACTCGGTCCCTCGAGGTGTCCTGCGGCCCGGATTCGGGTGCCCGGGTCGTCGTCAGTGGGTCGGTTGCGCTGCTGGACGGCTAACCAAGACTGGCCGCTCCCACGCGGGGCGTGAGGTTGAGTTCGTCGTCGCTCGGGGCGTACTGCCGTGCCTTCTCGGCCGGCAGTCTCGTCCTGATCGCCAGGTAGTAGACCGCGAGACTGAAAGCAACCACGACTGCGGTGTCCCAGAAGGGGAACGACAGGTAACCCAGGCCGCTGGGGTGGGAGGCTTGGCCGAAGGTGCCCATGTAGCTGATGGCCGCTGTCCCCAGGATCCAGACCCAAACCCACCAAGAGGAGCGGAAGTCGAGGTCGGGCCGCTCCTCGGCCTGCTGGAAGGCACGATTGATGAAGAACACCGCGTAGCCGATGGCGATGGCGACGAAGACCTTCCAGTCCGTTTCCCAACCGGTCCAGTACACGAGCAGGTTGGCTGCGGCGAAGCCCAGAGGCGCCCAGAGACCAGCCGGTCTGAGGCGGAACGGACGGGCCGCGTCGGGGAACGAGCGCCGGAGCGACCCGAGCGCGATGGGAACGCCTGCCCACAGCATGGCCGTCGCGGAAGTGAGGAATCCGAGGAGGGACTGCCAGCTCGGGAACGGCAGCAGACACAGCAGGCCGACCACGAAACTGATGATCACGCCGATGACGGGGACGCCGCGCTTGTCGACGCGGGTGACCACTTCGGGAATGTACCCGTTCCGCCCCATCCCGTAGGTGACTCGCGCGGTCGAGGTGACCTAGGCGATTCCGTTGCCGGACGGGGAAACGACGGAGTCGATGTAGACGATCGCGGCAATCAGGCCCAGGCCAAGAGACGTGGCCAGAGCCGCGAACGGGCCCGTGGTGACGTCGACGCTGGTTGCTTCCCAGCCGTGCGCCAGTTTCGCGGGCGAAAACGCGCCGATGTACGCGACCTGGAGGCCGATATAGAGGATCGAGCAGACGACAAGGGAACCGAGGAGCGCGAACGGGATGTTCCGGCCGGGGTTCTTGGTCTCGGCGCCGAGCTGAACGGCCTGCTCGAAGCCGGTGTAGGCGAAGACGATGCCGCCGATGGCGACAGCGGCCAGCACGCCGTGGAAGCCATAAGGCGCGAATCCGTGAGAGTGGAAGTTCGACGGTTGGAAGCGGGCGAACAGGATAGCCACGATGACCAGCACGATGGTGCCGACCTTCCACCAGGTGATCGCGTTGTGCACTCGACCCAGGGCCTTGATCGCGAACAGGTTGAGCACGACGAAGATCGCCAACAGTGATATGGCGACGACATAGCCGAGCGAGGTAAGGGTCCCGTCGCCGTCGAACAGGTTCAGGTGCGTGTAACCCTCGGCATAGCTGAGGACTCCCTGAACCTCGATGGGGGCGGTCGCCGCTCCGTAGATCCAGGCCATCCAGCCGATACCGAATCCGGCGAGGGTACCGTGGGAGTAGTGGACGAACCGGGCCGAGCCTCCGGCCACGGAGAACATCGCGCCCAGCTCAGCATGGTTGAAGGCGATGAGGACGAGAATCGCGATCGCGACGAACCAGGCGATCAGCGCCGCGGGGCCGGCGATCGCGGCAGCGTTCATCGCACTGAACAGCCACCCCGTTCCGATGATCGAGTTGATCGTGATCTGAAGGATGTTCATGCGGGACAGTTGGCGCTTGAGGCCATGGTCGGCTACATCGGTACTCGCACTCACGCTGTCTCCTGGTCGCTCGTGGTGAGGTGGGGCTGAGTTGGCTCGCGATTTCGGTACACGACGTGACGGGCAAGCGGTCGCGCACTGTGGGCACAGGACGGTTCGACGCGGTTCTTCACGCGCTTCGCGGACATCCAGTCCCCGGGCCCTCGATCAGCGTGCGGCCAAGTGACGCACGTCCCGCTCTCCAGGTAAAGCGGGGAAATATGGATGGAACCATGAAGAAATACTTCTTGATCTGCCCGAGGCCCCACACCTGGAATCTGTTGACCGACGTTCGGCGTGACCATGTGGGCGCCGTTCGCGGTCTTCGTGTTGTGGGGTTGAAAGAGCCCCGCCAGGTGTTCCTGTGCGGGGCTTTCGTGATCACTCCGGCGCCAGGGTCAGCGCGTTGACCTCGTGGTCAGGGTCGTGCCGAGTCGGTGGTCGTTGTGCTGTCACCTCGGACACGGGGGTGCGGGCGCCGCTCTCGTCGACGAAGGCCTTGCCCTCGGACAGCGCGGCGAGCAACGCCTGCCTCGCGAAGGTCCACCGCTTCCACGGCGAGGTCATCGGACACCGGACCATGCTGGATCACACGGCTCCCCGGCCGTTGCCGCGGATGCGCGATATCCGCCAACTCCTCCGCACGACTGGACACACCATCCATCCCACCGACCAGCAACTCACCACCCTGGAGCACCTCTACGACCGTGCGAGCACGGAGGCATCACGGTCTCACCGAAGATCAGGACAGCGAGTTGATGACCTGCGGGCCCTAACGGTCGCCAATGCTGGGCCTGCTGTGTCGGTAGGCCTCTCGGAGCGCCCCGCGCACGGCGACGAGCGCGGGATTGCGGTGTGAGCCGGCCCGGCAGGTCGTGACGATCTGCCGTACGTGCGAGGCCGCCATCTGGCGCAGATGGAATCTTGGTTCGCGGTCGAACCATGTGAGGTCCGGCAGGAACGCCACCGCGTGGCCGCTCGCGACGAGTTGCGCTTGCACCAGTACGTCGGGGGTTTCGTGGGCCACTCTCGGTTCGAAGCCGGCTTGGCGGCAGGTGGCCATGGCCCAGTCGCGCCCTGGACTGCCTTCCGGTTCCAGAACCCAGGGACAGCGGGCAAGATCGACAAGAGCTACCTCGCCCGGTTGGCGTCCCTCGGGCGGTCGCATGAACGCGACGCGGATGGGATCTTCGGCAACCACATCGGAGTTCATCTCGCTCGAGCGGCTGGTCGGATAGTCGACGTAGTTTTCACCGCAGACCAGATCGAATTCGCGCGCCAGTAGACCGGGCAGGGCGACTTCGGGCTCGGCCTGGGTGAGCTGAACCTGTAGTCCGGGGTGGCCCTCCGCCAACGAGGTCAGCATCGCGGGCACGAGCGCAAGCGCGGCGGTCTGGATCGTGGCGAGTCTGATCGTGCCAAGGACGGTGTCCAGCGACGCAAGGATGTCTGTTTCAGCACGTTCCAGCTGTTCCAGCACGGCGGCTGTGTGAGCGACGAGGATGTGCGCCTGCTCGGTGAGCCTGATGCGTCGGCCGTCCGGCTCGAAAAGCCTCGTTCCGATCTCCTCCTCGAGCACGGCGAGCTGTTGGGAGACGGCTGACGGGCTGTAGGCCAGCGCGGCGGCCACCGAGGTGACGGTGCCACGTTGCGCCAGCTCTCGAAGCAACCGCATGCGGTGGAGATCGAACTTCACGCCCGGAACCTACCATGAAGAAATTCTGAAAGATATCGGTCAAGTTTCCGCGCTATTCATGAACCAATTGTCGCGGCATCCTGTGTTGCACCGGCGGTCATGTGCCGCACCGGCTCGCTGGCCACCTCGGTGTTGCCACGGAGTGCACGTCCGACCGCGGAGTCAGGAGCGTCGATGAAATCTCATGACAGCGGCGTGCGGACCACAGGGTTACCCGGCATCGGCTCGAGGCTGAAACGCGAAGTCAGCAGTGGGCAGATGTCCTGATCACTCTGGCCGTGTTCATCGGCTGCCAGCCGCGGTCTCGCGGTGATCTCGTACTGCGGGCGGTCGGAGCCGCCGGAGACAGTGCTGCTCGGGCTCGGCCGTATCTATGCGGTGGGGACATCGCCCTGGCCGCGGACCGGAGCCTCGCGAACTTCGACCGGGCGTTGGCTGTCCGCCCACGAGCAGCGCTCGTCGAACAGGATTCCAAGAGAGGAGCAGCTTCATGAATTCCCGGGTGGCCGCCGTCACGGGCGGCTCGAGCGGACTCGGAAAGGCCTCGGCACGACGCCTGGCCGCCCACGGAAATGACATCGCGACGAAGTCCAGGGAGTGCGGCGACGGTGTACGCGCGACGGTCGGCAAATCACCCTGGATCCAGGCTCGTTCGGACGGGAGTGGGCTGTGCCGCTGGTGGATGTGACCTGGTACGAGGGGCGCTCGCACGAGCAGAAGGAGCAGCTCGCACGCGCGATCTGCGAGGCCTTCGTGGAGATCGGCAACGCGCGTCCGGACACGGTCCACGTGATCTTTCGCGACGTGGACCCCACTCAGTGGTTCAAGTCGGCAGAACTGTTGGAGGAAGAGCGATGACCATGCGGATCCGCAAGATCCTGAGCGTCCGGGAAGAGACCCGGTCCGAGGGCGGCCAGGAAGCGGACCGGCCTCTCGTCAAGGCGGCCGCGATCGCCGTGCTGAGCAACCCCTATGCCGGACGGCCCTACTCCGACGACCTCGCGGCGATCACCGACGACAACTACGAGCTCGGCCGCTTGTTGGCCTCCACCGCTGCCGAGACCCTCGGACTCGAGGTCGAGGGCTACGGCAAGGCGTCCCTCGTGGGCGTCGGCGGAGAGATCGAGCACGGCGTCGCTCACAAGATCGGCGAGTTCGGCAAGGGCGTCCGCGACGCGGTGGGCGGCGAGGCGTGGATCTCCTCGGTCAGCAAGCGCTGCGGCCCCGGGGTACAGATCGACGTCCCCCTCGCCTACAAGGACGAGATCTGGGTCCGCTCGCACTACGACGCCTTCACCCTGTTCGTTCCCGACGCACCGCTCGCCGACGAGGTGGCCGTCATCGTGGCCGTCTCCTCCCGCGGCCGGCTCAACGACCGCGTCGGCGGCATGACGGTCGAGGATGCGAAGAGCCGGGAGGCGTCGTGAGCACCCTCGACATCATCAATCTCGCCGGCGCCGTCAGCGGGCGGCTCGGTGACCCGCTCATGGCGATCGAGTCGGTCCGCTGCGTCGACGGACAGATCGCGGCGCTCGGCGCCGACGGTGCAGCCGACGACGCCGACGTCACCCTCGACGCCAACGGAGCGATCCTCGCCCCGGGCCTCATCGACACCCACGTGCATGTCACCTTCGGCGACTGGACTCCCCGGCAGCAGACCGTCGGCTGGATCGAGAGCTACATGCACGGCGGCACGACACTGATGATGTCGGCCTCCGAGATCCACGTCCCCGGGCGTCCCAGCGACCGCGCCGGCCTCAAGGGCCTCGCGATCGCGGCGCAGCGATCCTGGGAGAACATCCGTCCGGGCGGCGTCAAGGTGCTCGGGGGGTCGGTCATCATCAGCCCCTCCCTGCGGGAAGAGGACTTCGCGGAGCTGGCCGCCGAGCGCGTCGGCCTGGCGAAGGTGGGATTCGGTGCCTTCGAGAGCCAGTCGGACGCGGCCCCGCTGGTACGCGCAGCCCAGGCCGCGGGGTTCATCGTCATGAACCACACAGGCGGCGCGTCCGTTCCCGGGTCCGCGGCCGTCTCGCTCGACGACGTCATCGCGCTCGGCTGCGACATCGTCGGCCACGCGAACGGCGGCACGACCTCCCTTCCCGACGAGCACCTCAAGGCCGTCTTCGAGGCTCCCGGAGCTCTCCAGCTGGTGCAGGCCGGCAACCTGCGCTCCAGCCTGCTGATGCTCGAGATCGCCAAGGAGCGCGACGAGCTCGGCCGCATCCTGATCGCCACCGACTCGCCCACCGGCACCGGCGTGATGCCGCTCGGCATGATCAAGACGGTCGCCGAGTTCTCCTCCCTCGGTGGCCTCAGCGCCACGGACGCCCTCGCGCTCGCCACCGGGAACGGCGGCCGGGTGCTTCGCCGCCGCGAGGGCATCATCGAGATCGGTCGCCCCGCCGACTTCGTGCTCATGCAGCCTCCCAGCGGAGGCGTCGCCACCGACGCGCTCTCCGCCATCGAACGCGGGGACATCCCCGGCATCGGCGGTGTCGTCATCGACGGCGAGGTGCGCGCTCTGCGTTCTCGCAACAGCCCCGCCCCCGCCCGGCTCGCGACCCAACGGTCCTGACTCTTCCCGATGCGTAAAGGACACGCCGTGGACCTGAAGACACTTCGTACGACCGACCAGCGGTGGGAGATCGCCCTACTGAGCGGCCCCAACACCACCAGCCAACTCCAGCCTGCCGACGCGTTCGAGCGTGAGCTGCACATGTGGGGCGACAGCCTCGGGATCGCGGTTCAGCACTTCCAGTCCAACCACGAGGGCAAGCTGCTGGAGTACGTCCACGCGAACGCCGGCCACGTCAACGGGTTCCTCGTGAACCCCGGCGGCCTGGTGCGCGTAGGCGAGTCCCTGCGGCACGTCCTCAAGGACGCCAAGAAACCCGCCATCGAGGTGCACCTGAGCCAGGAGGAGCTCCGAGGCGAATCGATCTTCGCCCCCAGCGTCACCGGGATTTTCGCCGGGCCCGGCCGACACGCGGTACTGGGAGCCCTGGTGGCCCTTTCCCTCGCGCTCGACGACCTCGACTTCCTCAACCCCGAGGGAACGAGCGAGATCAACCGCTCGCACGGCAACCCACGTTCCCTCTACGGCTGACCCGGAGGCTTCAGATGACCAACGCAGACACCGCAGGCAGTGCGGGCACCACGGGCACCCAGGACGGCAGGCGCCTCCGTTTCGCACTGCTCAACGGCCTGAACATGACCAATCTCGGCCGGCGCGACCAGAACATCTACGGGAGCATCGCCTCGCTCCAGGCGCTCGAGGACCTGGTCGCCGAAGTCGGCGACGCCGTCGGTGTCGACGTGACCGCCTTCCACTCCAACCACGAAGGCGACCTCGTCGACTTCCTCGAGGCCAACCCGCACATGGACGGCTACGTCATCAACCCCGGCGGGCTCTGGGCATTCGGCGACCCCACTCGCATCGCCCTCGAGGAGACCGGCAGGCCGTTCGTCGAGGTGCACTTCGCCAACATCTTCGCGACCGGACACCTCTCCACGTTCACCCAGTCCTGCGACGCCACCGTCATGGGTCTGCGCCACCACGGCTACATAGGAGCGGTCGTCGCGCTGGCCGCTTCGGTCCGCGCGCCCGCCAGTAACTGACCACGGTTGCGCAATCCGCACCAACGGGATCGACATGCCGAACACCCCACGCCGAGACGCTCATCGTCCCGACACGGCAACCATGACGAGGAGGACGGAGATGTCCGAACCCGACGTCGGCAGCTACAGGCGGCCCGGCAACCTTGCCGAACTCCTGACCCTGCTGGACCGCCGACCGGCGTCGGTGCTCGCCGGCGGCACCGACCTCGTCGTGATGCGCGCCGACGGAACGATCGACCCCGCACACGACATCGTCGACATCAAGGGCGTCCCCGACCTGCGAGGAATCACTCTCGACGCGGACGGCACGCTCACCATCGGCGCCGCCACCTCCTTGCGGGAGCTGGCCAGGACCACCGTCATCCCGCCCAACGCGATCACCGACGGAGCGGCACTTGTCGGCGGCTGGCAGACCCGCGCACGCGGAACGATCGGGGGCAACATCTGCCGGGCCTCACCAGCAGGCGACACCCTCCCCGGGGTTCTGGCCGCAGACGCTCAGCTGGAGCTCGCCTCCACCACCGGGACACGACTGGTACCAGGACACGAATTCTTCACCGGGCCGGGCCGGACGGTCCGCAAACCCGACGAGCTGCTCACCCGGATCATCGTTCCCGCGTCCCGAGGTGCCTCCGCGTATCTGCGCTTCACCTACCGTCTCGCGATGGACCTGGCCGTCGTCGGCGTGGCAGCCCATCTGGAGATCGAGAACGGACGCTGCGTAGCCGCCCGCGTGGCGCTCGGCGCGGCCGCGGCCACTCCTGTGGTGGCTCCCGACGCCGCCGACGCGCTCATCGGGACACGGCTGGACGCATCCTCCATCGAGGCCGCCGCCAAGCTGGTGCTCAACACCGCCACCCCCATCGACGACGGCCGAGGCTCACGTGCCCACCGGCGCACCGTGCTACCAGTGCTCGCCAGACGCGTGATCGGCATCGCGTTCGAGCGTGCGCGAGAAGGACACCGAGGATGACTACACGCATGACCCTGCGGGTCAACGGCTCGGACCAAGACATCGAGGTCGCGCCCGACACGCTGCTCCTGGACGCCCTTCGCTACGACTGCGGTCTCACCGGCGCGAAACTCGGATGCGGCACCGGCGACTGCGGTGCCTGCACCGTCACCATGGACGGCGAAGCCGTCAACAGCTGCCTCGTGTACGCGCTGGAATGCGAGGGGCACTCGGTGGAGACGGTCGAAGGCGTCACCGCGAGCGGGATCGGCGCGGTCGTCGCCGAGGAGTTCGTGAAGGCCGACGCCGTCCAGTGCGGCTTCTGCAGTCCTGGAATCGTCATGTCGACCTGCGCGCTGCTCGCCAGGACCGAACCAGGAGCGGCCACCGACGAGGACATCAAGGAAGCACTCGCCGGCAACCTGTGCCGCTGCACCGGCTACCTGCCGATCCTCGAAGCCGTCCGACGAGCGAGTGGGGCACCGCGATGAGCACAGAAGAGTACGGTCCCCACACGAACATCGGCACCCAGCTCGTCCGCCGCGACGCGGCCGAGCGCCTCACCGGCCACGCCGCCTACACCGAGGACATCCGCCTCCCTGGGATGCTCTACGGCGTCCTCGTGCAGTCGCCCGTCGCGGCCGGTCGGCTCCTCGGCATCAACGTCACCCGGGCAGTGGCACTCGACGGCGTCGTCAAGGTGCTGACGGCCGAGGACGTGACGGGCCGCCGCTACGGGAACTACGTCAAGGACCAGCCCATCTTCGCCCGTGACCGGGTCAGGTTCGTCGGCGAACCCGTCGCGATGGTCGCGGCCACGTCCCTGGCCATCGCCCGTCGGGCGGCAGGCGTGGTCGAGGTCGACATCGAGGTGACCGCACCCGTGGTCGACCTCCGCGAGGCACTGACGAGCGCCGAGGTGCTCGTGCACGACCGGGACACGAACGTCATCGAGGACGTCCACATCTCGCGAGGTGACGTCGAGGCCGTCTTCGCCACGGCACACGCCGTGGTGCACACCGAGATCGAGTCGCACCGGGCACACCAGGCCTACCTCGAACCACGAGCGGTGACCGCCGCGCCCGCCCCCGGCGGGTTCTCGCTGATCATGAGCACCCAACAACCGTTCGGCGTACGCGCCCAGCTCGCTGAGCTGTTCGACATCCCCACCGGCGCCATCGAGGTGCGGGTGCCCGCCGTCGGCGGCGGCTTCGGCGGCAAGCTGCACCTTCTGTTCGCACCCCAGGCGGCCGCGATGACCCTGGCCACCGGTCGTCCCGTCCAGATCGTCTGCTCCCGCGCGGAGGACATGGCGACCGGCAACCCGCGCGAGAACTCGATCGTGCGGATGTCCAGCGCGGTCGACGAGTCGGGCCGCATCCTGGCCCGCAGGTGCGACGTCGTGCTCGACGCCGGCGCGTACGCGATGGACACCCCCGTCCTGACCTCGATGGCCGCGTTCTACGCGACCGGCCCCTACCGCATCGACGCCCTCGACATCCGAGGCCGTGCCGTCTACACCAACACCTGCCCGACCGGCTCGTTCCGCGGCCCGTCGGGCCCCCAGATGGTCTACGCCGTCGAGGCCCAGATCGAGGACATCGCCGAACGGCTCGAGATGGACCCCGCAGAGGTCCGACGACGCAACTTCATCGGCGAAGGTGACCGCGGTCCCACGGGCGAGCTCATCACCCTCCGCGGGACGACCGACGAGTGCATGCGGGTCGTCGAGAGCCGCCTCCAGCGATGGCGGCAGGCCGACGTCGCCCCGGGTGACCACCGGCGACGGGGCTACGGGCTCGCCTGCGCCTGGTGGTCCACCCTTGGCACGCCGTCGGCCGCGACCGTCGAACTGCACGAGGACGGCACCGCGACGCTCTCCTCGGGCGGAACCGAGATCGGGACCGGCGCCATCTCGACCGCATTGCCGAGCATGGTCGCCGAAGAGCTCGGACTGCGGCCCGATCGCGTCGTCCTGAAGTCCGGCAGCACCCGGGACTCCCCCTACGACTCAGGCTCCCGCGGCAGCCGCACCATGTTCGCCACCGGCAACGCCACGGTCCTCGCCGCTCGCGCCGTCGCCGAGCAGATCAGGAACGAAGCGTCACGACTGCTCGAGGTCGACCCGGACGACCTGGTGCTCCGCGAAGGACGCGTCGAGGTCAAGGGCGCACCGGAGACGGGCATGACCATCGGCGAAGCGTCCGCATCCGCTCACACGCGTTCCGGCCCGGTGGTCGCGACCGGTCGATACCGAGCGGAGCTCGCGCCCGTCGAAGGCTCCGACCTTCAGGGCGCACGCTTCCTCAGACTGGGTGAGCCCACCTTCCACTGTCACGGCGTGGAGATCGCCCTGGACGAGGAGACCGGACGCGTCGACGTCCTCAACTTCGTCGCCGTCCACGATGTCGGCAGGGTCGTCAACCCCGTCGGCGCACGCGGACAGGTCGAGGGAGGCGTGGTGCAGGGCATCGGCTACGCCCTGACGGAGAACCTCAGGACGAACGACGCGGGAGTCATCGTCAACGGCAACTTCCACGACTATCGGCTTCCGACCATCGCCGACGTACCGCCGGACATCGAGACCGTCTTCATCGAGACGAACCACTCGCGCACCGGACCGTTCGGAGCGAAGGGCCTGGGCGAGCCCCCGGTGATCCTCCCGGCGGCGGCCGTCGGCTCGGCTCTCCGTGACCTCCTGGGAGTACAGCCGTACCACCTGCCCCTGGACGCGGACCGGGTCGTTCTCACGATGGCCGAGCGGGACTCCCGTCCGGCGCCGGGGTCGCCGCCGACAGCGCGCCCGCCGGCACCGGAGGTTGGGGGATGAAGTGGTTCCAGAGCCTGGTGCGCTTCCTCAGCGACGCCTTCGACGGCGTCACCAAGGCATGGAGCACGAACGACGAGCCCTCGTCGAAGCCGCCGTCGCCGCCGGTCACGCCCCCCTGGTGAGGCACCTGACCCTCCGCCGAAGGAACTCGCCGGTCGGCTCCGACCACAAGTGCCGGGCCAAAGCGTCCTGACGCAGCACCACCCTGTCGGCGATGTGGTCGTGCGATCACCCGTATCGGCCTGTCCCTGGTCACGTGGCGGCCACGCGCAACTCTCCCTGTAGAGAGGACCGTTTGACACTCACCCCC
>NZ_AEJB01000210.1 GCF_000331005.1 Streptomyces turgidiscabies Car8
TGACCGCCCCCGCCACGGCCAGCCGGGTAAGAGGAGGACCCCTGTGTTCCATCGACGGCGTGCCACCATGGCCGCCTTCCTGCTTCCGGCGATCGTCGTGTACGGCATGTTCACGCTGTATCCGCTGGTCCGCGGCGTCTACCTGAGCATGACCGACAGCCTCGGCGGACCGATCGCCAACTTCGTCGGCACCGACCAGTACCGCGCCATGGCCGACGACCCGAAGGTCACCGCCGCCCTGTGGCACACCGTGCTCTACGCGGCCGTGGTCGTCGTCACGCAGAACGGCCTCGGGCTGCTCTTCGCGAGCCTGCTGTTCCGCCGCCCCAAGGTCCGCAAGGGGCTCAGCGTCGTGCTGCTCACGCCGGCCCTGATCTCCCCGGTGATGGCCGCCTTCATCTGGTCGTACCTGTTCGCCCCGACCGGCGGCATCAACGCGCTGCTGGACGCGGTCGGCCTGCACAGCCTGGAACACGTCTGGCTCGGCGACACCTCCACCGCGCTCTACTCGGTGGCCGCCGTCAACATCTGGATGTTCACCGGCTACTCCTGCGCGATCTTCCTCGCCAGTTACATGAGCATGCCGACCGAACTGCTGGAGGCGGCGGCACTCGACGGCGCGAGCGGCTGGCGCCGCTTCGCCAGCATCGAATGGCCGCTGCTGGCCCCCGCACTCACCGTCAACGTGACGCTCAGCCTCATCGGCTCCCTGAAGGTCTTCGAGTTCCCCCTCGTGCTGACCAACGGCGGCCCGGCGGGCGCGACGGACACGCTGACCCTCCTCGTGTACCGCAATGTCTTCGGCGGCGGGAAGTTCGCCTACGGAGTCGCGCTGTCGGTCGTCCTCCTCGTGACCGTGGTCGTCCTGTCCAGCGCCACCTCCTCCCTGCTCCGGCTCCGCGAACGACGCGTCTGACGCGACGGACGGACCCCCGGAACACCGGATCACGAACAGGAAACCGACGGATCGCCACCATGACCACAGACATCTCCGCACCGCCCCTCGCACCCCGGTCCGGCGCTCCCGCCGGCCGCCCCTCACCCCACCGGCTGCGCCGCCTAGGCGGCGGTCTCGGCACCGTCCTGCTCTGCCTGGGCACCCTGCTGTTCGTCCTGCCGTTCCTCTTCACGATCGCCACCTCACTGCGCACGGCGGCGGACGTGGCCCGCTCCCCGCTGGGCATCCCGCACTCGCTGACCTTCAAGAACTTCACCGACGCGTTCAGCCAGATCCACTACGGGCGGAGCACTCTCAACACCCTGCTCATCACCGGGCTCTCCTGCGTGGCCATCACGGTGTTCGGCTCACTCGCCAGCTATCCGCTGGCCCGGATCACCCAGCACTGGTCCACCGCGGTGTACCGGCTGTTCATCCTGGGGACGTCGATCCCGGTGTTCGTCGTGGTGGCACCCCTGTACCTGCTGATGCGCGACCTCAACCTGCTGGACAGCTACGCGGGCGTGGTCTTCATCTACACGGCCCTGTACCTCCCGGTCGCCGTGTTCTTCTACACCAGCTTCATCCGCTCCATCCCGGTCGACCTGGAGGAGGCGGCCTCACTCGACGGCTGCGGGGCCTTCCGTACGTTCTTCACGATCATCCTGCCGCTGCTGCGGCCGGTCACCAGCACGATGCTGACCTTCGTCGCCCTGCAGGTCTGGAACGACCTGGTGGTCCCTCTGGTGTTCCTCCAGGACCCGGACAAGCGGACCGTCATGGTCAACGCGTACTCGTTCATCGACCCGCACACCGTGCAGCCGACGACCCTGTTCCCCGCCGCCCTGCTCGGTGTCCTCCCGCTGCTGCTGATCTTCGTCTTCCTCCAGCGCCAGGTGGTCGCCGGTATGTCCGCCGGCGCGGTCAAGTCATGAGCCCGGCCGGTCCGTGGCCCCCGTAGCCCCCGGGAACACTTCGTGGTCGGCCCTCTGGACCAGCCACTGACCCGGTCGGCCACCGACCCGGTCAACCACTGACCCACCGAGCCGTCGACCCGGCCGGTCAACCGGGGCGAGCGGCCACCGGGGCGACCCCGGTCGCTCCCCGTCCCCCGGTTCCCGTTCCGCGTCGCTCCCGCCGCCCTCCCCCGCCCGCGGGACCGCACCCTCACCCGACCGACCCCACCGTCCAGGGGCACACCCGCGCCCCGACGTCCCGGAAGGACCATCCCACGATGTACGTGGTCTCATACTTCACCGACGCCGACGAGGCACTGCACCTGGCCTACAGCCACGACGGCGAGGAGTTCGCGTCGGTGAACGACGGCCGGCCCGTCCTGCGGGGCACGGTCGGCACCGGCAGACTGCGCGACCCGTTCGTCGGGGTGGGCCCCGACGGCCTGTTCCATCTGCTGGCCACCGACGGCTGGACGAGCCCCTGCATCGTCCACGCCACCTCGGCCGACCTGCTGACCTGGTCGGACCAGGAACTCGTCCCGGTCATGGCCGGTGTCGAGGGAGCCCACAACGCCTGGGCCCCGGAGTTCTTCCTGGACCGCACGACCGGGCTGTACCACCTCATCTGGTCGTCGGTCGTCGAGTCCGGGAGCACGGCCGAGGGCCGCGACTACGAGCACGTCGGCCAGGACCACCGCATCTGGCACTGCACCACCGAGGACTTCAGAACCTTCTCGGCGCCCGAGCTCTTCTTCGACCCCGGTCACTCGGTCATCGACGCCACCGTGCGGGAGGCCGACGGCGGCGGATTCCTCATGGCCTTCAAGGACGAACGCGGCACCAACGACCTCGCCACCGCCCACAAGGACATCCACCTGATCACCTTCGACACCCCCGGAGGCCCGTACACCTCCTCAGCGGGGCCGGTCACTCCCTCGGTGGTGGAAGGGCCGTCGATCTTCCGCCACGACGACGAGCTGGTCATGATCTTCGACCACTACCTCGAAGGACGGTACGGAGCCGCCCGCAGCCGTAACGGCGTGGACTGGGAGTCCGTCTCCCTGGCCCTGCCGCCGGGCATGCGGCACGCCTCCGTCCTCGAAACGCCGGCACTGGCGTCCCTCCCGCCGCGCTGAGGTGACCGCGGCCCCGCCAAGACTCCGGGCGTACCCGCTTCGGCCCGCCCGGTACCGGAAGACCCGTGTCGCATCCCGCGACCCGGAGGACTCAATCACCCAGCAAGGAGCGCCGCAATGAAGCGTCGCAGATCGGATCGCCCGGGCCTCGGGACATCCCGCGTCCTCACCCTGCTCGCCACGCTGGCGGGCGCCCTCCTCCTCCCGGTTCCCGCCGCCATGGCGGCAGGCAGCACCTACTACGTCGACTGCTCGGCCGCGGCCAACGGCAACGGCACCCAGGCCAGTCCCTGGAACTCCGTCACCGGCGTCAACAACACCACCTTCGGCGCCGGCGACAACATCCTCTTCGCCACCGGCACCACCTGTTCCGGCCAGCTCGCCCCACAGGGATCGGGCACCGCCGGCAGCCCCGTCACCATGGGGTCCTACGGCACCGGTGCCAAGCCGGTCATCAACGCGGGCGGCGCCACCGGTCCCGTCATCCACCTGCTCAACCAGCAGTACTGGGAGATCGGCGGCCTGGAACTCACCAACCCCGCCGCGTCACCCGCGTACCGCTCGGGTGTCCTCGCCGAGAACAGCTCCGGCGGCGTCCTGCACCACATCCGGGTGCACGACATGAGCATCCACCACATCAGCGGTTACTCAGGCGGCTGGTACGCCACCAACGCGGGCGTCGGCGTCCAGACCGACCACACCACACCCGTCTCCACCTGGGACGACGTGGTTGTCGAGAACAACACCTTCGACCATGTCGACCGCATCGCCGTCGCCGTCACCCCGGACGGGGACGGCCAGGGCACCGGCCAGACCACCGGCACCGTCATCCGCGACAACACCATGACCTACGACGGCGCGGACGACATCCTCGTCGTCAAGAACGACGGCGCCCTCATCGACGGCAACAAGGCCGGCTACGGCGGCGCCAAGGCCACCTGCCCGCCGTCCGGCCAGTACTGCAACGGCGCCTCGGCCGGCATCTGGATGTCCGGCAGCAACGACACCGTCGTCCAGAACAACGAGGTCTACTGCCACGTCAACGGCGCCGACGGCACCGGCTACGACGTCGACTGGGGCAACCACAACACCACGTTCCAGTACAACTACAGCCACCAGAACCTCGGTGGCTTCATGCTGATCATGCCGCCCTTCACCATCGCCAACGAGCCCACCTCGACCGTCCCGAGCGACGGCACGGTGATCCGCTACAACGTCAGCGAGAACGACGGCACGAACGCCGGCTGCCCCGCCGCCGGCACCCCCACCCACGGCACGGGCGTCTTCCACCTCGTCGGCAACGTCCCCAACAAGAGCGGCAGTTCGGTCGCCGTCCCACAGATCTACAACAACAGCATCTACGTCAACAAGAGCGGCCTGAACACCCCGGTCCTGTACTCCCGCCGGGGCACCAGCATCACCGGGACGCTGTCCTTCCGCAACAACGCGGTGTTCAACTACGGCACCGGCGGCTACTTCACCACCAGCGCCGGATCCGTGTACTCCAACAACCTCTTCTACGGCACCCACCCGTCCTCCGAGCCCGCCGACCCGGCCAAGGTCGTCACCGACCCCGAGTTCCGCAACCCGGGCAACACCGACGCCTCCTCCTCGTACACCGGCACCGCCGCCTACCAGGTGCACGCCTCCTCCCCCGTGATCCGGGCCGGAGCGGTCATCAGCGGCAACGGCGGCAAGGACGCCTTCGGCAACACCGTCTCCGCGACGGCCGCGCCCAACATCGGCGCCGACAACGGCACCGGCGGCAACCTCGTCGCCAACGCCGGGTTCGAGAGCGGCGCGATGAGCCCCTGGACCAACAGCGGCGGCGCCCCGTCCGTCACCTCCTCGGGCGCCCGCACCGGTGGCTACGCGCTGACGACCCAGGCGAGCGGCAGCGGCGCCAACCAGAACCTGACCGGCCTCAGCCCCAACACCACCTACCTGCTGACCGGTTGGGCGAAGGTGGCGAACGCCGGGGAGACCCTCGCGATCGGCGTCAAGAACTACGGCGGCACGGAGACCTTCACCAACGTCGCCACGACGTCGTACTCCCAGGCGGCGGTGCTGTTCACCACGGGCGGCTCCAACACTTCGGCCCTGATCTACTGCTGGAAGAACACCGGCGGCACCGGCACCGGCAACTGCGACGACCTCGCGGTGGAACGGATCTCCACGCCGGCCAACGCCCTGACCAACGCGGGCTTCGAGACCGGCTCCCTGAGCCCGTGGACCCGCAGCGGCAGCGGCGCCCAGTCCAACGCGGTCGCCTCCAACGCCCGCACCGGCACCTACTCCCTGCAGACCGGGGCCGCTACCAGCGGGGTCGAGCAGTCCGCCACGGGCCTCGCCTCCGGCTCCACCTACCTGCTGACCGGCTGGGCCAAGGTCGCGACCGGCGGTGAGCAGGTCGCCGTCGGGGTCAAGAGCTTCGGTGGCACCGAGACCTACCTGCGCACCTCCGCCACCGCCTACGCCCAGCAGCCCGTCTTCTTCACCACCGGGAGCACCAACACCTCGGCGGCGGTCTACTGCTACAAGGACGCCGGTTCCGCGGCCGGTTACTGCGACGACTACTCCCTGATCAAGCTCTCCTGACGGCAGCCGCCCCTCGGGAAGAAGGGTTTCTTCGCAGTAGCAGTAGCGGCGGC
>NZ_AEJB01000211.1 GCF_000331005.1 Streptomyces turgidiscabies Car8
ACAGCATGGGGTCGCTGTCCCCGCCGCCCGTGCGGGCCTGCTCGCTCTGCTCCATGAGCCGGCGTGCCTTCTCCTTCAGCCGCGTACGCTCATCCGGGTCGGTGGTCCGCTCCGCGGTCTGTTCCATCTCCTGCGCCTTCTGCCGCATCTGCTGGGCACGGCCGCGGGACTCGCCTGCAACGCTCATGATCACTCCTTGGGTGATGTGGGGAGAGCGGGCCGCACCAGCGAAACAGTGCCGCCGCTCCCCCGCATCTCGAATGCTCACCCACCGTGATCTCCGCGGTACCACAGAGGTCTCGTACGGCGTTTCCGGTTCCGCGTGTGCTTCGGCGTGCTGCGTCAGTCGTCCCGCCCCACGACGCACAGAGCCCAGATGACGAAGGCGTACAGCGCGATCAGGGTGAGCGACCAGACGGGGTAGTACGGGATCGACAGGAAGTTGGCGATGATCAGCAGCCCCGCGATGCCGACCCCGACGACCCGGGCCCACGTGGCGCGCGAGAAGAGGCCGGCGCTCACCGCCATGGCGATCACTCCGAGGACGAGCTGGATCCAGCCCCAGCTGGTCAGGTCGAACTTGAAGACGTAGTTGGGGGTGTCCACGTAGACGTCGTCCTCAGCGATCGCCATGATGCCCCGGAACAGGTCGAGGACACCGGCGATGAACAGCAGGACGCCTGCGAACGTCACCAGTCCGCCGGCACCTGCATGGGTTGTCTCCGCGTGGTGACGGGGTGTGGTCGTAGCCATGGCGGATTCCTCGCTTCCTGAGTGAGATGCAACGCCCAGCGCTGCACCTCCGAGCGTGCGGGGGTGCGAGGGGACGGGTGATCACCCGTAGAGGGTGAAGTCTGCGAGCACTCGCCGAAACCGCCGGGTACGAAACCGAATCACCCGCGGCGGGCGATGCCCCTTCAGGCAGGCGGGGCTCGACTGAAGTCCCGTAGGAGCAGCTTCACCACACCCGCTGAAGAAGGAGCCGGACCATGGCCGACGAAACGACCGGGGCAGGCGGGGTCAGCGCCCTCGCCGAGGCGGACGCCCCCGTGTTCGAAACACTCGTCCGGATGACGCTCGACACGTTCGAGCGATCGGGGCTGGACCCGGAAACCTATCTGCTGACGCGCATCGCGGCGCTGGTGGCCATGGACGCCTCCCCCGCCTCGTACGTGCTCAACGTCGGCGCCGCCGAAGAACTCGGCGTGCCCCTGGAGAAGGTCCAGGGCGTCCTCGTGGCGGTCGCCCCCGTGGTCGGCAGCGCCCGCGTGGTGTCCGCCGCCCGGAGCATCGGTGAAGCCTTCGGTCTGTCACTGCCCGACGAAGGCTGACCACCGCCCGCACGCCGACGTGCGGGAA
>NZ_AEJB01000212.1 GCF_000331005.1 Streptomyces turgidiscabies Car8
CCCCGACCGCCACGCCCCGACCCGCCACGCCCCGGCCTGCCACTGCCGGTCGACGCCTCAACTCCTCGTGCGTGCTGCGGTGTGGGGCGGCTGGCGTCCGGACGGGATCGGCGGCCACGCCGCACGCCCGGCCGGGGCGGCCGGGCGCCCCGGCGCGCCGCAGGCGCGCCCTTGAGGAAGTGAAGGCTGTTTCGACCGATGTCCGTCGGCACTCAGGCGCGGGTGCGTCGTGCGGGCTGTTTGTCGGCGGTGATCCGGTAGGCGAGTTCGGCACGGTCCGCGCCGGTGCGCAGTTCTTCGAGGATCAGCGGGCGGCCGTCGGTGCCGTGCGTGACGCGTGCCAGGTGCAGGACCGGGGTCGCGTCCGGGAGTCGGAGCGTGGTCCGCTCGTCGGGCAGCGGCATGCGGGCGCGGACCGTCTCGGTCCAGGACAGCTTGTGCCCGTCCTCGGTGAGCAATCCGTAGAGCGCTTCCGGGCGCGTGGACGGCTCCTCGGCGAGCAGCGGTACGCCTTCGGCGGTCGTGAAGGGGATCAGCGTGCGGTGCATGGCGCGTGTCCCGGAACCCGGGTCGATCAGGAGACGGTCGCATCCGAACAGGGCTTCTTCCAAGCCGAGTTGGAGGAGTCGGCCGGTGTCCTTCGTGGTGTGGGTGCGGTAGGTGCTGGGCTCTTCGGCCTCATCCCAGGTGTCACCGCCTGGCAGCGCGAACGTGCCGTCGGTGGTGCGGGTGATGCGGCGTTCGAGGGTGAGGGCGGGCTGCCCGGTGGAACGGACGAAGCTGCCTTTGCCGTGGCGGACGTCGATCAGGCCTTCCGCTCGCAGGGCGGCAATCGCGTTGCGGACGGTGGGGCGGGATACGCCGTAGCGGGCCATGAGCTGGGCTTCGGACGGCACCAGGGATTCGGGGGCGAACTCGCCCGACAGGATGGCTTCCCTGATGGCGGCGGCCACCTGCTGGTAGAGGGCTCCGGGGCGCTGGATCTCCGACATGGCGGCATCTCCGGGTTCAGATCGTAGTCACGTCGCACGCGCGACATCACTCGTCAGCATAAGTACTTGCGTCCCCGCCGTACAGCACTTCATAGTCATCACTCGTAAGGACAAGTGACGTCTGAATATGTCAGGCGCCCCGAACGGCCAAGGAGGCCACAGACATGCAGTCCATTCCCGTGGACACCGGGCGGCTCGGCGTACTGCGCTGCGCCATCGCCCCGGAAGTGAAGATCAGCAACCAGGAGACACAGGAGGTCAAGAAGGACCGGGACGGCAACGCCGTCTACACCGTCGCCGTCACCGTGCGACAGGACCGGCGGCGCATCTCCGTCATCGAGATCGCCGTCACCGGCGAACCCAAAGGCATCGAGGAAGGCGTGATCCTCAAGGTCACCGGGCTGACCGCGTTCATGTGGGCGATGGGTGACCGGCACGGCGTCAGCTTCCGCGCCGACGCCATCACCCCCGTGACCGGCGCCTTAAAGACCGGTGGTGCGTGATGACCGCCATCCTCGCCATCGCCCTCGGACTGGCGGTCCTCGTCTGGGTGCTGGGCGGCTGTGATCTGCTGGGGCGGCATCGCCCGGTCTGGCACTGGTACGTCGCCGGATACCCGGCCGCTACGTGGCGGGTCGTGTTCACCTGGCGCAAGGTGGCCGTCCTCACCGACCTTGCCGTCTCCCGCCGTCCGCCGCGCGGACTGCTCGGTGACCTGGTCGTCAAGGGCGATCCACTGCGGCCGGTGGCACCGCGCATCTCCTTCCCGCGTGCCACCCGCATGGGGCTGACTGTGGTGGTGCGGCTGCATGCGGGCCAGACCCCGGCCATGTACCTCAAGGCGGCTGATGCCCTCGTGCACGCGTGGAAGGTCCACGCGGTGCGGGTCACCTCGCCGGAACGGGGGCTGGTGCTGCTGACGGCGACGGCCACCGATCCGCTGCAACACCCCGGCCTGGCTACTGCTCCGGCTGCGCTGCTCTCGGCCCTCATCGGGGTGTTGGAGAGCGGGAGCGCGTGGGTGGTGGATCTCCTGGTGGTGCCGCACTGGCTGATCGCCGGGGCCACCCGCTCCGGCAAGTCCACCCTGCTGGCCCGGCTGATCACCCAACTCGCCCCACAGACCGTTGCCCTGGTCGGGATCGACTGCAAGGGCGGCATGGAACTCGGCCTGTTCAGCGACCGGTTGAGCGCGCTGGCGACCTCCCGTCGTGAGGCGGTCGCGGTGCTGGCCGCGCTGGTGATCGAGATGCAGGACCGGATGAGCGTCTGCCGGACGGCCGGGGCCCGATCCATCTGGGAACTGCCCGTCAGGTTCCGGCCCGTACCAGTCGTCGTGATCGTTGACGAGATCGCGGAACTCTACCTCTCCGACGGCAGACGCGAGAGCAAAGCAGAAACCGAACAGTGCTCCACCCTCCTGCTACGCCTGGCCCAACTCGGCGCCGCCCTCGGAATCCACCTGGTCGTCGCCGGCCAACGCGTCGGCTCCGACCTCGGCCCCGGGGTCACCGCGCTGCGTGCTCAGCTCGGTGGGCGGATCTGCCACCGGGTCAATGACCCCGGCACCGCCGAAATGATCCTCGGCGACCTCAACAAGGACGCGGTGGCCATAGCGCAGTCGATCACCGCGCAGGAACAGGGCGTGGCCGTGTGCACCGGACCGGATGGCGGCTGGAACCGTGCCCGCTCCCACCTCACCCCCACCCAAGAGGCCGTCGCGGTCACCCGTAAGCACGCGGGCCTGGTGCCCGAACTGCCCACCGTCACCCGCGCGCTCGCCGCTCTCGAAGGAGACTCCCAATGATCAGCACAGGTGCCGCCGTGTCGCTCGTCGTGGTCTTCGGGATCATCACCTTCCTCCTCGTCCGGGCCCGCGACGTCCGCGCCTGGGAAGCGGTCTGCATCGCCCTGTTCGGCCTCTACCTCGGCCAGACCCCCGTCAGCCTCACCATCAACGGCTTCGTCACCTGGGTCCTCAGCGGCTTCTCCCACTTCTAGACCATGCAGGAAGGGACACACGCCATGCCTATGCGCCGAGTGAGATGCACCGTCTGCAAGGGCGACGGAGCACGCAAAACCTGGACCGGACGGCTCCGACGCTGCCGCGTCTGCCGGGGCACCGGAACCATCCGCTGAACCCCGCCAACCCGCACCCCACCCACCGGCAAGGAGTGATCCCCATGACCCACGCCCCGCCACCTACTCGCATCCGTGCCGCTGCGGCGGCCCACCCCGGAAGGTCACCACCATCACCCCGCAACCCACCACCCCGGCCGACAGGCGCGCCGTCCTCGACCGCGCGGCGCGCCTGCGCCAACTCCCCGAAACAGACCGAGACGCCCTCCGCATCGCCCAACACCCCCAATTCCCCCGCTGGTTGGAACAGATCACCGCTACCGGCGGCTGCACCCACCCCATCCACCTCTCCGGGTCGACAACGACGCTGGACGCGGCAACCGGCGAGATCCTCCGTCACTACGACACTCGCGCCGAACCCGGCGAACGGCTCTCCGTCCGCTGCCGCAACCGGCGCGCAACCGTCTGCCCGGCCTGCTCCCGACTCCACGCGGGCGACACCTTCCACCTCGTCCGCGCGGGCCTCCTCGGCGGCAAGAACATCCCCACCACCGTCCGCAACCGCCCCCGCCTCTTCATCACCCTGACCGCGCCCTCCTTCGGGCCGGTCCATCGTGCCGGGAACGAGCGTTGCCGACCGCGCCGCGACGGCGGAACGTGCGAACACGGGCGTCCCCTCGGCTGCGGCGCCGTCCACGCCCCGGACGCACTCGCCGTCGGCGAGCCGCTGTGCGGCGGCTGCTACGACTACACCGCCCACGTGCTGTGGCACGCACACGCCTCCAAGCTGTGGGACCGGTTCGTCATCGACGTGAGGCGCCGCCTCGCCTCCTCAGCCGGCCTCGTTCAGTCCCGATTCGCCGACCACGCTCGACTGTCCTTCGCCCGCGTCGCCGAATACCAGAAACGCGCGGCCGTCCACGTACATGCCGTCATACGCCTCGACGGCCCCAACGGGCCCACCGACGAACCCCCGGCCTGGGGCACCGCGCAACTGCTCATCGACGCCGTACACGCCTCCGCCGGACGGGTCCTGGTCCACACCCCCTACAGCCCGGCCGTGGGCGAACTGACCCTGCGCTGGGGCGTCCAAGTCGACGCCCGGCAACTGCATACCGACGGCGACGGACCCGACGACGACGCCGTGGCCGCGTACGTCGCCAAGTACGTCACCAAAGGAGCCAGCGAGACAGGCGCCGGTACCGACCACCCCATCACCACCCGGGACGACATCGACTCCGCACCCGTCACCGCACACGTGCGCACCCTCATGCGGGTGTGTTGGCGCCTCGGCGGCCTCCCCGAGTGCGAACCCCTCAGCCTCCGCGCCTGGGCCCACACCCTCGGCTACCGGGGCCACATCCTCACCAAGTCCCGCGCCTACTCGACGACATACGCGGCCCTGCGTGCCGAACGTGCCCATCACGTCGGCCACGCCGACATTCCCGGCACTGTCACCGAACGGAACTGGCGCTACGTCGGCTCCGGGCACACCCCCGGTGCCGCACTCATCGCCGCCGGAATGGCGGACGATCTGACACTCAACCGCGAGATCGCCCGCGAAGAGATCAGCTCCAGCCGTGAGGAGGTGATCACCTGACGGTACGGCGTGATCGTGAGGCAGAGCGTGCCCGGCATCTGGAGCGGGTGTGTGCCAAGTTCCCGACCAGGATCAGCACTCAAGGAGCGCGGCGTCTGGCCCGGCTTCTGCAACATCCGTTCGTGGATCCAGAAGCCGTCCGGAAACCGTAAGGCCTCTCACCGCGACCCCTGAACCCCCGGCGAGAACCTTGGAGGCGTGTGTCACCGCCACGGGACGTCATCGTGCTACCGAGCCGCGTCGTGGCCCGGCGATCTCGGCAGAAAGAGCAGTCGTCCTCCGCTTGGGTTCTTCGTGACAAGCTCTGGGTGTGACGACGTTGTTTCTGACGGTCGGCCTGCCAGGGGCCGGAAAGACCACGAGAGCTCGGCAGCTGGCAAAGGAGCACAGCGCGCTGCGGCTGACGCCGGATGAGTGGATGATCCCGCTGTTTGGCGATCCGCAGCCGGATGGGAAGCGCGATGTCCTGGAAGGACGGCTGCTCTGGCTGGGTCTGGAGGCGTTGAAGCTGGGAACGAACGTGGTCCTGGATTTCGGATGCTGGTCTCGTGACGAGAGGTCCGCGATCCGCTGGTTGGTGATGTCTGTGGGCGCGTCCTGTCACCTTGTGTACGTGCCGGTAGACCATGAGACCCAACGTGCTCGGATCGCCCATCGCCAGTCGACCACCCCTGATCAGACCTTCGCGATGAGCGAGACGGACCTCGTGCACTGGAGGACTCTGTTCGAGGAGCCCGACGTCACGGAACTCGACGGACATAAGGTTGGAGGTCCGCCTCCTGGGTGGTCCGGATGGCTGGAGTGGGCCGCCGATCGGTGGCCGTCGCTCGCGTGATTGTCCGGCCAACCTTGGCGCTGCCCAGTATGGCGGCGGGAGCTCGGGGCCAGCTGTGGGCGCACTTGGATAATTTTGACAACGTAGCCGTGCCAGGCGCGCCGGGCCCGGAAAGATCCGCCGGACGGGCGCTAAAGCTCGTTCGCCTCGATGTCCACACGGCCGAAGTCGAAGGCTCGGCCTCGTGTCGATGAGGCATCAATGATCACAGCGCCGAAGAGGAAGCGTAGAACGGCGTTCATCCGCTCGTACTGCTTTCTGTCTGTCAACGCCTTCCAAGCGCTTCGGGCGTTGGTACCCACCAAGCCTTCAAGCACCTCAACGGCTGGCCGGACCACCAACTTGCGGCGAATCTGAGCGATCCGGTCCTCCACCGTCTTACGCATGGCGCGATACTCGCGCGTCTTCAGTTCTCCGGCCTCCCACATGTCTTTCAGCTCGGCTAGCTCTTCCTCGTCGGCCTCAATGGCTGCCTGATCTGCTGTCGTCAGGCTCGGCGGCTCGGTGCTGCCGGTCACGTCCAGCCGCTCCAACAGCTTGAGTGCTGCGTCGGTCACGAACGCTTCCAGCGTCGGCGCGGAGGCGCTGCGCCCGCAGAACTTGGTGTCTGTGCGCTGGCTGCGTCCGCACAGGTACTTGCCCATGGAGCCGGCCATGCGCACGCCGCACCGCTTGCACATCACGATGCCGCGCAACAGGTAGAAGCGGTTGTCCTCGTTCTGACTGTTCGGAACGGCCGGGGCCCGGTACGTACGACGATCGCGTACCTCCTGCCAGAGACCTTGGTTGATGATCGCGGGCCACTGGCCCCGGCCGACCTCTTCGCCTCGGAAGACGCGGATGCCCGCGACGTGGTGGCTGTCCAGAAGGGCTCGAACGCTGTCGGCGTTCCACTCGCGTCCGAGGGCCGTCCGCTCGTTGCGCTCGTTGAGTGCGCGGGCCAGAGCAGTGGGGGTCTCGCCGTCCAGGTATCGGGTGAAGACTTCTCGGACGGTGGCGGCCTCCGCCGTGATGATCGCGGTTCCTGTTTTGTCGTAGCCGAATCGGCGCTTGCCCCCGTGCGGCTGGCCGTCCCGGGCTCGGTCAACCGTGGCGTCGCGCAACCGCCGTGAGGTGTCGTCGCTGGAGCGGCATGCATGTGCTACCTCGATGCGGAGGAAGAACCGGTCGTCGGGGTCGGAGAGATCACGCCGGTTGGCCTGGCCGTGCAGCGTGATGTCGTGTTGATCGGCAAGCTGCAAGAGCTGTTCGAGATCGTGCGGCTGCCGCATGAGTCGGTCCGGATGGTAGGTGAGGATGTGCCGTACCTGGTCTTCGCCGACGGCTTCGAGTAACGCGTCCCACCCGGGGCGCTTGCGGTTGCGCTTCCACGCGGATCGGTTGTTGTCCACGAACACCAGGGGGCTCGGCACCGTGAGGTTCAGGCGCTCGGCAGTGTCTCGGCAGATTCGCTCCTGACGGTCCACGCCTGTCTGGTCGTCGTCATCCGCGTGCGAGATGCGGCAATAGATGGCGGCTCTCTCCCCGCTCCAGTCGGCAGCGCTGCGGCGGGCGTGGCGGGGAAGGGACAATCGAGAGATGCGCCGGTCGGTCAGTGGCTGGCGGCCTGGTTGCTGCTCGTCCGTCTCGTCTGCGTCCATATGAATAGCTTATGGACAGGCAATGGCCCAGGCCATCACCATGCCGCTCTTCTTCGGCTCCAACGCCCTCTACCCGGTCAGCGTGATGCCGGGCTGGCTCCAGACCGTCAGCAGGATCAACCCGCTGAGCTACCAGGTGAACGCCCTGCGCGGTCTTCTCCTCGGGACCCCGGCCAACCTCGCCGTCGACTTCGGAGTCCTGCTGGTCGCCGCCGTCCTCAGCGTCGTCGTGGCCTCCTCGCTGCTCGGCCGGCTGGCCCGCTGAACGCCGGTCACCACCTTGCACCGGAACGTGATGTGCGGCACGCGCCCACCTGGTGTGAGAGGGCCCTTCGGCGGATTTCCGCTGCACACCGCTTGATCAGTGATCAAGGGGGCGAATTCGCTGGCCACAGCGCATTCTGCTCATTTGACTGTGCGCCGGGCACAAGGATAGGAAGCAGCCATCCGAGGTCGAGAGGTGGACTGTGCACGAGCCGAACGTGGTCGGGGACTGGCACGAGTACGACGAGCATGCCGGCCTGCGTGTCCGCGTCCACCGTCTGGTGGCGGCCGAACCGCCGCGCGGGCGGGACGACGCAGCCGAGGGACTGACCTATTTCAGCCTCCGGGTGACCGTCGAGAACCGCGGCGACCGGCATTTCGGCGTCCATCTGGAAGACGGCCAGATCGACATCCGGCTGGGTCCCGACGGCGAGGGCGCCTTCATCGACTGGCGGAACTCACAGTTCATCGAGGGCTTCGACGTCCATCCGCTGCGCCGCGCCACGGCCGTTCTCTACGCGGCCGGTCCGGAAGCCTCGCTGGCGCAGGTGGACGTACAGATCCAGCTGCGGGTCGAGGAGGAGTGGACCCCCAGGCACCTCTGGGCGGGCGGGATCGGCCTGCCCGAGGACTTCACCGGGACCGGCGCGCACCACGGCCCGGCCCGTGACGGGGTCGCCCACCAGGCGAGCGACTTCCTCAAGGAGCAGCGGGAGCTGAGGGAGCAGCGGGACCAGAAGGGCCAGACGGAACCCACCTGAGCCCGGGCCACGGGCCCAACCGGCGTGCCGCCTTTCGCTGCCGCCGGACGGCCCGTGCTCCCGTGCCTCGTTCCCCCGTCGTCGTGCACTGTGCCCTGCGCCTTGGGCTCCCTGGGCCTCAGTGCGCGATGTCGTCGATCAGTTCGCGCGCGCCCTGCCGCAGCAGCGCCACCGCGACGGATGTGCCGAGCGTGGCCGGGTCGAGGCGGCCCGCCCATTCGTGGGCGTTGAGCTGGACCTTGCCGTCCGGAGTGAACACACAGGCGCGCAGCGAGAGTTCACCGTTGCGGGCCACCTTCGCGTACCCGGCGATCGGGCTGTTGCAGTGCCCCTGGAGTACGTGCAGGAACATGCGCTCGGCCGTCGCTTCCCGATGCGTGTCCGGGTCGCCGAGGTCGCTGACGGTGTCGATCAGCTCGGTGTCGCCCTCGCGGCACTGGAGGGCGAGGATGCCCGCGCCGATCGGCGGCATCATCGTCTCCGGGGAGAGAACCTCGCTGACCACGTCCATCCGGCCGATGCGCTCCAGCCCGGAGACGGCGAGGAGCAGCGCGTCCGCCTCCCCGGCCGCGAGCTTCTCCAGCCGCCGGTTGGCGTTGCCGCGGAACGGCACGCACTCCAGGTGCGGGTGGGACGCGGCCAGTTGGGCGATCCGGCGCACCGAGGACGTACCGATCCGGGTGCCGTCCGCCAGCTCGTCCAGGGTGCGGCCGCCCGGGTGGATCAGGGCGTCACGGATGTCGTCCCGCCTGAGGAAAGCGGCGAACGTCGTGCCGGCCGGGAGCGGCCGGTCGGCGGGCACGTCCTTCACACAGTGCACCGCGAGATCGGCCTCACCGGCCAGCAGCGCGGCGTCGACCTCCTTGGTGAACGCCCCCTTGCCCTCGACCAGGGACAGATCGCCCATCCACTTGTCGCCGGTCGTCTTCACGGGGACGACCTCGGTGCGGATCTGCGGGTGTACGACGGCGAGTTCGGCACGCACCCGCTCCACCTGGGCCAGTGCCATGGGCGAGTCGCGGGAGACGATACGAATCAGTTCAGGGACGGACATGCCGACACGATAGACCCTCCCGACCCCCCTCCTTCTCCGAACCCGTCGCTTCGCCCGGGCGGTCAACACCCCGCGCCAAGGCCTCAAGGAGCCCGCCACCGACCTCACCGCAGGTGGGGACGCCTGCCCACGGGACGGGAGGCAGCACAAACCGAAGGCCGACGGCGCATGCGACCGCGAGGCCTCGGGTGGGGCCACGGGCGGAGTCCGGGAAGGCCCGACTCCCCGGTCTCCGCCCGCCGCCGGACCGACCGGCCTGATCGCCCTACTCGGTGTCCCCCTCGTCGAAGGTGATGACGATCTTCTCGGCGGCTCCGGGGGTGAGAGCGAGGTCGAAGGCGGTGTCGATGTCGGTGAAGGGGATGCGGTGGCTGATGAGCTTGGCGAAGGTCTCGTGGTGCTCGACGAGTTCCGGGGTGACCTCGAAGATCTCGGTCGGATAGCCCTGGGAGGCGATGAGGGTGAGCTCGCTGCGGAGCATGCCGCCGAGGTCGATCTGGTCGGACTTCTTCTGGACGGCGACCATGACGAGCTTGGCGCCCCATTTGGCGGAGTCGACGGTGGTGTTGAAGACGGCGGGGGCGCCGGCGGCGTCGATGTAGATGTCGGTGGCGGGGCGGGGCTGCCCGAGGGCGTTGGCGGCCTGGCCGTGGAGTTCTGTGAGCCGCTCGGTGACGTTCTCGGTGCGGGAGTTGATGACGGCGTCGGCGCCGACGGCGAGCGCGGTTTCGAGGCGTTCGGGGATGACGTCGGCGACGACGACGTGCTTGACGCCGCGGAGTTTCAGCCAGATGGTGGCGCCCAGGCCGATGGGACCGGCGCCGAAGACGACGACGGTGTCGTCGGAGGTGGCCTCGGAGCGGTTGACGCAGTGCCGGGCGACGGCCATCGGTTCGTTGAGGGAGGCCACGTCGAAGGGGACGGTGTCGGGGAAGACGGCGACCGTTCTGCCGACCTCGCAGTCGTCGAGAAGCAGGTACTCGCTCATGGCGCCGTGCGCGCCGCCGCAGCCGATGATGCCCGAGGACACACCCTGGGGATTGACGACGACGCGGTCGCCCACCTTCAGCCCCGTCACCTCGGCGCCGAGTTCGACGATCTCGCCGGCGGGCTCGTGACCCAGGGGGATGGACCGGATGGTGCCGTCGGCGCCGGGCATGCCGCCGAGGTGGAGGAAGAAGGTGTCGGTGCCGCAGATGCCGCAGGCGCGGACGCGCATGAGGGCGTCCTTGGGGCCGGGCACGGGGCGTTCGACGTCGACGACCTCGACCTTGTCCTTCGCGGTGTGTGTGGACCTCATCGTGGTGGACATGGGTAACTCGCCTTCTGTGTAGGGGTGTTGCTGGCAGGACGGGTGGGTTCTGGGGGTGTCGGCCGGGCTGCGCGGGGTTTGTCCGCCTCATGAGACTTGAGCGCTCATCCCGTGGCCTTCAGGGCGCGCAGCACGGCGTCGGCCATCCCGCGCTCACCTCGCTCGTTGGGGTGAAGAGGGGCCGCGTCCGCCACCGGCATCAGGGGCTCGATCCAGCGGGTGCCCCCGGCCGCGCAGGCGTCACGGCCGACCGACGGCCCGTAGGTGTCGACGTACACCGCGCCGGCGGTCGTGGCCCGCTTGCGCAGGGCGGCGTTGAGCTGCTGCTCCTTGGCGTCGAGGAACCGCACGTCGCCGGGGGCGAGTGTCATGTCGTCGTCGCAGCGGTTCCCCTCGGACGGCAGGATCGCCGGGTAGCCGACGACGTACACCTCGGCCCGCGGTGCCCGGCGCTTCACCTCGGCGAGTGCGCCGCTCAGCCGTGCCCCCGCCGCGTCGATCCGCCGCGCTACCTCGTCGGCGCCGTCGGAGGCGTACTCCCCGTGACAGGGTGCGTCGTTCCCGGTGAACCTGCCGCTGCCGGTCAGCCGGTGGACGACGCCCTTCTTGACGCACTCCTGGACCGTGGCGGCGAAACCGATGTCGTTGCCGCCCACGCCGATCGTGACCAGCGCGGTCCTCGCGGTGAGCGCGGAAAGCTGGGCCGGGTTGACGCCGTCCTGGGTGGACTGGGGCGAGGAGAGATCGGCGATCTTCGCTCCGCTGCAGCTCATGTCCCGGAAGTCGGCCGTGTCCAGGGCCAGTTGACGCGCGACGAGGGAGGCATAGTTCCGGTCGGAACGGGCACAGCCCGCAGGCGTGGTGGCCTGGGAGGGAATCCCCGGGCCCGAGGTGTAGGAGTCGCCCAGCGCCACGTACGGGCCCTGCGGCGGGGCCTGATCGTCGTCGCCGCCGCGTCCGACGGTGATCGCGGTGACCAGCGCGCCGCACGCGACCGCTCCGGCCAATACGGCTCGTACGGAGTTCCTCATCACGGTGTCCTGCCTTCCGTCTCCTGATACCGGTCGGGCCGGTATCGCTCGTTTCGGGGTGCACAGCCCGGGGGACGAAGGTGGGCGGGTGATCGGGACGGTGCCGACGGCGCTGTCGGCCTTGTGCGCCGGGGGAGTGGGCCGGGGGCTGCCGAGCGGTCACGAGGGTCGCCGTCGAACCGGGGTGGATGTGCCCCGGACCCGGCGCCGGACGGGGGGAGTTGTCCGGCGCCGGGCCCGGGGAGCGCGCCGGTCCCCGTCCCCACGGGTTCGGCGCGGCGGGGCCTCCTCCGCTCAAAGGCGGCCCCGGTCCGGGTGCCCGCGGCTCTTCGCGGCGCGGGCTTCGGTGACCTGGGCGGTCACCGGGGAGGGTGGTCAGATGTGGTGCGGACGGTCAGGTGGTGCGGGTCATGAGAGCTCCTGCGTTCGTCGAGCGATCGAGCGGGGGTCCGCCGTGAGCCGCCGGGGTGTTGCCGACGGCGACGAACTCCGTTTTGCTTGAGTCAGGCAAGCACATTGAATTACTTGAGTCAAGCAAGCTAATGTGGATCGAGGTCGAGCCCGGAAGGGGAGTGGGTGCTGTGCTTGAGTCGCGCGAGCGGGACGCGGACACGGTGACAAGCGGGATGTGGACATGGTGAGCGGGCCCGTGTCGCCGTCGTCGGAAACCCTCACTCCGGCGGAGAGCGATGTGGCCGAGATCGACCGGAACCTCAACCGGATCGCTCACCTGGCCTACCACGCCAGGCAGCACGGGCGGCTGAGAGAGCTGGCCGGAGTCCCCCTGGACCGGGCCGCCGTGGTGCTCCTGCGGCAGATCGCCGACTCCGAACCCCTGCGCCCCGGGGAGCTGGCGAACCTGCTGGCCGTGGAGGCCTCGCACATCACCCGGCAGGTGCAGCACCTTCAGAGGGCCGGTTACGTCACCCGGGTCCCCGACCCCGACGACCGGCGCGCGCAGCTCGTCCGGCTCACCGTGGCGGGCGCGGAGGCGGTGGCCCGCATCCGAGAGGTCAAGTGCCGCACCATGCGCATGTCGCTGATGGGGTGGTCGTCCCAGGACCTCCGGCGCCTGACCGGCTTCGTGGACCGGATGGTCGACGACCTGCTCTCCGTCATCGAGGCGGACGACGGCCCTGAAGTCGCTGCGGCCCACCTCACCCTGGATCCCGTATGAACGTTCTTTCCCAGGCCGGCGGTTGCGAGCAGCCGGCGCAGGCACCGGCCGACGGTCGCGGCCGGCACATCCTGGTCATCGCCGGTGATCCTCTGATCGCCGAACTGCTCTCGACGACACTGGAGTTGGCGGGCTACCCGGTCGTCATGGCGTGCTCCGGGGCCGAGGCGCTGACCCGGCTCGGGGGCTTCCGGTTCGACCTGGTGGTGCTCGACCTGGCCCTGTCGGACCTGGACGTGCTGGCGCGACGGCATCGCGTCACCGGTGAACGTCCGGCGGTTCTCTTCATGGTCGCCCCCGACTCCCTGGGCGCGTTGCTGTCGGCGCTGGGTCCGGTCGGGCGGGACTACGTGACCACGCCGTTCCGGATCGCCGAAGTCCTGGTCCGCGTCCAGGTGTTGCTGCGCGGCCGGTGCCCCGAACGGTGGATGACAGCACTGTCGTACGGCGATCTGGCCCTGGACGACGCCCTGTGTGAGGCGCGCCGGGGGCAGCGTCCGCTCGATCTGACGCCGGCGGAGTACCGGTTGCTGCGGCACCTGCTGGTCAACTCCGGGAAGGTGCTGTCGAAGGAGCAGATCGCCGGGCACGTCTGGGGCGAGTACCGGGGCGGCAACGCCATCGAGCAGCTCGTCTCCCGACTGCGCCGCAAGGTGAACCAGGAGCAACCCGCGCTGATTCATACGCGCCGGGGGTTCGGCTACTGGCTCGGCGGTGCCACTCCGTGAGCGGGGCCGGTTCCGGCCGGCATGCTCCGTGTTCCGGGTGAGCGACGGTCCGGAGAACTCCGCCAGTGGGGCTACGGCGGCACGCTGACTCACGGAGCAACTCTTCGCGGGGAATGGCATCCGGTCGGTCTCGGGGGTTCGCCCTGAGCCGCTGCCGCGACCGCCTCGGAACGGCAGGCCGCTCGCGGGCGCCGCATCGGGGGCGGAATTTACTTGAGTTACGCAACGAGATGGTAAACTGGCGGGTATGTCCACACCGCCACCCAAGACCGCTCCCGCCCCGCAGGACGTGGCTGAGATCGAGCGCGCTCTCACCCGCATCTCCTATCTACTCAGCCGTGCCCGCCAGCACGAACGCCTGATGGCGATCGCCGGCGTCCCGCTGGACCGGGCCGCCACCGCGCTTCTTCGGCAGATCGCCGACTCCGAGCCGATGCGCCCCGGTGAACTCGCCAACCGGCTCGCGGTCGAGGCCTCCCACGTCACCCGCCAGGTGCAGCAGCTCCAGAAGTCCGGCTACGTCACCCGTGTACCCGACCCTGACGACCGTCGCGCCCAGCGCATCGAATTGACCGCGACGGGCGAGGTGGCCGTCGAGCGTGTCCGGGAGGCGAGCCGCCGCGGTATGCAGCTGGCCCTCGGCGACTGGTCCGCCGAGGAACTCCAGCAGCTCGCCGGCCTGTTCCACCGGATGGTCGACGATTTCCTGGCCTACTCCCTCGAGGACGACGGCGTGGTGGGCCTCGTCGAGCCGCTCCCCGACGCCTGACGCGGCACCTCGTGCCACATCGCACCGCGCCCGCGGTGCGACCTGCCACTCCCCGTCGAACACCAGGTCGGAGGTCTGTCACCCGCCTCCGGCCGCGCGAGAACCGGGGCGCCCGGCCGCGGCTGTCCACCGTGCCGGAGCGCACCCGGTTCCCAGCGCCGGACGACGCGATGCCGAGGAAGGCCTCCTCGTGGCCGACCCGGCCCTCATGCGGCAGTGGACGGGAACACGCGCGACTGTGATGGGTCGGTGGTGGGCCCTGGGCGGATCGTCGGAGGCAGTCGAACACCTGGCTCTCGAACTGGATTTACCGTCCAGTAGGATCGCCCGGCACACCATCCGAGGAGGAAGCGTGCCCCGGTCCCAACGCTCACCCCTGCTGCTCGCCGGTCTGCTGGCCACCGCCGGCGTCAGTCACTTCGTCGCGCCCCGAACGTTCGACGCGATCGTCCCGCGCGCGCTGCCGGGTACGCCCAGGACCTGGACGTACGTCAGCGGCGCCGCCGAACTCGCGCTCGCGGCCGGGGTCGCGCTGCCGCGTACCCGGCGGGTCGCCGCCCTGGCCGCGGCAGGCTTCTTCGTCGGGGTGTTCCCGGCCAACGTGAAGATGGCCGTCGACTGGCGCGGCAAGCCCGCCGCCCAGCGGGCCGGTGCCATCGGGCGGCTGCCGCTCCAGGTGCCGCTCGTCCTGTGGGCACGCAGTGTCGCGAACAACGGAGAAGGTCGGTCATGACAAAGGTGAACGTCGGCGACAAGATCGAGGACTTCGAACTGCCGGACGAGAGCGGCGCGCCGCGTCGGCTGTCCGAGCTGCTCGCCGAGGGGCCGATCGTCCTCTTCTTCTATCCCGCCGCCCTGTCGCCCGGCTGTACGGCCGAGGCCTGTCACTTCCGGGACCTGGCCGCCGAGTTCGCCTCGGTCGGCGCGCGGCCGGTCGGGATCAGCGGGGACTCCGTCGACCGTCAGCAGGAGTTCGCGCAGAGCCACACGCTCGGCATGCCGCTGCTGTCGGACGCCGACGGGACGGTCCGTGAGCTGTTCGGGGTGAAGCGCGGGTTCTCGATGATGCCCACCAAGCGGGCCACCTTCGTGATAGCCGAGGACCGGACGATCCTGGAGGTCGTGACGAGCGAGCTGCGGATGAACACCCACGCCGACCGGGCCCTCGCCGCGCTCCGCGCCCACAAGAGCTGACATCCGTCTCACCCGTGCCCGACCGCCCCACAGAGGGGTGGCCGGCCGGGTTTGGCGCGCCGAGGTGGGCCGTCGGGGTTGATGCCCCGGGGCCCAGGGACCATCCTGGGGCGTATGAAACAAGTCGCCGCCGCGGTGATCATCGATGCCCGAGGCATGGTGACGGGATGGAGCGAGGGTGCCCGGCGGCTGACGGGGCACACGGCCGAGGCCGTCGTCGGACGTCCGGCCGCCGAACTCCTCGCGGAGGACCCGGCGCCCACAGCGATGACCGAGCTGGCGGGAGTGGTCGCCCTCCGCCACCGGGACGGCCGCCGAGTCGAACTCGCCGTCAGCGCGTGCCCCGTCCAGGACGAGCACGGCGACACGCGGGGATTTGTCGTCACCGCCCTCCCTGGACCGGGGGCGCCCGGTCCGCAGACGGCCGCGCCGGGGGCCGCCCCGCTGGAGCGGGCCATCCGGCAGGCCTCCGTGTCGATGTCCGCCTTCGACACCGACCAGCGCTACACCTGGCTCAACGACTCCGCCTGCGACCTGATGGGCGTCGAGGAACAAGCCCTCGTCGGACAGCTCTACGGCGACATCGTGCCCGACGACCGGACCAGCCAGGGCTTCCTGCTCAACCTGCGCGAGGTCGCCCGCACCGGCGTCCCCGTGCGCTACGAGTCCTTCGGCAAGGACACGGACAGCGGCCGGGAACACGCGTGGAGCATCGAGATGTGGCCGGTGCGCGACGACCTGGGTGCCGTCACCTCGGTGGGCATCGCCGCGTTCGACAGCAGCGACCAGCACTGGGCCCGGCGCCGGCTCGCCCTGCTCAACGAGGCGGCCGCCGCCATCGGCACCACCCTCGACGTCATCCGTACCGCCGAGGAACTCGTCGAACTGGTCGTGCCCCGGTTCGCCGACTTCGTCAGCGTCGACCTGCTCGACTGGGTGCTCGGCGCGGACGAACCCGCCGCGGCGCAGGCCGACGAGGTCGTCCTGCACCGGGTCGCCCACGGCTCTGTCACCGAGGGCACGCCCGAGGCGGTCATTCCGCTGGGCGCGAAGGACGTCTACCCGCCGTTCACCCCGCCGGTGCGGGCGATGGCGGAGGGCCGGGCGGTGCTCGGGCGGGTCGGCGAGCCGGCGTTCGACGAGTGGGTGGCGGAGCGCAACGCCCGCGAGCCCGTCGGCCGCCCGTACCGCAAGGGCGTCCACTCGATGGTCACCGTGCCGCTGCGGGCCCGCGGCACCACCCTGGGCGTCGCCGTCTTCCTGCGCATCGGCCGCCCCGACCCCTACACGGAGGACGACGTCGTCCTCGCCGAGGAACTGGCCAGCCGGGCGGCCGTCTGCGTCGACAACGCCCGCCGCTTCGAGCGTGAGCGCACGACAGCGCTGGCTCTCCAGCACAGCCTGCTGCCCCGGGGACTGCCGGGCCAGGCGGCGGTCGAGGTCGCCCACCGCTATCTGCCCTGCGGGTCGGTGGCCGGCATCGGCGGCGACTGGTTCGACGTCATCCCGCTGTCCGGCAGCCGGGTCGCCCTCTGCGTCGGAGACGTCGTCGGCCACGGCATCCAGTCCTCCGCGACCATGGGACGGCTCCGGACGGCCGTACGGACCCTCGCGGACGTCGATCTGCCGCCGGACGAGCTGCTCACCCACCTCGACGACCTGGTCACCCACCTGGCCGATGAGGACGACGATGCCGACGTAGCCGAACTGGGCGCCACCTGCCTCTACGCCGTCTACGACCCGGTCTCGCGGCGGCTGACCCTCGCCTCCGCCGGGCACCCGCCGCCGGCCGTCGTACCGCCCGGGGGTGTCGCCGAGCTGATCGAGGTGACGGCGGGACCGCCGCTGGGTGTCGGCGGCCTGCCCTTCGAGGCGACCGAACTGAAACTGCCCGAGGGCTCGCTCCTGGCCCTCTACACCGACGGGCTGATCGAGGACCGCGACCGGGACGTCGACCACGCGACCGCCGAACTGTGCCGCGCCCTCGACCTGCCCGGCGCCTCGCTCGACGCCGTGTGCGACGCGGTGCTCAAGGCCGTGCTGCCCGAGCAGCCCGGCGACGACGTGGCCCTGCTGCTCGCCCGTACGCATGCCCTGGGCGCCGACCGGGTGGCCGTCTGGGACGTGCCACCGGACCCCGCGCACGTGTCCGTCGCCCGTCAGGCGGCCATGGAGCGCCTGGCCGGCTGGGGGCTGGAGGAGGAGGCCTTCGTCACCGAGCTCGTCGTCAGCGAACTGGTCACCAACGCCATCCGGTACGGCGAACCGCCCATCCAGCTGAGGCTGATCCGCGACCGTGCCCTCATCGTCGAGGTCTCCGACGGCAGCTCCACCTCACCGCACCTGCGCCGGGCGCACGCCTACGACGAGGGTGGCCGTGGACTGCTGCTCGTCGCCCAGCTCACCCAGCGCTGGGGCAGCCGCCAGACGGGCACCGGCAAGACGATCTGGGCCGAGCAGCCACTGCCGACGGAATAGACCTTCGGGGCATACAGGACCGACAGGGCCGACAGGGGGTCGATCCCAAGCCGGCCGGACGGTCCGGTCGGGTGACTCGTTCAGCGACCGCTCAGTGCGGCCACCGGGCGGTTCGGCGACCGGTCACTCGAAGGCGCACCCGGGGTTCGGTGCGTCCTCCGAGAAGGGCGAGCCGTGCGGCAGGACGTACAGGACGTCGAGTACGACGGGCGTGCTGCCGAGATTCCGGCCTATGTGGACGTTGCCGGGCCCCGCCGGTTCACTGATGGCGCTGCCCTGCGGATACACGCCGTCGGACTCGCAGGTGGAGTCGAAGTGGCTGAGGGTGCCCTCCTTGACGAGGCCGTAGAGCGGCCCGTCGTGGTAGTGCCAGCCGGTGGCCTGACCGGCGGGGATGGTGACCTCCCGCAGCGTGTAGTCGGTGTCGCCGATGGTGGTCTGGGCGAGTATCCGGCCCGACACTCCTGGTCCGGGCGGCGTGGCCTGGGCGGTGCCGCAGGCGAGGACCGCGGTGACCGTGACTGCACCGGCCGTGGCGGTGCGAAGCAGGTTGCGCATGCTGGGTCCCCCGAGGGTGAGAGCGTGAGCGCGCCATGACACCTCAGTGTGGCCCTGCGAGGGCGTGATTGTCCGCGAGACGGCCACGAACGCGAGAGACGTCCCGACCGGTCTGTGCCGGTGACCGCCCGTCCGTCACATACGGGCGGCCACCGGTGTGGGGGAGAGGTCGGACATCAGGTCCGCCGGGCCACCGCCTCGGCCGCGATCGCCGCCTCCGCCGCCTCACCCGCCTGCGGCCGGGGCCCGCGCGGAATGCCCAGCGCGCACAACGCGCCCGCGAACACCACGACGACGCCGACCCACACCGCCGGGTGCAGCCCGTCCACGAACTCCTGCGGCGAACCTGTGCTGCCGTGCGCCACGAACACCGTGCTCAGTACGGCGATACCGAGGGCCCCGCCGATCTCCCGGACGGTGGTGTTGGCGCCGGACGCCTTGCCCGCGTGTTCGCGGCTGACCGAGCCCAGCACGACCGCCGCCGTCGGTGCGAACACGAAGCCCATGCCGATGCCGGCCACGATCATCGGTCCGACCAGGGAGGAGTAAGCGGTGCCGGTGTCCGCGACCAGGTTGATCCAGCCGAGCCCGACGCCCTGGAGGAAGAGCCCGAGGGCCATCAGCCGGCCGCCGCCGACCTTGTCGGTGAGGAGGCCCGCGACGGGCGCGACGAACATCGGCATGAGTGTCCAGGCCAGGGTGCGGACCCCGGCCTCCAGGGGCGTGCGCGACGGCACGATCTGGAGGTACTGGGCGAGCAGGAAGAGGGAACCGAAGACACCGAAGTACATGGCCGCCGACACGAGGTTGGTGAGCGTGAACGCCCGCACCCGGTAGAAGGACAGCGGCAGCATCGGCTGCGGGACCCGGGCCTCCCAGGCGACGAACACGCCGAGCAGCACCGCGCCGGCGGCGAACACGCCGAGCACCTCGGCCGAGGTCCAGCCGTCCGTCTCACCGTTCACGATGCCCCACACCAGCGCGAACAGACCCGCGGCGGCCAGCACCATGCCGACCAGGTCGAGACGGACTCCGGGCAGCCTGCTCTCGCGGATCGTCATCAGGATCAACGGCACGGCGACGACGCCCACCGGCACGTTGATCCAGAAGATCCACCGCCAGTCCAGCCCCTCGACCACGGCGCCGCCCACCACCGGGCCCATCGCGACGGCCAGACCGCTGACGCCCGACCACAGGCCGAGTGCCAGCCCGCGCAGCCGGTCCGGGACGGCCTGGGAGAGCAGGGTCAGCGACAGCGGCATCACGGCCGCGGCGCCGAATCCCTGCACGGTACGGAACGTGATCAGCTGTGCGCTGGTGTCGGAGAGACCGCAGCCGGTCGAGGCCAGCGTGAAGACGACGATGCCGAGCACGAAGACCGAGCGCCGGCCGAAGCGGTCACCGAGCGCGGCTCCCGTCATCAGCAGACAGGCGAAACCGAGGACGTACGCGTTGACGAACCACTGGAGCTGCTGGGTGTCCGCCTCCAGGTCGACGGCCAGCGTGTGCAGGGCGGTCGAGACGACCAGGTTGTCGAGCGCGACCATGAACATGGGCACGCTGCACGCGACGATCGCCGGCCACAGCGGTACGCGCAGGCCCGAGGCCGGCGGCGCGACGGCCGCGTCCTCCATGACCGGGTTCTCTTCGGACAGCGTCATGGCGGGGGAGTCTCCTGAGGGAGTGGCTGATCCGGCGTTCGGGCGGTTCGGCGGTCCGGCGCTCGGTGAGAGCGGGTGAACGCGGTTCAGGCGGTCGGCGGGTTGCCGTTCGCGTCCGCGCGCTCCTGGGCGGTCAGCCGGTCGCGTGCGTCCGACCAGTCGACGGGCAGGCCCGCGGCCGGTGTCTCCCAGAAGGTGAACACCGAGCGGTCCATCGTGGAGCGCAGGCCGGTCATGACCGACTTGTGGGGCTCGGTCCGCGCGTAGGCGTAGAGGGCCTGCTTGTCCTCCCAGGCCGACAGCGTCCAGAAGGTGCGCTTGAGCGGCTCGGCGATCAGTGAGGCGCCGTAGGCGCCGGGCGCGCTCCTGACCTGCTTCCAGGCGGCGAGCGAGCGCAGGAAGAAGCGGGGAACGTCCTTCAGGGAGCGGACTTCCAGACGGGACGCCATGACGAACGCCGTCGCGTCCGGAGCGGGCTTGGTGACGGTGGTCCAGGGCAGGGTGGGCATGGCTGCGGCCTTCTTCTGAGAGGCAGGGCGGAGCAGAGGCTCATTTGGATACCTCCACTATCCATGTTAGACAGTAGAGGTATCCAATGACCAGAGCGGAGCCCGACCGATGCGCATGTCCGAGCTGAGCCGCCGCAGTGGCGTCTCTGTCACGACGATCAAGTACTACCTCCGCGAAGGTCTCCTCCCGGCCGGCCGCCAGCTGTCGGCGACGCAGGCCGAGTACGACGAGAACCACCTCCGCAGGCTCCGGCTGATCCGCGCGCTGATCGGCGTACGAGGCCTGTCCGTCAGCACCACCCGGGAGGTACTGGGCGCGCTCGACGAGCACACCGCCGACACCCACCGCCTGCTGGGGCTCGGGCTCGGGTCGATCCGGCTCGCCGACGAGGCGGAGCCCGACTCTCCGGAACCGGCCGAAGTCGACGCGCTGATCGAGGAGTTGGGCTGGAACGTGCACCAGGCCGCGCCCGCTCGCGGCACGCTGGCCGACACCCTCGCCTCTCTGCGTACCCTCGGCGCACCGCTCGACGCACGGGTGCTTCTGCCGTACGCCCGGCTGGCCGAGCGGACCGCCGTCCTCGACCTCGACCAACTGGACGGAATCAAGGACCCGTTGGAGGTCGTCGAACGCGCGCTGCTGCTCACCGTCCTCCTGGAGCCCGCGTTGCTGGCGCTGCGGCGCATGGCCCAGGAGAACGAGTCGGCCCGCCGGCACGCGGACGCGGCGGACAACTGACCATAGTCAGCGATCCAGTTCGCGCAGGAGCTGCGTCGCCGCCTCCTTCCCGGCGGAGAACGCGGCCTCGTGCGAGCCGATCTGGTCGTGGTACTGACGCTTGGAGTGGAAGTAGGAGCCGCACAGCTTGACCCGGAGGCCTTCGTTGACCTCGTAGATGGTCTGCTGAGCGCGGCGCATCGCCATGTCGAGGATCGGGTGCTCGTAGCGGAAGGTGCGGATGACGCGGTCCTCGGCGACCGGCAGCGGGCAGTCGAGGGTGACGAAGTAGTCGGTCTCCGACTCGAAGCCGTGCAGCTTGTTCATGTAGTGGGCCACGTAGGTGCGCGGCGCCCCCTCGACCGTCACCTTGCCGTAGTTCCACGCCTCCCAGCGGGACCGGTCGGCCGGCATCACCGACGGATCGGTGTGCAGGACCACCGTGGAGGCGTTGTAGCGCAACGGCGCGAGCAACGCGCGCTGGGTGTCCGTGGGGTTCTCCAGCAGGGCGCGGGTCACATCGGCGTGCGTGGCGAGCACCACGTGGTCGAAGCGCTCGGAGCCGCCCGCGGTCCGCACGGTGACCCCGTTCTCGTCCTGGTGGATCCCGGTCACCGGCTCGGACAGACGGGTCTTCGGGGCGATCGCGGCGAGCGCCTTGCGGACGTACGAGATCGAACCGCCGCCCACGGTCCGCCAGTCCACGCGTCGCCCGCCGAGGCCGCTCTCGTCATGGGCCATGAAGAACGCGATCACCGTCGTGGCCGGCATCTCCCAGACCAGTTCGGCCGGCACCGACCACACCGCGCTGCACAGCAGGATGAAGTAGCCGTACCGGAACTCCTGGCTGTAGCCGCCCCGGTCGAGATACTCGCCCATCGGCATGTCGGAGCGCTTGCAGAAGAAGTCCCGGCGGCCCTCCTCGTGGAACCGGCGCGCCTCGCGCCAGATCGTCCGGAACGACTCGGGATAGCGGGTGCGCACCTCCTCCTCCGACAGGTCCATCTCGTCGCTGCCGTACTGCACGCCCTCGGTCAGGTCGAAGAAGTTGAAGCCGCTGAGCAACTGCTTCGATTCCACGCCCAGTTTGTCGAAGAAAGCGCTGAGGTTGGGATAGGCGGGCCGGTTGAAGACCACGAACGCGGTGTCGATCCCCAGGACCCGGCCCGCGTCATGGACCTCGACGGTGTTGGCGTGGCCGCCGTAGCGGTCCTCACGTTCGAAGAGGGTGATCTCGGCGTGCTCGCGCAGGGTGTAGGCGGCGGAGAGGCCTGCGACGCCACCGCCGACGACGGCGATGCTGGGCTTGGCGGACATCGGATGCTCCTGGGGTCAGTTGGTGAGCGTGGTGATGATCAGTCCGCCCGGTGTGCCCTCCTCGGTGGCCATGGCCACCACGTGACCCGGCGCCCGGATGGATCAGGTCGAAGTGCCGGCGTTCGCGCGCGGGCTCGGCCGCACCGGTGTCGTCGGCGCCGGCCCGTACCCAGCGCCTTGACATAGACCTCCTTGAGGACCGGGTGGGCGGCGGCGTGGACGGGGCGGCCGGCGTCCGGGACGGCGGCCGGTCCGATGTGTTCCCGGTCGGCGAAGAAACGGGGAAAGGTGCTCGACCGCGTCGGCGCGCGGGTGAGCGTTCGGCGTCCACACCGCAGGCCCGCCCGTCGCCGGTGACCACGCCCGTCGGGGAGCCAGGCGTGTGGTGACGGCGAACGCTCCCGTTCGCGAGGGTCGTCGAGGCCGATTCGGGAACGGGCGTTCCGCCCCGACGCCGATGGACGCGCCGGCGCGGAAATGGGTCGGGACAGACGGCGCTCTTTGCGACTTGCTTCACCGCGTACGGCAGAGAGGACATCCGTCAGCAGACGGGGGTGGTACGAATCCGGTCTTCTGGTCCAGACATGCGGCTCCGCGCGAAAGGGGCTGCGTTCGGGAGTGGCCGCCCGAAGCATGCAGGCCACAGTCTTGCCAGCTCGCCGAATCCTGGACAACCACTCTTCCGGAGAGTGGAAAGAAATCTCTGTTTACGGGCGTAGAACGCGATGCGGAATGTTACTGCCGAGTGAAGTCCTGGCCGTCGGCCGCGGCGGCGACGCTAATTCTGTGAATCGTCGGCCCGCCGGAATGTGCCGGGTGTCATATTCACCCTGCGTACGAAAAACTTGCCGAAGTTGGTGACTTCGGTGAACCCGAGCTGGCGGGCGATGGTTCCGACGGGCAGATCCGTGTGGACCAGCAGTCGTTTCGCTTCCAGGGCGACGCGGGCGTCGATCAGGTCCTTGGTGGAGGTACCGGCGATGACACGACAGGCCCGGGACAGGGTGCGGGGCGTGCAGTTGAGCGCGGCGGCGTAGTGCTCGACCAGCCGGGTCGTGCGGTAGGAGGTTTCCAGTTCGCGCCGGAAACGCAGGAAGAGTTCGCCGTTCTCGCCGGAGGGGCTGTCGGCCCGCTGTATGTCCTTGCGGTGGCTGCGGCACATCTGGTCGATGTGCATCAGGGCGACCGCCAGCAGATGCTTGAGGATGTCCTCCCCGAGGCCCTGGTCGGGCCGTTCGAACTCCTCCTGCATCAGAGCCACCACCCGCCCGAAGCCGGCCAGTTCGTCGTCGCTGAGCTGCCAGTGAGAGGGACGCAGGACATCGTCGAGCATTCCCATGTGGGCGCGCAGCCGCAACGGAAAAGTCTCGGTGAACATGACGAGCCGAGCTTCCATCTGCGTCGGTGAGGCGAACTGGATCACCTGGTTCGGCCGGATCCACAGCAGCGAGCCCGTGCGGCACGCGTACCGCGTGGAGTCGACGGTGAAGTCGCCGACCCCCGCTTCGACCAGCACGAGCTGGTGGAAGGCGAGCCGGTGGGGCGCGCTGACGAAGTTCACGGGGAGCTTCCTGCGCACCTCACTGAGCGGGGCCATGGCCAGGCCGACCCCAGGTCTGCACGTGGGGGTGTAGGGGACCACCGGGATCGGTAACGAAGCGAAATCGACCATGAGCGTTCCGGAATCAACCTTTCCCAAGCTTCTTTAAAAATCAATGATAGGCGTGGCCGCCCGTAGCCAGATCACTCCTGGTGCATGCACGAGTAAGCGTCCCCACATGATGTGCAGGTGAAGGGAAGTAGACGGGATGACCACCCACCCCGGCGCCCCCGAGCGCTCGGTTGTCGACCGCACGCTCAGCATCCTCGGCGTCTTCGACCGTGACAATCGCACTTTGACGCTGAGCGACATCAGCCGACGCTCCGGTCTTCCGGTCGCCACGGTCCATCGCATCGTCAACAAGCTCCATGGCTGGGGCGCACTGGAACGAGGAGAGGAAGGCGGCTACAGCATCGGCCTGAGACTGTGGGAGACAGCCACGCTCGCCCCCCGGTACGCGGGCCTGGCCGAGGCGGCGCAGTCCCACCTCGTGGAGCTCCACGGTCAGTGCGGCGGCGCGGCGGTACTCGCGCTGCGCGACGGAACGGAGACCGTCTGCCTGTCCTTCGTCTCCAACGACCCCGCCCTCATGGCGCATTGGGGCGATCCCGGCTGCAGGCTCCCGCTGCACGCCACCGCGACCGGTCTGGTGCTGCTCGCGAACGCGGGCGTCGTGGTGCAGGACGAGATCTGCGCCGGCCCCCTTCGCGCCTACACCGGCGCGACGCCCACCGACGGCGCCGCTCTGCGCAACCATCTGACCAAGATAAGACGCGAGGGTTACGCGATGGCCTGCGGCACCCTGCGCGAGGGCCGGGGAGGGATCGCGGCCCCGGTGCGCAACGCGCGCGGCACGGTGGTGGCGTCGGTGGGTCTCGTGGGCCCACTGAACATGCTCCAGCCGTCCCGGCTCGCCCCACTGGTCCTGGCCACCGCCGAGGCCGTCTCCCAGCACGACCGGACAGAAGGATGGCGGATGGCCGGGATGGGCGCGTAACCCGCCCTACCCCACATACGCCCTCCCGCCCCCGGCCGCCAGCTCTGCCGAGATCCGGCGATGGGCCCGCAGCCGTTCCGACTCCGGTACCGGGGGCAGGAGTTCCTCCCACAGCGGGAGGAAGCTGCCGCGTAGCCGGGTCAGCCCCGCCGGGCGGGCCAGCAACCAGAAGTGCGGGTGAGCCCCGCCGTCACCCCAACGGTTGACGTGCACCCGTGCGACGCCGTCCACAGCCAGGACGGCCCGCTCGGCGCGCTGCAGCATCGTGCCCAGCTCCGCCGACCGGGCCGCGGGCAGATCGCCGAGGTCGTAGTGACCACGCGGCTGCAGCAGCGCCACGGCGGGCAGCCTCGCCCCGCCGACCGCGTCCACCCGCCGGTGCCCGTCCGCCCAGAGCGCGTCCGTCACGGGCTTGCGGCAGACCACGCAGTCCCCGGCCCCGGCCTCGCCGTCGCGAACCGGCTCGGGCAGCACCGGAGGCAGCAACGGCTTGACCCGCAACTCTCCTTCGCACAGTTCGAAGGGGAAGGTCTCCCACCCGGTGACCGGGTCCGCCGGCATCGGCAACCGCTCCCCGACCGGCAGCCGCCGGACGAAAGCACTGGGCTGGGGGTCACCGGACGCGGCAGCGGTCATCGTCGCAGTCTCGCAGTCACGGCCGCCGTACTGAAGCCCCGCTCCGCCACCGCACGACCAGCTCCGTCGGACCCGCGGGACGGTCCGGCCGGTGACGTACCGCGTGTCCCGCGGAGCCCTACGTCCGGTCGCCACGCCCGCCGAATACTGGCACGCTCACCAGCGACACCGACGAGACGTACGAGACCGACCCACGAGCGGAGTGTGCATGACGACGGACCGGGCCACGAACGGCGAAGTGCAGCCGGGTGACCAGGAGTTGAGGCCGACGGAGGTAGCCGGGGTGGAGGTGCGGCCCGTCGCGGGGCACATCGGCGCCGAGATCTCGGGAGTCGACCTGACCGAGCCCCTCGACAGCCCCGTGGTCGCCGCAATCAGGGCGGCCGTCCTGCGCTGGAAGGTGGTGTTCTTCCGCGGCCAGCGGCTGGACCACGCCGGGCACATCGCCTTCGCGCGCCGGTTCGGCGAGCCGGTCGTCCTCGGGCGGCGCGGCGGCGCCTCCCCGCCCGGCTTCCCCGAGATCGAGACGACCGCCGACCGGCTGGAGCTGGGCGGACGCTACGGCATGGAGCACGCCGAATGGCTGGAGCGGCGCCGCCACTCGCTGCTGCGCGGCTGGCACTGCGACCACGGCGCCCGGATCGACCCGCCCGCCGCGACGATCCTGCGCGCCGAGACCGTCCCGCCGTACGGCGGCGACACCACCTGGTCCAACCTGGCCGCCGCGTACGCCGGACTCTCCGCGCCCGTACGGGAGTTCGTGGACGGACTCAGGGCCGAGCACCGGCTGGGTGTCGGCTACCAGGCGCGGCCCGGCGACGACGCGTATCTCCGGCATCTCCTCGACCACCAGACCGCCTCGGTGCACCCACTGGTGCGGGTCCACCCGGAGACGGGGGAGCGGGTGCTGTTCGTCAACGGCTACTACCTGGAGCAGATCGTGGACGTCTCCCGCGCGGAGAGCCGGCTGCTGCTGGAGATGCTTCTCGAACAGGCGACCAGGCCCGAGTACACGGTCCGTTTCCGCTGGGAGCCCGGCAGCGTCGCCTTCTGGGACAACCGGGCCACCATCCACCTCGCCCCCAGCGACAACGCCCACCTCGGCCACCCCCGGGTCATGCACCGCGTGATGCTGACCGGCGACATTCCGGCGGGCGTGGACGGCAGGCCGTCGGAGGCGGTCACCGGAGCCGAACCCGGGCGGTGGTGAGGGGCCCGCAGGAGCTTCAGCCGGTGGCCGGCCGCCAGCCCAGGGCGGGACCGAGGCGGGTCGCGATGTCGTTGAGGATCTGGACGTAGTCCTCGTGGTCGAAGGTGAACGGCAGCGCGAAAGCCACCTCGTCGATCTCCTGGAACGCGACGTGCGCGTACAGGCGTTCGGCGATCTCGGCCGAGGTGCCGACGAGGTCCGGCGCGAACATCAGCCGCGCCGGACCCTGCGGCGTCGCGGTCCGCGGCAGCCGCTTCGCCGCGTACTCCTCGTACTTGGCGCGCTGCGCGGGCGAGGCACTGTCGGTGGGGATGACGACGAGACCTTGGGAGACCCGGGCCCGGTCGCCGTCAGGGTGGTGCGCCCGGAAGGCCCGGACGCCGGCGAGCTGGACCTCGGCGAAGTCCGGCGACTCCTCGTCGCCCTCGGCCTTGACGACACTGCTGGTCAGGAAGTTCATACCGTGCTCCCCGGCCCACCGCGCCGACCGCAGACTCCCGCCGCCGTACCACAGCCGGCTTCCGAGCCCCGGGGAATGCGGCTGCACCCGGTCCGAGAACACCTCGAACCCCTGCACCCCGCTGAAGTCGCTGGCCGCCTTCCCTCGCACATGGTCCAGCAGCCGCTCGACCCGCTGGAAGCTGAAGTCCTCCGCGTCCGCCGTGTCGGGGTACAGGGCGCCCTTGACATGGTCGTAGTTCATCGGTGGGCCCACGCTCAGACCCGGGTTGAGCCGGCCTCCGGACAGGATGTCGACGGTCGCCCAGTCCTCCGCCAGGCGCAGCGGGTTCTCCCAGCCCAACGGGGTGACCGCGGTGCCCAGTTCGATACGGCGGGTGCGCTGCGAGGCCGCCGCGAGGACGGCCACCGGGGAGGAGATCCCGTACTGGAGATGACGGTGTCGCAGCCACGCGCTGTCGAAGCCCAGCCGCTCACCCAGCTCGATGATCTCCAGCGTCGACTCGTGCCCCGCCCGAGGATCGTCGCCGTGGAACAGCCCGATGGTGAGAAAGCCCAGTTTGCGCAGCGGCTGTGAGGGGGACGGCACGGGCTCCTCCAACGATCGTCGTACGGACGTTCACGCTCCGTCGATTGTGCCAGCAGGCCGGGTCAGCGGGATGACGACCTCGTCCTCGACCGGCGGATCCACCTCCTGCCTGAGCTTGCCGGTCGCGGAGAAACAGCGCAGCCGAATCGCCTCAGGGGAGACGTCGAGTCGCAGGAAGCTCTTGAAGAACGGCGGGCTGTACGTCGCCGAGCCGGGCGAGAACAGTTGGGTGTACGCCTTCCGGACCGGGAGCCGCAGCCGCCGGGCGCGGTCGGGACGACGGGCCGTGCCCAGCAGAGCGGCGACCAGCCGGATGCGCCGGGTGAGGCGGACGGACTCGCCAGGGTCGCGCGTCGGCCGGATACCCAGGCGCTCGGCGATCACGGCCGTCGCCTCGGCCTCGGTGAGGGTGAAGAAGCGGCGCAGGTGCAGCCGTCGGCCGTAGAGCCTGCTGTAGAAGGCCAGCGAGTCGCCGCGCAACGGATAGCAGCGGAAGTCGTCCTCGGTGACGTCGGCGACCGACACCCGCTTGATGGTGTGGGTGGCGTGCATGAACGCACCGCCGCCGCCCGAGACGATGTACTGGACGGTCCTGGCGGGCCCGGCGGTCCCGTCGCCGCTGCCGGGCAAGGTCACCGGATAGCGCTGGTAGTTGTGGATGTCGCCGCCTATCGCGGCGACGAAGTTCCGCTCCGGGTCGCGGACGAGGTCGTCGACCGTGCCGCCGCCGTCGATGGGGCAGGGGTGGTGCTCGCCGTCCACGTACAGGGGCGAGCCGGTGACGAGGATCTTCGGGACCGGTCCGGCGGACACCTCCCGCAGCCAGCGGCCCTGTTCGGCGTCGAGCGTGCCCAGCAGTCCGGTGTCGATGCCTATGACGCGTATGGGTCCTGCGTCGATCGCCCAGTACGGGCCGGGCTGGACCGCCTGTTGGGCGGGGGCCGAGCGCAACTTGGCGGCCTCGGCGAGGCGTTGCTCGTCGACGGCGCTCGGCCTGTGCCACAGGAGTGAGCGCAGCCTGCCGGGTGTGAACGCGTGGGGCGCGGGCTCCGCCGGGAGGGGCGGGGCGTCGCAGAACACGCGCATGAACCCGTTCAGGTCCTCGTACCAGTCGTGGTTGCCGGGGATCGCGTAGATCGGCGCCGGGTAGTCCTGGTAGGGGCGGAAGAACTTGGTGCCGTAGTCGTCGGTGGCTCCGACGGGGTAGATCACGTCACTGGCGAGCACGGTGAACGCCGTGTCCTGACCGGCCCTCAGGAAGCCCGGGACGACAGCGTACTGGGGCTCGTCGCCCTCGCCCGTGTCGCCGATGACCATGAAGGAGAAGCGGTCCGGGTCGGCGCGCCGGACCACCTTGTCGGCGGGCGCGCCCGCGGCTGTCCGTTGTTCGGCCCAGCGGCCGCGGGTACGGCCCGTGGGGTCACCGAACCAGGAGGCCAGTACGCCGTTGCGGGCGGGCCACAGCGTCCGGGGGTTGACCCACGAGAGCTTCTCGACCCGACGCGGCATCAACTCCCGGTAGGTTCCCGGGCTTTCGAGGCCCCAGCCCGCGCCCTCGGCGCTGTCGCGGGAGGAGTGGGCACGTGCGGAGTCAGCCATCGGGGCACCGTAGCAATGTCCTACAGGCGAAGATCCGTCCGGGTCGCGGTCCGCTGCCGGCTCATGGAGGGCTGCCACGGGTGCTGCTTCGCCGACTGCCTCGGTATCGGCGGCGCCGGCTCGGTCTGCCGCGCGGGCCGCTGCCGGGAGGCCTTCGAGCCCCACTCGCTGTCGCCCAGGACCAGCAGCGGGTCGAACATCACCACGACGGCGGCCAGCAGCAGGAAGAGGGTCGGGCCGATCAGCATCGGCAGCAGCAGCGAGGTCGGGGACGTGCCGGACCAGGTGGTTGTGGTGGACGCGTCGTGCAGGTGCACGCTGACGGCGGCCATGCCCGTGTAGTGCATACCGCTGACGGCCACGCCCATCACCAGGCTGGCCCCGAGGCTGGTCAGGAAGCCCCGGATGGAAACGGCCGCCCAGAGTGCGGCGGTCGCGGCGACGATGGCGATCACCACGGAGAGCGCCACGGTGGCCGTGTCGTAGCGGATCGCGCCGTTCACCTGGAGCGCCGCCATGCCGAGATAGTGCATCGCGGCGACGCCGAGACCGGTCACGATGCCCGCGGTGGACAGTGCCACAGGCGTGGCGCCGCGATAGCCGACGACGAACACGCCGATACCGACGACGACGATCGCGACGGCGAGGCTCGTGACGGTCAGCCCGACGTCGTAGCGGACCGCGCTCTCCTTGACCTGGAACCCGATCATCGCGATGAAGTGCATGGTCCAGATCCCGCACCCGATGGCAGCCGCCCCCAGTGCCAGCCAACCCGGCTTCCACGAGCCCTGGTTGAGCAGAGATCTGACCACGCAGCGCAGCCCCAGGGCGCTTCCCAGGCAGGCCATGATGTAGGCGGCCACCGGGGTGACGAAACCGTAGCTGAATCCGTCAATTGTTCCGTGCATATGCCAATTCCCCCCGAGGCGCAAGATGTTGAGGGATGAACTTCTCGCCTCAAGTGTGATCAAAGCAAGCAGTTACCGCGAGTACTCGGTGAATTTCACTTGAACGATGGTCAAGATCGGTCGAAAAGGGATGGGAATCGGCCGGAAGCCCTTGTTCCGGTAGTGATGCTGGCGTCCGGCCCGCTGATCGCTATGCTGCGCGGAAAAGCGTTCAAACGAACATTCCGGTGTGCGGGCGTGCCGGTGTACGAAATGAGGGGGCGAACGGTATGCGCGAGCCGGTCGAACTGAGGCGACAGCGGATTCTGGCCGCCGTGCAGGCGCGTGGCGCGGCCCGGGTGACCGACCTCGCCGCCGAACTGGAGGTCTCGGTGGTCACCGTCCGCCGGGACGTGGAGGAACTCGCCCGTGAGGGCAGGCTCCGGCGCGGCCACGGCGTCGCCCGCTCCACCCTCCCGGTGCCGGTCGCCCCGTCCGAGCCCGTCACCGTGTCCGGGGACGGCGACATCGTCGCCCTGGTCGTCCCCGCCCGCCACTCCTACCTCTACGAGACCCTGCACGGCGCCCGCCCCGTCCTGGAGGAGGCCGGCGTGCGCATCGCGCTGCATATCGCCCCGCAGGTCGCCGGCGCCGAACAGCCGCTGGTGGAGCGGGCGTTGGCGGACGGCGCCCGGGGCGTGCTGATCGCCCCCCGCTGGCGTACCCTCGCCGCCGAGGAGGCCGACGCGAAGTGGCTGTGCGGGCTCGGCGTGCCGACCGTCCTGATGGAACGCAGGCCACGCCCCGGCAGTGCGCTGCACGCCCTGGACTCCGTGTGTTCCGACCACTGGTACGGCGCCCATCTCGCCGTCGAGCACCTGGTCTCCCTCGGTCACCGCAGGGTCGTCTTCGCCACCCGCGACGACAGCCCCACGGCGCGCGCCCTGCGCACCGCCCTCACCGAGATCGCCGGTGCCCATCCGCACCTCGACGCCTGGACACTCGGACTCAGTTCCCCCGAGGCGGGCCCCGACCGCTCGGCCGGGGCGGACCGCGTGGCCGTCGACCTGCCCGGTGTCCTGCGCGAGGCGGACGCCACGGCGTGCGTGCTGCACGGCGACGTGGACGCGCTGATGCTGGTCCAGGAACTGACCGCGCACGGCGTCCGGGTGCCGCAGGACTGCTCGGTCGTCGCGTACGACGACGTCGTGGCCGCCCTCGGCAGTACCCCCCTCACCGCCGTGTCCCCGCCCAAGGGGGAGGTCGGGCGGGCCGCCGCCGAACTGCTGCTGCAGCGGCTGAGGGATCCGCGCGGCAGCGGGGCGGGACCGGCGCGGCGTATCGAACTGCTGCCGCAGCTGAAGGTGCGTGGGTCGACACGGGTGTTGACCTCCTGAGCGTTGCGTATCCACGCTCACATCCGACGCCGTATGAGCGTTTGACCGCTTTATTTTCTTCTGATCGATGTCTTGACCGTTTTCCTTGTGCCGATCAGGATTCCCGTATCTCGAACAGGACGTGTCTCAGGGACACGCCGGAGCCGCGGGAGGCACCCCATGCCTGGTCGACAGAGTCACCGTCGACGAAGCCGCCGGTCCGTGCTCGCCGCGATGGCCGCACTGCCACTGACCGGCGCCGTGAGCGCCTGCAGTGGAGGAACGGACTCCGCGTCGAGCGGGACCGGCGGAAAAGTCACCCGCATCACCTTCTGGTCCGCGCTGCGCGGCAGTCAGGAGGTGGTGGACGCCTTCAACAGCACCCACGACAGCATCCAGGTCGACTTCCAGCAGATTCCGTCCGGCGGCCAGGGCGGTTACGCGAAACTGAGCAACGCCGCCCGTGCCGGCAACGCCCCCGACGTGGCCACCATCGAGTACCCGCAGGTACCCGGCTTCGCCATCGACGGTGTGGCCCGCGATCTCACCTCGATGATCAGCGACGAACTGCGCGCCGAACTGCTGCCCCAGGCACTGGGTCTGACCACCTTCGAACAGCGCGTGTTCAGCGTCCCGTTGGACGTCGAACCGATGGTGATGCACTACCGCGCCGACCTCTTCGCCCAGCACGGCTTCGAAGTGCCGCGCACCTGGGCGGAGTTCGAGGAACTGGCCCGGGCCGTCCGCCGCAAGCTGCCCGGCCGACGGCTGGTCCTCTTCCCCACGGACGGCGGCACCCAGTTCGCCGCCTACGCCTGGCAGGCCGGCGCCCAGTGGTTCGACACGGCGGGCGGCGCCTGGAACGTCTCCCTCGCCGACGCACCCACCCGGCGGGTCGCCGCCTACTGGCAGCGGCTCATCGACGAGGACCTCGTCTTCATGAACGCCATCGAGAGCAGACAGTCCGACGCGCAGATCGCCAACGGACTCGTGCTGACGAGGCTCAGCGGAGCCTGGGACGCGGGCGCCCAGATGAAGGCGCGGCCCGCACAGACCGGCCAGTGGCGGATCGCCCCGCTGCCCCGGTGGGACACCGGCCACCCGGCCGTCGGCACCCACGGCGGCTCGACCTTCGCCGTCACCAAGGACAGCCGACACCCGGAAGCGGCACTGGAGTTCATCTCCTGGCAGGTCTCCCACCCCGACTCGCTGCGCGCCCGCCTCTCCAGCGGCACCAGCAGCCAGTACCCGGCCGCGTCCGCACTGGTCGCCGTGGGCCGCGAGGCGTTCGACCGCTCCTACTACGGCGGCCAGGACATCTACTCCCTCTTCGAGGAGGAGGCCCACAGAATCCGCGACGGCTGGGTCTGGGGCCCGCGCTTCACCGCCACCCAGCGGGTGATGCAGGACAGCTTCGCGCGCGTGGGCGGCGGTCAGGGCTCCCTCATCGACTCCGTACGCGCGGCACAGGACGGCACCATGCCCGACCTGAAGGCCCTCGGCCTGTCGACCACCGAGCACACCACATGAGCCCGCGCCCCTCCCCGCACGGCAACCGAGCGGCCCGAGCCGCCCGAAAGGCAGGTGACACCCCATGACCGCGACCACGCAGGCCCACCCCGCCGCGCCTGCCGCCGCTTCCCGCACCGCCGCCCCGGCCTCGGCCCACCGCGCCCGCAAGGCGGCCCGCCGACGTCAACTCGCCGCGTGCGCCGTTCTGATGGCCCCGTTCTTCGCCCTCCTCGTCACCGTCTTCCTGATCCCTGTCGGCACGGCCGTCTATCTGAGCTTCTTCAGCGACGACCAGCCCGGCCTCGGCTTCGGCCCCGAACGCACGGTCTTCGTCGGCCTGCGCAGCTACGCCGCCGTCCTCACCGACCCGACGTTCCTGTCCGGGCTCGCCACGGTCGCCCTGTACTGCCTGATCTACATCCCCCTGATGGTGATCGGCGCGCTCGCGCTCGCCCTGCTCCTCGACTCCGGAGTCGTACGGCTGCGCTCCTGGGCCCAGCTCGGCCTGTTCCTGCCGCACGCCGTGCCCGGCATCATCGCCGCCCTCATCTGGCTGTACCTCTACACACCCGGCATCAGCCCGGTCATCGACCTGTTCGCCAAGGCCGACATCACCATCGACTTCCTCGGCATCCACACCGTGCTCCCGTCGATCGTGAACATCGCCCTGTGGAGCAACCTCGGCTACAACATGGTCGTCTTCTACGCCGCACTCCAGGCCGTACCCCGCGAGGTCATCGAGGCGTCGGTCGTCGACGGCGCGGGCCCCGTCCGCACGGCACTCCAGGTCAAGACCCCGCTCGTGCGCACGTCGATCGTGATGGTCGCCATCTTCACCCTCATCTGGGCGCTGCAACTGTTCACCGAGCCCGTGCTGCTCAGTCAGTCCTCCCCGATGATCAACTCCCGCTTCTCGCCGAGCATGTACATCTACGACGCCGCCTTCACCCGCAACAACTACAGCCTGGCGGCAGCCGCCTCGGTCGTCCTGCTCCTGTGCACGATCGCCCTGTCCTACGGCGTCACCCGCTGGACCAGCCGCGCCAACACCCCCGAGGAGACGGCCCGATGAGCACCGGCGACAGCACCCTCATGCGCCCGCGCCTGCTCGGCCGGGCCACGGTCAACGTGGTCGTCGCGCTCTCCGTCCTCTACACCCTGCTGCCCGTCCTGTGGCTGGTCCTCGCCGCAGGCAAGAACCGGGACGCGCTGTTCAGCAGCAACATCCTGTCGCTGAGCGACTTCTCGTTCGTCCAGAACCTGCGCGACCTGTTCGCGATGGACGACGGCCTGTACAGCCGCTGGTACGGCAACAGCCTGCTGTACGCCGTCCTCGGCGCCGGTATCGGCGCCATGGTGAGCGTGGCCTGCGGCTACGCCTTCGACAAGTTCCGCTTCCAGCACAAGGAGAAGCTGTTCGGCCTGGTCCTGGCCGCCGTCATGGTGCCGCAGACGGTGCTCGCGCTGCCGCTGTACCTCATGGCCTCGAAGGCGGGCCTCGTCAACACCTTCTGGGCCGTGTTCATCCCCGTCCTGTTCAACCCGTTCGGCGTCTACCTCGGCCGTATCTTCAGCCAGGGCTATGTCCCCGACGAGGTCCTGGAAGCCGCCCGGGTGGACGGCGCGGGCGAACTCACCACGTACGTACGGGTGGCGCTGCGGATGCTCGGACCCGGGCTGGTCACCGTGTTCCTGTTCCAGCTCACCGCCATCTGGAACAACTTCTTCCTGCCGATGGTGATGCTCTCCGACCAGGACCTCTACCCGGTCAGCCTCGGTCTGTACCAGTGGAACAGCTCGGCCTCCGTGTCGCCCGAGTACTACCCCGTGGTGATCATGGGATCGCTGCTCGCCGTCCTTCCCCTCATCCTCGCCTTCGCCCTGCTGCAACGCTTCTGGCGCAGCGGTCTGACCGCGGGCTCCGTCAAGTAGCGCTCGCTCCACCGTCGTTCCCGACCAACAAGGAGTACCCGACCCCGAATGACCGTGTCCTCGCCGGGCCCCGGCTTCCGCCCCCGTGCAGCTCTCGCCATGTCCCCGGACGCCGCGACCGCCGTCCTCGATCCCGCCTCGCTGGCCGCCCTCGCCGCCGTCTGCGACCTCGCCCCGCTGCCGGTACTCGACGACTTCGGCACCGGCCGCGCACGCGAGATCCTCGCCGACGTCGACCTCCTGGTCACCGGCTGGGGCTGCCCCGTACTGGACGCCGACGCCCTCGCGGCGGCGCCCCGGCTGCGGGCGGTCGTGCACACCGCGGGCAGCGTCCGGCCGCATGTCACCGACGCCTGCTGGGAACGCGGCATCGAGGTGTCGTCGGCCGCCGCCGCCAACGCCCTGCCGGTCGCCGAGTACACCCTCGCCATGATCCTGCTCAGCGGCAAAGAGGTCCTGGAACGGGCCCGCGCCTACGCCGCCACGCACACCCGCGACAACTGGCTGCGCACCTCCCGCACGATCGGCAACTACCGCCGCACCGTCGGCATCGTCTCCGCCTCCCTGGTCGGCCGGCGCGTCATCGAACTGCTGCGCCCACACGACTTCGAGATCCTGCTGTACGACCCTTACGTCACCGACGCCGACGTCACCGAACTCGGCGTGGAACGCGTCGAGTTGGACGCCCTCTTCGCCCGCTCCGACACGGTCAGCCTGCACACCCCGCTGCTGCCCGCCACCCGGGGCCTGGTGAGCCGCACCCTGCTCGACGCCATGCGCCCCGGCGCCGTGTTCATCAACACCGCACGGGGAGGCGTCGTCGACCAGGACGCCTTGACCGACGCGGTCCGCGAGCGCCGCATCCGCGCCGTCCTCGACGTCACCGACCCCGAAGTCCTGCCGCCCGAACACCCGTTGTGGGACTGCCCCGACGCGCTTCTCACCCCCCACCTCGCCGGATCCCAGGGCAACGAGTGGCGCCGCCTGGCCGATGTCGCCGTCGCCGAGACGGAACACTGGGCATCCGGCGCGGGTTTCCGCCATCCCGTACGACGCGAAAGGCTGGCCTTCCTCGCATGAGCAGCACGACCCGTATCAGCAGCAGCGGCATCCCCTTCGAATTCCCGCCCGAGGACCGAGAGTCGAGCCCGTACACCGGGTACACGCGGGCCCACTGGGAGGCCGTGGCGGACGGGCTGCTGGCCGCCGCGTGGCGCTGGAGCACCCCGGGCGGCGCCCTGCTCGACCTGCCCGGCGTCCCCTCACGCTCGGGTGTGCGCTCCGACGGGCTCGAAGGCTACGCCCGCACCTTCCTCGCCGCCGCCTTCCGCGTCGCGGGCGCGAACGGCGACGACCCGCACGGCTGGCTCGACCGGTACGCCCAGGGCCTCACGGCGGGCACCCGCACCCCCGGCCGCGACGACACCGAGTCCTGGCCGCTCATCCTCGACCACGACGTCCAGGGCCAGCCGATGGTCGAGTCGGCGTCCGTGGCCCTCGGCCTCAGGCTGACGGCGCCCTGGCTGTGGAAACGGCTCGACTCGGGCGTACAGGACCGGGCGGAGGAATGGCTGCGCGGCTCCCTGCGGCACTCGCCCGCGCCGAACAACTGGTACCTCTTCCCCTACACGGTCGCCGGTTTCCTGGAGTCCGTCGGACGCGGCGACGCCGAGACGGCCAGGGCACGGGAGCGGGCCCTGGAGCTGATGGAGACCTGGTACCGGGGCGACGGCTGGTACGCGGACGGCGACGGCCGGGCCTTCGACCACTACAACGGCTGGGCCCTGCACCTCTACCCGGTCCTGGACGCTCACCTCGGCGACGACCGGGAGGCGTCAGCCCGCTACGGCCCCCGCCTGCGCGAGCACCTCGACGGCTTCGGGCTGATGTTCGGCGGGGACGGCGCCCCGATCCACTTCGGCCGCTCCCTCTCGTACCGCTTCGCCGCCTCCGCCGCCGTCGGCCTGGGCGCCCTCACCGGCCACACCCCGCTCACCCCGGGCACGAGCCGCCGGCTGATCAGCGGCAGCCTCCGTCACTTCCTGGACCGGGGCGCGCTGACCGAGGACGGCCTGCTCACCCTCGGCTGGCACGGCCCGCACCAGGCCACCCTGCAGACGTACTCGGGCCCGGCATCCCCGTACTGGGCCTCGAAGGCCTTCGTGTCCCTCCTCGCCCCCGCCGACGCGCCCCTCTGGACGGCCCGCGAGGAACCGGCGCCCGTCGAGGAGGGCGACCGGGTGCTCGCGCTGCCCGCGCCGGGACTGCTGGTGCAGTCGACCCGCGCGGACGGGATCGTCCGGCTGCACAACCACGGCAGTGACCACGTCCGCCCGCACGAGGGCGAGACGGCGGCCGAGGACGACCCGCACTACGGCCGCCAGGCCTACTCCACCCACTCCGGTCCGACCGCCCTCGCCAACATCGCCGACAACCACCTCTCCGTGGAGATCGGCGGCCGGGGCAGTGTCCGGCGCCGTATCCACCCACTGGGCGCGGGTCACGGGGACGGCTGGGGCTGGGCCGCCTCCTGGCACCGACCCGTGTTCACCGCCGGGCCGCCCATGCTGCCGGGCCTGCGGGTGGAGAGCGTCACGCTGGTACGGGGCCGCCACGAACTGCGCGTCCACCGCGTGACCGGCGCTCCCGCCGGGGCCCGGGTCACCCACACGGGATGGGCGACAGGCCCCGAGGAGGAGGAGGTGACGTCGGCGCTGTACGCCCTGTACGGCTGGAACCCCGACGCGGAGGAGACGCGCGCCCCGCAGGGCACCGCCTACACCCGCTGGGCCGTGGTCCCCCGCCTGACAGCCGAGACGTCCGGCACCTCACTCCACGTGGCCCTGGCGGCCCTCACAGCCGACCCGGAACCACTCGTGCCGGAGCGGGTCGTCGCCGGCGTGGAGGTGACCGACACGACGGTCGAGGTGCGGTGGGCCGAGGACGGGGCCCGTACACGGATCACCTTCGAGCCGGTTGCGGTTCAGCACAGCACGCAGGATTAGGGGGGCCGGCAAAGTCGCGCGGTCAGCCCCGCGCCCTGCAGGGGCGCGGGGCTGTGTGGATCTGCGGCTCCGCCGCGGGGCGCGACCAGCCCCCACCGGCCCGCAGCCGACAAGCGACCCTCACGGCAACAACTTGTCCAGCGCCGCACGCCCCTCCGCCGCCAGCTTCCGCTCCGCCCAGGCAAGGTTGCGCGGAGTGAGGTCGCGGCCCGTGGCCAGCACCAGATCCTCCGCCGACCCCCCGTGCTCCGCACCGGTGTGCAGCAGGGCGTCGGGGGTCGGGGTGTCGTCGGAGGGAGAGGGCGCATCGGAGTGCTGGATCGGCATGACGTCTCCTTGCTCGACCGGACCTCTTACCACCATGCACAGCCCACGCCCGGCGCGCACCCCGCACCGGTACCGGGCCCCCTGTTCGTCCGCTCCCACCAGCGGCTCGTTCGACGGCGGAACGATCACCGCCGACGAGATCGGCCACGTACCCGGCTTCGGCGACCTGCGCTGCACCCGCGGCGGCCGGGGACATCTGGAGACGCTCGCCTCGGGGCGCGAGGAGGGCCGGGGGCGGCCCTCGCGCGCGATCCTCGTCACCGTCGGGCCGGCTGGATGTCACCGCGCACGTCGTCGGCGGCGGTGTCAGCCGCGCCTGGCACCTGCTCGGACCGGCCGTCCGTACGGCACCCGCCGCCGAACCGCCCCACAGCGGACGCCTAGTCAGCCTCGTACGGGCATGGCTCGGCAGCGACGCCGGGGCGTCGGGGCGGCATCCCGCGCGGGACGAACTCGCCCCGGACACACGGGCGTACGGCGGCGGCGACGGTGCGCCGTCACTCGAACCGTGACGTGTCTCCCGCGCCCCGCCGCACGATCTCGGCCTCCCCGCTGGAGAAGTCGATGACCGTCGTCGGCTCCGTACCGCAGTCCCCGGAGTCGACGACCGCGTCCACGACGTGGTCGAGCCGCTCCTTGATCTCCCAGCCCTGCGTCAGCGGCTCCTTCTCGTCGGGCAGCAGCAGCGTGCTGGACAGCAGCGGCTCGCCCAGCTCGGCCAGCAGCGCCTGCACGACCGTGTGATCGGGGATGCGCACACCCACGGTCTTCTTCTTCGGGTGCAGCAGCTTGCGCGGCACCTCGCGGGTCGCCGGGAGGATGAAGGTGTAACTGCCCGGAGTGGACGCCTTCACGGCCCGGAACACGTCGTTGTCGACCTGCACGAACTGGCCGAGCTGCGCGAAGTTCTGGCACACGAGAGTGAAGTGGTGACGGTCGTCGAGCTGCCGGATCGACCGGATGCGGTCGATGCCGTCACGGCTGCCGAGCTGGCACCCCAGCGCGAAGCAGGAGTCCGTCGGATACGCGATCAGCGCGCCGGAGCGGATGCTGTCCGCGACCTGACTGATCGTGCGGGGCTGCGGGTTGTCGGGATGGACGTCGAAGTACCTTGCCATCCGTCGAGCCTATGCCCTCGGTGAGGTAAGTTCCGGACGGTGATGCCGTGACAACCTGATCGACCGGGGGAGAGCAGTCGTGCCAGGCAGCAGGACCGGAGGCGTGGGCGACGGAGCCTCCGGCGGCTGGGCCGGCGAACTCCTCGACCACCTGCGACCGGGCGCCCGCGACCTGGGCAGGGTGACCGACTGGCTCGCCGGAACCATCGAGGCGGAGGTGTCCCTCCAGGACGTGACCGGTGCCCTCCTCGCCGGCGCCCGGCTGCCCGCGGACGACGACCTGGTGAGGGACGTCTCCACCGGCAGAATCGCTTCCGCGGCGGTGCACGTACACGGACGCCATGTCAGGCTGGCCGCACTCGGACACCCCGTCACCAAGGCTGTGCTCGCGGTGGCCCGTACCGAACCGTTCGACCGGCGTGCCACCGACATCGTCGCCCGTACGGTCTGGGTGCTCGAACTGCTCCTGAGGGAACGCGCGACGACAAGCGCCGAACGCCGGCTGGACCGGGCGACCGCCGACCTCAGGCTCGCCATCCTGCAGCTGCTGATGGTGGGTGACACCATCGCGGCCCGCCGGGTCGCCGCCGGTCTCTGGCCCGGCCTGTTCGACACCGACACCGCCTGTGTCTACGTACTGGAAGTCCGCGCCGCACACCGCGACGACCTCGCCGAGGAGTGCCAGGAGGCAGCCGGGGGGCACGCGTTGATCGTGCGCTGTCCGGCCGTGGACGAGCATCTGATCGTCGTCGCGCCCATCGGCCACGGCCAGGACCTGGCGGGTCCGCAACTGCGCTCGGTCGTCGGCCAACACCCGGACACCTTCATCGGCGGCAGCGTCCGGCACGGCCTGGCCCAGACCGCCACGGCGTACGGACAGGCCGTCAGCGCCCTCGCCGTGGCCCGCTTCCGCCCGGACCGGGCGGCCGTGTACGCCGAACGCACCCACCCCGAGCGGCTGATGAACCCACTGGCGCTGCGCGGCTGGGCTGACCGGCTGCTGAGCCCGCTCGACGACCTGCCCCATCACACCCGGGCCGAACTCCTCGCCACCACCCGCCTCGGGTTCTCGTTCACCGCGGTCAAGACGGCGATCATCCTCGGCGTCAGCCGCAACACCGTGCGGGCCCGGATGGAACGCGTGGAAGGACTGCTCGACGCCGACTTCTCGGACCTCACGACCCGGGCCGCCGTCCAACTGGCCCTGAACACCCAGGCGGCGGTCCCGGACGAGCCGCGCCCGGCCGCGGCCCCGTCGGCCGGACTGACCGAACTGCTGCGCACGGATCCGCTGCTGGCCTGGGCGAACGGACTCCTCGGCCGCCTCGCCACGGACGCACGGGATCTACGGCGGACGGTCCGCACCTGGATCGCCGTCGGCGGCAACGCGGAACGCACCGCCCAGGTGCTCGGCCTCCACGCGCAGACCGTGCGCGACCACGTACGCAGCGCGGAACCCGTCCTCGAACGCCAGCTTCTCGCCGGCGGCAGCGACCTGTACGAGGTCGTCCTCGCCCATCTGGCACTCGGTGACCTCGACACACCCGACGACGACCGGACGAAACGGGGCCATCCGGGCGGGACCGTGCACGAGTGAGTCCTCGGCCCGGGAGAGAGGGCATGGGCGCGATACACGCCGTGCCCGCCCGCACGTAGGTTCGCCTGGACGTCGGTGCTCCGGTTGGGCGCGCCTCCCCTGGCGGGGGGCCCGGGAGCGCCGGTGTCCGCGCAGTGGTGCCTGGCCGGAAAGCGGCCCCGAGGACCCGCGGGTGCGGGGGAGGCGGCCGGCACGGGGGTGCGGCCGCGCCCCGCGCCCGCGTACTTTCCGACGCACGGTCCCTCTCTCCACCGCCCGGTCGTCGACGTCGCAGGTGAGCGGTACGAATAGCCGGCGGGTTCTGGGGCACCCGGGGGCCATGAAACTGGCAGAAGCAGCAGACGCGGGACAGGTGCTCGCCGCATCGAGCAACGTACTCAATGTGGTCGCCGCCTTCGCCGGTGGCCTGATCGTGGTGGCCCTGCTGATCTGGGCCGTCCGGCTGGGGGTGAAGGCCAAGGAGGCGGAGTCGCCCCCGCCCAGGCCGGACGAGCAGCCCAGGCTGCCGGAGTCCGGGCCGGTGCACGAGGAGCGCGAGATGCGCGAGCCCAACGAGGTGCCGCACACCGTGGAGGAGAGCGAGCGGCTCAATCCGCACAACCTCCACTCCGCCGGCACGAAGCGCGGCGAGGACCAGACCCGTCCGCGCTGGTCGCCCGGCAACAGCGGCTCCTTCGGCAGCGGCGGCTCCGGCAGGAAGTGACGGGATCTGGTGGTCGGTGCGTGACCCGGCTCATAGAGTGGCCGCATGGGGGAATCACCTGACACCCGGCCCAGCTCGGAGTTCCACGCACGCAACTTCTCCACGGCGGACGTCGGACGGCTCGTGGCGGCCCTCGACGCGCAGGACCAGGCAGACGGCGTCCGACGCCTGCGCGCCTGGACACTGGGCGCGCTGAACCCGCGCCCCGGCGAACACGTGATCGACGTGGGCAGTGGTACGGGCTCGCACACCCTGGCCCTGGCGGCGGCCGTCGCCCCGTGCGGCGACGCCGTGGGCATCGAGGCGAACCCGGCGCTGCGCGAGGTCGCCGAGCAGCGGGCGGCGGACGCCGGCAACGCGGCCCGCTTCCTGGACGGCGACGCGCTCGCCCTGCCGCTGCCCGACGCCACGGTGGACGTGGTCTGGTGCGAACGGGTCCTGCAGCACCTCTCCGAACCGGACAAGGCCGTCGGTGAGATCGCGCGGGTCCTGCGCCCCGGCGGACGCGTGGCGCTCGTCGACTCGGACTGGGCCACCGCCCTCCTGCACCCCGGTGACCCGGACGCGGTGGCCGCGATGACGGCGGGAACCCTGGCCGTGGCGGCCAACCCGTACTCCGGACGCCGGCTCGCGGACCAGCTGTCCGCCGCCGGACTGGTCGTCGACGACCGGGGTTCGCAGGCACTGCTCCAGGACAACGCGACGGTGCCCTGGCCCCTGGTGCGGATGATGGGCGAGTCGACCGTCCGGCGTGGACTCATGACCGAGGAGCAGCGCGACCGCCTCTACGCGGAGCTGACCGAGGCCGCGGAGCGGGGCGCGCTGCACATGTCGGTGACGATGTTCGCCGTGGTGGCCCACCGGCCCGCCTGACCTGCCCCGGGTGTTGTCGGGCTTCGTCGACGCTCGGCATGCGGCCCGGGCCCGGCCGTG
>NZ_AEJB01000213.1 GCF_000331005.1 Streptomyces turgidiscabies Car8
TCCATGCCGATCACCCCGGCACCCATGATGACCATGGAACGCGGCACGCCTTCGAGGTTGAGCACATTGTCGGAGTCCATGATCGTGCGTTTGTCGAACTCGACGGTGTCCGGCCGGGCCGGCCGGGTCCCCGTGGCGATGACGATGTGCTCGGCAGTCAACAGCCGTTTGTTGCCGGTCACTTCGTGCAGTGCCACGGTGTGGCCGTTGACGAAGCGGCCGGTGCCGGCGAACAGGGAGACGTGGTTGCGGGACAGCTGGCTGCGGATGACGTCGACCTCGCGACTGACCACGTGCGAGGTGCGCGCGGTCAGGTCGGCGACGGTGATGTCCTCCTTGAGGCGGTAGCTATGGCAATAGACATGTTTCCGGGTGAACCGGGGCCTTCGTGTGTTTGCTAGATGTCACCCCCCAAAGATGTCATCAACGATGTCATGGATGTCTTTGCCGCTGAACTGTGTGTAGAAGTCCAACGTCGTCTTGATGTCACTGTGGCGTAGCTGCTTCTGTGCTGCCTTGGGTGAGACCTTGTTCTTGGCTAGCTGTGTGGCGTACCAGTGCCTCAGCATGTGCGGGTTGACGTGAACCCCGACTTTCTTGCCGTACCGCCACAGGCTCTCGCGTACGGCCCCGGTTGTGACTGTCTCAGGCTTGTGAGCCTTTACACGCTCTGCGAGCCACCTAGGGATAACCACATCCCCTTGGGTCTTGCTCAAAACCAAGTGGTCCATGTCATCCCTTTGCCGGGTGACTTTGAGGATGTTCCCCTTGAGGTCTTTTGGCGTGATGGCTACAGCCTCACCGATACGCAGACCGCCGTACATCATGAGCAACCCATAGAATTCAAAGGGCGACATCATGAGGATGAACCGAAGCGTCTCTTCCGTGGGGAGGTCGTATTCCCTCGGCACTGCCTTGGGAATTTTCAGTCCCTTGATGCCCGGAAGCTCATCCCGGAAGATGGCACGTAGTGCGACTGTGTACTTACGGCGCGTGTTGATGTTGGTGACCGTCTCCAGTGTGGAGAACAGCAGTTGGAGAGACAGAGCGCTCATCGGGGTCTCGTGCAGTCCCAGCAGCCTGAGAGCTTGCATGTAAGACCGAACGGTAGACTGGCGCACCATGCGGTTGGCCAGCGTTGATGAGGCGAATTCCCCGATGG
>NZ_AEJB01000214.1 GCF_000331005.1 Streptomyces turgidiscabies Car8
CAGAGCTGGAGCTTGAAGCCTACGTGTGAAGGCGTGAAGCCGAGCCGTTCATAGAAGCGGTGGGCGTCGGTGCGCGTGGCGTCCGAGGTCAGCTGGACCAACTGGCAGTTCTCCCGACGGGACGTCTCGACAGCCCATTCGATGAGCTGCGTGCCCAGCCCGCTGCCGCGTTCGGTGGTGTGGACACGCACACCCTCGATGATCGCCCGGGTCGCGCCTCTGCGGGAGAGCCCAGGAACGATCGTGAGCTGGAGGGTGCCGACCACACGAGCCTCGCGGACCGCGACGACCAGATGCTGGTTCGGGTCGGCGGTCAGCCGGTCCAGTGCGACCAGGTACGGGGACAGGTCGTCCGGTGACTCGCGCTGTGCGCCCAGCGGGTCGTCGGCCAGCATGCCGACGATCGCGGGAACGTCCTCCGCCGTCGCGGGCCGTATCTCAAGATCTCCCATGTCGGCAGCCTATGCGGGCAGGTTCACCGACTCCACGACCCGGACCAGCGGAGCCAGCCGAGGGTCTGCAGCCGCCTCGTCGAGGGCCTCGCGAAGGGCGATGTCATTGGTGGGACGTGCCCCGGCGAGGAGCGTGAGGCCTGCCTCGCTGACGTCGGTGTAGATCCCCCGGCGGTCGGTGGGGCACAGGTACCGCGCAAGCAGCCCGCGGTCCTCAAGCCTGGTGACCAGCCGCGTCGTGGCGCTCTGACTGAGGACGACCGCGTCGGCGACCGCCTTCATCTGGAGATGGCCGCCCACGCCGTCGTGCTGCCGGCTGAGGACGTCCAGCAGCGAGTACTCGCGCACGCTCAGTCCGTGCTTGCTCTGCAGGGCCCGCTCGATGTGTGCCTCGATCCTTCCGTGCAGCAGGGAAAGGGCACACCAGCCCTGGGAGAGGGCGGTGAGTGCGGGGTCCGTCGCCGGCATTGCTGTGTCTCCTCTGTCCCTGGAGCTGCTGACTTCAGGATAGGACACAGACGCAATAGTCAGCTGGCGCATATAGCCAGCGTGTGCAACTATTGCGTGAGCTTAAAGGTGCTCATGCAATCTTTCTGGAAGGTGCGGCTCCCTCATGCCTCTCGCGCTTCTGGCCCTCGCGATCGGGGCCTTCGGAATCGGCACCACGGAATTCGTGATCATGGGCCTGTTGCCCGACGTGGCGAGCGACTTCGGGGTCTCCATCCCGACCGCCGGACTGCTTGTGACCGGCTATGCCCTCGGTGTCATGGTCGGAGCCCCGATCATGACCGCCCTCGGTACCAGGGTCTCCCGCAAACGGATGCTCATGCTGCTGATGGGACTGTTCATCCTCGGCAACCTGCTCTCCGCCGGAGCCCCCACGTTCGCGGTCATGCTGATCGGCCGCGTGGTCGCCTCGCTCGCCCACGGAGCCTTCTTCGGCATCGGCTCGGTCGTCGCGGCCGATCTGGTCGCTCCGGACAAACGGGCCGGCGCCATCGCCATGATGTTCACCGGGCTCACCGTCGCCAACGTCGTCGGCGTCCCGCTGGGTACCTTCGTCGGACAGGCCGCCGGCTGGCGCGTCACCTTCGCCGCTGTCGCCGGACTCGGCGTACTCGGGCTGGTCGGCGTCGCCAAGCTCGTCCCCGACCTTCCCAAGGCGCACGGCGTGCGCCTGCGCCACGAGATGGCTGCCTTCAAGAACGTCCAGGTCGTGCTCGCCATGGCGATGACCGTTCTCGGCTTCGGCGGTGTCTTCGCCGCCATCACCTACATCGCGCCGATGATGACCCACGTCGCCGGCTTCGCGGACGGCTCCGTCACCTGGCTGCTGGTCCTGTTCGGCCTCGGCATGGTCGGGGGCAACCTGGTCGGCGGCAGGTACGCGGACCGTGCCCTGATGCCCCTGTTGTACGTCTCCCTGGGCGCCCTGGCCGTCGTACTGGCCCTCTTCACGGTCACCGCCCACCACAAGGTCCTCGCGGCCGTCACGGTCACCCTGATCGGCGCGCTGGGCTTCGCCACCGTCCCGCCGTTGCAGAAGCGGGTCCTCGACCAGGCGCACGGTGCTCCGACGCTGGCCTCCGCCGTCAACATCGGTGCCTTCAACCTCGGCAACGCACTCTCGGCCTGGCTCGGAGGCATGGTGATCGCGGCGGGGCGCGGCTACACCGCCCCGAACTGGGTCGGCGCCGCTCTCGCCGCGGGCGCCCTGCTCCTCGCCCTTCTCTCTGGCGCGCTGGAGCGCCGCGCGAGCGTACCCGGCAGCACAGAGCAGGCCCTCAGCCGGCGGCCACCGTCAGAGGTGCGAACCGCCGCGTCCAGTCACCCGGCAGTTCGGGGATCCCGTACGTCATCACCGCGTTGAGAGCCACCGATGCCAGCCCACGCTCCTTCACCCATGCCAGCAGTTCCTCGTGCCGCAAGTCGATGTCCGTACGCAGCGGACGGTCGGTGAGCGAGGCGAGTGAGGCGATGAGTGCCTTCGCCGTCTCCGTGTCGCGGGCGATCAGAGGGCCGACCACATGGGTGTCCATGTTGGGCCAGGCTGCCGCGTAGCCGATGATCCGGCCGTTCTCCTCGGCGACGCGCAACTGGTCGGAGAAGGCGGGCAGTCGAGTGATCATGTGTGTGCGATCGGTACCGAACACCTCCTCGTCGAGCCGGATGATGTCGGCGAGGTCCTCGGCCGTGGCCGGGCGTGTGCCGGTCTCGGGCTCGGGACCGTTCGGCGTGAAGCGTCCGCGGACCATCTGAGCCCCGCCGGTGACCTTGAAGCCGAGTTCTTCGTAGAGCGGACGCCCGTTCGGGGTCGCGTGCAGTGTCAGAGGTGTGGTGCCCATAGCGGCGACGACGTATCGCATCAGCCGCCGCCCGAGGCCCTGGCGGGCATGCCGCTCGGCCACCAGCATCATGCCGATGGCCCCCAATTCGGGCTCTCCGTACAGTCCGTACTCAGTGACGACGCATGCGGCCACCAGTCCCCCGCCGGGGTCGTCGATGCCGTAGCCCCTCCCCGCCGTGAGCAGGAGACCCCACTTGTGCTCCTCGCGGGGCCAGCCCCGGTCCTCGGACAAGTCGGCGCACGCGGTGAGATCGCGACGCGTCAGACGGCGGATGGGCAGATCGGCGGGAGAAGGAGTCGGCACGCAGGTCAGGCTGTCCGACCGGCGCACCCGGCGTCCACCGGTTTGCGGTCGGCCGTACGCTCTTTTGGCCATCTCGCGCGGGTCCGCACAGTGCATGGACAGATGTTTCACGTGAAACGTTGAGCATCGGTCATCGGGCGACAGGCCTGGCCTACGCCGACACGGCGGTACACCGTGTGCGGCGGGCCTCGCGACCCACACCAACGCGGGGCGGGATTTTGTGGGATGCCTGTGAATTGGTGTGCGGCGCACGGTAGTTGAGGGAATCGATGGTTCGTCCCTCGCTTTTTCGTGGCCGAGAAGGTCGGGACTTGTGTGCTCGGCGACGGCCGGTATGGTCGACTCCGGTTCTTGTCCGCGCCGGGGTGACGTATCCCGTGCACGCGGTAAGAGCGGGGCAAGGCACCCTAACGGGACGGAGAGATCGAAGACTCGCATTTCCGGTTACACGGTGACGGTGTTCGTCCACGGTGGGACGCTGCGGGAAGAGCACCGCGGCCATTGTCACGCCCTGGCCCTGCTTGTCCGTGTGGAGTGGTGATCCGGGTTGAATGCGACCGCATTGGACAGGGGGCGAACGGGGAAAGCAAGCCGTCAGCGGGGGAACGGGAGCACATTCCGACCGAGGAGTGCGCAGACCGACCGAAAGATGTTCGAGGCGAGGCAGACCATGGACGCTCCGACCACCACGTCGGCCGACAACGGCGCTTCCGGCAGCAGCGGCGGGGGCGGCTGGTTCAAGCCGCACACGCAGCCGGAGGCGCCCCCGGGCGGCGAACGGGAGGCAGCGGAAGGCAGTCGGCTGGCCGCACTGCGTCCCGTGGGCAGGCCCCCTACGGGTGGCGCCAGGAGCGCGTCGCCGGACGGCAACGCCCGTCCGGCCGAGGCCGAGTTTCCGCCGGAGCAGGAGCGAATACCTGTGCGGCCGACCCCGCAGCGCCCGGAGACACCTCCGGCTTCCGCCCCCTTGCCTCCCCTTCCCCTCGCACCCGCGTCACCTCTTCCCGCGCCCTTCGCGCCCGCGCCTTCGGCCGGCGGGACTCCGGTACTCCCGCCCTTCGCACCCGAGCGGCCGGTTTCCCACCCATCCGCCGACGCACCCGAATCCGCTGTCCCCGCACCGCCCCTCCGCCCGGTGCCCGCCCTCGGGTTCACCCCCTCCGAGGCTTCGCGCACATCCCCCGCGCCGGCCTCCGACCCGTACGCGCCCGTGCAAGGACCCGCGCTGTCCGCTGAGCCTCGCGGACAGGCGTCCCCGGACGCGGTGCTCATCCGGCGGACCATGGACGCGGTCGCTCCTGTCGCCGACAAGGCCACCTCGTACTTCTACGCGCTCCTCTTCGTCCGTCATCCCGAACTGCGTTCCCTTTTCCCGGCCGCGATGGACACCCAGCGGGACCGGCTCCTCAAGGCGCTGCTCACCGCCGCCGAGCACATCGACAACACCGAGGTCCTCGTCGCCTATCTGAAGAACCTCGGCCGTGGTCACCGCAAGTACGGCACCCGGCCCGAGCACTACCCGGCCGTCGGGGAGTGCCTCATCGGCTCACTGAGCCGGTACGCGGCCGCGATCTGGGACCAGGAGACCGAGGCGGCGTGGGTACGGGCCTACACGACGATGTCGCAGGTGATGATCGACGCGGCGGCTGTCGACGAACTGCGCGCTCCGGCCTGGTGGTACGGGGAGGTGGTCTCCCACGACCTCAGGACCCCGGACATCGCCGTCATCACCGTCAGGCCCGACCAGCCGTATCCGTTCCTCGCGGGCCAGTACACGAGCCTGGAGACGCCGTGGTGGCCCCGCATCTGGCGGCACTACTCCTTTGCCTCGGCGCCCCGTTCCGACGGTCTGCTGTCCTTTCACGTGAAGGCGGTGCCCGCGGGCTGGGTCTCCAACGCGCTGGTACACCGTGCCCGACCCGGCGACATCGTCCGGCTCGGCCCGGCCGCCGGAACGATGACCGTCGACCACACCACCAACAGCGGCCTGCTCTGTCTGGGCGGTGGCACCGGCATCGCGCCCATCAAGGCCCTCGTCGAGGACGTCGCCGAGCACGGTGACCGGCGGCGGGTCGAGGTGTTCTACGGTGCCCGTACCGATCTCGACCTGTACGACATCGACACGATGCTGCGGCTCCAGCAGAGTCACCCCTGGCTCATGGTGCGTGCGGTCATAGACCAGCAGGCGCATCTGCAGCTGCCCGACGCCGTACGTGAGTACGGACCCTGGTACGAGTACGACGCCTATCTTTCCGGCCCGCCCGGGATGATCCGCAGTGGTGTAGTCGCGCTGCGGCGCGCCGGTATCCCCGTGGAGCGGATCCGCCATGACGCGGTGGAGGAAGTGGTGGTCACCGGCAGCTGACGAGCTGCCGTACGGTCAGCCCAGGTCAGGCGCGTGCATCGCCCGTACGCCCTCGATGTTGCCGTCCAGGTAGTGGCGCAGCGAGAGCGGCACGAGATGGACGGACGCGATACCGACCCGGGTGAAGGGGATCCGGACGATCTCGTACTCGCCGCAGGGCTCGTCGACTTCGGGGCCGTGTCGCAGCGAGGGGTTCATGTCTTCCAGACGGCACACGAAGAAGTGCTGCACCTTCACGCCCGTGGCGCCGCCGTCCGCACCGATGTGCTCGACGGTGTCCACGAAGCAGGGCACCACGTCGGTGATCTTGGCCCCCAGCTCTTCGTGGACTTCACGGTGGAGGGCTTCGACGACGGTGGTGTCGTCCGCTTCCACCCCGCCGCCCGGAGTGAGCCAGTAGGGATCGACGCCTGGCTTGGTCCGCTTGATCAGGATCAGGTCGTCGCCATCGAGCAGGATGGCGCGTGCGGTGCGCTTGACCACGGGTCGGACGGTCATGGGAGAAATGTGGCCCGGCTGGTTCCACGTGAAACATTTCGGCTCGCCCTGAACCGCTCCCGGCGGGATAAAGGTGCCGCAGCGCAGAGCGAAATGCGTGTTTCACGTGAAACATCACCGGGACTCGCAGGGGAATCCCTGCGACCTGCGAAGCCTCAGCCCCACTCGGTCGCCGCGTGCTGGAGCCAGTCGTGCGCCCGCGTGATGTGCGGCATCGCCAGAGTGCCGGTGCGGACCACCAGGAAGTACGTCCGCAGTGGAGGTACCGCCGGATCGAGCAGCGTGACCACCTCGCCGCGTTCCAGGGCGGGCGCGCACAGGTATCGGGGAAGTACCGCGAGCCCCGCGCCCGCGGCAGCGCAGGCAAGGACCGCGCGCAGGTCGGGGACGATGACGGTGCCCGCGGCCGTGGGGTGGGAGTCGAAGACGGTGGCCCAGTAGCGTGCGACGAACGGCAGTGACTCGTGGACCTCCACCAGGGGGGCGTCCTGGAGAGCGGACGCTCCTTCGCGGCGCAGCTTCCCGGATCCGACCTCAGCGGCCCAGCGCGGAGCGGCGACCAGGACGTGCTCCTCGTCGCAGAGCGCGGTCGCTGCCAGCAGGGTGCCGCGCGGACGGGCCGTGGTGATGGCCAGATCATGATGCCCCGCGGACAGTCCCTCCAGGGTTTCCTCGGCATTGCCGAAGGAAGCACGCAGAGCGAAGCCCTGGCCGTCGTCGCCGGTCAGTTCCGTGAGCGCGGGGAGCGCGCGTTCCGCGGTGAACTCCGGTGGCCCGGCGAGATGCAGCGTGCGTACGGAGGAGTCCTCGTCCAGCCCGGTCTCGGTGATCTCCACGAGCGCGTCGAGATGCGGCGCGGCTTTGTGCGCGAGCTCGTCGCCGATGGTCGTGGGGGTCACGCCACGGGCCCGGCGGAGGAACAGGGGACGCCCCAGTTGCCGTTCCAAGGTGCGGATCTGCGAGGTGACGGCAGGCTGCGAGAGGCCGAGCAGGGCGGCGGCACGAGTGAAGGAGCCGGCCCGGTGGACGGTCAGGAAGGTGCGCAGTAAAGCAAGGTCCACGATGCGTCCCCTCCCCTCTCCGCCCTCTTTCCTGCCCCCGGCCACGCCCAACTATAAATAAGTCGATAGGACCCTGTCGCTAGAGTGATTGGACACTGACACAGAGTCAACTAACCTTGTGCGCGCGGTTCTTCGGGTGAACCGCGGCGGTCCGAGCCACGAGGGGGGAGGCTCGGACCGCCGCTGTCCGGAGGTCAGTCCGCCGACTCCGCCAGCGCGCGCAGCACGTCTGCCACCAGGTCTTCCGGGTCCTCGGCGCCGACCGAGAAACGGATGAAGCCCTCCGGCACGGCGTCCCCGCCCCACCGGCCGCGCCGTTCGGCCGTGGACCGGACCCCGCCGAAGCTCGTGGCATCGTCGACAAGCCGCAGCGCGTCGAGAAAACGATCGGCACGCGCGCGCGTGGGCAGCACGAAGGAAACCACGCACCCATAGCGCCGCATCTGCCGCGAAGCGATCTTGTACGAGGGATCGTCCGGCAGCCCCGGATAACGCAGCCCGGTCACCTCGGGTCGCCCCCGCAGGGACTCCGCCAGAACCAGAGCGGTGGCGTCCTGCCGGTCGACCCGCAAGGGGAGCGTGGCGATCGACCGGTGCGCGAGCCAGGCCTCCATCGGCCCGGGAATCGCGCCG
>NZ_AEJB01000215.1 GCF_000331005.1 Streptomyces turgidiscabies Car8
GCCCGCGTCGCTACGTCGGTCAGGCGGCGGCGGACGTGGCCTCGGTGTGGATCAGGCCGATGACCTCGGCCAGCTGCCCGGCGACCTCGGCGTCGTCGGAGGGGTGCGTCTCGGCGAAACGGACCAGCGAGCCGGGGATGGCGAGCTTGACGTCGACAACCTTGGCACCGGCGATGCCCACGGACTTACGGGCCTCGTCCTGCGCCCAGACGCCGCCGAACTGGCCGTACGCGGTGCCGACCACGGCCACCGGCTTGTCGGAGAGGGCGCCGGCGCCGTACGGGCGGGACAGCCAGTCGATGGCGTTCTTCAGGACGGCCGGAATCGTGCCGTTGTACTCGGGGGAGAAGAGCAGCAGCGCGTCGGCAGAGTTGGCGGCCTCGCGCAGCGCGACTGCGGCGGCGGGGAGGCTGCCTTCCACGTCGATGTCCTCGTTGTAGAACGGGACGTCGCCGAGGCCTTCGAACAGCACTACCTCAGCGCCCTCGGGGGCGTGCTTGACGGCCGCCTCGGCGAGCTGGCGGTTGGTGGAACCGGCGCGAAGGCTGCCGACGAGACCAAGGATACGAACAGACATGGGGGACTCCACAGAGGGTTTGAAACATTGTCGTTACGATCCGGACCGAGGTCCGTTTAAAGTTCTACCAGTGAAACGGACCGCGGTCCAGTTTTCCTCCGACGCGTTACGCTTCCTTCATGTCCGACACCCTGCCGCCCGTCCCGAAGCCCCAGCGGCGGCCCGGGGAACCCCTGCTGCTGGAACTGGCGACCGGCGCCGGCATCGGGGTCGGTCCCGAGGCCGAGGCCGACGAGCCGTGTCTGCGCGCCGACGCCGCCCGCAACCGCGCCCGCCTGCTGGAGGCCGCCGGCCGGCTGGTGGAGCAGCACGGCGTGGCCGGCCTGACCATGGAGGCGGTGGCCGCCGCGGCGCAGGTGGGCAAAGGGACGGTGTTCCGCCGCTTCGGGGACCGCACCGGCCTGCTGATGGCCCTGCTCGACCACTCGGAGCGAAAGCTCCAGGCCGCCTTCCTGAGCGGCCCGCCGCCGCTCGGACCCGGGGCGCCGCCCGTGGAGCGGCTGCGCGCGTTCGGAGTGGCGGTACTGCGCCGGGCCTTCGACGAGCTGGAACTGCAGCTGGCCGCCGAAGGCGAACCGGGCCGCCGCTTCGCATCCGCACCCCATCTGGTCCGGTCCGGCCACGTCACCATGCTGCTGCGTCAGGCGATTCCGGACGCCGACTGCGAACTCCTCGCGAAAACACTGATGGGTTATCTGGATCCGGCCCTCATCCACCACTTGACCAGGCAGTGCGGGATGCCGTCGACGCGCCTGGAAGCGGGCTGGATCGACCTCGTCGGCCGGATCGCGGGCGGAACGCCGTCACTTTGAGCGCGAGTTTCGGCCAATTGCGCCGGTCGCGCTCCGGCGTGCGGAGGTGGTCAACCGATGCGTCCTGTCCGGGACTTGACCCCGCCTGTCCGGAAAGCGCGTTCGGTGCGCGACAGTGCGGTGAGCAGCTGTGAACCGGTTGGCCAACGGGCACGGGGCAACTGGAAATGATCTTTCAAAGGCGGATTGGTAAAGCGCTTTCCTAAAGCGCTTTCGTCAACCGCCTTTGCTATCGGGTCGATTGCGAAGTTCCCCCGGTCAAAACTATGCCCCGAGCTTCTGCAAAGATGCCGTACGTCATGGTGCAGATACCGAATTCGGCCGCCCCGGCGGTACCCCAGCCGCGCTCCGTGCCCACGAGCGCGGATGTGGCACGCCTGGCCGGCGTCTCGCGCGCAACCGTCTCCTACGTCCTCAACAACACCAGTGCCGTCCGGATCAGCGAACCCACCCGCCGCCGCGTCCACGAGGCGGCGAAGGAACTCGGGTACGTTCCGCACGCGGCGGCCCGCAGCCTGCGGGCCGGACACAGCCGCATGGTCCTGATGCCCGCGCCGAGCGTGCCGATCGGCCCGCTCTACAGCCAGTTCATCAACGAACTCCAGTGGGCGCTCAGCCGCCTCGACTACACCGTCGTCCAGTACGCCTCGGTGGGGCTCCGCGGTGACGAGGCGGCCCGGGCCTGGGCCGAACTGCGGCCCGCCGCTGTCCTCGTGCCCGTCGGCGGGATCGGACCGGAGGGTGTGGCCGTCCTCAAGCGCTCCGGCGCCCGGGCCGTCGTCACGCTCGGTACCGAGCGCATCGAGGGCGCGCACAGCCTGCTCATCGACCACGCCGGCGTCGGCCGCGTCGCGGGCGCGCATCTGTACGCCCGGGGCCGCCGCCGGATCGGCGTCGTCATGCCCGACGAGCCGGGCATGAAGGTCTTCTCCAAGCCCCGCCTCGACGGCGTGCGCGGCGCGCTGGAGGGCACGGACGCCTCGGTGACCGTGCTGCCGCTCGCGTACGAGGAGGAGTCCGCGGCCCGCCTCGCCGCCCGCTGGCCCGAACTCGGCCTCGACGGCGTCTTCGCGTTCAACGACGAGTACGCGATGCTCCTGATGCGGGCCCTGCAGGACGCGGGCGTCACCGTCCCCGGGGACACGGCACTGGTCGGCGCCGACGACCTGGTCCTCGGCCGGCTGCTGCGGCCCAGACTGAGCACGGTGCACATCGAACTCCCGGCCGGCCGGGACCTCGCGGAACTCGTCGACCGCGCCGTGCGCAACCCGGGCGCCGCCGCCGAGACCCACCACGTCCACGGAGCGGCACTCGTCCACCGCGACTCCAGTTGAACGGCTTGCGTATGCGGCGACTTCGGCGGCGCGGTTCCCGTACGGCGTGACTAGGATGTTGCACGCTCAACCAGTGGGGATGCCGTCGACCACCGGACGCCGCGTGCTGCTCTGCCGCGCCCCGGATCACCGCATCCCGCCCCGCGGCTGACGAACGGCCGCGAACCACAACGGGACCCGTGGTCGCTCCGCGCGTCCCGCCGGTGACTGATCGGAGAGCCGCAATGCCGTTGCTCGACCCCAAGACCTGGCAGTCCCAGGCCGTCCGTCCCCTGTCGGGCCCCGAGTACGCCGTCACCGAGCCCGCCACCGGCGACACGCTCGGTACGGTCACGCTCGCCACCGGCGAGGACGTCGGACCGGCCGCCCAGGCCGCCCGTACCGCCCAGCAGGCATGGGCGCGCACCCCGCACTTCGTCCGTGCCGGGGTGCTCCGCAAGGCGGGGGACCTCTTCGCCGCGCACGCCGACGAACTGCGCGACTGGATCGTCCGTGAGTCCGGTTCCATACCCGGCAAGGCCGAGTTCGAACTGCATGTCGCCGCCCAGGAGTGCTACGAGGCCGCCGCCCTCGCCTCCCGCCCGGCCGGGCAGGTGCTGCCCTCCGAGGCGCCCCGGCTGTCCTACACCCGCCGGGTGCCCGTCGGGGTGGTCGGCGTGATCTCGCCGTTCAACGCCCCGCTGATCCTCTCCATCCGCTCCGTCGCCCCGGCCCTCGCGCTCGGCAACGCGGTCGTCCTGAAGCCGGACCCGCGCACGGCGGTCTGCGGCGGGCTCTCCCTGGCCGCGGTCTTCGCCGAGGCGGGCCTGCCCGAGGACCTGCTGCACATCCTGCCGGGCGGCCCGGACGCGGGCCAGGCACTGGTCGCCGATCCGCTGGTGCCGGTCATCTCCTTCACCGGCTCCACGGCGGCGGGCCGGGCCGTCGGTGAGGCGGCCGGCCGTCACCTCAAGCGCGCGCACCTCGAACTCGGCGGCAACTCCGCCATGATCGTCCTGGCGGACGCCGACCTCGACGCGGTGATCTCCACCGCCGCCTGGGGTTCCTTCTTCCATCAGGGCCAGATCTGCATGACGACCGGCCGTCACCTCGTCCACCAGTCGCTGTACGGGGAGTACGTCGAACGTCTCGCGGCCAAGGCCGACGCCCTCGCCGTAGGTGACCCGTACCGCGCCCAGGTCCACCTCGGCCCGATCATCGACGGCTCCCAACTCGCCAAGATCCACGGCCTGGTGGAGGCCAGCACGGCGAGCGGCGCCAAACTCGCGGCGGGCGGCACGCACGAGGACCTCTTCTACCGGCCGACGGTCCTCGCCGACGCCGACGACCGGACCCCCGCCTACGCGGAGGAGGTCTTCGGCCCGGTCGCGCCCGTACGCCCCTTCAGCACCGTCGACGAGGCCGCCGCGCTCGCCTCGGCCGGCCCCTACGGGCTGTCGCTCGGCATCGTCACCCGTGACACCGCGCGTGGCCTCGACCTCGCGGAGCGCATCCCGACGGGGATCGTCCACATCAACGACCAGACGGTCAATGACGAGGCCGTCGCTCCCTTCGGCGGGGTTGCCGCGTCCGGCACCGGCGCGCGGTTCGGTGGGGAGTCGAACCTGGAGGCGTTCACCGACGTGCGGTGGACCACCGTGCGGGGCGATGTGGCGCCGTACCCCTTCTAGAGCGATCCGGCGCGTTGTCGGCTGCGGCGCGTCCGTCGTGGCTGATCGCGCGGTTCCCCGCGCCCCTGATTCAGGGGCGCGGGCCCGGTCGGGTCACTCGCCCTGCTGCGCCTGCTGCTCGGCGACCGACTTGCGGACCTCGTCCATGTCCAGCTTGCGGGCCTGCCCGATGACGTCCGTCAGGGCGGCCTCGGGCAGGGCGCCCGGCTGCGCGAACACGGCGACCTGATCCCGGACGATCATCAGCGTCGGGATCGACTGGATACCGAAGGCCTGCGCCAGCTCCGGCTGCGCCTCCGTGTCGATCTTGCCGAACACCAGGTCGGGGTTGTCCTCGGCGGCCTTCTCGTAGACCGGCGCGAACTGACGGCACGGTCCGCACCAGGACGCCCAGAAGTCGATCAGCACGAATTCGTTCTCCGTGACCGTCTGGTCGAAGTTCTCCTTGGTGAGCTCCACGGTGCTGCTCATGACCTGATTCCTCTTCCTGCTGTCGGGTCGTTGCCGGTGGCGCTCGCACAACACGGCCCGGCCACTGCCTATTCCGCGCCCCTACCCGTGTCGCCACCGGCCACACCGGCCACCGGACCGGGCTAATGACGGAAACTGGGCCCATGACGGAAACGGAATCCAACGTGTACGACGTCGTGGTGCTCGGTGCCGGACCCGTGGGGGAGAACGTGGCCGACCGCACCCGCGCGGCCGGCCTCTCCACCGCGATCGTGGAGAGCGAACTGGTCGGCGGCGAGTGTTCCTACTGGGCCTGCATGCCCAGCAAGGCCCTGCTGCGCCCGGTCATCGCGCGAGCCGACGCCCGCCGGGTACCCGGCCTGCGTCACCTTGTCCAGGGCCCCCTGGACGCCGAAGCGGTCCTCGCCCACCGCGACTACGAGACCTCGAACTGGCAGGACGACGGCCAGCTCGGCTGGCTGGAGAGCATCGGCGCCGACCTCTACCGCGGCCAGGGACGCCTGGCCGGACCACGCACCGTGACGGTGACGGGCGAGGACGGCTCGACGCGGACGCTGACCGCCCGGCACGCGGTCGCCGTGTGCACGGGCACCGGCGCCCAGCTGCCCGACCTGCCGGGCCTCGCCGAGGTCCGGCCCTGGACGAGCCGGGAGGCGACCAGCGCCAAGTCGGTGCCCGGCAGCCTGATCGTGGTCGGCGGCGGTGTCGTCGCCGTCGAGATGGCCACCGCCTGGCAGGCCCTCGGCTCCCGGGTCACCCTGCTGGTCCGCGGCAAGGGACTGCTGCCCCGCATGGAACCGTTCGCGGGCGAACTGGTCGCCGAAGCTTTGGCGGAGGCGGGCACGGACGTCCGCACCGGTACGTCGGTCCAGTCGGTGACCAGGGCGAACGGCACCGTCGTAGCGGTCACGGACACCGGCGACCGGATCGAGGCCGACGAGATCCTCTTCGCCACCGGACGCGCCCCGCGCACCGAGGACATCGGCCTCGACACGGTCGGCCTCGAACCGGGCTCCTGGATCCCGGTCGACGACAGCCTGCGGGTCACCGGCAGCGAGTGGCTGTACGCGGTCGGCGACGTCAACCACCGCGCCCTCCTCACCCACCAGGGCAAGTACCAGGCCCGGATCGCGGGCGCGGCCATCACGGCCCGCGCGGCCGGCGTACCGCTCCTGGAGACCGACCCCTGGGGCGCCCACGCGGCCACCGCCGACCACGGCGCCGTCCCGCAGGTCGTCTTCACCGACCCGGAGGCGGCGTCCGTCGGTCTCTCCCTCGCCGAGGCGGAACAGACGGGCCGCCGCGTACGCGCGGTCGACGTCGAGTTCTCCTCGGTGGCCGGCGCCGGCCTGTACGCCGACGGCTACCGGGGCCGTGCCCGGATGGTCGTCGACCTGGACCGCGAGACCCTGCTCGGCGTGACCTTCGTAGGCCCCGGCGTAGGTGAACTGATCCACTCGGCGACCGTCGCCGTCGCCGGCGAGGTGCCGCTCGGACGGCTGTGGCACGCGGTGCCGTCGTATCCGACGATCAGCGAGGTCTGGCTGCGGCTCCTGGAGGCATTCCGGGACACGAAGTAGGAACCGGCGGACGGAGAAGCCGGGGGGTCGGGGAAGCCGGCCAGTCGGAGAGGTCGGTCGGTCCGAGGAGTCGGGCGGTCAGAGGGGGAAGCCCAGTTCCTCGGCCGCCCGTACCGGGGTCGGCTGGGCCCACCGCTCCGCCATGGCCGTGCTGGAGGACAGTGAGCGCAGCTCGGCGCGGTCGAGATAGAGCGTGCCGTCCAGATGATCGGTCTCGTGCTGGACGATCCGGGCCGGCCACCCCGTGAACACCTCGTCCACCGCCCGCCCGTACTCGTCCTGGCCCGTGAGCCGCACCGCCGCGGGCCGGGACACCACCGCCTGCCAGCCCGGCACGCTCAGACAGCCCTCGAAGAACGCGGCCCGCTCGGTACCGACCGCCTCGTACGACGGATTCACCAGCACCCGGAAGGGCAGCGGCACGCGCCCGCGCACCACCCGCACCTCCTCCGGTACCGGCGCCGGGTCCTCGATGACCGCGATCCGCAGCCCCACCCCGACCTGCGGCGCCGCCAGACCGACGCCCGGCGCGGCGTACATCGTCTCGCGCAGCGCCTCGACGAAGCGGGCCAGCAGGTCCGGGCCGAGCTGCCCGCCGAAGGGTACGGAGGCGCGGCGCAGCACCGGGTCGCCGGCGGCGACGATCGGCAACGGGCCGCCGGCGGCGAGGAGTCGCTCGACCCGGTCGGCAAGGGAGCTCGGGTCATGGGGAGTTGCCATGGCGCCAGGATGCCACGCACCTCCGGCACCCGGCGCCCACCTGTGTGACGTACGCCACGTGCGAGGCCGGGAACTCGACGGCCCGGCGGGCCGACTACTGACCCGTCCCCCCTGCCGTACCCGCTCGCAGTCGGTCGCCCCCCACGGCCGCCTTCCCCGCTCCCCGTCCCCAGCCCACCGGAGAAGCCCGCCGATGTCCACCGCTCCCACGACCACGACGGACGAATCCCCGGATTCACCGGACGCGTCGAAACCCTCCGCCCCGGCGAAGCCGTCCCCCGCCGCCACGCTCCGCCCGCTGGTCCTGCGGCTGCACTTCTACGCCGGCCTGCTCGTCGCCCCGTTCCTGCTGGTCGCCGCGCTGAGCGGTGCTCTGTACGCGGCCTCGTTCCAGGCCGAGAAGATCGTCTACGCCGACGAGCTCACCGTGTCCTCCGTGGGCGACACCAAGCTGCCGATCTCCGAGCAGGTGGCCGCCGCCCGCAAGGCGCACCCCGAGGGCACCGTCGCGGCCGTGCGCCCCTCGCCCGAGGACGACGCCACGACAAGGGTCATGCTGTCCGGCGTCCCCGGTGTCGGCGAGGGCCACACGCTCGCGGTGTTCGTCGACCCGTACACCGCGAAGGTGGAGGGCGCGCTCGAACAGTACGGGTCGTCGGGCGCGCTGCCGCTGCGTACCTGGATCAGCGAGTTCCACCGCAATCTCCACCTCGGTGAGAGCGGCCGCCTCTACAGCGAACTCGCCGCGAGCTGGCTGTGGGTGATAGCCGGCGGCGGCCTGGTGCTGTGGTTCGCCCGCCGCCGCACGCAGCGCAAGGTACGCGGCACCAGCGGACGCCGCCGCACCCTCGGTCTGCACGGCACCGTCGGCGTCTGGGCCTCGGCCGGCTTCATCTTCCTCTCCGCGACCGGTCTGACCTGGTCGACCTACGCGGGCGCCAACATCGACGTCCTGCGCACCTCCCTCGGCCAGTCCACCCCGTCGGTCTCGGCCGCCGCGGGCAGTGAGCACGCCGGTCATGGTGCGGCGGCCGGCGCCGGAAGCGCCGCCGAGCACGGCGTCGGCCTCGACAAGGTGCTGGCCGCCGCCCGCGCCGAGGGCCTGGGCGACCCGGTCGAGATCGTCCCGCCCGCCGACGAGTCCTCCGCGTACGTCGTACGGCAGACGCAGCGCAGCTGGCCCGAGAAGCAGGACGCCGTCGCCGTCGACCCGTCGACCGGCGAGGTCCTCGACGTCCTCCGGTTCGCGGACTACCCGGTGCTCGCGAAGCTGACCCGCTGGGGCATCGACGCCCACACCGGGCTCCTGTTCGGGTTCGTCAACCAGCTCGTCCTGATGGCCCTCGCGCTCTCCCTGGTCCTGCTCATCGTCTGGGGCTACCGCATGTGGTGGCTGCGTGGCCGGGCCTCCGCCTTCGGCCGCCCGATCCCGCGCGGCGCCTGGCAGCAGGTGCCCCCGCTGCTCCTCGTGGCGCTGTTGGCGGGCGTGGCCGTGGTGGGCTACTTCGTTCCGCTGCTCGGCATTCCGCTGGCCGCCTTCATCGCCGTCGACGTGATCCTGGGCGAGATCGACCACCGGCGGGGCAACCGGACGTACGGGGAGCGGGCCGGCGCGAAGCAGTGAGGCCGTGAGGTGAGCGGTACAGGA
>NZ_AEJB01000216.1 GCF_000331005.1 Streptomyces turgidiscabies Car8
CAGTGGGCGGCACTCTCCAGCACCGGGGCCTGCTCCGCGGAGTCCGCCACGGGCGCGGGGCGGCGGGCGGCCGGGATCAGCAGGGCCGCGACGCCGGCAAGGGCGACCACCGCCGAGCCGACCACCAGGGCGGGCCGGAGACCGTCGACGAACGTCTGGCCGCTCTCGTAGCCGCCCTGGGCCGCGAAGATCGATCCCATGACGGCGATTCCGAGGGCGCCGCCGACCTCGCGCAGTGCGTTGTTGGCGCCGGAGGCGATGCCCTGTTCGCTCGGGCGGACGCCGGACATCACCAGGTTGGCGGCCGGGGCGAAGAAGAGGGCCATGCCGATACCGCTGATGATCAGGCCGGGCAGCTGGATGGCGTAGGAGGCGTCCGCGGTGACCACGGAGGCCATGTAGCCGAGGCCGGCGGCCTGGAGGAAGAGACCGGTGGCCACGACCGGTCGGCCGCCTGTCCGGTCGGAGAGGATGCCGGCGATCGGGGCGACGAGCATCGGCATGCCGGTCCAGGGCAGCATCCGCAGACCTGCCTCGGTGGGCGAGTAGCCGAGCACGCCCTGCATGTACTGGCTGAGCAGGAAGATCGACCCGAACATGCCCAGGAACATCAGCAGGGAGGCCGCGTTGATCCCGGCGAAGGCGCGGGAGCGGAAGAGCCGCATGGGGAGCATCGGGTTCTTCGCCCGGGTGCCGTGGACGACGAAGGCGACGAGGAGCGCACCGCCCGCGAGCAGGCCGGCCAGGACGTATGAGCTGGTCCAGCCGTCGGCGGGGCCGCGCACGAGCCCGTAGACGATGCCGAACAGACCGCCGCTGGCCAGCAGAGTGCCGGTGATGTCGAGCGGAGCGCCGGTGCCGTGCGACTCGGCGAGGCGCAGTCGCGCGAGCGGGAGCAGGGCGAGGCCCAGCGGAACGTTCAGCCAGAAGATCCAGTGCCAGGAGATGTGCTCGGTGAGGCTGCCTCCGATGAGCGGGCCCGAGGCCACGGCGAGCCCGTTCACCGCGCCCCAGATGCCGAACGCCATCCCGCGTTTGGCGGCCGGGACGGCTGCGGTGAGCAGGGTCAGCGTCAGCGGCATCATGATCGCCGCGCCGACGCCCTGGACCGCGCGGGCCGCGATCAGCGAGTCGATGCCGGGTGCCATGGCCGCGGCGGCGGAGGCGCCGGTGAAGACGGTGAGCCCGGCGAGGAAGAGCCGCCGCCGGCCGAAGCGGTCGCCGAGGGCGGCGCCGAACATCAGCAGGACGGCGAAGGTGAGCGTGTAGGCGCTCACGGTCCATTCCAGGTCGTCCAGCGCTCCCCCGAGGTCCTTGCGGATCGAGGGCAGCGCGGTGGTGACGACGAGGTTGTCGAGGGCCGCCATGAATCCGGCGACGCTGGTGATGACGAGTGCCCAGACGGCTCCGCCACGTGGCGCGCCGGCCTTGCTCTGCATGCTCTGCTTGCCCTGCCGCTGTGACATCGCTCCCCCTGGGGATGCTCGTTGCCGGTGATTTCGCAGTTGGTTTAGTTATCGATCACTAACTTTGACGCCCAGACGAAGGCCGCCTCCGCCTGGGAACCCTCAGCCTTCAGAGCCCTGCCTCTTGATCTGCGCCGAGGGCCACATCCCTCGCCAGACCCGATGCCCGGCCGGAAACCCCATGGCCGCAAGGGTGTTGATGAGCATCCCGTACGCCAGGAAGGTCGTCGTCTCCTCCCCGACGGGCACCTCGACGGCGTCCTGGAGCTTCATCCAGCCGGCCCGCACGGCCTCGCCGAACTCATGGTCACCCTCGGCCTCCGCGGCGGCGACGGCCACGTAGATCTGCATCTGCATCTGCAGCCGCTCGGGGTGCTCACTGATCATCCGGGCGTACGCGTCCGCCATGGAATGCAGGGCCTGCTCGCCCTCCAGCCCGTCGGCGGCCTCCTCCAGAACCCGGCGCACATCGTTCATGCACCGCTGAGAGGCAGCGGCGAACATCGCCTTCTTGCCAGGGAAGAGCCGGAAGAGGTACGGCTGAGAGACGCCGACCCGCTTGGCGATCGCCTCGGTGGAGGTGCCGTAGTAGCCCCTCTGCGCGAACTCCGCGATCGCCGCGCGAATGACGCTCTCGCGTCGCTCTTCTGCGCTCATCCTGACCATGCGAGAAAGTTAGTACTCAATCACTAACTACGTCAAGAGGTCCGCCCCCACCCTCAGCCTCCGCGCCCCCGGCACGAGCCCGGCGATGGGCGGCCACTCGCTCGCGGGTCGCACACCGGCGCGAACAGTAGTGCTGTTCGGGCCCGCGCCCCTGGGTGACGAACACGTTCTCGCAGCTCACCGACGCACAGACAGCGCCCGGCGGACGCTGATGCTCCCAGACGAGCACAGCCAGCGCGAGACAGGAGGAGCCGAGAAGCCACTCCCCCCAGGGCCCGTCGTCGTCCCGGTCGACATGCGGATGCCAGGGCGCGCCCCCCTCGTGCGAGGTCAGCCGCAGCGGCCCGGCACGTTCCAGGAGCAGCCGGTTCAGCAGGCCGGCGGCCCGGTCCACGTCCCCGGCGCCGAAGACCGCACGAAGGAGGAGCGCCGCCTCGCGCATCTCGCCGACGTCTTGGGCGGTGAGGTCGATGAGGTCCGGCTCACCGTGTTGCCGGAGCACGGCGACGATCGCGCTCGGGGCCGCCGGACCACCGCCGGTCAGGACGTTGACCAGGGCGGCGGCGCGGCGGGCGTTGGCCAGTACGGAGTGCCGCGTGGACCGGTCACCGGAGGCACGGGAGGCGTGGGAGGCGTCGGCAGGGGGCGGGGTGGGAGCGGGCACGCAGGGAATGTAACGCATATTGCGCAGTTTTAAGTTACTTCCCTAACGTCGCCGGAATGAAGAGGCTTTACGCGACCAGGCCGACGGAGGCGTATCTGGCCGGGGCGACGGCGGCCCGCACCGGGGACGAGATGTCGGGTCCGGCGCTGCTCCTGGCCGGGTACGCGATCACCGGGTCGGCCGCCGAGGCGTCGGCGCTGCTCGCGGGCATCACGATCGCGGCGGCCGTCGGCGGTCCGCTGCTCGGCGCGCTCCTGGACCGGGCGGTACGACCGGGCCGCCCGCTGGCCGTCGCACTGGCCCTCTACGCGACCGGCCTGGTGGCGATCCTGACGGTGTTGGGCCGGGTGCCGCTGCCGTTCGTCGTCCTCGCCGCGGTGATGACGGGCCTTCTCGGACCGGCGCTGTCGGGCGGCTGGACGGCGCAGCTCCCCCGGGTGGCCCCGCCCGGGACCCTGCCCCGCGCGAGCGCCCTCGACGCGATGACGTACGGCGTCGCGAGTCTGACCGGACCCGCTCTGGCCGGAGTGGCGGCACAACTGTTCGGGGCACCAGCGGGAGTGGTCGTGTCCGTCGCGCTGATCGGACTGGCGCTGCCCGTGGCGTGGGGGTTGCCGGCAGTTCCCGGGTCAGCGGCGGGCGTCGAGGGCTCGGTGACCGCCGACCTTCTGGCAGGCGCGCGCCACGTCCTTCGTAGCCGACCGCTCGCCCGGGTGACACTGACCTCGGTCATCTCCTGCACGGGCCAGGGCATGCTGATCGCCTGCGTACCGCTGCTCGGGGAACGGGTGCTCGGTGGAGCCGCCCACGGCACGATGCTGCTGTCCTGCACAGCCGTCTCGGCGCTCACCGCGAACGCCGTACTGGCCCGTTTCCCGCCCCGCTGTGCCCCGGACACGCTTGTCTGGGCCGGGGCCCTGCTCCAGGCGGCGGCACTGGCGCTGGCGGCGACCGGTCGGCCGCTCCTCCTCCTGGCCGCCGTACTGGTCGCCGGAGTCGGCGAGGGACCGCAGCTCACCGCCCTGTTCGCGGTACGTCATCGGGAGGCGCCGGAGCGGCTGCGCGGGCAGATCTTCACGACGGGGGCCAGTCTGAAGATCACCGGGTTCGCGGTGGGCGCCGGTGTCGCCGGACCGCTGACCGCATGGTCCCTGCCGGGGGCGCTACTGACGGCGGCGGGCGTGGAACTGCTGGCGGTGTCGGCCTTCTTCGCGCTCGTACCGAGGCTGGTTCTTCTCAAAGAGGAGATCGAGTAAGGGGCGCCCGCCATGGGCGAACGCCCCCTACCTGTGTGCTCAGCCCAGACGCACAACAGCCCGGGACATGCCCAGCACCTTCTGTCCCTCGCACTTCGCGAGGAGGTCGACGCGGACCGTGTTGTCGTCGAGCTTGGCCCCGACCTTGCCGCTGACCTCGATGGTGGCGCCCTGGCCGTCGTTGGGGACGACGACCGGCTTGGTGAAGCGGACGCCGTACTCGACGACCGCTCCCGGGTCGCCGACCCAGTCGGTGACGACCCGGATCGCCTCGGCCATCGTGAACATGCCGTGCGCGATGACGTCGGGCAGTCCGACCTCGACCGCGAACTTCTCGTTCCAGTGGATGGGGTTGAAGTCCCCGGAGGCGCCCGCGTACTGGACGAGCGTGGCGCGGGTCACGTTAAAGGTCTGGGCGGGCAGCTCGGTGCCCACCTCCACGTCGGCATAGGAGATCCTCGCGGAATCGCTCGCGGAATTGGCCGTCATGGGTCAGCCCTCCTCGGCCGCGCGGGCGACGAGCTTGGTCCAGGCGGTCACGACGTGCTCGCCGGCCTCGTCGTGGACCTCGCCGCGGATGTCGATGATCTCGTTGCCCGCCATGGACTTGATGGCCTCGATGGTCGAGGTGACGCTGAGCCGGTCGCCCGCGCGGACGGGGCGGACGTAGGCGAACTTCTGGTCGCCGTGCACGACTCGGCTGTAGTCCAGGCCGAGCCGCGGGTCCGCCACGACGTCTCCCGCCGCCTTGAACGTGATCGCGAACACAAAGGTGGGCGGGGCGATCACATCGGCGTGACCGAGGGCCTTGGCTGCCTCGGAGTCCGTGTACGCGGGGTTGGTGTCCCCCACTGCCTCCGCGAACTCGCGGATCTTCTCCCGGCCGACCTCATAGGGCTCGGTGGGCGGATAGGACCGCCCCACGAAGGACTGGTCGAGCGCCATGGGCTCGCAACCTCCTGAATCGCATCCTGAGTCGCACTGGTCACGCGACCGCATGGTTCACAGCCGGCGTGCTGGGTAACGACGCGAGGCCGCCCCCCAACCAACAGGGGACGGCCTCGACGTACGAGCCTGAATTATCGCGTTTCGCGATGCGCGGTGTGCGCATTGCAACGCGGGCAGTGCTTCTTCATCTCCAGTCGATCCGGGTTGTTACGCCGGTTCTTCTTGGTGATGTAGTTCCGCTCCTTGCACTCCACGCAGGCCAGCGTGATCTTCGGGCGGACGTCGGTGGCAGCCACAGAGTGCTCCTTGACGAACGGATGGGACGATGAACGCATACGAGAGTAGCCGATCGAAGGACCGACCCCGCAATCGGCTACTGTCAGTAGCGGTGACCGGACTTGAACCGGTGACACAGCGATTATGAGCCGCTTGCTCTACCGACTGAGCTACACCGCTGTGATGCGATCGGGCCCCGTCTTGCGACGGGGACCTCTCACACCAGAGCCCCAATACGGAATCGAACCGTAGACCTTCTCCTTACCATGGAGACGCTCTACCGACTGAGCTATTGGGGCGAGCGATGAAGACATTACACGCTCGCCCGCCGTCCCCCAAATCCGTTTCGCGGCAGCCGCCCCGGCCTGTTCCGGCCCTCGTTCCGCACTTCGCCCGCACCGCGAAAACCCCTCCCCCAGCGGCCTCGAAGTCCCCTCCCGCAACCGCTCTCACACCCCCTCGCCAGTGTTCTTTCCCATCCGGCGGACCACACCGGTACGACTATTGCGCTCCTCCGCAACAGGGGTGGACGGCCGCCCTAGGCTCGTCTCACTCTGCGTGATCTTGTGTCCCCGTTTGCGCGCAGCCGCCCCCCGACCACAGGAGCGCGATGCCCGACAGCCAGCCGCAGCCGCCCCACTCGTCGTCGTCCTCCTCGTCGCCTGACACCTCCGGGGACCCGGCCGCCCTCCTGCTGTGCGGGGCGCGGCTCACCGACGGCCGGACCGTGGACGTACGGCTGGGTGGCGGTCGTATCGAGGCGGTCGGCACGGTCGGCAGCCTCGGCGCGTACGCCACCCGCGTGGACCTCAGCGGCTACCTCCTCCTGCCGGCCCCCGCCGAACCGCACGCCCACGGCGACACGGCTCTGTCCGCCGACGCCGACGGGCCCCTCTCGTACGACCTTCAGGACGTCCAGCGCCGGGCCACCGCGGCCGCTCTGCTCCAACTCGGCCACGGGGCGACTGCGTTGCGCTCGCACGTCCGGATCGGCGACGTACCGGGGCTGGGTGCCCTGGCCGCCGTACTGCAGGCGCGGCGGGCGCTGCGCGGCCTGGCCGAGCTGACGGCGGTGGCGATGCCGCGCGTGCTGACCGGGGCCGCCGGGGCGGACGGGCTGGCGATGCTGCGGGACGCGGTGAAGATGGGCGCGTCGGTGGTGGGCGGCTGCCCGGACCGCGACCCCGATCCGACGGGCTACGTGGAGGCGGTCCTGGAGGTCGCCTCGGAGCACGGCTGCCCCGTCGACCTGCACACGGACGGTGACGATCCGGCCCGGCTGGCCCGCCTCGCGGCGATGGCGGGCGGCCTGCGCCCCGGTGTGACCATCGGCCCCTGCGGCGGCTCGCCGCTGCCCGCCGAGGTCGCCTCCCGGCCGCTGACAGCTCGCGGCGGCGGTGTGACGGTGGTCTGCTCCCTCAGGCGGCTGCGCGGCGCGGAACGCGCGCCCGGCTCTGTACGCTGCTGCGGGCGGCCGGGGTGCGGGTGGCGGCGGGCAGCGGCGCGCTGCGGGACGTGTCGAACCCGGTGGGCCGCGGGGACCCCCTGGAGGCGGCGTACCTGCTCGCCTCCCGCCACGGCCTGCGCCCGGAGGAGGCCTACGACGCCGTGAGCACGTCGGCGCGGGCCGCACTGGGCCTGCCCGAGGTACGGGTGGAGGCGGGCTTCCCGGCGGAACTGCTGGCGGTCCGGGGCGACCGTCTGGCCGGCGCGCTGTCCCTCGCCTACAGCCGGATCGTGGTGCACAGGGGGCGCGTTGTGGCACGGACGAGCGCGGTACGTGAGTACTGCGACACCCCGGCGGCAGCAGCGCCGGACCTGCCGCGCCAGGGGCGTACGGAGCTGTCGTGAGGTGAGAGAAGCATGACACTTCGGCAGAGCTCGCGAACGTCGTGCGGGCTGTGCGGCGTACGGGTTCGGCGGGGCGTACGGTCGAAGGCATGCGCATTGTCATCGCTGGAGGACATGGTCAGATCGCGCTGCGGCTGGAGCGTCTGCTCGCCGCACGCGGTGACGAGGTCGCGGGCATCATCCGCCGCGCCGAACAGAGCGACGACCTGCGGGCGGCGGGCGCGGAACCGGTCGTCTGCGACCTGGAGTCGGCCTCGGTGGACGAGGTCGCGGCGCTGCTGCGGGGCGCCGACGCGGCGGTCTTCGCGGCGGGCGCCGGCCCGGACAGCGGCACGGCCCGCAAGGACACGGTCGACCGGGGAGCGGCGGTGCTGTTCGCTGACGCGGCGGTTCGGGCGGGGGTACGCAGGCATGTGGTCGTGTCGTCGATGGGCGCCGATCCGGCCCACCCGGGTGACGGCGTCTTCGACGTCTACCAGCGAGCGAAGGGCGAGGCGGACGCCTACGTCAGCGGCCTGGACGCGCTCGACTGGACGATCCTGCGCCCCGGCGCCCTCACGAACGACGCCGGCACGGGCCGGGTACGCCTGGAGGCCGCCACGGGGCGCGGCGCCGTCCCCCGCGACGACGTGGCCGCGGTACTCACAGAGCTCCTGGACACTCCGGCGACCGCGGGCCTGACGCTGGAGCTGATCGGGGGCTCTACGCCGGTTCCGGTGGCGGTCAAGTCGGTGGCGGGGAACTAGCGCAACCGCGCCGGTGCCACGGTGTCACGGGGAGTGGACCCGGGGCACCGGGGCCTAGAAAAGGGGCAGCTGGCCGGGGAATTCGGGTTGGACGTACCCGTCCAACGACGGCTGGGCCGCCCCGAGTTCCGCCTGCCGCCGCGACCCCGGACACGAGACGAGTTCACCACTTCTCCGGGCGCCCTGCGGATCGTGCCGCGCGAACCTCCCGGCAACGACAGCGATCTCACGCCGGCACTCGGGACAGCTCCGGCGACGGGACGACGACACGAACGACGGCCGCGACAGCGATGACATGGGTCCACTCTCCCTCATGGCCACCACGTCCACCCACAGCAAAAAGGCCCTCTTTCCCCTGCGAAATCGCAGAGAAAAGAGGGCCTCCCCAATGTGGCGGCGCCAGGGTTCGAACCTGGGTAGGCTGAGCCGGCAGATTTACAGTCTGCTCCCTTTGGCCGCTCGGGCACACCGCCAGGGCTTGCTGCCCTTCGAACCGCTTTTCGGCGGTCCTCCTTGGCAACGACGTAAACGATACCTGATGGACCGGGGTGCTTCGCCACCCGATTGAGCGGCGCCCGGACGGGAGGGGGTGGCTAGGCTTATGCGGATGCGGCCCGGGGCGTACGCCGGGCTCGGCTGCTGTCCTCACGCATGCCGATACACACCTTGCAGATTCCGACAAGCACCCCATACAAGGAGCCACAGGACATGGCCGACTCCAGTTTCGACATCGTCTCGAAGGTCGAGCGGCAGGAGGTCGACAACGCCCTCAACCAGACCGCCAAGGAGATCTCCCAGCGCTACGACTTCAAGGGCGTGGGTGCCTCGATCTCGTGGTCCGGCGAGAAGATCCTCATGGAGGCGAACTCCGAGGACCGGGTCAAGGCGGTCCTCGACGTGTTCGAGACCAAGCTGATCAAGCGGGGCATCTCGCTGAAGTCCCTGGACGCGGGTGAGCCGCAGCTCTCCGGCAAGGAGTACAAGCTCTTCGCCTCGATCGAGGAGGGCATCTCCCAGGAGAACGCGAAGAAGGTCGCGAAGATCATCCGCGATGAGGGCCCGAAGGGCGTGAAGGCTCAGGTCCAGGGCGAGGAGCTGCGCGTCAGCTCCAAGAACCGCGACGACCTTCAGGCCATCATCGCCCTCCTCAAGGGCAAGGACTTCGAGTTCGCGCTGCAGTTCGTGAACTACCGGTAGTCCACCTGTTGTCGAAGAAGAAGGGGG
>NZ_AEJB01000217.1 GCF_000331005.1 Streptomyces turgidiscabies Car8
AGCAACCACACACCACCGTCAGCCGAAGAACACACCGGCCTCCTCGTACAGCTTCGGGTCAACCGTCTTGAGTTTCGCCGTGGCCTCCGCGATCGGGACGCGGACGATGTCCGTGCCGCGCAGGGCGACCATCTTGCCGAAGTCGCCGTCGCGGACCGCCTCGATGGCGTGCAGGCCGAAGCGGGTGGCGAGCCAGCGGTCGAAGGCGCTGGGGGTGCCACCGCGCTGGATGTGGCCCAGCACCGTGGTGCGCGCCTCCTTGCCCGTCCGCTTCTCGATCTCCTTGGCCAGCCACTCGCCGACGCCGGACAGGCGCACATGCCCGAAGGAGTCGAGGGTCTGGTCCTTCAGCACCATGTCGCCGTCCTTGGGCATGGCGCCCTCCGCGATGACCACGATCGGGGCGTACGAGGACCTGAAGCGCGAGGTCACCCAGGCGCACACCTGCTCGGTGTCGAAGCGCTGTTCGGGGATGAGGATGACGTTGGCGCCGCCGGCGAGGCCCGAGTGGAGGGCGATCCAGCCGGCGTGGCGGCCCATCACCTCGCAGACGAGGACGCGCATGTGCGATTCGGCGGTGGTGTGCAGGCGGTCGATCGCCTCCGTCGCGATGCCGACCGCGGTGTCGAAGCCGAAGGTGTAGTCGGTGGCGGACAGGTCGTTGTCGATCGTCTTCGGTACGGCGACGACCGGCACCCCGTACTCGTCGGTGAGGCGGGCCGCGACTCCTAGGGTGTCCTCGCCGCCGATCGCGATGAGCGCGTCGACCCCCATCGCGGCGAGGTTCTCCCGGATACGGGATATGCCGTTCTCCTGCTTGAGGGGGTTGGTCCGTGAGGAGCCGAGGATGGTGCCGCCGCGCGGGAGGATGCCGCGCACGGCGGGGATGTCGAGGCGCACACCGGCGCCTTCCAGCGGACCTCGCCAGCCGTCCCGGAAGCCGACGAACTCGTACTCGTACTCCTGTACGCCCTTGCGGACGACGGCCCGGATGACGGCGTTGAGCCCGGGGCAGTCGCCGCCTCCGGTGAGTACTCCGACGCGCATGGAAATGTCCCTTCGCCGCGGATGCCTGACGAAGGATCAGTGTGACGCGCGTCTCATGTCGCGTCGAGGGTCCTCACTCGTCGTCCAGGCCGCGCTGTATGGCGTACCGCACCAGTTCCACCCTGTTGTGCAGCTGCAGCTTGCCCAGGGTGTTCTGGACGTGGTTCTGGACCGTGCGGTGGGAGATGACCAGGCGTTCGGCGATCTGCTTGTAGCTGAGGCCCTTGGCCACCAGCCGCAGCACCTCCGTCTCCCGGTCGGTGAGCTGCGGGGCCCTGGGCTCGTCGGTGCCCGCGGCCGGCTCCGGGTCGGAGGCCAGTCGGCGGTACTCACCGAGGACCAGACCGGCCAGCCCCGGCGTGAACACCGGGTCGCCGACCGCCGTGCGGCGCACCGCGTCGACCAGTTCCTCGGTCGAGGCCGACTTCAGCAGATAGCCGGTCGCGCCCGACTTCACCGCCTCCAGGACGTCCGCGTGCTCGCCGCTCGCCGAGAGGACCAGGACGCGCAGGGCGGGGTTGGCCCCGACGAGCTCCTTGCAGACCTGGACGCCGGGCTTGGCCGGCAGGTTCAGGTCGAGCACGAGCACGTCCGGTGTGACCGCGTGGGCACGGCGTACGGCCTGCTCGCCGTCCCCCGCCGTGGCGACCACGTCGAACCCGGCCTCGGCCAGGTCGCGGGCGACCGCGTCGCGCCACATGGGGTGGTCGTCCACCACCATGACCCGGAGGGGGCCTCGGTCTTCCTCCCCGTTCCGCCGCATGTCTGCGTTCTCGTTCTCGTTCGCGGTGTCCGTCATCGCCGCTCCGCCTTCCCCCGTGCCGGTCTGGTGTCCTTCGGTACCGTCAGTTCGACCTCGGTGCCCTGCCCCGGCACCGAGATCAGTTCGGCGTCGCCGCCGAGGTCGCGCAGCCGGCCTCGGATCGACTGGGCCACGCCGAGCCGCCCCTCGCCCTCGGCCTGCGCGAGCCGCCCGTCCGGGATGCCCGGCCCGTCGTCGCGCACGGTCACGACGACCGAGTCCGGCTCGTCCTCGACGAGGATCCAGGCCCGGGCACCCTCCCCGGCGTGCCTGCGTACGTTGTCCAGGGCGGCGCCGACCGCGGCGGCCAGCTCCTTCGCTGCCGCCCGGGCGAGCGGGACGGGGGCGCCGGGCTCGGAGAACGTGATCATCGAGGTGGCGTACGGCACGAGCAGGGTGCGCAGGTCCACCGGGTCCGGCGCGTCCGGCTGGGACTCCCCCGGCGCGTTCACGGCGGTGCCTGCCGCCCCGGCTCCCGCGTACAGCGGCGCCCCCGACTCCGGTACGAGGCCGCCGGAGACCAGAGCGCGCAGCGCGACCTCCTGCTCGCCGGCCATGCGGCCCAGTTCACCCGCCTCGCCGCCGAGCACGGCACCGCGCCGCTGCACCATCGCCAGTACCTGGAGGACGCTGTCGTGGATGTCCCGGGCGAGCCGCTCCCGTTCTCGGGTCGCGGCCTCGATCTCCAGGGCGCGGGCGAGGGTACGCTCGGAGGCGCGGGCGACCTCGACGACGTACCCGATGGCGATGGAGGCGACCCACACCAGGACCACGTTGTGGACGGTGTCGCGGGCCGGGGTGCCGCGCTCGATCAGGTTCACGACGGCGACCAGCGTCGAGGCGAAGGCCGCCCAGCGCCAGCCGCCCTTGATCGCGAAGGCCAGCACGGAACCTGCCGTCCATATCGACGGCAGCGTGGGACCGCCCGAGACGACTCTCTCGTGGGCGTCGGCGATGGGCGTGAGGAGGATCCCGGTGAGCGCGACGGTGAGGTCGGCGGCGAGGAAACGCTTCGTGCAGGCGGCCGCGTTGGCCACCCTGGGCAGGGTCGCGAGGGTCCAGACGAACAGCACGACGAAGTAGCCGACGGCCACCCAGGGCCGGATGAACCCGTCGTACCCCTTGGCGGCGAACCCGATCGCGTACAGCATCGTCAGGACGCGGTACCCGCTGAGCGCACGCCACAGCGGCTGCTCGACCGACATCCGCATGACCTTCGGACGTCCGGCTCTCTCACGTACGGCCATGTCCCCCACCCCGAACCCGCCCCCTGGTACCGCTACTTGTTGCCTGACCGTTCCTTCTCCAGGGCCTTCTGCGCCTGCTTCTCCGCTTGTCTCTCCGCCTTCGCCGCTTCCGCGATCCGGCGCTTGGCGGCCGACGCGTAGATGTCGACGTACTCCTGGCCGGAGAGCTTCATGATCTCGTACATGACCTCGTCGGTCACGGCCCGGAGTACGAAGCGGTCGTGTTCCATGCCGTTGTACCGGCTGAAGTCGAGGGGCTTGCCGATGCGGATGCCGGGGCGCATCAGCTTGGGCATCACCTTGCCCGGCGGCTGGATCTTCTCGGTGTCGATCATCGCCACGGGGATGACCGGCGCCCCGGTGGCCAGTGCCACGCGCGCGAGGCCGCCGGGCTTGCCCCGGTAGAGGCGGCCGTCCGGCGAGCGCGTGCCCTCCGGGTAGATGCCGAACAGCTCACCGCGCTCGAGGACTTCGACCCCGCTCCTGATGGCGGCCTCGCCCGCGCCGCGCGCCCCGGAGCGGTCCACGGGGAGCTGGCCGACGCCCTTGAAGAAGGCGGCGGTCAGCCGGCCCTTGAGACCGGGCGTCGTGAAGTACTCGGCCTTCGCGATGAAGGTGACCTTGCGGTCGAGGACCGCGGGGAGGAAGAACGAGTCGGAGAAGGACAGATGGTTGCTCGCCAGGATCGCCGGGCCGTCGGCCGGAACGTTCTCCAGGCCTTCCACCCAGGGCCTGAAGGCGACCTTCAGTGGAACCCCGACGGAAACCTTCATCGCGCCGTACAGCAACCGACTGCCTCCTGTGTCTGTGGATCAGACCTTAACCCGCAGCACTGTCAAACAGGCCGACGGCCCTGGTCGGTGTCAGTGCGGTCGCGTACGGTGAAGTACGCCTCGAAGCCTCGTGGCTTCCCTGCGTGATCACCCACCCCAGTAACCCACCCCATGAACAGGAGACCGATGGTGCCGGTCCTTCCTGGAGCCGAGCCGTACCGCCATGAGGGCGGGGAGGTCGGAGTCCTGCTCTGCCACGGTTTCACCGGTTCCCCGCAGTCGCTGCGCCCCTGGGCGGAGTACCTCGCCGAGCGCGGACTGACCGTCTCGCTGCCGCTGCTGCCCGGGCACGGCACGCGCTGGGAGGACATGCAGCTCACCGGCTGGCAGGACTGGTACACGGAGGTGGACCGCGAGCTGCGCGCCCTCCTGGAGCGCTGCACCCAGGTGTTCGTCTTCGGCCTGTCGATGGGCGGCGCGCTGACCCTGCGGCTCGCCGCGCGGTACGGCGACCGGATCAGCGGCATCGTCGTCGTCAACCCGGCGAACAAGGTGCACGGTCTTGCCGCGTACGCCCTTCCGGTGGTGCGTCATCTTGTGCCCTCGGTACCGGGCATCGTGAGCGACATCAAGAAGGAGGGCGTCGCGGAGGTCGGCTACCCCAGGGTCCCGCTGCACGCGGCGCACTCGATGCGGACGTTCTACCGCCTGGTCGACGGCGAGCTGCCGCAGGTCACCCAGCCGATGCTGCTGCTGCGCAGCCGGGCGGACCATGTGGTGCCGGCGGCGGACTCGGCGCGGGTGCTGAGCCGGGTGTCGTCCACGGACGTGGCGGAGATCGTGCTGGAACAGAGCTACCACGTCGCGACGTTGGACCATGATGCGGACCGGATCTTCGAGGAGAGCCACGCGTTCGTCCTCCGGCTCGCACCCGCGGCCGGCAAGGAGTCCAAGGACACGAAGGACACAGAGGGCCCGGTTGGGCCGGGTGCCGGCGATGCGCGGGTGCCTCGCCAGAGCCGGCAGGGAGACCAAGTGGGGCAGCAGGAAGGGACGGCCACGGGTGGCTGAGCACGACTCCGACCGCGAGCCGGAGGAGAAGGGTGTGCCCTTCGACGAGGCGGCCGCGTGGGCCGCGATCGTGGAGGCGTACGGCGACGAGCCGCCGGACCCGCCGGGCGCCAAGCCGTTCAAGTCGGTCGAGGATCTGGCGCTGCTGGAACCGGACACCAACGAGGACACGGGTGACTCGGTCGACCCCGACCCCAAGGGCAACGCGGACAAGGTGGCCAAGGGCGACGGTCAGCCGGTGAAGCCGCTGGGCAGTTCCGTCGCCTTCGCCCCGGGGGTCGGCGGGCCGCGCGACTACTCGGCGCCGGACGCGTCGGAGGACGACTTCGACGATGACGACGAAGGCCACTTCGTGCCGCCGGAGCCGCCTCCGCTGCCGGCCTCCGACACGACCGCCCGGTTCGCCTGGCTGGCGGTGCTCGGCGGTCCGGTGCTGATGATGCTCGCCGTGCTCCTGGGCTGGGACATGACCTGGTGGCTGACGACGCTGGCCATCGGCGGGTTCCTCGGTGGTTTCGCGACGCTGGTGATGCGGATGAAGGGCGACGAGGACGACGAGCAGGATCCGGGGCGGGGGGCGGTGGTCTGACGACCACTGCCCTGCTCACTGCCCCGGCTCACTGTCCTGCTCGGGGACGGTTCAGGACGTCCGAGACGCGGGGATTCTGAGGGCGGCCGGGACGGGCAGGTGGTCCGTCGCCGCCCTCAGGCAGTTCCTCTCAACGCCGCACTCCGCCCGGCGGACGGGGCTCAGGACGCCGGTACACGCAACGCCGCCAGCACAGGCAGGTGATCCGTCGCTGCCTTCAGGTCCGAGGCCAGCACGCCGGGGTGTCCCACCGGCACCCCGCAGCCGAGGACCTCGATGCCGGGCGTGGCCAGGATCGCGTCGATCCGCTGGTGGGGGTCGGCGGGCGTCGAGGTGAACTCCGTACCCCAGGGGGCCGTGGTCCAGCAGTCCTGGAGGCCGGTGGCCAGGCGCCGGAAGCTGCGGCCGGTGGGGCGTTCGTTGAGGTCGCCGCCCGCGACGGCGTGCGGTACGTCCAGCGCGGCGAGGCGGTCGAGGAGCAGGCCCGACTGCTCGTACCGCTCGTCCTTCTGCAGGCTGAGGTGGCAGCTCAGTACGCCGAGCCTGGCCTCTCCGAAGCGGACGACCGCCGTCGCGAAGCCGCGCCGGTGGTGGCCGGGGGTGAGCGGGAGGAGAACGTCCTCGGTGTGCTCGACGGTCGCGCGCAGGGAGCAGAGAACGGCGGGGCCGGCTGCGGTGGCACCGCCGGTGAGGAGCACCTGGCCGGAGGTGGCTGCGAGGCGGGCGAGTTTCTTGCGCCAGCGGAAGAAGCGGGGGGCTTCCTGGATGAGGACGAGGTCGGGGGCGCAGGCGGTGATGACTCGGGCCAGGGCGGTGGTGTCGTCGCGCATCGAGCGGATGTTGTAGCTGAGGACTCGGACGACGGCGGAACCGTCGGGGTTCGTGTGGGAGTTGGGGAGCGGGGGGTTCGTCGCCATGGGGGTCAAGATACGGAGGTGGGGGGAGGGATGGCGGGAACTCGCCGTGGGGGGTGCGGTTGTTGGCCGTCTGACGGCCCGCTGTGGCTTGTCGCGCAGTTCCCCGCGCCCCTATAGGGCGCGCTGTCCCTCCCCGAGTGACAAGGCCCGCCGTTCCTCTCCCCGAGGTACGGCGGGCACGTTGCTGTCAGGCGTGTTCTACATGATCGGGTCTGGCTCGCGGGCCAGGTCTGCCGCGCCCACCATGCCTGCCTTGTTGCCCAGTTGGGCGGCGATGACCTCGGCGACCGGGCGCCAGTTGCCGCCCACCAGCCAGCGCTTGTAGGACCTGCGGATGGGGTCGAGGACCAGTTCGCCCTCGTCCGAGAGGCCGCCGCCGACGATGAAGGCGGAGGGGTCGAAGAGGGAGGCCAGGTCGGCCAGGCCCGAGCCGGCCCAGCGGGCCAGTTCGCGGTACGAGTCGACGGCGACGGGGTCGCCCTGTCTCGCGGCCATCGAGATGTGCTTGCCCTCGATGCCGTCGGGGGTGCCGTCGCCGAGGGAGAGCAGCAGTTCGGCGTTCTCCGGGGTGGCGTTGGCGCGCTGCTTTGCGTACCGGACGAGGGCGCGTCCCGACGCGTACTGCTCCCAGCAGCCCTGGCTGCCGCAGCCGCACAGCAGCCCGTCGGGCACCACGCGGATGTGGCCGAACTCGGCGGCCACGCCGAAGTGGCCGCGGCGCAGCTTGTTGCCGATGATGATGCCGCCGCCGAGGCCGGTGCCCAGGGTGATGCAGATGACGTTGCGGTGGCCCTTGCCCGCGCCGAACTTGTACTCGCCCCACGCCGCCGCGTTCGCGTCGTTCTCGACGACGACCGGCAGGCCCACGCGAGCCTCGACCTTGTCCTTCAGCGGTTCCTCGCGCCAGTCGATGTTGGGCGCGAAGTAGACCGTGGATCGCTGGCGGTTCACGTATCCGGCGGCGCCGATGCCGACGCCCACGATCTCGTGCCCGGCGCGCGCGCCCTCGACGGCGGCGGCGATGGCGTCCACGATGCCCTCGGGCGTGCCCGGGGTCGGCACCTTGTGGGTCGAGAGGATGTTGCCTTCCTCGTCGACCACGCCGGCCGCGATCTTCGTGCCGCCGATGTCGACGCCGATGGTGAGTCCCATGAATCCCTCAGTTTCGGTCGAGCCCCGCTACGGGCAACGGTACCCGAGGCACTGTCTCCGGGTTCCCGTCGTCCGTACGGTGGGCGGGCGCGGCGGGACGTGACCGGAGGAGTGTCAGTGGCGGTGTCCGGGTCCGTGGCGGTGTCCGGAGGGGGCTCAGTCCAGGTCGATGCGTTCGGCGGAGCCGGAGCCGGTGCCCTCGCCCCGGTTCCTCGTGCGCTCGGCCTCCCTGGTCGTCCAGCGGCGTTCCTGGGACTCGGCGGCCGAGCGGTAGGCGGCCAGCAGTTCGTTGCCCGCGGCTGCCAGGTGGTCGAAGACGTCCGGGTTGCGTTCGATCATCGGTTCCACGGCGGCCTTGGCCTGCTGGACGACCTGGCGCACCACCTGCTGGGCGGTGCCCTGGGCGACCGCGCCGAGCAGGGGTGACTGGAGGGACGACAGCTTGTCCGAGACGGCGTCGACGAGCTTGCGCAGTTCCTCGGCGGCGGAGCCGGGCGGCGGGCCGTACTGGGCCCGGCGGCGTGCCTTCTCCGCTTCGAGGTCCTCGGCGCAGGCCTTCGCCCACGCGTCGGCGTCGGTCTCGGGCTTCTCGTACGGTGCCTCGTCGGCCGCGTCGCCCCGAGCGGCGTCGAATGTGGGGCGCTCTTCGCTCATGGCGGACTCCTGACTACGGTTCGTCTCTACCGACGGTACCCGAATGGACGTACGCGGTTCATCGTGCCTGCGGCCAGAGATCCGGGTCCGGCGCGAAACGGATCCTCAGCTCGCCGTCGCGCAGGGCGGCGCCGGCCACCGAGCAGCGGCGCAGTGCCGAGGGCAGCGCGACGATACGGCGGAACGGGCCCACGGTGAGGACGAGTTCGTCTCCGCGCCGGACCAGGTCGAGCTCGTCGCGTATCGCGCCGGGCAGCGGGATGTGCCAGAGGAGCACACCGTCGTCGGCGAGGTGGTCGGTCACGGGCCACTCGACGGTGGCGGGGGTTTGGTTGACGACGGGGGCGCGCAGAGCGGCCAGGTCGCCGGTGCCGCGCGGGTCGTGGCCTAGGTGCGGCACCTGGTGGAGGGCGTGCGTCTCCTGCCACTCCTCCAGGGTCTTGCGCTGCTGGGCGGTGACGGAGGCGAGCCAGGGGTCGGTCGAGGGTTCCGGCAGGACGCGGTTGGCGATCAGCGCGTCCGCGCGCAGGCCGCGCAGGGCGAGTCCCACCGTGGCGGCGCGTACGGCGTCCGTGCCGGCCGGACCGGGTTCGGCGACCAGGCGTACGACGGTGTCCCGGTCCTCGACGACCGCGGTGACGGCGGCCAGTTCCACGTCCCAGCGGGCGGCGGCCTCGTACAGCCACTCCGCGGGCATCGGGACGCCGGCGAGGCGGCCGAGTACGGGGCGCAGGGCGCGGGCGGCCTGGCGTTCGGCCGGGAGAAGGCGGCGCAGATAGCGGCGGAGTTCGTCGGGCAGGGCCAGGAGGGCGAGGGCCTGCGGGGTGGGCGGGAGGTCGACCACGAGGAGGCCGTACGCCTCCGAGAGCGCGGCGTCGCGCAGGGCGCGCAGCAGGGCGAGTTCCTCGGCGCCGGGGAGGGGGGTGAGTTCCTCGGGGTCGAGCCGGGAGGCGCCGAGGAAGTCGAGGACGTTGGCGCCGCGGTCCTGGAAAGCGGTGAGGTCGGCGCGGAAGCGTTCCGCCGCGTCGGGGCGCCAGGCGGTGAGGTGGGGGGTGCCCGGTACGGAAACGGGGGTGGGGCCCGTGGGGGTGCCGAGGGCGGCGCCGAGGGTGTCGGTGCGGTCGGTGCTGAGGACGAGGGTGGGGGTGCCGTCGCGCGCCGCGCTCAGTGCGGTGGCCGCGGCGAGGGTGGTGCGGCCCGAGCCGCCTGGGCCGGTGAGGAGGATGGTGCGCATGTGGGTGAACGGTACCGGTGTGACGCCGGGCCCCTGGGGGCTGCCGCCCCCAGACCCCCGCTCCGGCCCTGAACGGGCCTTGTCCTCAAGCGCCGGACGGGCTGGAAACGCGGGCCCGCGCCTGAAGAGATGCCGGTGCGGCCAGGAATGCGGACCTGCGCCTGTTGGGGGAGGCCGGTGCGGCCGGGAATGTGGGCCGACGCTGGGGTGCGGGGCCGCAGTCGGATGTGTGCCGCTGGCGCTGGAGATGCGCGGCCCGCGCTCGAAACACAGACCTGCACCGGAGATGCGGGGCCGTCGCTGAAGAAGCGGACGGCACCGCCGTCTCGAGGGTGCCCGGCAGACGGGCTGGAAACGGGCGGGTGGGAAAGCTACTTGGGTTCCTCCACCCGCTTCTTCAGGCCCGCCAGCGCGCGGTCGATGATGACCTTCTCCGCCTTGCGCTTGATCATGCCCAGCATCGGGATCTTGACGTCCACCGTCAGCTGGTAGGTGACCTCGGTCGCCCCGGGGCCCGCCGCCTTGAGGATGTACGAGCCGTCCAGCGCACGCAGCATCTGCGACTTGACCAGGGTCCACGAGACCTTGTCGTCGCCGGTCCAGGTGTAGCCGAGGGTCTGGTCGTCCTTGATCGCGCCGGCGTCCATGACCAGGCGGACCTGCTCGGCGCGGCCCTGGGCGTCGGTCTTCAGGACCTCCGCCTCCTTCACCTCGCCGGTCCAGTCCGGGTAACGGGCGAAGTCGGCGATCACCGCCATCACCTCGTTCGGTGCCGCCTCGATCGTGATGCTCGAACTGGTGAATTCCGCCATCGAAGTGGCTCCTCCAGATGCGGTCCGGTGAGGGAGGGTTGGTGCGCACGTACGTGCAGCGTGAAGGCTACCCCGCGCGGGGCGGGCCGTTGTCACCCGGACCCGGTCACCATTCGAGCACCCAGGGCTGCCCGCTCCCCGCGAAGTGCCCCACGTTCACGCACTCCGTGCCGCCTATCCGCATCCGCCGGGCCAGCGGCTGGTGGACGTGGCCGAACAGGGCGTACCGGGGGCGCGTGCGCCGGATCGCGTCGAGCAGCGCGCGGCTGCCGCGTTCGAAGCGGCGCGCGACCGTGTCGTACACCAACTCCGGGACCTCCGGCGGAATGTGCGTGCACAGTACGTCGACCTCGCCGACCGCCTCGATCTTCGCCGCGTACTCCTCGTCGCTGATCTCGTACGGCGTGCGCATCTGCGTCCGGAGGCCGCCGCCGACGAAGCCGAAGGTCCGGCCCCCGATCTCCACCCGCTCCCCGTCCAGGACCCGGGTGCCCGGTCCGGCGTACTCCGGCCACAGTGTCGGCATGTCGACGTTGCCGTAGGTGGCGTACGTCGGGGTCGGGAGCGCGGCGAACAGTTCGGCGTACTGCTTGCGTACCGCTTTCTCGATCACCGTCGCCCGGTCCGCACCGACGCCGGACCACAGCCGGGCCCCGAGTTCGCGCGCCTCCTCGAAGCGGCGGGCCGTGCGCAGCGCGACGAGGCGGCTCGCGTTCTCGGCGCCGAAGAGGTCGGGGAAGATGCCGCGCGAGTGGTCGGCGTAGTCGAGGAAGAGGACCAGGTCGCCCAGGCAGATCAGGGCGTCCGCGCCCGCACCGGCTACGGCCAGGTCGCGCACGTTGCCGTGCACGTCGCTGACCACGTGGACGCGCGTCCTCTGCCCTTGTGGGTTGCCCCGCGGTGTGGGTGCCATGGCGATCAAGGGTAGGCGTGTGCGGTACGGGTGAACAGAAGAGGGGGGTCGCTCACGGTTACTGGTCAGTCAAGAAAACCGTGCACTACTGTGCGTAAAAGACACCAACCCGTGTGACGCCGCGAACATCTCGCCGGTCCCCCTGTCGTAGAAGCCATACCGGCGGGTAACGTCCGGGCAGTCCAGTCGTACTCAGGATTTCAACTACGAGATCCGCGAGTACTTGCCCGAGCCATGGACCGCACCGTCGCATCGCACAACGTCGTGGCGCCGGCGCCCTATGAGGAGCAGCAGTCTTGCGCGAGTTCAGCCTTCCGGCTTTGTACGAGGTCCCCGCGGACGGAAATCTGACCGACATCGTCCGCCGAAACGCCGCGCAGCATCCGGATGTCGCCGTCATCGCCCGCAAGGTGGACGGCGTCTGGCAGGACGTGACGGCCACGACCTTCCTCGCCGAGGTGCTCACCGCCGCGAAGGGCCTCATCGCCTCCGGGGTCGCGCAGGGCGACCGGGTCGCCCTGATGTCCCGTACGCGCTACGAGTGGACCCTGTTCGACTTCGCGATCTGGTGCGCGGGCGCGGTGACCGTACCCGTGTACGAGACCAGCTCCACCGAGCAGGTGCAGTGGATCCTCAGTGACTCCGGGGCCACCGCGATCATCGTGGAGCTGGAAGGACACGCCGCCTCCGTCGAGTCGGTGCGCGACCGGCTGCCCGGGCTGAAGCACGTCTGGCAGATCGACGCGGGCGCGGTGGAGGAGCTGGGGCGGGCGGGCCAGGACGTCAGCGACGCGGCCGTCGAGGAACGCGGTGCGCGGACGAAGGCCGACGACCCGGCGACCATCGTGTACACGAGCGGTACGACCGGCCGGCCCAAAGGCTGTGTGCTGACGCACCGCAGCTTCTTCGCCGAGTGCGGCAACGTCGTAGAGCGGCTGCGGCCCCTGTTCCGGACCGGCGAGTGCTCGGTCCTCCTCTTCCTGCCGCTCGCGCACGTCTTCGGGCGGCTGGTGCAGATCGCGCCGATGATGGCGCCGATCAAGCTGGGCATGGTCCCGGACATCAAGAACCTCACCGACGAACTGGCCTCGTTCCGGCCGACGTTGATCCTCGGTGTGCCGCGTGTCTTCGAGAAGGTCTACAACTCGGCGCGCGCCAAGGCGCAGGCGGACGGCAAGGGCAAGATCTTCGACAAGGCCGCCGACACGGCGATCCTGTACAGCCGGGCGCTGGACACCCCGTCGGGTCCGTCCCTCGGCCTGAAGATCAAGTACAAGACGTTCGACAAGCTCGTCTACAGCAAGCTGCGCGCGGTCCTCGGCGGCAAGGGCGAGTACGCCATCTCCGGCGGCGCCCCGCTCGGTGAGCGGCTCGGGCACTTCTTCCGCGGGATCGGCTTCACGGTGCTTGAGGGCTACGGCCTGACCGAGTCCTGTGCGGCCACCGCGTTCAACCCGTGGGACCGGCAGAAGATCGGCTCGGTCGGCCAGCCGCTGCCCGGCTCGGTCGTGCGTATCGCCGACGACGGCGAGGTGCTCCTGCACGGCGAGCACCTCTTCAAGGAGTACTGGAACAACCCGGGCGCGACCGAGGAGGCGCTGGCCGACGGCTGGTTCCACACCGGCGACATCGGGACCCTCGACGAGGACGGCTATCTCAGCATCACCGGCCGCAAGAAGGAGATCATCGTCACCGCGGGCGGCAAGAACGTCGCCCCGGCCGTGATCGAGGACCGTATCCGCGCGCACGCGCTGGTCGGGGAGTGCATGGTGGTGGGCGACGGGCGGCCGTTCGTGGGCGCGCTGGTCACCATCGACGAGGAGTTCCTGGGGCGTTGGGCCGAGGAGCACGGCAAGCCGGCCGGGTCCACCGCGGCGTCGCTCGCCCATGACCCGGATCTCCTCGCGGTGATCCAGGGCGCGGTCGACGACGGCAACGCCGCGGTGTCGAAAGCGGAATCGGTGCGGAAGTTCCGCATTCTGGCCTCCCAGTTCACCGAGGAGTCGGGCCACCTGACGCCGTCCCTGAAGCTCAAGCGCAATGTGGTGGCGAAGGACTACGCGGACGAGATCGAGGCGATCTACCAGAGTTAGTACAGGAGTTGGTGCGGGAGCCGGTACCGGAATTGGTACCGGAACCGGCG
>NZ_AEJB01000218.1 GCF_000331005.1 Streptomyces turgidiscabies Car8
CCCCCCCCCATCGGCCTGAACGGCCTCGTCCTCAAGCGCCGGACGGGCTGGGAATGCCGGCCGGCGCTTGAAGGGATAACGCCTCGGCCGAGGTGACAGCAAGAAGCGCGGGTCGCTCCTCCTCAAGCGCCGGACGGGCTGGGGTGCGGGCCGGTGCTAGCTCTGCGGGTGGTGTGCCGGGATTTCCGGGAGGTCGCCCGTCGTCTCGTACGCCGTCAGCATGTCGATGCGGCGGATGTGGCGGGTGTCCTCCGAGAACGGGGTCGCCAGGAAGGTCTCCACGAACTTCGTCGCCTCGTCCTGCGTGTGCATGCGGGAGCCCACCGCGACGACGTTGGCGTTGTTGTGCTGGCGGCCCAGCGACGCGGTCTCCTCGCTCCAGGCCAGCGCCGCGCGCACGCCCTTCACCTTGTTCGCCGCGATCTGCTCGCCGTTGCCGGAGCCGCCGATCACGATGCCGAGGGCGCCCGGGTCGGCCGCCGTGCGCTCTGCGGCGCGGAGGCAGAAGGGCGGGTAGTCGTCGACGGCGTCATAGATGTGGGGGCCGCAGTCCACGGGGTCGTGGCCGGCCTCCTTGAGCCACTCGACGAGGTGGTTCTTGAGTTCGAAGCCCGCATGGTCGGAGCCGAGATACACGCGCATGGTCCGAGTGTGACATGTGTGTTTCGGGGAAGCAGCGCCGGGGGTTGATCCCGAAATCCCAGGGCAATACCGCGAAACCTCAAGAAAACCTCAAGTAACGATCTGGATTCAAAGGTTCAGGAATCTCTTTGCCTCCGATTCACTGGACCGGATGTTTAACGCCGTCCCCACCGGCGCGCTCACCCGTTCACCCGGCTTCACCCGGCGCAAAGGAATTCCCCCATGACCTCGCAGCCGAGCTCCTCCCCACCCTCCGGTCTTCAGGCCGGGCTCAAGAACCGGCATCTCTCGATGATCGCCATCGGCGGTGTCATCGGCGCCGGACTCTTCGTCGGGTCCAGCTCCGGTATCCGTACCGCCGGGCCGGGCATTCTTCTCTCGTACGCCCTGGTCGGCACGCTCGTCGTGCTGGTGATGCGGATGCTCGGTGAGATGTCCGCCGCCAATCCGACCTCCGGCTCTTTCTCCGCGCACGCCGACCGCGCGCTCGGACGCTGGGCCGGGTTCTCCATCGGCTGGCTGTACTGGTTCTTCTGGGTCGTCGTGCTCGCCGTCGAGGCGACCGCCGGGGCCACCATCCTCGAAGGGTGGATACCCGCCGTACCGCAGTGGGCCTGGGCGCTCATCGTGATGATGGTGCTGACCGCGACCAACCTCGTCTCGGTCGGCTCCTACGGCGAGTTCGAGTTCTGGTTCGCCGGTATCAAGGTCGTCGCCATCAGCGCCTTCGTCATCATCGGCGCGCTCGCCGTGTTCGGCGTTCTGCCCGGAGTCGACAGCGACAAGGCCGGGCTCGGCAATCTGACCGACCACGGCGGCTTCCTGCCCAACGGGCCCGGCGCCATCCTCACCGGCGTGCTGCTCGTCGTCTTCTCCTTCATGGGGAGCGAGATCGCCACGCTGGCCGCCGGGGAGTCCGAGGACCCGCAGCGGGCCGTCACCAAGTCCACCAACAGCATCATCTGGCGTGTCGGCGTCTTCTATCTCGGGTCGATCTTCGTCGTCGTCACCCTGCTGCCGTGGAACGACCCCTCGATCAAGGAGAAGGGCTCGTACGTCGCCGCCCTGGACTCCCTGGGTATCGCGCACGCCGGTCAGATCATGAACTTCATCGTGCTGACCTCGGTGCTGTCCTGTCTCAACTCCGGGCTCTACACGGCCTCCCGCATGGCCTTCTCGCTCGGGCAGCGCGGTGACGCGCCCAAGGCGTTCGCACGGACCACCTCGCGCGGTGTGCCGCTCGCGGCGATCGTCGCCTCGGTCGTCTTCGGCTTCGTCGCCGTCTTCTTCAACTACAAGTTCCCCGACTCGGTCTTCCTCTTCCTCGTCAACTCCTCCGGCGCCGTCGCCCTGTTCGTCTGGCTGGTCATCTGCTTCTCGCAGCTGCGCATGCGGAAGATCATCGAGCGCGAGTCCCCGGAGAAGCTCGTCGTGCGGATGTGGCTGTACCCGTATCTGACCTGGGCGACCGCCGCCCTCATCGTGTTCGTCCTCGGCTACATGCTCACCGACACCGAGCACGACGGCCGCGAGACCGTACTGCTCTCGCTGCTGGTCGCCGCCGTCGTACTCGCCATCGCCGTCGTCCGGCAGAAGACCGGGCGCGGGGGAGCTGCGGTCGTCCATGGCGGCCGTGGCGGCCGGGGCGCGAACGCGATCGATGACGGCGACGATGTCGAGGACGTCGTCAAGGTCGGCTAGTTCGGCTGGTTCGGC
>NZ_AEJB01000219.1 GCF_000331005.1 Streptomyces turgidiscabies Car8
AAGGCCGACGACCCTTACCCGGCACTGGACTTCGGCCCCGTGATCAACGCGGCCAAGGCGAAGGAATTGCACGACCAGGTCGCCGAGGCCATCGCCCGCGGTGCCGTCCCCCTCCACCGCGCCAGTGAGACCGACTCCCGCTTCCAGCCCGGCCCGGCCTACCGGAACCGTTTCGACTGAGGGCGAAACGCGTCTTCAGGGCGCCTGCCTAACCCGCCCGCAAGCGCTCCCGCGCCGCCATCAGGGCGAACCCCAGCAGGTTCGGCCCCCGCCACCGAGCGGGGTCCATCGCCGCCTCGTCGTCCGCGGCCAGGCCGATGCCCCATACGCGGTCCACCGGGCTCGCCTCCACCAGCACTCTCCTGCCCGTGCCCAGCAGAAACTCCCGCAGGTCACTGTGTGCGGCGAACTTGTGGACGCTGCCCTCGACCACGATCCCGAACCGCTCGCGCTCCCACACGGCCTCGTCGAAGCCGCGCACGAGCCGGCCGGCCTTCTTCGCCAGTGCCGGGTTCGACGCCGTGACCGCCCGGTGCTCCGCCTCCGTGTCCTCGAAGAGGCGGGCCTTGGCGGCCATCATCCAGTGCTCGGCCGTCGCGTACTCCACCCCGTCCACCGAGAACGCCGACGGCCACCACTGGCTGAGACAGCTCGGTCCCACACGGCCGTCCGGGCGGGGTCGGTGCCCCCAGAAGTGCAGGTACTTGACCCGGGCCCCCGCACGGACTTCCCTGGTCAGAGCCTCCAATGAATCGATCTGCCCCGGCTGCCCCGTATCGGCGGTGCTCGCTGCGAGTTTCCCCATGCACGCGAGTCTGGCATTCACCACTGACATCGCGTCCTTCTATTTCCCGTCCCACTCGACACCTGGTCGACAGATTTCGTCGCGTAACCAAATGGCAACAACGGAATCCCTTGTTGGAGTCCACTTACTCTGTCAGGATCGGCACTCAAATCGACCTGGAGCTACGTTGACCCCCGCAGTCCGGGGCGGGTCACGGAGGAGAGCGACATGCACAATCCGGGCCATCGCTTCCCGGCACAGGAGCGGCTCGCGGCCGGCGCGCAGTACATCGCGGGCCGTCTGACCCGCGGCACCTCCGGCCGTACGCACAGGGTCGTCGACCCCGCCACGGGCGACGCGGTCTACACGTACGAGCTGGCCGGTCCCGACGACGTGGACGCCGCTGTCGCCGCCGCCCGCGCGGCCTTCCCGGGCTGGGCCGGGGCCACCCCGGGTGAGCGTTCCGACGCGCTCCACCGGTTCGCCGCCGTCCTCGCCGAGCGTGCCGAGGAGTTCGCGCGCGCCGAGTCCCTCCAGTGCGGCAAGCCGCTCAAGCTGACCCGCGAGTTCGACGTCCCGGGGACGATCGACAACACCGCGTTCTTCGCCGGCGCCGCCCGCCACCTCCAGGGGCAGTCGGCCGGGGAGTACTCCGGTGACCACACCTCGTACGTCCGCCGGGAACCCATCGGAGTCGTCGGGTCCGTCGCGCCCTGGAACTACCCCCTCCAGATGGCGGCCTGGAAGATCCTCCCGGCGATCGCGGCCGGCAACACGATCGTGCTCAAGCCCGCCGAGCTGACCCCGCTGACCTCGCTCCTCTTCGCCGAGGCGGCCACCGCGGCCGGGATCCCGGACGGTGTCGTCAACATCGTCACCGGGACCGGCAAGGAGGCCGGTGAGCATCTCGTCGGGCATCCCGACGTCGTCATGACGTCCTTCACCGGGTCCACCGCCGTCGGCAAGCGGGTCGCCGAGGTAGCCACCGCCACCGTCAAGCGGCTCCACCTGGAACTGGGCGGCAAGGCCCCCTTCGTCGTCTTCGACGACGCCGACCTCGACGCCGCCGTGAACGGGGCTGTCGCCGGCGCCCTCATCAACACCGGGCAGGACTGCACGGCCGCCACGCGCGCGTACGTGCAACGCCCGCTGTACGAGGAGTTCGTCGCGAGGACGGCCGCCCTCATGGACACCGTCCGGCTCGGAGACCCGTTCGCCCCGGGCACCGATCTCGGGCCGCTCATCTCGCACGCGCAGCGCGACCGGGTCGCCGGTTTCGTCGAGCGGGCGCGTTCCTACGCGCGCGTGGTGACCGGCGGCGAGGCTCCCCAGGGGGAGCTGAAGAGCGGCGCCTACTACCGGCCCACCCTGGTCGCCGACGCCGCCCAGGACAGTGAGATCGTCCAGTCCGAGATCTTCGGGCCCGTGCTCGTCGTCCTCCCCTTCGACAGCGACGACGAGGGCATCGCGCTCGCCAACGACACGCCCTACGGTCTCGCCGCCTCCGCCTGGAGCCGGGACGTCTACCGGGCGAACCGCGCCACCCGCGAGATCAAGGCGGGCTGCGTGTGGGTCAACGACCACATCCCGATCATCAGCGAGATGCCCCACGGCGGGTACAAGGCGTCCGGCTTCGGCAAGGACATGTCCGCGTACTCGTTCGAGGAGTACACACAGATCAAGCACGTCATGTTCGACAACACCGCGGTTGCCCGGAAGGACTGGCACCGCACGATCTTCGGGGACCGCTGACCGGACACAGGCCGACCGACCAGCGGCCGCACACCCTCCCGAAAGGGCATCACGCGCATGGAGCAGTACGAGCCCGACCGCCTTTCCCCGGCCCAGGTGGCCGCCATGCGGCGCAGCTTCCGCAACGGCAGGGCCGCCCTCACCCGCCGGTCCCTGCTGCGCGCCTCCGCGGGCGGCGCCCTGGTGGCCGGCGGCCTCGGTGCGCTGACCGGCTGCGGCATCCCCGCGGCCGGCAAGACCGCGGGAGGCGTCTCCGCGGACGACCACTCGGCCAAGGAGAAGACCGTCAACTTCTCCAACTGGACCGAGTACATGGACGTCGACGAGAGCGAGAAGCACCACCCCACGCTCGACGCGTTCACCGAGCGGACCGGCATCAAGGTCAAGTACACCGAGGACATCAACGACAACGTCGAGTTCTTCGGCAAGATCAAGCCGCAGCTCGCCGCGGGCCAGGACACCGGCCGGGACATCATCGTCCTCACCGACTGGCTGGCCGGCCGGCTGATCCGGCTCGGCTGGGTCCAGAAACTGGACGCGTCGAACCTTCCGCACGCGTACGCGAACCTGTCGCAGCAGTTCCGCAGCCCCGACTGGGACCCGGGCCGCGCCTACTCCTATCCCTGGCAGGGCATCTCGACCGTCATCGCCTACAACAAGAAGGCGCTGGACGGCGTCGAGGTGAAGTCGGTCTCCGACATGCTCGACAACCCCAAGCTGAAGGGGCGCGTCGGTTTCCTCTCAGAGATGCGTGACAGCATCGGCATGACCCTGCTCGACATGGGCAAGGACCCGGCGAAGTTCACCGACGACGACTACGACGCGGCCATCGCCCGGCTCCAGAAGGCCGTGGACAAGGGCCAGATCCGCCGCTTCTCCGGCAACGACTACACGGCCGACCTGACCTCGGGCGACTTCGCGGCCTGTATCGCCTGGGCGGGCGACGTGGTCCAGCTCAAGGCGGACAGCCCGGACATCGACTTCATCATCCCGGACAGCGGCTACATCACCTCCAGCGACAACATGCTGATCCCCAACAAGGCGCGCCACAAGACGAACGCCGAGCGGCTCATGGACTACTACTACGAGCCCGAGCCGGCCGCCGAACTGGCCGCCTACATCAACTACGTGTGCCCCGTCGACGGGGTGAAGCCGTACCTCGCGAAGCTCGACAAGGACGCGGCGGACAACCCGCTGATCATTCCCGACGCGGCGATGGCCGCGAAGTCCCACGCCTTCCGGTCGCTGAGCCAGAAGGAAGAGACGGCGTACGAGGAGAAGTTCGCGAAGTTGACAGGGGCCTAGGGCCTGTCCGGCGGATCATGCCGCAGACGCGGGGTGTGGCACGCCCGTCTGCGGCGTTGTCGTCGGTTGCCGAAGCTCCGCTTCGACGCCCTCCTCCGCCTTGCAGCCAGACGCACCACACCCCGCTCACCTGCGCTGATAAGGCGCCGTCGACTCCCTGCGACCTGATCCGCCGGACAGGCCCGGCCACGCCTGCCCCCAGCGGTGCGACACCCCTCCGACTCCCCAAGGACCACACCATGACCAGCACCAGCACAGACCACGGCGGCGACGTCCGTCTCTCCGGGATCAGCAAGAGATACGGCTCCTTCACCGCCGTACACCCCCTCGACCTCACCGTCCCGCAGGGCTCCTTCTTCGCCCTGCTCGGCGCGTCCGGCTGCGGGAAGACCACGACCCTGCGGATGATCGCGGGCCTGGAGGAACCTTCCTCCGGGACCGTCTTCCTCGGCGAGCAGGAGGTCACGAACCTGCCGCCCTACAAGCGGCCGGTGAACACCGTCTTCCAGTCGTACGCCCTCTTCCCGCACCTCGACATCTTCGAGAACGTCGCCTTCGGTCTGCGCCGGCGAGGCATCAAGTCGGTGAAGAAGCAGGTCGACGACATGCTGGAGCTCGTCCAGCTCGGTGAGCAGGCGCGCAAGAAGCCGCACCAGCTCTCCGGCGGCCAGCAGCAGCGCGTCGCCGTGGCCCGCGCGCTGATCAACACCCCCAAGGTGCTGCTCCTCGACGAACCGCTCGGCGCCCTCGACCTCAAGCTGCGCCGCCAGATGCAGCTGGAGCTGAAGCGCATCCAGACCGAGGTCGGCATCACGTTCGTCCATGTCACTCACGACCAGGAGGAGGCCATGACGATGGCCGACACGGTCGCCGTGATGAACGGGGGCAGGGTCGAGCAGCTCGGCTCGCCCGCCGATCTGTACGAGAACCCGCACACCACGTTCGTCGCGAACTTCCTCGGCACCTCCAACCTCATCGAGGCCGAGGTGGACAGCAAGAGCGGCGACGAGATCGTCGTCAAGGCGGGCGGCGGCAAGCTTCTGCTCCCCGAGGCCCGCTGCTCCGCGCCGACCAGGGCCGGCGGCAAGGTGCTGGTGGGGGTCCGCCCGGAGAAGATCTCCCTCACGCACGCGGACGACGCCGGCGACATCCCGGCCGGCCGCAACCGCATCACCGGCACGATCGCCGACACCAGTTTCATCGGCGTCTCCACGCAGTACGTCGTCGACAGCCCCGTCTGCCCCGACTTCGAGGTGTACGTCCAGAACATCGACCGCGACGCCCGGCTGGCCCCCGGCGCGGAGGTCGTCCTGCACTGGAACCCCGCGCACACGTTCGGTCTGGACGCCGACCAGGACATAGACGCAGGCGTCGGGACGGTCGACGACGAGGCGGCCGTCTGATGGCCACCGCGACCCCGGCCGCGCCACCATTGGCGCCCGCACCGGCGAAGAAGCCCCCGCGCCGAAGAGGCCGCTGGACGCCGTACTGGCTGCTTCTGCCCGGTCTGCTGTGGCTGTTCGTGTTCTTCGCGCTGCCGATGGTCTACCAGGTCTCCACGTCCGTGCAGACGGGCTCCCTGGAAGAGGGCTACAAGGTCACCTGGCACTTCGCGACCTACTGGGACGCGCTGGCCGACTACTGGCCGCAGTTCCTGCGCTCGGTGCTGTACGCCGGTGCCGCGACCGTCCTCTGTCTGGTGCTGGGCTATCCGCTCGCGTACCTGATCGCGTTCCGCGCGGGACGCTGGCGCAACCTGATCATGATCCTGGTCATCGCGCCGTTCTTCACCAGCTTCCTGATCCGGACGCTCGCCTGGAAGACGATCCTCGCGGACGGCGGCCCGGTCGTCGGCGCCCTCAACTCGCTGCACGTCCTGGACGTCACCAGCTGGCTCGGCGTCACGGCCGGCGACCGGGTGCTGGCCACGCCGCTCGCGGTGGTGTGCGGTCTGACGTACAACTTCCTGCCGTTCATGATCCTGCCGCTCTACACCTCGCTCGAACGCATCGACGGACGGCTGCACGAAGCGGCCGGCGACCTCTACGCCAGGCCCTTCACGACCTTCCGCAAGGTCACCTTCCCGCTGTCGATGCCGGGCGTGGTCTCCGGCACGCTGCTCACCTTCATCCCGGCGAGCGGCGACTACGTCAACGCCGACCTGCTCGGCTCCACGGACACCCGCATGATCGGCAACGTCATCCAGACGCAGTTCCTGCGCATCCTCGACTATCCGACGGCCGCCGCCCTCTCCTTCCTTCTCATGGCCGCGATCCTCGTCATGGTCACCCTCTACATCCGCAAGTCCGGAACGGAGGACCTGGTCTAAATGGCCTTCGTGAATTCGATCGGGCGCTGGCTCAAGAGCCATTTCGTCGTCATCGCGGGACTCGTCACGCTCGGCTATCTGCTGCTGCCGAACATCGTCGTCACGGTGTTCTCCTTCAACAGACCGAAGGGCCGCTTCAATTACGAGTGGCAGCAGTTCTCGACGGACGCCTGGCGTGATCCCTGCGGCGTCGCCGGAATGTGCGGCTCGCTCTCGCTCAGCCTGCGGATCGCCTTCTGGGCGACCATCGGGGCGACCGTCCTCGGCACGATGATCGCCTTCGCGCTGGTGCGGTACCGCTTCCGCGCGCGGGGCGCCGTCAACTCGCTCATCTTCCTCCCGATGGCGATGCCCGAGGTCGTCATGGCGGCCTCACTGCTCACCCTGTTCCTCAACCTGGGCGCCCAGCTGGGCTTTTGGACGATCCTGATCGCCCACATCATGTTCTGCCTCAGCTTCGTCGTCGTCGCCGTGAAGGCACGCGTGATGTCGATGGACCCACGCCTTGAGGAAGCCGCCCGGGACCTCTACGCGGGGCCGGTGCAGACCTTCGTACGCGTCACCCTGCCCATCGTGGCCCCCGGGATCGCGGCGGGCGCGCTGCTCGCCTTCGCGCTCTCCTTCGACGATTTCATCATCACCAATTTCAACGCGGGCTCCACCGTCACCTTCCCCATGTTCGTCTGGGGCTCGGCGCAGCGCGGAACGCCCGTTCAGATCAATGTCATCGGTACGGCCATGTTCCTGATCGCCGTACTGTTCGTGCTGACCGGAATGGTCATCAGTAATCGCCGCAACAGGCAAAAGGCGTAACCCGAAAAACTCTGTGGGGAGTTGAAATCATGGCCCCAAGCGCCATGAGCATGTGGACCAGGTCCCTTTCCGACGCCCAGCCGGTCGCCTACTGGCTGGACGACCCCGGCAGGCCCCGCCCCGAGCCCGCCCTCACCGGCGCCGAGAGCTGCGACCTGCTGGTGGTGGGCGGCGGGTACAGCGGACTGTGGACCGCCCTGATCGCCAAGGAGCGCGACCCGCAGCGGGACGTCGTGCTCGTCGAGGGCCGCGAGGTGGGCTGGGCCGCCTCGGGCCGCAACGGGGCTTCTGCGCCGCGTCCCTCACCCACGGCCTCGCGAACGGCCTGGCGCGCTGGCCGGACGAGATCCACCAGCTCGAAGAACTCGGCGCGCGGAACCTGGACGAGATCGAGAAGTCGGTCGCCCGCCACTCCCTCGACTGCGACTTCGAACGCACCGGCGAGATCGACGTCGCCACCGAACCCCACCAGGCCGACGAACTCCGCGCCTGGCACCAGGAGTTGACGGACAAGGGGCTCGCGACCGGCACCGAGTTCCTGGACGCGGAAGCGGTCCGGGAGCAGGTCGCGTCCCCCACCTTCCTGGCCGGCCTGCACGACCGCACCGGCGTCGCGCTGCTCAACCCGGCGAAACTGGCCTGGGGCCTCAAGCGGGCCTGCCTGCGCCTCGGCGTCCGCGTCTACGAGCACACCCCCGCCCTCACCCTGCGGCCGTACGGCGCAGGCATGGCCGTACGCACGCCGTACGGGTCGATCCGCGCCCGCCGGGTCGCGCTCGGCACGAACATCTTCCCGAGCCTGGTCAAGCGGGTGCGCGCGTACACGGTCCCCGTCTACGACTACGCGCTGATGACCGAACCCCTGAGCGAGGCGCAGCTCGCCGACGTCGGCTGGCGGAACAGGCAAGGCCTCGGGGACAGCGCCAACCAGTTCCACTACTTCCGGCTGAGCGCCGACAACCGCATCCTGTGGGGCGGTTACGACGCGATCTATCCGTACGGCGGCCGGGTCCGGGCCGAGTACGACGACCGCCCGGAGACCTACGCCAAGCTGGCCGACCACTTCTTCACCTGCTTCCCGCAGCTGGAGGGCGTCCGCTTCACCCACGCCTGGGGCGGCGCGATCGACACCTGCTCGCGCTTCTCGGCGTTCTTCGGCACCGCGCACGCCGGCCGGGTGGCGTACGCGGCGGGCTTCACCGGCCTCGGCGTCGGCGCCACCCGCTTCGGCGCGGACGTGATGCTGGACCTGCTGGCGGGAGAGCGCACCGAGCGGACGTCGCTGGAGATGGTCCGCAGGAAGCCGTTGCCGTTCCCGCCCGAGCCGTTCGCCTGGACGGGCATCGCGCTCACCAAGTGGTCGCTGGCACGGGCCGACACCCGCGGCGGCCGGCGCAATCTGTGGCTGAAGACGATGGACCGGTTGGGCCTGGGGTTCGACAGCTGAGGGCGCGTGCGGTCGGTCAGAGATCCGCAGGCGTACGCCCAGCTCGTCGGCAGTGATCTGATTCACTCCCACGACATGGCGGAACCCGCGTAATGCTCCGGGGAAACCTCCCTCTCTCCCGTGACGCGACCAGCGTTCACAGAGAAAGGGAGGTCCCCATGGCTGGGGCGAAAACGGCGGTCGAGTGGCTGGCGTCCGTTGCTCCGGATCCCGAGGCCTGCCGCTGGGAATGGGAGCGCAATCCCCTGGGGATCGCGCTGCTGCCCGCGGGCAAGGCCTGGGACGTACTGATCCTGCGGGGTGAACTCGGCTACCCCACCCTCGACGTCCTCACCCGTGTCATCGACCAACCCGGCCCGGTGCTCGTCGACTTCGGCGACTCCCGGATGGGGTTCTTCGTGCCGCCGGGCACCGCCGCCCGATGGCTGGGCACGGGGGTGCGTACGGCGGGACGCGGTACGTGGATCGTCGTCCCGTACCCGGGCCGCGTGACCGGAGGTGTCCGCTGGCTGATCCCACCGGACGGCTCGGGCACCCTCACCGACCCGGCACTCCTCGAACTGGCCATACACGAGGCGGCGGCGACTCTGGCGACCGACGAGGACAGGTGAGGGCAGAAGGGGTGTGCTGGTGATGCCCGAGGCTCTCGTGGCTGCCTGATTCCCGCGTGACCACGCTCTCGTCGGCCGTCCGTGCGGTCGACGCGAACCGTGGGCCCGTGGGACGCACTGCCGACAGATCGGTACAGCGGGGTAATGCGACGGGATCAGGACGAGGGAGAGGGCGCGGGCGCGGCTTGGGGTGTGGGCCTTCGGAGGAAGAACCGCAGCAGGATCAGCAGCGCGCCGCACAGACACCAGCTCGCCACCACGTCCAGCGGCCAGTGGTAACCCCGCACGACCAGCCCGACGCCGACGGCGGCGTTGACGCCCAGGCAGCCGGTCAGGACCAGCCGACGGGTGGACGTGAGGCGCAGCCACGGCAGCAGGAGCAGCGTGGCGGAGCCGTAGGCGACGACGGCGGTCGCGGTGTGACCGGAGGGGTAGAACCCGGTGCCGGGGCCCATGACCGGCGGCCCGGAACGGGCGACCAGCTCCTTCATGGGTACGACGATCGCCGGCACGGCCGCCATCAGCACGCCCGCGCCCACCGGTTCCCGCCACCAGCGCTCCGTACCCGCCCGGCGCGCGCGCAGACCGACGTACACCAGGACCACGACGAGCACGGGAACGGCGACCACGACGCTGCCGAGGTCGGCGAGGAGCGCCCAGGCGCGGGACGGGTGGACCAGCGAGTCACTGAGGCGTTCGTCCGCGCGGGCGAGGGGGCCGTGGACGGCTACCTGCCAGGTGATCAGCGCGAAGAGGAGGACCGCGACGGTCAGGAGAGAGAAGAGGCTCCGAGAGGTCGTCCGCCCTGGAACAGGGGGGGTAGCTCCAGGGCGGACGATCAGATCGGGTCGTCGCACGCCCCGGGGGGTTTGGGGCGGGCGACTGTCCGATCGGTGAGGAGACCCGGAGCCAGAAGCTCCGGCTGTGTGCGCGAGGGCACGACCGGATCGAAGCTGGGGAGGCCCCGACCAGGCGCCACCCGCAGTTTCCTGCGGGCGGGGTGTATCTCTCATCTGGATAGAACCTACGTCAGGGGATGGGTCTCGGACAGACAGAATGACATCCCGCCATCCTCCTCGCACACCTTCTTCACACGCTCTGACGGTGCCCCGCGCCGGCCCGGAAACAAGCGGAATCCGGGCCGGTCGGCCGGTACGGAGGAGCGGGACGCGCGGGTGGCGGGAGCCCCGGGACGCGTCAGATGCTGGTGAACGCCTGCTCGATGATGTCGAGGCCCTCATTGAGAAGGTCCTCGCCGATCACGAGCGGCGGCAGGAAGCGGAGGACGTTGCCGTAGGTGCCACAGGTGAGGACCACCAGACCCTCCTGATGGCAGGCCTTGGCCAGAGCCGCGGTCGCCTCCGGGTGGGGCTCCTTGGTGACGCGGTCCTTGACCAGCTCGACGGCGATCATGGCGCCCCGGCCGCGAATATCGCCGATGACCTCGTGCTTCTCGGCCATGGCGGTCAGCCGGGCCTTCATGACGGTCTCGATGTGCCTGGCCCTGGCGTTGAGGTCGAGCTCCTTCATCGTCTCGATCGAGCCGAGCGCGCCCGCACAGGCGACCGGGTTGCCGCCGTAGGTGCCGCCCAGTCCGCCCGCGTGCGCGGCGTCCATGATCTCGGCGCGCCCGGTGACGGCGGCGAGCGGCAGCCCGCCCGCGATGCCCTTGGCGGTGGTGATCAGGTCGGGCACGATGCCCTCGTCCTCGCAGGCGAACCACTGGCCGGTCCGGCAGAACCCGGACTGGATCTCGTCGGCGACGAAGACGATGCCGTTGTCGGCGGCGAACTTCCGGATCGCCGGCAGGAAACCCTTCGCGGGCTCGATGAAGCCGCCCTCGCCGAGCAGCGGTTCGATGATGATCGCGGCGACGTTCTCCGCCCCGACCTGCTTGCTGATCTGGTCGACGGCCTGCGCGGCGGCCTCGGGACCGGCGTTCTCCGGGCCGGTGGGCCAGCGGTAGCCGTAGGCGACGGGCACGCGGTACACCTCGGGCGCGAACGGCCCGAAGCCGTGCTTGTACGGCATGTTCTTGGCGGTGAGGGCCATGGTGAGGTTCGTCCGCCCGTGGTACCCGTGGTCGAACACGACCACCGCCTGCCGCTTGGTGTACGCCCGCGCGATCTTCACGGCGTTCTCGACGGCCTCGGCACCGCTGTTGAAGAGGGCGCTCTTCTTGGCGTGGTCGCCCGGCGTCAGCTCGGCGAGCGCCTCGGCGACCTCGACGTAGCCCTCGTACGGCGTGACCATGAAACAGGTGTGCGTGAAGTCGGCGAGCTGGGCGGAGGCCCGGCGCACGACCGCCTCGGCGCTGGCGCCGACCGACGTCACGGCGATGCCGGACCCGAAGTCGATCAGCCGGTTCCCGTCGACGTCCTCGATGATCCCGCCGCTCGCCCGGGCCGTGAACACGGGCAGCACCGAGCCGACACCGGCAGCGACGGCGGCCAGCCGCCGGGCCTGCAGCTCCTGCGACTTCGGGCCGGGGATGGCGGTGACTACGCGGCGCTCCTGGGGGAGGGAGGTCATGAGGGGCTCCTGGGGGCGTGACGGGCACGGGGCTGATGTGCGGCTGAGGCGGGTATCTCGCCGCGGCTCTCTTCGCAGGCTAGGCCTGGGGGGTGGGGGCGGGCATGCACCGTTTGGGAGTGGTGGGGGTGTGTCGTTGTCCTTGGTGGACAGACGGGTATCCCTTCCCCAGGCCTCCACGGGCAGGTGTGCGGCACGGTCCGGTCCGCGAGGTCGGCCGTGTAAGCGGTGAACTCCCCTTGTGGGAGCGTTAGATTGGCCGCTGTCGAGTGATGGTGACCGGAACAGCTGGTCAGGCTGGTCAGGGGGCAGGGCGATGGACAGCGACGGGACCCAGGACGCGCGGGGTACGCATGCGAATCCTGTGCCGCGTCCGGCGGGGCCGCCGGACGGCCCCTCGGTGCCGCCTCGGCCCGCGCGGGCCCCTCGGCCCGTCGAGCAGGGGGCGCCGCAGGGTGTGCCCGCGCCGGCGTCCGTCGCCGAGTGGCTCAACGAGCCGCGGCCCGAGGTCGAGCCGGGGATCTGGCGGTACGGATACCGGCTGCCCAAGGGGGCGCAGACGGCGGAACGTCTCTCCCCGGTCACCGTCGTCGGGCTGCTGGTGCCGCTCCTCGTCGGGCTGTTCCTGTGGTCGCTCTGGCGTCGGGGCGCGGTGCCGTACCAGTCGGTGCTGCTGAAGCTGTTCACGCCGGAGGACTGGTGGTGGGGCGGCACCGTATCGCCCAAGGGGTGGGAGGGCAGCGCGGCCGTCCTCGTCTACAACGGCCTCTTCTTTCTCGTGCTGCTGTACGGAATGGGCCGGCTCGGCAGCTGGCCCGACATCGCCCGGCACTTCGTGGCACGCAGGCCGCAGCCCGCCCGGGCCCTGCTGGCCGCGCTGGGCGCCCTCGTCACCCTCAGTTTCGTGTTCCCGAACGCCTTTCCGGGAGCCGGCTGGAACGCCCTGCCGCTCGTCGACGCGGTCGTCGCCCTCGTCGCGTTGATCTCCGGCAGCTTCGACGTGTTCGGGTCGACGGCCTTCAAGGTCGGCCTCTACACCGTCATCACCCTGCTCGTCGTATGGCCGTTCGCCCGGATCGGTGGCTGGTGGGCCTACGCGAAGGAGCGCCTCGCCGCGCGCAAGGCCGCCGCCGGGCCCACCGGACCCGCGCCCGCCGACCGGCCGCGCGAGCAGTGGCCCGACCTCCGGGAGGCCGGTCAGTACGAGGCCGCCGAACTGCTCACCGCGGAGGTGGCCGGCGGCCGGATGAACGACGTGGACTGCGCCCGCGTCGAGCACGCGTGGACGCTCGCCAGGCGGAGCGGGCTGCTCGCGGACTTCCGGGACACCGTGCTGCGCCAGGGCGCGGCGGCCTGGGTCCACCCCTCCGGAGCCCGCGACCTGACCCGGCGCGGCGCGCGGCACGACCTGGCCGCCGGGCAGGTCCGTATCGGACGGTGGGCGGCGGCCGAGCGGGCCCCGCTCGTCTATCACGGCGCCGGCGCGGCTCTCGGGGCCGAGGTGCTGGGCACCTCCCTGCTCGCGGTCGGACCGTCGGGGGCGGGCAAGACACGGCATCTCGTCGAACCGGTGACCGAGGCGCTGGCCCTGCGGGCGCTCACCGGGCAGTGCGCGTTCGTCACGGTCTCCGCGCCCGGGACCCCGCTCGCCGAGGACACGGCGTTCGACGTCGTCGTACGGATCGGTGACCGTTCCTCCGTCCACGACCTCGATCCGTACGCCGACTCCGACGACCCCGACGAGGCGGCCTCCTTCCTCGCCGAGGCGCTGGTCGGCGACCTCGACACCGTCGGCACCGAGAGCGCGGCCACCGCCCTCGCCCAGGTGCTCGGCCCCTACCGGGCGGCCCACGGACACTTCCCGCCCCTGCCGGTGCTGCGGGAACTGCTGGAGAGCGACCCGGCCGCGCTGTCCGCCCTGCGCGACGCCCTCGCCGGGGACGAGCACGCCGTCATGCGGCGCGAACTCGACGTACGCATCCGGCAGTCGGCGAGCCCGACGGACGTCGGCCGGACCCTCGCCGACCGGCTCGCGCTGCTGAACCGGCCGGTCTTCGACGGCTTCTTCGGCGGGGGCGGCACGGCGAGGCCCTTCTCGTTGCGTTCCCTCGCCCAGTACCCGCTGCGCGTCCGCGTCGACCTGCCCGAGCACGGCCACGAGGAGGCCGTCCGGCTGATCACGCGGCTCGTCCTCGCCCAGTTCAGCACGGTCGTACGTGACGGACGGCGCCCCCACTTCGCCTGCCTGGTCCTCGACGACGCCACCGGGACGGTCACCGCCGGGTCGGTACGCCGTATCCAGCGGATGCGCACCCAGAACGCGGGCGTCGTCCTCGCCCTGCGGACGATCGGTGACGTCCCCGAGGCGCTGCACGGGCCGCTGTACGGCGCGGTCGGCTGCCGGATGGCGTTCTCCGGCGTGACGACCTGGGACGGTAGCCGGTTCGCCCAGGCCTGGGGCACGGCCTGGGTGGAGACCCGGGACGTGGCAAAGCACACCGTCTTCGCGGACCAGCCGATGACCCGCGCCATCCACGCCCTGCGCAAACTGGTCACCGGCAAGGCGGTCACCACCGACGCGGTGACCGTACGGACGGTCGAACGGGAGCGGTGGTCGGCGTCCGAACTGGCGCACGAGGTGCCGCCCGGGCACGCGGTGCTGTCCCTGACGACGGTGGAGGGCGAGCACGCGCCTCCGCTGCTGGTGAATCTGCGGGGCTGAGCAGGGACGGTCGCCGAGCAGTCGTCCGTATGGGGCACACGGTACGTACGGTGAGGCAGAATCGACACAGGCTGTTCATACACGGCGGCCAAAAGTCCACGGAGCTCACACAGATCTGAAGGCCTTATGCCCCCGACGCTCGCCTCGCTCGTCCACCACTCGACGCTCAAGCTGACCGTGCGGGCGGGCGGGGACCGCCTGGACGTGCCCGTGCGCTGGGCGCATGCCAGCGAACTGGCCGACCCCGTCCCCTATATGGAGGGCGGGGAGCTTCTGCTGATCACCGCCCTCAAGCTGGACGCCGAGGACGCCGAGGCCATGCGGCGCTATGTGAAGCGGCTGGCCGCGGCGGGGGTCGTCGGACTCGGCTTCGCCGTCGGCGTCAACTACGCGGACATCCCGAAGGCACTCGTCGAGGCGGCGGAGCACGAGGGGCTCCCTCTCCTCGAAGTCCCGCGCCGCACGCCCTTCCTCGCCATCAGCAAGGCGGTGTCGGCGGCCATCGCGGCCGACCAGTACCGGGCCGTGACCGCCGGCTTCGCCGCGCAGCGGGAACTGACCCGGCAGGCGCTGAGCGACGGTCCGGAGGGGCTGCTGGCCTCGCTCGCCTCGCAGGTCGACGGCTGGGCCGCGCTGTACGACGCCTCGGGCGCAGTCGTCGCCACCGCGCCCGAGTGGGCCGGGCGGCGGGCGGCGCTGCTCACGGCGGACGTGGAACGGCTGCGGGAGCGGCCGGCGCCGGCCAGCGCCGTGGTCGGCACCGGCGGCGGGGACGAGGAGGGGGAGCGCGACCGGGTCGAGCTGCACTCCCTCGGCACCGGGCGCCGGCCGCGCGCCGCGCTGGCCGTGGGTACGGCCGGCGCGCTGGGCACGGCCGAGCGGTACGCCCTCCACTCGGCCATCGCCCTGCTGACCCTCACCACCGAGCGGTCCCGTTCCCTCCAGGCCGCCGAACAGCGCATCGGGGCGGCGGTGCTGCGCATGCTGCTGGCCGGCGAACCCGACCACGCGCGAGCTGTCGCCGGGGGCCTGTACGGCGAGCTGCTCGACGCGCCCTTCCGGATCGTCGTCGCCGAGTCGGCCACCGCTCCGATGGGAGTGGTCCGGGAGGCCGGGAGCGGGGGTGCGAGCAGGCCGACGGCCGGTGCGCTGGTGGCTGCCAGCGCGATCGGCGATCCGCTGGGCGGGCTCGCAGAGTGCCTGGAGTCGGCCGCCGCGCGTGCCGGCGAAGCGGTGCTGGTGGTGCCGGAGGGCGAACGGCTGGTCGTGCTCGCCGTGGACGGAGGCGCTGCGGTGGGGGCCTGCGAGGAGTTCGCCGCGGCGTTGGAGGGGGCGCGGGCGGTAGCGCGTGCGGAGGTAGGGGGGCGTGGAGACGTGTCGGCCGCTTCCTCCGGTTCCTCCGGTGACGAGGACGAGCTCGTGGTGGGGATGTCCGGGCCGGCCGGGCCCATCGCCGCCGCGGCGGCGTACAAGCAGGCCGAGCAGGCGTTGTCGGTGGCCCGGCGGCGGGGGAGGGTGCTGGTCGGGCACGAGCAGCTGGCGGCCGGGTCGGTCGTGCCGCTGCTGGCCGACGACGCGGTGCGGGCGTTCGCGGACGGGTTGCTGCGTCCGCTGAACGAGCACGACGCGACGGGCCGGGGTGACCTGGTCGCGTCGCTGCGGGCGTGGCTGTCCCGGCACGGGCAGTGGGACGCGGCCGCGGCGGATCTTGGTGTCCACCGGCATACGTTGCGGTACCGGATGCGGCGGGTGGAGGAGATTCTCGGGCGGTCGCTGGACGATCCGGATGTGCGGATGGAGCTGTGGCTGGCCTTGAAGACGACGGCGGCTGTGGGCGAGTGAGAGGGGCTGGGCTCAGCCTCTCCGGGGTTTGAGGAGCGGAGGGTCGGGGG
>NZ_AEJB01000220.1 GCF_000331005.1 Streptomyces turgidiscabies Car8
CGGTGTTCTCCGGGCTGCGCGGCGAAGGGGCGCCCGCCGACGGGGACTTGGGCCCGTACGAGCCGCTGCTGTCCCGACTGTGCGGGCTGGCGCCGCCGGACGGCGCGCCGCTGGTGGGCTATGCCGAGGCGGTGCTGCGGCTCCTGGGGACCCTCGGACGAACCGGCGGCTGTGTCCTGGTCCTGGAGGACCTGCACGACGCGGACGCCGACACGCTCACCATCGTCGACTACCTCACGGACAACCTTTCCGGCCAGCGCGCCGTCCTGCTGGCCACCCTGCGCGGTGGACCCGGACCGGCCATCGACCTCGCCGAGGCCGCCGCGTCCCGGCGTACGGCCCGTACCCTGCGCCTCGCCCGCCTGGGCCCCGCCCACACCGCCGAGCTGGCCGCCCGTTGTCTGGGCCACGACCACGCGGGCGACGTACCGGCAGCCGTGCTGGACCGGCTGCACACCGTTTCAGAGGGTGTCCCCTTCGTCGTGGAGGAACTGCTGACCGCCATGGTCGACAGCGGCGACCTCGTCCGGCGGCGGGGTGAGGGCTGGACGGTGACCGGCTCGCTGAACGCCCATGTGCCCGCGACCGTCGCCGCCGCCGTGCTTCAGCGCGTGGACCACCTGGAACCGCCCGGGGTCGCGCTCCTGGAAGCGGCGGCCGTCCTGGGCAGGCGCTTCCCCGTGGACGTCGCCGCCCGCGTCGCCGGGCTCGACAGGGCGACGGCGCTGCGCCAGCTGCGCCATGCGGCACGCGCCCACTTGGTCGCCGACGGCACCACGCCGGAGGAGCCCGGCTGGCACACGTTCCGCCATGCCCTGACCGCCGACGCCATCACCCACCGGCTGCTTCCCGTGGAGCGGACGGAGCTCTGTCTCGCCGCGGCCGACGCGATCGAGTCCGTCGGAGCCATCGAGTCAGCCGATGCCGTCGAGTCCGTCGACGCGAGTGGGCCGGAGCCCCGACCCACCGGGGC
>NZ_AEJB01000221.1 GCF_000331005.1 Streptomyces turgidiscabies Car8
CTCGGGCGAGTAAGGAAAAGGAGTGTGATGTGAGGGAAATCCGGGAGGCGTTCCGCCGGTTCTGGCCGTTGACGCGTGGTGACCGGAAGTGGCTGGTGGCGATCGTCGCGTGTGTCGTGGTGTCCGCGCTCGCCGAGACCGCCGCGATCCTGCTGTTCGCGGAGCTGACGGACAACGCGCTGAAGGCCGGTTCCCTCGCCGCCTTCTGGGGCCCGGCCGGCGCCTGGCTGGCCGTCGCCGTGCTCGGCGCGCTCGTCGGCTACGCCGGCAACTCGCTCGCGACCTGGACCGCCGAGAGATTCGTCCTGCGGCTGCGCGCCGACGTGTTCCGGCACGTCCAGGATCTCCCGCCGCACTTCTTCCAGAAGCACCGCCAGGGCGACCTGGTGGAACGTCTCACCGGTGACGTCGAGGCCATCGAACAGATGGTCGTCTCGGGAGTCGTCGGCACCGTCTCCGCCGCCTTCTCGGCCGTGTTCTACTCCGCCGCCGCCCTCTGGCTGCGCTGGGACCTGGCCCTCGTCACCTTCTTCCTGGCCCCCCTCTTCCTCCTCGCCGCCCGCCGCTTCGCCGGCCGCATCAGGACGGCCAGCCAGGACGAGCGCATCGCCGACGGCGCGATCACCTCGGTGGTGGAGGAGTCCCTCGGCAACATCGTCCTCACCCAGGCCTACAACCGCCGCCGGGACGAGGAGAGGCGGCTCGACCGGGAGGCCCGCGCCTGGATGCGGGCGAGTGTGCGCGGGGCGCGGCTGAGCGAGATGTACGAACAGTTCGTCGAGGTCGTCGAGACGCTGTGCGTCCTCACGGTGATCGGACTCGGCGTCTGGGAGATCTCCGCCGGCCGGATGTCACTGGGCGCGCTCCTCGCCTTCGCCGCGTTCGTCGGCTACCTCTACCCGCCGATCCGCAGCCTCGGCCGGCTCGGTCTGACCCTGACGGCGGCGACCGCCGGCGCCGAACGCCTCGGCGAGCTGCTGGACGCCGAACCCGCCGTCGCGGACCCCGCCCAGCCGGTGGACGCCTGGCCGGTACGCGGCTGGGTCAGTGTCCACGGCGCGTCCTTCACCTACCCCGGCACGGACCGCGAGTCCCTGCGCGAGGTGACCTTCACCGCGGCCCCCGGCGAACTGGTCCTGATCACTGGAGCGAGCGGCGCCGGAAAGTCCACCCTGTCGAAACTCCTCACCCGCTTCTACGACCCCACGGACGGCGTGATCTGCCTGGACGGCGTCCCGCTGACCGACGTACCCCTCACCTTCCTGCGCGAGAACGTCGCCCTGCTTCCGCAGGAGACGCTGATCCTGCACGGGTCGATCCGCGAGAACATCGAGTGCGGGAGCCCCGGGGCGAGCGACGCGGAGATCGAGGCGGCGGCACGGGCGGCGGACGCGCACGACTTCGTCGCCGCGCTCCCGGAGGGATACGGGACGAGCATCGCCCCCGGCACGGCCACCCTCTCCGGAGGCCAGCTGCAACGGATCGCGATCGCCCGGGCGATGCTGCGCCGGGCCCCCGTACTGGTCCTCGACGAGCCGACGGCCGGCCTGGACTCCATCGCCGCCCGCCGGATCGTCCCGGCGCTGCGCCGACTGATGGCGGGCCGTACGACCATCATGATCACCCACGATCTGAGCCTCGCCCCGGACGCGGACCGCATCCTGGTCGTCGACGGGGGCCACCTCGCCGAGACGGGCACGCACGACGAACTGATGGCGCGGGGCGGGGTGTACGCGAGGCTCGCGGTACCGCTGCCCCCGCAGCCCGGGCCCTACCGCGGTCCCTACCTGCGGGAGGAGACGCTGACGTTGGCCCTGAGGGTGTAGCCCAGCCCGCGGACGGTGTGGATGAGCCGGGGTTCGCCCCGGCTCTCCAGTTTCCGGCGCAGGTACATGACGTACACGTCAAGGGTGTTGGAGGTCGGCTCGAAGTCGAAGCCCCAGACGTCTCGGAGGATCTGCCCCCGGCCCAGCACCTTGTCGGGCCGCCTCAGCAGGTATTCGAGGAGGTTGAACTCCGTCTTGGTGAGGTCGAGCCGACGGTCGGCGCGGGTGACGGTACGGGTTCTCGGATCCAGAAGGACATCCTGGAAGCCGATCCCCGCGAGCTGTGAGGGCGGCCGGGATTCGGGCTGCGGGCATCGACGCAGCAACGCCCTTACCCGCGCGAGGAGTTCCTCGGTGGCGAAGGGCTTCACCAGATAGTCGTCGGCCCCGTTGTCGAGCGCGACGATCCGGTCCCCGACGGCGACCCGTCCGGTGATCATCAGGATCGGGACCGTACACCCGGAGGCTCTTAACCGCCGGGTCGCGGCGAGCCCGTCCAGCACGGGCATCGTGACGTCCATGAGCACGAGGTCGGGTGCGGTGTCCGTTTGGGCGAGGCAGGCGAGAACAGCGCGGCCGTCTCCGGCGAGCACGGTCTCGTATCCCTCGAACCTGAGCACCCGGTCAAGCCCCTCACGTACGGCCGCGTCGTCGTCGGCCAGCAGGATCTTCCGCGCAACCATCCGTCCAACGTGACGTGATGGGCTGTGCCGGGCCTGGGAAAGGGGTGTGCGGGGGCTGGGGAGCGTGCTCCCCAGCCGGTAGTCGCGGGCTGTGCTGTACGACGGTCAGCCGGCCGTGGGTGTCCAGTCGCCCAGCCAGTCGGCGATCTCCTGGCCGGTGGCCTGGGCGTCGGTCAGGATCGGGCGGTCGCTGCTCGCGGCGCCCGAGCCCGCGCCGGTGTTCTTGTACTCGGCGAAGCGGTCGGCCTTCCAGGAGAAGCCGCTCATGTCGGTCCAGGGGGTCGTCCTGATCGCCGCGCTCAGCGAGGTGTTGCGGACGGTGGTCTGCGGGTCGAGGGTCGCGTCGCCGCCCGCGTGCCAGGGGCGGCCGAGGTAGAAGCTGCGGTCGGACACGTCACCGCTCACCGTGGAGTTGGCGATGAGGATGCCCTTGCGGTTCGCTGCGGTGCTGGGAGCCGTGACATAGCCGGCCGAGGTGCCGTTCCAGCGCTTCTTCAGGGTGATGACCGACTTGTCGATCACGGCGGTGGCCCGGCCGAAGATGAAGTCGGTGTTGCCGATGACGTACGAGTTGGTGATGTAGACGCGGCCCAGCTTGTCCTTGGACGCGGTGTCCACCAGCAGGGTGTCCTGGTCGCCGCTGACGATGACGCCGTCGAGCAGCACCTTGTCGGCCGAAGTGCGCAGGGCGACAGCCTGGTTGGCGATGTCCTGGTGCGCGGCCTCGTCGAAGTCGTTGGAGATGGTCAGGTTGCGGGCCTGGAAGTCGTCCGCGTCGACGGCGACGGTCGCGCTGCCGCCGGTGCCGTACGTGCCGGAACCGTCGGGCTTCGGCGTACCGGACGCGTTGTTGAAGACGATCGTGGTGTCCTTGCGGCTGCCGCCGCTGCCCTGGATGGTGACGTGCGGCTTGTTCGACGGGACCTTGACCAGCTCGCGGTACGTGCCCGGCTTGACGGAGATGACCACCCGGGAGGGGTTGTTCGCCGGTACGGCGTTCACGGCGGCCTGCACGGTCCGGTACTGGCCGGAGCCGTCGGCGGCGACGGTGACGGTCGTGGCGGCGGCGGACGTGGTGGTCGCGCCCGACGTACCGCCCGACGTACCGCCCGACGTACTGCTTGCCTTGGCGACGGAACTGCGGGGCCCCGCACCGGACTTGAGGAGGGCGGGCACATCGGCCGCCTTGTCGAGCGTGTAGGCGTAGTACTTCTTCGGGTCCCAGGCCGCGCCCGACCCTCCGCTCTCGTTCTTGCCGGTCGTCCCCGAGAAGACGTTGCCGCGCTGGACGAGCGTGGCGGTGGCGTCGCGGACGACGGGGTTGGTCATGCCCTGGAAGTAGGAGTTCTCCAGGACCATGTTGGTCTTGCCGCGCGAGTAGTTCCCGTACGAGGACTTGATGGAGGTCCCCGCCTCGTCCTCCAGGAAGTTGTTGTAGAGGTGCGCGTGGGCCACGTTGTCGGTGGACGGGTTGCGCTGCTCGGTCTCGCGGACCCAGTTGTGGTGGATCGTGATGTCGGCGGTGGTGTTCTCGGTCCAGCCGATGCCGAAGGCCTTGTTCTCCTGGCTCAGCCTGTTCCAGGACACGGTCAGGTAGGTCGTGTCCTTGCGGCTGTCGATGAGACCGTCGGCCATGTGCCGGATGTCGTTGTGGTCGATCCACACATGGTGCGCGCCGTCCATCTGGATGCCGTCGAAGTCGTGCTCCTTGTCGTTCCAGACACCCTGGTAGGCATCCCGGATGGTCAGATTCCGGATGATGACGTTGTGAACGCCCTGCCCGAGGAAGAACCCACCCCCGACGATCTGCCCGGAGGTCCCGGACCCGATGATGGTCTTGTCGGACTGGACCTTGATCTCCTTGCCGACCGGGTTCATGTTGATGGTCGCCGCGACGACGATGACGTACGGCTCGGACGCCGTCGCGTACCGCTCCAGGTCGGCGAGCGTCTTCACGGTGACGGTCTGACCGTCCCGGCCGCCGTAAGTCCCGTTCTGCCCCAGCGCGTTGACGGAGGCGAAGCCGTTGGCGACATCGGTGACACCGGCGAGCGCGGAGGAAGTGGCTCTGGCCGAGGTGGTGGCGGACGCGGCGGACGCCTCGGGCCGCGCGTCCGCACCGAACACGCCGAAGACCCCGCCGTAGGCCATGGCACCGGCGGAGGTCAGGGCCAGCGGGATCCCTGCGAGCAGTGCGGTCTTGCGGCGGCGGTGACGACTACGACCGCTACGGCCACGGGACTTGCTGCGGGTTTCGCTCACGGCTGCTTCCGATCAAGTGAGGGGTTAACTGGTGTGGGCACCACGTCACTTGGCTGTCGCAGCCGAGGGAGGAAAGGTTGCCGTGCAGGGGAGACGAAGAACGGGGACCGGAGAGGAAACGGAATGATCGGGACGGTGTTCCGTACGGACGACGTACCTGCGGGAGACAGGTTCGACTACTGGCAGGACCTGGTCGGCCGCACGCGCTCGAGCGCACTCGTCAGCGAGCACGCCGCCGACTTCTGGGCGGAGCAGCGGCTGCTGGAACTCGGGCCGGTGGTCGTGAGCCAGATGTCGTTCCTGCCGACTCGCTACCGGCGGACCGCGAAACTGGTGCGCCGGTCCGACCCCGAGTTCTACCATCTGACGCTGCTGATCGACGGCGGGCTCGCACTCGACCACGCCGGGCAGACCAGCACGTTCACCTCACGTGACCTGCACCTGGCCGACAGTTCGCAGCCGTACGACGTCAGGTCGGCGGACGATCGGCAGGGCGGCGTCGTCACGGGGATGGCCGTGGACTTCCCCAAGGCACTGCTGCCCCTGCCGCCGCACCGGGTACGGGAGTTGCTGGGCCGGCGGCTGCCGGGGCTGGACGGGGTCGGCGCGCTCCTGGCGGACTTCGTGGTCGGGCTGGACCGGCAGTCCGGCACCCTGCAGCCGTCCGACGCGCCCCGCCTGGGCGCGGTGGTCCTCGACCTCATGTCGGCCTGGTTCGCCCAACTACTGGAAGCGGAAGCGGCGTTGTCGCCGGAAACCCGGGTACGGGCGACGGCGAAACAGGTCCAGGAGTTCATCCGGCAGAACCTGCACGACCCGGAACTGGCGCCACCCGTGATAGCCGCCGCCCACAACATCTCGCTCAGCTATCTGCACCGCATCTTCCAGCAGCAGAGCAGGGGCGAACCGGTCGCGGCCTGCATCCGCCGCCTCCGCCTGGAGAACGCCCACCGCGACCTGGCGTGCCCCTCGCTTCGCGGTACGCCGATCCACGTCATCGCCGCCCGGTGGGGCTACCAGCGCCCGTCCGACTTCACCCGGGCGTTCCGGGCCGCGTACGGGATGTCACCCAGGGAGCACCGGCAACGGTCGTTGCCCGAAGCCCAGTAGGACGCGAGTAGACGCAGTGCCAAGGAACTGTGGACCGGCTGACAACGACAACAGGGCTACTGACCGGCATTGTTGATTCCGCAACGGGGGAAATCTCGG
>NZ_AEJB01000222.1 GCF_000331005.1 Streptomyces turgidiscabies Car8
CCCCACGCCCCACGCCCCACGACCCAGGAGCCAGGAGCCAGGAATCAGGAATCAGGTGTGCCGGCCCCCCGGGGTGAGGGCCGCTTGCGGGTCCGCCTGCTGGAGTTCGGCGAGCAACTCGCTCTGGCCGGTGATCAGTTCGGTCAGGATCCGACGGGCCGCGCGCAGGAGTTCGGCCACATCGCCGCCGGCCAGGGCGTAACTGACGGTGGAGCCCTCCCGGATGGACACCACGATCCCCGAGCGGCGCAGGACGGCCAGTTGCTGGGAGAGGTTGGACGGCTCGATCTCGATCTCGCTGAGCAGGTCACGTACGGGGACGGGGCCGTTCTGAAGCAGTTCCAGGACCCGGATGCGTACCGGGTGGCCGAGCATCCGGAAGAACTCGGCCTTGGCCTGGTAGAGGGGCACCTGCATGGTGAATCGCTCGCTCCCTGCCGCGTTCGACGGGCCGCATCCGGGCCAGGTGGCCCAATACGTGCCACCACGGGCGGTCCTGCGGACCGATTCTCGTGCATCCGGCCCCGCACGCCCATCGGATTGATCTGATCCCGATGTGCCCAGTTGAAGAAATCTTCAAGTCATGGGCGTGCGAGGTCACGGACAACGCGGCGTGCTACACGTCCAGTTGGGCTTCGACGCTCTTGAGCTGGTGGCGGGCCATCGCGAGGTTCGACCTCTTCGCGTCGAGCGCGAGGTAGAGGAACAATCCGTTGCCGCCACGGCCCTTGAGAGGCCGGAGGATGTGGTACTGGCTGCCGAGCGTGATCAGGATGTCCTCGATCTCGCCCTTGAGGCCGAGGTGTTCCATGGTGCGGGTCTTGGCACGGATCACGTCCGTGTTGCCCGCCGCCGCAACCGTCAGGTCGAGGTCCTTACCGCCTCCCAGCGTGCCCAGCGCCATCCCGCTGGTGTAGTCGACCAGAGCGGTCCCCAGCGAGCCCTCGATCGAGGCCATGATCTCCTTGAGGCAAATCTCCACGTTACTCATACCGACATCTCCTCCGCGTCCTGCGAGGGGCGGGCGTCGCCTCCTCGCCAATGCACGGACCCTATGAAGGGCACCCGGCCGGTGACCTTGCTGTTTCCGTACTGGCCGAGGGAGCCTCAGAAAAGTCGGATGATGCTACGTATATGACCGCTCGTGTCCGCCGAATGACCACCGGGACGGACAACTGGCGGGCTGTCGGCGGACCGTCCAGCGGATGCGGCAACCGGTCGCGCAGGTGTCGCGCACAGCCGGCTGCGGCGCGGTGCGGACCCGGTGTACTCCACGTGGCCGGATCGCCCGGGGTACGAACGCCTCCCGGCCGCGCCCACCGCCCTGTCCGTGTCCGGCCCGGCCTCCCGGATTCCGGACCGTCGGACGCGCGCAGCGTTCGCCACCGAACGCAAGTACGCGAACATCGCCATGACTTGGGATGTCAGGTGATCGGCTCGCCGGCATCGGCTGCGCGTGAGCGCGGTGGCGGTGGCGGGAACGTCAGGGCGTGTCCGGTCGCGAGTCACCTCTGACAGCCAGAGGCCTATCGCGGGGATACGGGGGCACTCGGGTCTCACCCTTTGAGAGGAGCCGCTCCATGCTTGGTATAGCCGCGGCAGTACTGTTCTTCATCGCGTTCCTGATCAACGCCGCCGACATCTCGACGAACGACGTCTTCTCGTCCACGAACGTCATGCTCCTCGGCCTGATGCTGGTGGCCCTGCATGTCGCGGGAATCGGAAGTGGCTGGTCCGGCCGCAGACGCTGACAGGGCGAAGCGGAGTCCGGGG
>NZ_AEJB01000223.1 GCF_000331005.1 Streptomyces turgidiscabies Car8
CCGCAAGCCCCGGGTCCCAGAAGAACTTCTGGAACTTTCCTAGAAGGGGAAGAAGCTCCGCCCGTGCTGCACCGAGATCCACTTCTGGGTGGTGAAGGCCTCCACCGTCGCATCGCCGTTCAGGCGGCCGATGCCCGAGGACTTCTCGCCGCCGAAGGCGACCAGGGGCTCGTCGTGGACCGTGCCGTCGTTGACGTGGAACATGCCCGTGTCGATCTGCTTGGCGAAGGCGATGCCGCGTTCCACGTCGGCCGTGTGGACGGCGCCGCTGAGGCCGTACGGGGTGTCGTTGACGAGACGGACCGCCTCCTCCTCGCCGTCGAAGGGGACGAGGAGGGCCACCGGACCGAAGATCTCCTGGTGGAGGAGGGGCGAGTCGGTGGGAAGGTCGGTCAGCACCGACGGCTCGACGAGGTTGTCCGTCGTCCTGCCGTGCAGGAGTGCCGTCGCGCCCTCCGCCAGCGCGCGTCTCACCAGGCCCGAAAGCGCCTCCGCCTGGGAGGAGTTGATCAGCGGGCCGATGACCGTCTCGGGGTCGCTCGGGTCGCCCACCTTCAGGGACCGCACCTTGGTCACGAACTTCTCGGTGAACTCGTCGGCGATTCGCCGGTCCACCAGGATCCGGTTCGCGGCCATGCAGACCTGGCCCTGATGGACGTACCGGCTGAACACCGCCGCGTCGACCGCGTAGTCGATGTCCGCGTCGTCCAGGACCACCAGGGCGCTGTTGCCGCCCAGTTCGAGGACCACGTTCTTGAAGAGGGGGGCGCAGACGGCGGCGACATGACGGCCGACCGCGTCCGAGCCGGTGAAGGAGATCACCTTGGGGATCGGGTGCTCCAGGAACGCGTCGCCGATCTCGGCGATGTCCGTGATCACGACGTTCAGCAGGCCGGGCGGCAGGCCCGCGTCCTCGAAGATCTTCGCGACCAGGGAGCCGCCGACGACCGGGGTGTCCTGGTGCGGCTTGAGGACGACGCCGTTGCCGAGCGCCAGCGCGGGGGCGACCGACTTCAGGGAGAGGAGGAACGGGAAGTTGAACGGGCTGATCACACCCACCACACCCACCGGGACGCGGTAGACGCGGTTCTCCTTGCCCTCGACCGGCGAGGGAATGATCTGGCCCTCGGGGGTCAGCGCCAGACGGATCGACTCGCGCAGGAACTCCTTTGCGAGGTGCAGTTCGAAGCCGGCCTTGAGGTGCGTACCGCCGAGCTCGGCGATGATCGCGCCGGCGATCTCCCGCTCCCGGTCCTCGATGATGCGCAGGGCCTTCTCGAAGACCGCGCGGCGGGCGTACGGGCTGGTCGCCGCCCACTCCTTCTGGGCCGCGGCGGCGGCTCGGTACGCCTCGTCGACCTCGTCCACCGTGGCGATCGTGATCGAGGCGAGCTTCTCACCGTCGTACGGGTTGAAGTCGATGATGTCCCAGGAGCCCGTGCCCGGGCGCCACTCACCGCCTATGTACTGCTGCGCGAGATCGGTGAAGTAGTACTCGGGCGCTGACATGTGATCCCTCAATCCCTCAATCCCGTATCACGGTCTGATCGCACGTCATCGTACGTGCGGCCGAAGGGAGTTGGGGGGTATCAGGGAACCCGGTTACGAGAGTTGCAGCAGGCCCCTGAGCAGGTCACGGCTCTCGTCCGGCCCGGGGCTGTCCTGCTGGAGTTCCTTCATCGCCGTCTCGTACTGGCTGACGTCCTCCGCCTTGTCCAGGTACAGCGCGCTGGTGAGCTGCTCCAGGAAGATCACGTCGGACAGGTCGGACTCCGGGAAGCTCAGGATCGTGAACGCGCCGCTCTCGCCCGAGTGCCCGCCGAAGCCGAACGGCATGATCTGCAGCCGTACGTTGGGCCGCTCGGAGATCTCGATCAGGTGCTGGAGCTGACCGCGCATCACCTCGCGGTCGCCGTACGGCCGGCGCAGCGCCGCCTCGTCGAGGACGACGTGGAACTCCGGGCCGCCGGTGGACTGGAGGTACTTCTGGCGCTCCATGCGCAGTGCGACGCGACGCTCGATGTCGGCGGGGCTCGCGCCCTTCATACCGCGGCCGACGACCGCACGCGCATACGCCTCGGTCTGCAGCAGACCGTGCACGAACTGCACCTCGTAGGCGCGGATCAGGGATGCCGCGCCCTCCAGACCCACGTAGGTGGGGAACCAGTTGGGCAGGACGTCCGAGTAACTGTGCCACCAGCCCGCGACGTTGGCCTCCCTGGCCAGCGAGAGGAGAGCGTCGCGCTCGGCCTCGTCGTTGATGCCGTAGAGCGTCAGCAGGTCTTCGACGTCCCGTGTCTTGAAGCTCACCCGGCCCAGCTCCATACGACTGATCTTCGATTCGGACGCGCGGATCGAGTAACCCGCCGCCTCTCGCGTGATGCCCCGCGCCTCACGCAGTCGCCTCAGGTGCGATCCGAGCAGCATGCGCCGCACCACCGATCCCGGCTCTCCCGCGCTCACGTTCGTCACCCTCCCCAACCTCTCCAGGGGCCGCAGTCTGCCACTAAATCACTCCGAGCAGTACTCGTCCGGTTACTCAAATGGGAAGACGTCAGAGCGTACGCACAGGAAGAGGCAAGGGGAAGACCGGCCACAGGTGAAAAGTTGGCGGAAAAAATGACCAAGAAGCGGTACGGGAGGGTCCAATTGGGGCACGTGCACGTGCATCTGCCCTTGCATCCGCCGTGAGCATCGGAAACCATGGTCTCGCGCCACCGCTGCATCGCAATGACTGCATCGCAACGACCGCGATCTCCCGGGAGTGCCTCGCATGGGGACGAATGGATCGACCATGCTCGAGCCGTTAAGGCAGGGGCTTCCGCCACTGGATCCCTCGACCGTGTCCAACGCGGCGTCGTGCGCTCTGCCCGCCCGCTTCGAAGCTGTGCGCGAAGCGCGGCAGTTCAGCCGCAGAACACTCGCGCAGTGGGACATCGGGGACCGCTTCGACGATGTCTGCCTGGTCGTCTCCGAGCTGGTCACCAACGCCCTCCGGCACGCGCTGCCCACGGATCCCCCGCACGCGTCGGCCCAGGAGCCGCCCGTACGGCTGCATCTGATGCGCTGGACCGAGCGGCTGGTGTGCGCGGTGCGCGATCCCAGCCGGGAGTGTCCGGTGGCGTACGACGCCGAGGAGTTCTCGGAGGACTTCTCGGCCGAGTCGGGGCGCGGCCTGTTCCTCGTCGACTCGTTCAGCGACAGCTGGGGCTGGCATCCGCTCTCGGGCGCGCTGGGCGGCAAGGTCGTCTGGGCGCTGTTCGGACTGCACTCCGCCGAGTGAGGCACCGCGGTGTTTCTTCGCGCCGGGTTTCTACGCGCGTCGCGGTGCCCGGAGTGGCCGAGGTGACCCGCGTGACCTGCACAGCTTGTACGCCTTGCACCTTGCGCGCTTGTTCGCCTTGATCCTGGGGCGAGTTGACCGCAGGACGGTCAGCTCGCCGTCAGGTGGTCGAACTCGCCGTCCTTGATGCCCAGGAGCATCGCCTCGATCTCCGCGCGCGTGTAGACGAGCGCCGGGCCGTCGGGGAAGCGCGAGTTGCGTACCGCCACCTCACCGCCGGGCAGTCTCGCGAACTCGACGCAGGAGCCCTGCGAGTTGCTGTGCCGGCTCTTCTGCCAGGCGACCTCCAGCCGCGCGGCGGCCATGCCGTTGTACACGCCGGAGTCATCGGCCGCGCCAACGCCGTACACGTCGTGGTCCACAGGTCGCTCCCTGGTGGTGCACTGGCTGAAGAGGCCAATGGTGCAATGGTCAACTGTGCCGGATCATAACTCTGTTCACGTGCAGACGCGTGGACAGATGCAGGGGCTTATGCACAGGCATACGCACAAGCAGATGCACGTGCACGCGGGGTGTTCACTCCGCTACTCACCTTGACGCACGCACGCCCCCGCGCGTTCCCCCGCACGCCGCACCCCCGCCTCCTGGGACCACGGAGACGGGGGTGCGGGGGTGGGGGCGGCGGGGGCGGGGTCGGACCAGGGTCGGGCAAGGGCACGCTCGGCTACCGGGACACGTACGGCAGGAGTGCCATCTCCCTGGCGTTCTTGATCGCGCGGGCGAGCAGCCGCTGCTGCTGGGCCGAGACCCGGGTGACCCGGCGGCTGCGGATCTTGCCGCGGTCGGAGATGAACTTCCGCAACAGGTCGGTGTCCTTGTAGTCGATGTACGTGATCTTGGCCGCGTCCAGCGGGTTGGGCCGAGCCTTGAGGGGCTTGCGTTCGATTTTGCGGGCCATGGCGGGGTCAGACCTCCAGGAGGGTGTCGAAGGCGGGCGGCAGGCGCTTCCAGGCGGTGCGTCCGCCGGCGTACTCGGCGTCGGTGAGCAGGCAGGACTCCAGGAGCTGTTCGAGTCCGTCGCGGTCAAGGCCGGGGGACGTGAACACCAGGTGCTGGCAGCAGTCGCCGTGCTCGGGGTGCCAGTCGAGGGCGGCGGCGGCCCGGCGTACGGGCTCGACCATGTCCCAGGCCGCGTCCGGGAGCGAGGCGAGCCAGGGGCCGGCGCTCTCCACGCACAGCGCGCCGCCCGCCGCGTCCCAGTGGAGCAGCGTGTCGGGGTGGTCGGCGAGCCAGAACCGGCCCCGGCTGCGCGCGGCGGCGCAGGTCAGGTCCTCCAGCGCCTCGTACAGCCGCTCCGGGTGGAAGGGGCGGCGCCGGTGCCACACGAAGGTGGACACGCCGTGCGCGTCGGCCTCGGCGGGCAGCAGCGCGCACGCCGGGTGCTGGGCAGCGGCGGCGGCCTCGACATCGAATCCGGCCAGCGCGGCGGAGGCGAGAGCCGAGAGCGGGGCCGCGCTCCCGTCGGCGGCGTCGGGGGCGCCCGCCAGGTCCCGTGGGTGGCCGCCCATGACCGGGACCTGGCGGGCAGTCGGGTGCAGCTGCGCGAGCAGCTCGCGGTCCTCGTCGTCGGCCTCCGGGGAGTCGACGAGGGCGAGGACGGTGGCGTACTCCAGCTGGCGGGCGAAGGTGTCCGCGACCGTCCGCTGGTCGGTGGCCGCGGCGGCGAGGCCGCCTTCGGCCAGGTCGTCGCCGTTGCCGAGGTACGGCAGCAGCAGCGCCGGGTCGACGGCCGTGATGACGCCGGTGACCGTGAGGCCGCCGGACGTCACCACCTCGGCCATCGCCTTGGGCTCGACGGAGTCCCACAGTTCGACGATCGCCAGCCGGGTCAGCCCGGCGTCCGCGAGCCGCCGCAGCTCCGGCACGAGGTCCTCGCGCAGGGCACAGCACGCACAGTCATTGACCAGGGGCGCCTCACCCGCGGAGAGGATCCCGGTGGCGTCGCTGACGGTCCGGACGACCGTGCCGGCCACGGCCGTGGCGAGGTCGTGGTGGAGTACGACACTGCCGGGGACGTCGGCGAGCAGCCGCGCCACGGTCGCCTTGCGGGCGTCGGCGTGCAGCCCGCCGACGATCGCCACGGAGAGTTCGTGAGCCCCGGAGGGCCCGTGCTCATGCACCTGCACGTGTGTTCCCTCAGTCCTTGCTAGTGGTTCTTGCCGTACCGGCGCTCGAAGCGCTCCACGCGGCCGGCCGTGTCCAGGACGCGGGCCGTGCCGGTGTAGAAGGGGTGGCTGATGTTCGAGATCTCGACGTCGACGACGGGGTAGGTGTTGCCGTCCTCCCAGTCGATCGTCTTCTCGCTGGTCATCGTGGACTGGGTGAGGAAGGCGTGGTTCGCGGCCCGGTCGCGGAAGACGACGGGCCCGTACGCCGGGTGGATTCCTTCACGCATGGCGGCTGATCAGCGCTCCTCTCGGAAGTCGACGTGGCGGCGGGCGACCGGGTCGTACTTGCGCAGGGTCATACGGTCCGGGTCGTTGCGGCGGTTCTTGCGGGTGACGTAGGTGAAGCCGGTCCCGGCCGTGGACCGGAGCTTGACGACCGGCCGGAGTTCGTTGCGAGCCATGCTGGTATCTTACTGAAAACGACTTCCATTTGCATAACTCGACCGAGAGAGGTGCGTCACCTTGTCCGCCCACTGCATGCTGACCGGCGCCCAGCCGGGCTTCGGCAACAACATCAGCCACTCCCACCGGCGTACGTCCCGTCGCTTCAACCCCAACATCCAGTCCAAGCGGTACTGGCTGCCCAGTGAGGGCAGGAACGTCCGGCTGCGGTTGAGCACGAAGGGGATCAAGACCGTCGACACGATCGGCGTCGAGGCGGCGGTGGCCCGGATTCGGGCCCGTGGGGTCAAGGTCTGAGGGTCTGAGAGGGCCTGAGACGGCCCGAGATGGCCTGCGAGGACCGGGGACAAAGGACAGGGAGACAGGAGCGACATGGCGAAGAAAAGCAAGATCGCGAAGAACGAGAAGCGGCAGGAGATCGTCGCCCGGTACGCGTTGCGGCGGGCCGAGCTGAAGGAGATCGTCCGGCGGCCGGCCTCGACGGACGCGGAGCGGGCGGCGGCCCGGCGGGAGCTGGAACGGCAGCCGCGTGACGCGAGCGCCACGCGCGTGCGCAACCGGGACCAGGTGGACGGGCGGCCCCGCGGGTACTTCCGGGCGTTCGGACTCTCCCGGGTCGGTCTGCGGGAGCAGGCGCATGCCGGGTTCCTTCCGGGGGTGCGCAAGTCGTCCTGGTGAGATGCTCCCCCGGGCCGGGGGGCCGCGGACTCCGGCCTCCTCATCCGCTGACAAGGAACCCTGGTAGCTTGCTGCGGTCGTGCGGCCCCGATGGCCGCTGCTCACGGCTAACGCACAGCGGCTGACTGCTTGGGAGCTTCCGGTGACTTCGGTGACGTACGCGCGCGTGCTGACGCGCAGGGCTGGTGTGGCGTCGGTGGTCGCGGTGGCTGCCGCGCTCGCGCTGACCGGGTGCAGTGGCGACGGGGGGTCCGGCGACGGGTCGGCGAGTCCGAGTTCCGGCGCGGATTCCTCGTCGGGCTCGTCGGAGTCGTCCTCGGGCTCGTCCGCGGGTTCGGGGGACGCGAGCGGTGGTAGCGACTCGCCGGCCGCGGACAGTCAGTTGGCGGGCAGCTGGCTGACCACCAGCAAGGGCAGTGCCGTGGCGCTGGTGATCACCGGGGCGAAGGCCGGGCTGTTCGCCACCGGCGGGAACGTGTGCAGCGGTACGGCGGGCAAGGAGGCGGGGATGCAGATGATCCACCTCACGTGCAGCGACAAGAGCAAGGACCGGGCCTCGGGGATGGTCACCTCCGTCGACAAGACGTCGATGAAGGTCACCTGGACCGGCAGCCTCGGCACCGAGACGTACACGAAGGCGCAGGGCGGCTCGCTGCCGTCGGGGCTGCCGACGGCGGGGCTGGGGTCCTGAGGATCGGGTAGGTCGTGCGGACCGGATGGGCGCCCCATTGGGCTCGGGTCGGTCGCGCAGCCGGGGGCGGGCCCGTAATTGGGCCCGGGTCGATCGCCAGCGTGAAGGCAGACCCGCAGGTGCGCCCCGACAGTCGGCCACGGGAAACGGGCACCCATCGGACTCCCGCCAGTCAGCCACGCGGACGCAGGCCTCCCATTGGGCCTCGTCAGTCACGCGGACGAAGGCGGCCATCCCACTGGCATCGGGTCAGTCGCCCAGCGTGAAGGCAGACCCGCAGGTGCGCCCCGACAGTCGGCCACGGGAAACGGGCACCCATCGGACTCCCGCCAGTCGGCCGCGCGGACGCACCATTGGGCCCCCGTCAGTCACGCAGGCGAGGGCGGGCGCTCCATTGGGCCTCGTCAGTCACGCGGACGAAGGCGGCCATCCCACTGGCATCGGGTCAGTCGCCCAGCGTGAAGGCAGACCCGCAGGTGCGCCCCGACAGTCGGCCACGGGAAACGGGCACCCATCGGACTCCCGCCAGTCGGCCGCGCGGACGCACCATTGGGCCCCCGTCAGTCACGCAGGCGAGGGCGGGCGCTCCATTGGGCCTCGTCAGTAGTGCAGGCGGGGGCGGGTTCGTAGTTGGGCTCGGTCGGCTGCTGCGGTGCCCTCTGTCCAGCCTGCCTCGTCCGTGATGCCCCGTAGGCGGGTTGTCGTGGTCGTGGGGAACATCTGGTCCAGGTGGGCGGTGACCGCCAGGTCCCGGGTGGCCAGGACCGGGAGCAGGGCGGCGGCGGTCTGGGTCGCCGCCGCGGCGTCCGCCGTTTCCGCCGCCGCCGTTTCCGCCAGTCGGGTGCCCGTCTTGTGGGCGTAGGCCGCCAGGAAGGACTGCCGGAAGGTCTTCGTCCGGTTGCGGCCCTTGGCCCGTTGCGCCGCCTCCGCCTTGGTCATCGCGGTCGTGGCCTGGACCAGCAGGGACGTGTACAGGAGTTCCACCGCCTCCAGGTCGGGTTCGAAGCCCACCACCGTGGAGAAGCCCAGCGCCTCGTTCCACACCGCGCGGCAGCGGTTCGCGTCGGCCACGGCGTGCAGGAGGATCGCCTTGGCCTCCTCGTACGGAGCGTCCACACCGAGGCGCCGCGCGCGCGGGGCGTCGGCCGCCGGGGCGCCGGCCGCGAGCAGGGCCTCGTCGATGCTGTGCCGGGCCATCAGTTCCTGGGCCTTCGCGCTCAGCGCCTCGGCCTCCTCGGGGAACCCGGTCGCCTCCGCCTTCGCCAGCAGCGCGCGGATACGCGGCAGCATGCGGGATTCCGGATGCGTCCGGCGGGCGCTCTTCCCCGGTGGCGTCGGTTGCTCGTCGAGGGACTCGAGGGTCGGCAGCCCCAGCAGCAGGCGGTACAGCTCCAGGACCGTCGTCGCGTGCGTGAAGCGGTCCGCGCGCGGTGGGGCGGGGGTCGCGGCCAGCTCGGCCAGCTGTTCCGTCCAGCGGGGGCCCCGGGCCCGGTCGTCCGGTGCCTGGGCGGTGATCAGCGCCGACACCAGGCGTACGTGTACGTCGTCCAGCTCGCGCCGCACGAGACGTACGACGTCAGCCGGCTGCCAGCCCCGGCGCCAGGCCGACGCCACGAACTCCGCGCCGCGCCGGGCGAGTTCGGCGTCGGCGGCCGGGTCGGCTGCGAGCAGGGACGCGCCCGTGTCGAGGGAGGTGTCCGTGTCGGCGTACAGGGCGGCCTCGAAGGCGCGCTCGACCGTGCCGGGCGGGTCGGGCGGGAGGGGGGTGCTGCTGGTCACCCGTCGATCGTTTCATGGCGTCGTTCGATGCCGTCGACACCGACTGTCAACTTCGGGTTGACAGTCCTGTTGCTGCCAACCTAGGGTTGACACATGACGAGCCATCAGCCCGTACGGGCCTCCGTACGCCTCGACGACCTCATCGAGGCGATCAAGAAAGTCCACACCGACGCCCTCGACCAGCTCCAGGACGCGATGCTCGCCGCCGATCACCTCGGCGACGTGGCCGACCATCTGATCGGGCACTTCGTGGACCAGGCACGCCGTTCCGGTGCCTCCTGGACCGACATCGGCAGGAGCATGGGTGTCACCCGGCAGGCCGCGCAGAAGCGGTTCGTGCCGAAGGGCGAGTCGGATCTCGACCCGAGCCAGGGCTTCAACCGCTTCACGCCACGGGCCAGGAACGTGGTGGTCGTCTCCCAGGAGGAGGCCAAGTCCGCCGGCAACGACCAGATCCGCATCGGACACCTGGTCCTCGGTCTCATCGCCGAACCGGAGGGTCTCGGGGCGAAGGCGATCACCGCGCAGGGTGTCTCCCTGGACACCGTGCGCGAGGCCGCGACCGCGGGTCTGCCGGCACCCGCCGAGAGTGTCCCCGCCCTCATCCCCTTCGACTCCGACACGAAGAAGTCCCTCGAACTCACCTTCCGCGAGGCCCTGCGCCTGGGCCACAACTACGTCGGTACCGAGCACGTCCTGCTGGCGCTGCTGGAGTTCGAGAACGGCGAGGGGCTCCTGTCCGGCCTCGGCCTCACCAAGCCGGCGGCGGAGGAGAACATCACCGCGGCCCTCGCCAAGATCAAGGTCGAGTTCGAGGAACAGGGCGAGCAGCCGAGCTGACGGGCGAATCCGGAAGGCAGAGCTGAACGCGCTGGTCACAGGCGTTGTCAGACCCTCCTGCCAGACTCACGGGCATGGCAGGCGTGGCGGAGACGGCCGAGCGGTGGGCGCTCGCTCCGGCCGAGGACGGCGGTGTGGAGATCGCCCCCCTCGGCCCCGGTGGGCTGCCCGCCGGGCCGGTGCGGCGGGAGGCGGATCTCGGCGCGGCCGTCCGTGACCGGCCCGATGTCACACGCTGGGTGTGGCGGTCCACCCCCGATGTCTATCCGCGACTGCTCGCCACGGGGGTGCGAGTCGAGCGGTGCTACGACATCGAGGACGCCGAGACGATTCTGCTCGGCCACGAGGGGCGGCTCGGTGAGCCCCGGTCGGCGGCGGCGGCCCTCGCCCGGCTGCGCGGTGGTCCCGTACCGCCGGATCCGCCGCAGCGGTCCGCCGAACCCGGCGCGCAGTCGCCGCTCTTCGAACCGGGGCCGGTGCACGTGCCCCTGGCCGACCTGCTGGAGGTGTACGCCGACCAGCAGCGGCGGCACGACCGGGCCGCGCACCCGGACCGGATGCGGCTGCTGACGGCCGCCGAGTCGGCGGGGATGCTGGTGGCCGCCGAGATGAACGCGGCGGGGCTGCCGTGGCGCGCGGACGTCCACCGGGACCTCCTCCATGAACTGCTGGGCGAGCGGTACGCGGGCGGGGGTGAGCCCCGGCGGCTCGCCGAGCTGGCGGACGAGGTGTCGGCGGCGTTCGGGCGCAGGGTGCGGCCCGATCTGCCCGCCGATGTCGTCAAGGCCTTCGCGCAGGCCGGGATCAAGGTGCGGTCCACGAGGAGATGGGAGATCCAGAGCATCGACCATCCGGCCGTGAAGCCGCTGATCGAGTACAAGAAGCTGTACCGCATCTGGGTCGCGCACGGCTGGTCCTGGCTCCAGGACTGGGTCCGGGACGGGCGGTTCAGGCCCGAGTTCCTCGCGGGCGGGACGGTCACCGGGCGCTGGGTCACCAACGGCGGGGGCGGGCTGCAGATCCCCAAGGTGATCCGGCGCGCCGTGGTCGCCGACCCTGGATGGCGGCTCGTCGTCGCCGACGCCGACCAGATGGAGCCGCGCGTCCTCGCCGCGATCTCGCGCGACCCCGGGCTGATGGAGGTCGCGGGGCGGGAGAGCGACCTCTACCAGTCCGTCTCCGACCGCGCGTTCTCCGGCGACCGGGAGCAGGCCAAGCTCGCCGTGCTGGGCGCGGTGTACGGGCAGACCTCCGGGGACGGCCTCAAGAACCTCGCCGCGCTCAGACGCCGGTTTCCGAAGGCGGTGGCGTACGTGGACGACGCCGCCCGCGCGGGAGAGGAGGGGCGGCTCGTGCGGACCTGGCTGGGGCGTACGTGCCCCCCGGCGGTGCGGGCCGACACCGCCGACGACTCGGCGGAGGAGGCCGGCATCCCGCTCCCGGAGGACGAGGGCGGCGTCGACACCGCCGGGAGCGCGGGCGGGGCAGGGGCGGGGGCGCAGGAGTGGGTGCCGGGGTACGCCTCCTCCAACTCCCGTGCCCGGGGCCGCTTCGCGCGCAACTTCGTCGTCCAGGGCAGCGCGGCCGACTGGACCCTGCTGCTGCTCGCCGCGCTGCGCCGGAGCTGTGCGGGGATGGCTGCCGAGCTGGTCTTCTTCCAGCACGACGAGGTGATCGTGCACTGTCCCGAGGAGGAGGCTCAGACGGTCGTGGCGGCGATCCGGGAGGCGGCGGAGCTGGCGGGGAGGCTGACGTTCGGCGAGACGCCGGTGCGGTTTCCGTTCAGTACGGCGGTGGTGGAGTGTTACGCCGACGCCAAGTGACGCGCGTCAACCCTGGCCGGGCGTCGGTGTTTCGCCGGTCGTCGGGTCGCCGGTCGCCGCCTCGGCCGCGGCCAGTTCACGGGCGAAGTCCCTGACCAGGTCGTGGGGTGCGTACCGGCCGTACGCGGTCTCCTCCACGAGGGATACGTCGACGAGGCGGTCCAGGGCCGCCCCGGCCCGGCGTTCGTCGGTCGCGGTGAGGCGGGCCAGGAGCGGGGCGTCGTACGTGGGGAGGTCCAGGGCGCCGATGCGGAGCAGGACGAGGGCCGCGTCCCGGTCGGTCTCGCGGGCGGAGACACTCAGCGCGTCGTGGGCGCCGGCCAGGGAACGGCGGACGCTCAGGTCGTCGTACTCCAGATACGGCAACCTGCTTTCTCCTGCGGCCAGTTGAGCGGCGGCCATGTCCGGAGTGAGGGCCCGGCGGGCGGCGAGCCGGGCTGCGACCGCGCGCAGGGCGAGCGGGAGGCGGCCGGTGAGTTCGACGAGGGGGTGGTCGGCGTCGAGGCCACCGCGCCCGGAGACCGCGCGCAGCAACTCGGCACTCTCCGCGCCGGTCAGGGAGGCGAGGGGGAAGCGGTGGGCGCCGTCGAGGGCGGTCAGCGGGGAACGGCTGGTGACGATCACCGCGCAGCCGGGGCCCGCCGGAAGCAACGGCCTTAGCTGCGCGGCCCCTTCGGCATCGTCCAGGACCAGCAGGGTGCGGGTCGGGGCGAGGAGGGAACGCAGTAACGCGGCTGCCCCGTCCGGGTGTTCGGGGACACGGCGTGGATCGGCGCCGAGGTCGCGCAGCAGCGCGGCAAGTGCCTGGGCGGGAGCGAGCGGGGGCACGTCGGCGGTGCCGCCGTGGAGGTCGACGTAGAGCTGCCCGTCCGGGAAGCGCTCCCGAAGGGCGTGGGCGACGTGCAGTGCCAGGGCACTCTTGCCCACGCCGGGCATCCCGTGGACCACGACCACGGGGGCACCGGCCGCACCCTCGGACCGGGGGCGCACCTGCGGGGCCAGGATCCGGCGCAGGTCGTCCGCGACGGCGGTACGGCCCGTGAAGTGGGCCGGAGGTGGCGGAAGTTGAGCAGGGCGGGGCACGGGAGGCAGGGTCGGGGTGGGGATGGGGTGCGATGTCGGCGCGGAGGGCGGTGATGGGGCGGGGGATGGTGACGGCGCGGAGGTCTGTGCTGCCGACGGCCCGCGTCGCGGCGTGGGGGCGGGGGCCGGCCGTGGGGTCGAACCCGACGTCGGCTGTGCGGGGACGTAGGGGAGCTTGAGGTCAGTGGTAATCGCGAGGGCGGTGGGCAGCACGACTCCGCCCGGGACCCCATGTGCCGTCAGCCCCCGGGGGCCCCTCGACCGCACAGGACGCGCTGGGTCAGCTGGTCCGGCCGGAGCGGCGGGGCTGCCCGGTTTTGTCGGCCCCGTCGTATCCGCTGTGGTCGCCGGAGGCACCGCGTCCCCCGGCAGCCTCAGTACCTCCATGTGGGCCGCGCGGATCGCCGGGCCCGGTTCCACGCCCAGTTCTTCGAGGAGGCGGTTGCGCAGGTCGCGGTGGACGGCGAGGGACTCGGCTCGGCGGCCGGTGCGGTGGAGGGTGAGCATCAGCTGGCGGTGGTAGGACTCGCGCAGCGGGTGTTCGGCCGTCAGGGCCGTCAACTCCGGTACCAGGGAGGCAAGTCGGGGGCCGCCGACGTACAGCTCGGCGTCGTAGCGCCATTCCAGCAGGAGGAGACGGGCCTCCGTGAGGCGCTGAGTGAACGCGTAGCCGAAGGTCTCGGGCGGGAGGCCGGTCAGTGGGGCGCCGCGCCACAGTGCGAGGGCCGACGCGCACTCGGTCAGGACGCGCTGCCAGTCCTGGTTGGCGTGGGCGGCCCGCGCCCGTTCGACGTGGGCGTGGAAGACGTGCACGTCGAGCTCGCCCGGGCCGACCCGCAGCAGATAGCCGGGCGGCACCGCTCGCAGCCGGGCCGGATCGTCGAGGAGGCGGCGCAGCCGGGCCACGTGGTTGTGCAGCGAGGCCTGCGCGGACGCCGGCGGCGCCCCGCCCCACAGCGCGTCCTTGAGCGTCTCGACCGGGACGACCCGGCCGGGTTCGAGGAGCAGGGCGGCGAGCAGCGTCCGTACCTTGACGCTGCCGATCGGCTGACCCGGAACAGGGGCGGGGATCGGCTGGATTCCCTCTCGCGCAAGGCCGTTGGGGGCGTGGCCGTCATAGAGGACGGGCGCGCCGAGCAGTCCGAACCGCAGACCGCACCGCATGTCGTCGCCTCACTGCCCTCTCGTCCGCCAACCGCTTCCCATGTTAGCGATCTGTTGGCGTGGCCTGATGTGATCACCTCAACGGAGCCGGCCCGAGGGTGCGCGCGTATGTCGCGCAGCTCGGGGGAGTGTCGCCGTCGCGGCCGGGTCCGGATACGCGAGAGGGCCCGGGTCGCCAGAGGTGACGACCGGGGCCCTCGTATCGCGTGGCGTGTGCGGCGGGCTTGCCGAAAGGGCTCTCGGAGAGCCTCTGGTCACCCGGTTCACAGGATGGGCGGGCGGCCCAGCCTGGTCAGTGTCCACACCGTGCGCCAACGCATCGGGCGGCGTTCGCCGGCCGGTTCGCGCAGGCCCTCCACGAAGCCGGCGAACCAGGCTCGCAGCGTGCGTGTGGAGCCGCCGCGCAGGACGGTGATCGCGATCCACACGGCCAGGTGTACCGGGATCAGCGGCAGCGGGAGCCTGCGGCGGACCAGCCAGACGCGGTTGCGGGCGGTGACCCGGTGGTAGATGGCGTGCCGGGCGGGCGAGGTGCTGGGGTGACGCAGCAGGAGACGCGGTTCGTAGAGGATCTTCCAGCCCGCGTCGACGGCCCGCCAGGCGAGGTCGGTCTCCTCGTGGGCGAAGAAGAAGGCGGCGGGCCAGTCGCCGGTCTGGTCGAGCATCTCCATGCGCAGGGCGTGGCCGCCGCCGAGGAACTGGGTGACGTACCCGCCGAGCATCGGGTCGCCCGCGCCGGGCCGGGGGACGTGCCGGCGCTGGGTCACGCCGTTCTCGTCGGCGATCCGGAAGCCGACGATGCCGAGGCGGGGGTCGGCGGCGTACAGGTCCCGTACGCGGGTGAGTACATCGGGGTCGATGAGCAGACCGTCGTCGTCCAGGTCGACCACGACGTCGATGTCGCCGAACTCACGCAGCCGGGCCAGGGCCACGTTCCGGCCGCCCGGGCAGCCGAGGTTCTCGTCGACCTCGATGGTGGTGACCTCACCGGAGAGGCCGGGGAGTTCGGGCAGTGGACAGCCGTTGCCGACGAGCACGATGCGGTCGGGGGCGAGGTCCTGCTTGGCGATCGACTCCAGCAGCGCGTTGAGCGCGACGGGCCGGTTTCCCATGGTCACCACGGCCACCGCGATACGCGGTTCCACCGCCATGCCACCCACCAGACCCACCTCGTTCCGGCCGCCGACGTACACCATCGCGGTCGGATGCTATCTGTTTACAGTAAGGATGTATTAAGTACGCATTGAGTACGTCTCTTATCCATAACACCCTACGGCTTCGACACCCTACGGCTATTGGTCGGAGCCTGGCCCCAACCATGTCCGCAGCGCCCACCACCAGTGCACGCTACCCAATGGCCCGGAGACAATGCCTGGGAGATCGTCCGTCAGTGACTCACCGGTGAGCTGCTGGAGTCGGGCGAGGCGATAGCGGACGGTGTTGGGGTGGGTGAACAGGGTAGCCGCCGTCCGGTCGAGGCGGCGGCCGTGGTCGAGGAACGCCAGCGCGGTGACCGCGATCTGACGGTGGAAGTCGTCCCGTGGATCGAGGTCGGCGAGGAGACGGGCACTGAGCCAGGCACCCAGGAGGGGCTGGTCGGCGAGGGCGATCTCGGCGGCCAGTTCGGTGAGTTCGTACACACCGTGGCGTCCGTACGGTGACGGCGCCGCCGCCTGCCCGTCGAGGTCCAGGGCGCGGACGCAGAGGCCGTACGTGGCCCGGAGGTCGTCCAGCGGGACGGCGGGCGACACCACGACGAACGCCCCGCCGCCCACGCCCGCGCCTTTTTCCTCCTCCGACTCCGCGTCCCCGCCCCCCTCCCCGATCGTCTCGCCCGCCGGCAGTCGCGGGTACAGGCCCACCAGCCGTCCGTCGAGTGTGCCGAAGTGACAGCCGCGCAGGGCGGCGAGGCGGTGGGCCAGCCGCCGGGTGCGGGCGGGCTCGCCCCCCGGGTCGGCGACCAGAAGGTGGCGTACGGCGTCCCGGCGCAGCCCGGCCGCCGCCAACTCCTCGGCGTCAGGCGGCGGTTCACCTTCGACGAGGAGCCGGCGCAGCAGCCGCGCCCGGCTCTCCCCCAGCTCGTGCGGGTTGTCCCCCTCGGCGACGCGGTACCCGTGGACGACGTGCCGTTGCAGGGCGTCGCCGTAGTCCTTGAGGCGCAGGACGGCGGAGAGCAGGGCGGCGTCGGGCACCCCGGCCGAGCGGCAGCGGTCGACGGTGATCTCGACGGCGCGGGTGTGGGCGGCCTGAACTCCGCGCAGTACGGCGGTCATCGGGACGCCCTGCCCGGCCCGGTCGGCGCCGAGCAACAGGGCGGCGGCGAAGTCCTGGGCGTCGACGCCCTGTTCGTCGCTGTCCTCTGTATGCGTATCCGTATCCGCACCCAGCCAGGCGCCGGCCGCGTTGATCATGGCGGTGACGTGCCAGAGGGTTTCCGCCTCGGCGAGCCGGGCCACCTCCGGGGAGTGCTTGCGGGCCGCACGCACGAGTTCGCTCTGGACACCCGCGTCCGCCGCCATGGCGCGCAGCACCTCGGCGACGGTCTCGCGCTCGGACCGTTCGGACCGCTCAGGCCGCCTCTTGGGCCGCCGCTCGGGGCGCTCGCTGAGGTCGCTGACGTCGGTGAGGGCCGTCATGGGCCTCCCCCTTCGCGTCGGTGCGGTGTCGCCGACACACAACGGAGGGGCGGACGCGTTGGTTCCCGGCTACTACCGCGCTGCCGTTCCGACCTGATTCCCTGAGCGCTACCGACGGTAACCCCAGGCTCGCCACCGACACACCCTTTTCACGGGCGCCCACACGCCCGTGCACGCGCATCCGGCCCCGCATCGGCACTCGCACCCGCACCCGCACCCGCACCCGCACCCGCCGCACGTCCTCTCCCCCGGAAGGCACCCCCATGGAGCACTTGACTGACCCTGTCAGCCGCCGCCGGGCACTGACGCTGGCAGGCGGCGCGGTCGCCGCGACCGCCCTCACCCAGACGGGCACGGCGTTCGCCGCCTCGGCGGCGGTTACGTCGGCCGACGCGATCGTCGTGGGCCACGGGCTCGCCGGGCTGGTCGCCACGGTCGAACTCGCCGCCGCGGGCCGCAAGGTGCTGCTCCTCGACCAGGAACCGGAGTCCAACCTGGGTGGCCAGGCCTTCTGGTCGTTCGGCGGGCTGTTCTTCGTCGACTCCGCCGAGCAGCGCCTGATGGGCGTCAAGGACTCCAAGGACCTGGCCTGGCAGGACTGGCAGGGCGCGGCCGGCTTCGACCGGGACATCGACAACCCGCTCGGCCAGGACCACTGGGGTTACAAGTGGGCGCAGGCGTACGTCGACTTCGCGTCCGGTGAGAAGCGGGCCTGGCTGGCCGGCCTGGGCATGCAGTGGTTCCCGTTCGTCGGCTGGGCGGAGCGCGGCGGCGGCCTCGCGGACGGCCACGGCAACTCCGTACCGCGCTTCCACGTCACCTGGGGCACGGGTCCCGCCGTGGTGGAACCGTTCGAGAAGAAGGTGCGGACGGCGGTGGCGAACGGGCTGGTGACGTTCAAGCACCGCCATCGCGTGGACGAGCTGATCCGGACGAACGGCACCGTCACCGGCGTACGCGGGGCGGTTCTCGAACCGAGCACCGCGGCGCGCGGCAAGGCCAGTTCACGGACGGTGGTCGGAAGCTTCGAGCTGAACGCCGAGGTGGTGATCGTGACGTCCGGCGGAATCGGCGCCAACCACGATCTCGTACGGCAGAACTGGCCGGCCCGGCTGGGCACTCCCCCCAAGTCGATGATCACGGGCGTGCCCGCGCACGTGGACGGACGGATGCTCGGGATCACCGAGCAGGCGGGCGGACGGATCGTCAACCCGGACCGGATGTGGCACTACACGGAGGGTCTGAAGAACTACGACCCGATCTGGGCCAACCACGGCATCCGTATCCTGCCCGGCCCGTCGTCGATGTGGTTCGACGCGACCGGCAAGAGGTTCTCCGCACCCGACATGCCGGGCTACGACACCCTCCACACCCTCAAGTCGATCATGGACACGGGCTACGACTACTCGTGGTTCGTGACGACCCAGAAGATCCTCGCGAAGGAGTTCGCGCTCTCCGGATCCGAACAGAACCCTGATCTGACCAACAAGGACGTCTGGATGCTGCTCTCGCGCGCCTGGCAGACGCCCGAGCCGTTGGAACGGTTCAAGAAGTACGGCGAGGACTTCGTCGTGTCGACCACACTGCCCGAGCTGGTCCGGGGCATGAACAAGCTGACCGGCACGAGCCTGATCGACCTGGCCGCGCTCCAGCGCCAGATCGAGGCCCGGGACCGTGAGATCGACAACGCGTACAGCAAGGACGCCCAGGTGATGGGCATCCGCAACGCCCTCTCCTACCCCGGTGACGTCCTCAGCCGTACGGCGTCGGCCCACAAGATCCTGGACTCCTCGGCCGGACCACTGATCGCCGTGCGCCTCAACATCCTCACCCGTAAGACACTCGGCGGCCTCCAGACCGACCTGTCGGGCCGCGTCCTCGACGCCACCGGCACGCCGGTTCCCGGTCTGTACGCGGCCGGCGAGGTCGCGGGCTTCGGGGGCGGCGGCGTCCACGGATACCGGTCGCTGGAGGGCACGTTCCTCGGCGGCTGCCTGTTCTCGGGCCGCCAGGCGGGCAGAGCGGCGGCCGCGGCGACGGCCTGACGGCGTAGCCGGGGGTACGGCGGTTCACCGTACCCCCGGCGGACGGCCCGGTCTGCCCGGCCGGGCCGACGGGGCCGCTACGCGCGAAGGGGGTTCGTGCGGGTCGCCGCCAGCAGGTACCAGGCGGTGGCGCCCGTGTGGCGGTACGGGTAGTAGCCGAAGCCGAAGCCCGTGTCGAGGGGGCTGCTCGCCGAGACGACCCCGGCGCGTTCGGGCAGGGCCAGGGTGCCCACGGTCTGGCCCGTGCCGAGGAGTTCCTGGGCCCGCTCGGCGGAGGCGATCAGCCGGTGGGCGCGCGCCTCGTCGCCGTGTCCGGCGCGGTCCCGGAGGGCGAGGGCGAGGTGCGCGGTCCCCTCGAACCAGACTCCGTTGCGGTCGGGCTTCGGCTGGAACTCGGCGATGGGGGCGGCCTCGTTCGCCAGCAGGCTCGCGGAGCTGAAGGTGACGCCCTCGTACGACTGTCCCGCGGGCACCGTGCTGTTGGTGCGGTCGGCCCGGTCCAGGACGGCGAGTTCGGTGGCGGCCCAGTCCAACGACCGCGAGTATCTGCGGGAGTTGAGGGCGAGGTGGGTCCAGGTCTGGGTGTCCTCGGGGATCGGGGACTTGTTGACGGTCACTCCGTCGTTGGTGCCCGTGTAGAAGAACCCGGCGCCCGCTGTGCCGACCGGCTCCCACATCTTCTCGACGAACGCCCGCGCTGTCGCCCGCCGTTGCCGCCACACCGGGTCCCCGGTGAGCAGGGCGAGTTGCCCGAAGAGGGCGACCAGGTCGGTGTTGTGCTCGGTCGAGCTGAACGGCAGTTTCGCGTTGCCGCCGTCGACGCCGAACTTGTAGCCGCCCAGGGGCTGTTCGGTACTGGCGTTCACCTGGATCCAGGTGCCGATCCGTACGGCGCCGTCGACGAAGCGGCGCTTCCCGGTCCGGCGGGCCAGCGCGGCGAGCGCGATCCCGGCCCAGGCCATGTCGCCCACGGCGGTACCGGTGAACCCGAACTGCGTACCCACGTTGGCGGTGCCGTCGGCCCGCACGAACCCGTCGGGCTGCGCGACCCCGTCGAAGAAGACGTACGGCCCGACGTTGTAGGCCTGCCGGAGCCTGCCGTCGTCGTACGCCGGGTCGTGCGACTGCGCGTACAGCAGTGCGTCCCCGAGGGCGACGGCCCGGCGCCGGCCGGCCTCGGTGCGGGTGGCGAGGTGGGCGAGTACCGCGAGGGCGTTGTCGTAGGTGAACGCCGTGCTGAACAGGCCCGCCTGGTCGGTGTAGCTCTGAGTGAGGCGGATGTCGCCGTGGTCGGGGTAGGCGTCCATGGCGGCGGCGAGGAAGGAGTGGGCGCGGCGCTCGGCGGGCGCGACGGAACTCCCGTAGCCAGTAAGGGAGTTGGAGGCACCCGCTACGCCCGATCCGGCTGCCGTGAGCGCGACGGCGCCGAGGCCGGCGGCACCGATGAGCGCCCGGCGGCTGAGCGCGGGACCTGGCGCGTCTTCTCTGTCGGACCTGCCGTTTCTGCCGTTCATGGGTCTCCTCTGCTGGTCTGAGAGCGCTCTCACGAACGCGCTGGCTCATTCTGCTGCCGCACCCTGGGCGGGTCAACGCCCCTGCTGTGCACGCAGGTTGAACTGCCATGGCGGAAGTGCGGCGGCAGCACGTCGGGAGTTCGGCGGAAGGAGGAAACCCCGGGCCAGGAGGGTGACCCGGGGTTTCGGTAGAGGGGGCGCGGTCGGCCGTCGGCCGGTCAGGGCACGGACGAGGCGTTGCGCAGTCGCGCGAACGACGTATCCAGTCCGCGTTTCATCAGCCGCGCCAGGGGCGCTTCCACGAACTTGTGCACCAGCCAGCTCAGTGCGAGGAAGCCGGCGATGACGGAGACGACCAGAAGCCGGGCGTCCATGATGTCGCGCAGCCGGTTGATGAGCGTCGTACCGACCAGGTAGTGCATCAGATAGAACGGGTAGGTCAACGCACCCGCCGTGACCAGCCACTTCCAGCGGATACGGTCGGTGTAGCCGAGCGAGACGGCGACCATCACCAGCAGGAACACGGTGAAGATCAGTGTGCTTCCGCGCCAGCTGGAGACCCGTTCGACGGTGTCGATGCGATGCCCCAGTTCCCGCTGCCCCATCAGCCAGGTCAGGGCGAGGATGCCCCAGAGCAACAGGTCCTGGCCGAACCGGTACATGAGGTAGAGGGCGAGGCCGGCGATGAAGTACCAGGCACCCTCGGGGTTGACGATCAGCGTCGCCGGGCGGAAGCCGGCCGCCGGCGTGATCATCGCGGCGGCGCCCCAGAGGCAGCAGAACACCACGACCTTGCGGTACGTCAGCCCGGTCACGACGACTGCCATGAAGAGCAGGTAGAAGCGCAGCTCCGCCCACAGCGTCCAGTACACGTTGTCGACGTTCGGGCCGAACGAACCGGACTGCATCATCGTGAAGTTGAGCAGGATGTCACGTGCCCGGTGCCGCGGCCACACACCGGGCATGACCATCAGAGCCACGGAGGTGAAGATGATGCCGAACCAGTACGCCGGGTAGAGGCGGATCACTCGGGAGGTGAAGAACTGTCGAGGGGTGCGCCCCCAGCACGACATACAGATGACGAACCCGCTGATCACGAAGAAGATCTCGACGCCTACCCAGCCGTACGCGGAGAACCGGAACCAGGTCGGCATGATGTCGGAGGCCGGCCGGTCCCAGATCACGTTGCCCGGCTGGTTCGCCCGCCAGGTTCCGGCGTAGTGGTGGAGGGCCACGACGAGGGCGGCGAGCAGACGGAGCCCGTCGATGGCGTAGAGCCGGCGGTCACCGCGCCCCGGGATGGCGGCGTGCTTCGCGGCCGTCCGGGTGGGCTTCTTCGTCGTCCCGGCGGGCCCGCGCGACTGCTCGGTCGTGGCGAGCGGGAGCGGCTGCCGTGGGGAGGGGATCACCTTCTGCATCCCGCCCATGACCCGCCCCCGCATCGGCGGCCCACTGTCCGCGTCCTGCATCGACACCCGATTTCCCCCATCACACAGCTCGCCCACGTCAACCGGCCACGCCCCGAGAACGACGACGACGGCCGGCAGCGGAACGGCGGGCGCTTGCCCAGCAGTAATCACGGCAAACCCGCGAACACCGTAGAACCTCAAGGTTCACGCACAGAGACTTCTGGAGCAGAACGAGGGTTGTAGAGCGGATGAGGTCGAGTTTCGACGAGATGTGGAAGGTTTTGTTCCTGTTGATGTTGGTGCGGAGCCCCGTCCTCCTACGATTCGCCGAAGGGTTCGTCACTCCACCGGAACCAGGCCTGACTTCCCTGAATGTGCAAAAGGAATTCTGCAACGGGGCCTGACGGGGCTACGAGGGTGAGGGCGCGGGAGATGCGGTCGTAGGTGTCCTCGAACTCGTCGTACCGCTCCGCGTCGAGGAGGGCGAGCGTCTCGGAGAACCACGGCTCGACTGCGGCGAACGCCGGTTCGGGTACGAAACGCCCGCTCAGCCAGGGGAAGTCGGCGTCCTCGATCATGATCTCGCCGAGCAACACCTTGTCCCGCTCCAGGCGCCAGACCTGACCCTCGAAACCCATCTCGGCCCGCTTCCTTGTCCTCGTCGTGCCCCTCCTCACCCTCCGGCGCGCGAGGAAGGCCGAGCCTGTCGAAGAGCGGGGCGAACTGTTCCTCCGCGAAGACCTGGCGCGAACGCGGCACGTCCTCAACGAGGTTCACCGGCATGGCCGAACCGGTTGACCGGGCCCAAGCCAGGGCCTCCCGCTCTTCCAGCCTCTCGGCCACACCCTAAAATCCGCCACTGACAACGAAGGCCAATCGGGAAGCGGAAGAACATCACCGTGCAGGTGCTGCCGTTCAGCGCGGGTGCACTGGCTGCCCTGACCTCTGCTTTCTCCACCTTCAGCTTCGACGCGGAACCGACGGTGGAAGCCGTGACCCTGGAGAACCTGCGCGGCACATCGGTCCTCGAAGGGCCCGAGGATCTAACCGCTTACGCCAACGCGTACGACCTACTACGCTCGGCGGCACTGACACCGGACGCGAGTACGAGGCTCATCCGGCGTGTACTGCGGACCACCAAGGAAGACACATCGTGACCGAGGTTGCAGGCACCTTCCGGAAGTCGTCGTACTCGGGGACACAGAGCAACTGCGTAGAGGTCGCCGACACCATCACCGGCGGCCGAGCCGTACGCGACAGCAAGGACCGGCTCAGCGGACCGCTGCTCACCTTCGCCCCCGGCGGCCGGCAGGCGTTCCTGGTCGGTGCAAAGGACGGGGAGTTCGGTCGCGCCGCTCGCGGTGAGGCCTCAGCGACGAGTTTCACAGAATCACAGGTTCAGAAAGCGATGCACATGACCAGCCGGCATGCACCGACCACCACCCTGTGGCGTCCTACCGGCCCCAAGGAACTGGACCTGGTCCGTGATCTGAACTGGCGTGCGTGGCCGCCTCGACTGCCTGAGCAGCCGATCTTCTATCCGGTCCTCAACGAGGACTACGCGGTCAAGATCGCGCGGGACTGGAACGTGAAGCATGACGGTGCCGGCTTCGTCACCCGGTTCGAGGTCGACTCGGAGTTCCTGAGCCGGTATCCCGTCCAGCAGGCCGGCGGCCGGACCATCCTCGAACTCTGGATTCCGGCCGAGGAACTGGACGACCTCAACGACCACATCGTCGGCGAGATCCAGGTGGTTCACGAGTTCCGCTGAAGCAGGAGTCGCACCACCGCATGCCGTCCGAACCTGGGAGCCCGCCGGGCCCCGAGTGGGAGACCGTCTGCCGCGTCTGTGGATACGACGACGGAGTGGAGCCCTTCTGGGAACAGGGCTGGCCCAATGAAGGTGCCGTCTGCCCGTGCTGCGGCAACGAGCCGAGCATGAGCGACGTCGGCGTCATGGGGATCCGTAGCTACCGCGGGTACTGGCTCGGCCAGGGTGCCCCGTGGAGCTCACCCGGTTCCCGCCCGAAGGACTGGGACCTGCTGGAGCAGGTGGCCCACATTCCGGCCGAGTGGCGCTGACCACCACCCATTCGGAGACCCGCGGCCTGCTTCCCTGTGCGATGAGCCTTCCTCGTAGCGGCCCGCCACGAGTTCGAGTGTGTGATCAGTCTGAATAACAAAACTCTTGTTAAGGTCGGCGGCATGGCCACACCCCCCGCCCCCGGCGAAGGCCCCGTCCGCCCCGTCTCCGTCTCTCTCCATGAGGGCACCATCGCCGCCCTCAAGGAGCGGACCGGCAAACGAGGGATGTCCGCGTACGTCGAAGCCCTCATCCAGCGCCAGCTGGAGCGGGACCGGCTGCGCGAACTCATCGAAGAAGCCGAAGCCGAACACGGCCCGGTCGATCAGGCCGCCGTCGAGGCCAAGCGGGCGCTGCTGCGTGGAGGCACGGCCGACTCGGCGGACGCCGTGTGACGGGGACGCTCGTTCTAAACTGCGAGGGGCTGTCCAACGTCGTACGACGCACACCCGAGCTCACCGAGTGGCTCGCCGCTGCCGAAGCCGAGGACATTCGTGTGGTCGTCAGCTCCGTCACCCTCGTCGAAGCCCGCGATCCCAGGACCAGCCAGGCCCGTTTCGACCATGTGGTGTCCCGCGTCAACATCGTCCCGCCCACCGAGGCCATCGCCCGTCACGCGGGCAAGCTGCTCGCCGCAGCAGGCCTGCACGGGCACAAGTACGCCCTCGACGCGATCGTCGCCGCCACGGCACTCGCCTCACCGGCTCCGGTGACCGTCCTGACCTCGGACCCCGAGGATCTTTTCAGGCTGTGCGGCACGAGTGCCCATGTGATCAAGGTCTGACTGTCGGCTCTCCGGCGGCGGTGTCGTCGTACGCGTCGCAGACACGAAGCTGATCTCGCCGACGCACCCCGTGCTTCCTGGTCGTGGTCGTGCAAGGCGCTCCGGTAGCGGCCTGAGTGGTCCTGACAGATGTCAGGACAGCAGGCGGCGCCTCGCCGCGTACGTTGCTCTCGGTCCGCAGGGCGGCAACCGCGGACCGGGACTACGCGCCGCATCGGGGGAAGTGGGTGTTCATGAAGCGCATGTGCGCTGCTGCGCTCGTCGTGACGGCGGCTCTGGGCGTTGTCACTACGGGGTGTGGCCCGCAGGAGCGGGATGCGAAGCAGCCTGGGGCCGAGCGAGGAAACTCGGCCGACAGCAAGCAACTGCGCGAGCTGACCGACGCCGAGCAGCTCCGTATCGCGGATGCCCAACAGCGGTTGATCAAACGCTGCATGACGCGCAAGGGCTTCGATTTCTGGGAGGCGGAGCGGCTGAGCCTTGAGGAGAGCCGCACGCTCGGCTGGGTCACCGACGATGTCGCCTGGGCGAACAAGCACGGCTACGGCAGCCGTATCGACGCCAAGCACGAGCGCGCCCGGCTCACCAACAGAAACCTCGCCTACCGCAAAGGCCTCTCCGACGAGCGACGTGCGGCGTACGACAAGGCCCTGGACGAAGGCGTCGAGGCCCCCGTGATCACGGCCAAGGTGCCCACCGGCGGGACAGTCCGCAAGCGGGTGGGCGGCTGTGTGGCAGAGGCGGAGAGACAGTTGCACGGAGAGCCGGTTGCCTGGTTCCGTGCGGAGAAGACGACGATGGGTCTGCAACCCCTGTACGTCCCCCAGGTGATGGCCGACAAACGGTTCGCTTCGGCGCTGGTCTCCTGGTCCCGGTGCATGACCCGTGCCGGTCACCCGTTCCGCAATCCCCAAGAGGCCCGTCAGGCAGCCGTCGAGCAGGGCCTGAAGACAGGCCCTGACAAGGCGTTCGAGGCGGAACGGAAGCTCGCGGTCGCCGATGCGACATGCGCGAAGAACACCTCGCTCCGGTCCATCGGAAACGAGCGCGAGACCTATTACGTCAACAGGCTTCGCAGCCGGTACGGCAGCGACCTCGACACCTACGCGCGCCTCCAGCTCCAGGCCCTCGCCCGGGCCGCGGAGGTCGTCGAACCGCGCACGTGAGACCCCCGTTTCAGGATCTCCCGTGACGACGGCGCGCACGGTCACGCACCACGTCCATGGTCACCACCGTGGGATCAGCACATCTCCGATGAGACAGACAACCAGGAGTACACATGCGCAAGTTGACCACAGCGATCGCGACCTCGGGCCTGCTGGCCCTCGGTCTCGCCGTCCCAGCGTCCGCCCACGCAGCGGTGCAGAGCCAGGGGTACTGCGCAGCGGAGTGGAGCAGCCACGGCCGCGACGGTAACGTCCGCGCCTGGTCCGGGTACGACTGCACGGGCACGCTCCTCGGAGTCACCCCCGGCAACGACCCCGACTGGAGCGACAGCTCGGGGCCCTTCCAGGGCAGCGACTGGAACCAGCCGAAGTCCGTCGCGAACAACGGCACGATCGGGGGCAACGACGTCGTCGCCTTCTACCTGGCGCTCAACTACGCCTACGAGCACGGGTACGTCTGCCTCTCACCGTACGAGCTGTACGCGGACGACGTGACCGACAACCAGTACACCAGCGGCAGCGTGCCCACCCACATCTCCTCCCACCGGTGGGTGCAGAGCTCCGGCTGCGCCGCGAACAGCTGGCTCACCTGACCGACCTCGCCGTCCCAGCCGCGTGTACAGGTGAACGAGCGGGCCGTCGAACTGCGCCCAGCAGTACGGTGGCCCGCTCACGTCCGCCAGACGCCGCACCGCCGACGGCAACGCCGTCGTACCGGTCTCCGGCAGCGCTGATGACGGCAGCCGTAGCCTGGCCTCATGACGCGCAAGGGCAGGTATCGGTGGCGGACCCGGCTACGGCGGGGCCTGCCGTGGTTCCTGGTCGATCGGGGGATCGCCGGGAAAGGCACCGCTGACTGCGGTGCGCACGAGTGGTACAACCACGACGGCGTTGTCGCGCGTTGCTACCACTGTGAGGTCGGCGAGCGGTCCTGGCGGTGACGGGCCGGGACGGCACCGTAGCCATCAACGTGTGACTGCGCCCCTCGGGTTGCCCCAGCCGTCCGTGAAGGGGACAACTCGCTCAGCCGGTGGCCTGGGGAGTGTCCAGGGATTCGGCGAAGTCGGCGAGGGTGCGGAAGTCGTCTTCGAGCAGGCCGATTCGCGGATTCACGTGGTGCAGGAGCCCGGGCCCGTGGTGGTGGGCGGCCACGTACGCCTGGTCCAGAACGCTTTGTTCGTCGTCCACCCAGGCGAAGGCACGGCCGTCGGCGTAGTCCACGAGGGGAGCGGTCTTCCAGTGAATCCCGTCGGGGCGGTCCTGGAACAACGCGTCGCCGAAATCGACGAAGGGGAGTTCGGGAAGCCCGAGTACCGGGGCGATCCACCGGTTGGCTTTGTCCATCCATGTGGTGGCCCAGCACAGTTCGTAACCGAGCTGGAGAAGTGATCGCCCGTGCTCCGGGTTGAGCCAGACCCGCAAGGGGCGCCGCCGGGACGAAAGTCCCCGGTGTTCGTCCGAGGTTCCGCTGTTGTGAGGCACTCGGAGAGTCGTGTAGCCGACGGGACGCCTCTCCGGTTGGGCCGCGTAGGGATTGAGCGGCCCGTCCACGTCGAGGAACAGCAGCGGTCGGTTCACCGGTAGCTCCCCCGGTCCTGCTCCAGAGCGGCTGTGCCGTGAAGCGTAGCCGCGCACGAGCCTGCCGCTGCGGCCGGCTTGTCCCTCACCACTCCCGGGTGGCGATCAGCTCTTCCACGTCCGCGTCCGTGAACCCGTAGGCCTGTGCGACGAACCAGAAGTTCTCGCCGATCTCCTCGCGGGCAACCGTCTCGATCTCGCTCCCGGCGGCCCCGAACTCCGCGTCCAGGAGGTTGAACTCCTCCGTCGCCGCGTGGGTCAACACGTACAGGGCTGCCAGATCCGACGGCTGCTCGGCCTCGATCCGCTCGCACAGCCGCACCAGGATCGTCCTGCCCTTGTCGACGACGTGGTCGGGGTAGTACGAGTCCTCGTACATCAGCCCCAGAAACGCGTGCCCCGCTGCCTGCTGGTTCGTGATCGGCATGTGTCCCGCCCCGGTAGAGAAGAAGTGATGCGCCGATCATGCACGCCACCACTGACAACGATGGTGTCCATCAGGGTCCGACCGGTCGTGAGCAGCCCGCATGCGGCGGGGCCGGCCCCTCCCAGGGGCGCCGCAGGCAGGCCGTCAGCCGTCCGGGAGAGGGGGCGACGGTGAGCCATGACCAGCGCTCGGCTGCGGCACGAACGCGAGGTGGCCCGAACATCTCCTCCCCACCTCCACATGCGCTCCCCCCCGACTCGTGATCGGATGCTGGAGTGGACCGGCAGCGGGCCGGCGACATGGGCGCGGGCAAAAGTGAGGGTGAGGGCCTGGGCGTGGAGGCGCCGGAGGGTGATCCGGGCTTCTGGCGCGTCTGGTCCGCGCGGGTGCGTGAGCTGCTCGGGCAGATTCTCGACGGGACGCCCGCCGCCATCGCCGTCCTCGACACCGAGCTGCGCTTCCGGTACGTCAACGCCACCCTGGCGCGGATGAACGGCGTACCGGCCGCCGAGCACATCGGGCGTACCGTCGCCGAGGTCGTCCCGGGTGTCGAGGCACGTGAGGACGTACTGCGGGCCGTCATCGACGACGGCGTCCCCCGCGAGACGATCTCCAGCGGTCACACGCAGGCCGACTCACCCCTGGAGCGCCGCTACTGGCACGGCGCCTACCACCGGCTGCGGCAGGACGGCCAGACCCTCGGCATCGTCGGCATCGTCCTGGAGATCTCCGCCGCCCGGCAGGAGCAGCGGGAGCTGGAGCGGGCCCGCGAGCGACTCGCCCTGCTCGACGAGGCCGCCACCCGTGTCGGTACCACCCTGGACATGGACACCACCTGCCAGGAGCTGGCCGAGTTCCTGGTGGCGAAGCTCGCCGACGCCGCCACCGTGAAGGTCCTCCCCGAGCACGGCACCAGCCGGGCGCCCCGCGACGGATCGCTGCGGCTGCGCCGGGCGGCCCTCGCGGCGGTGCCCGAGCTGGAGACGGTGATGCGGCCACTGGGGCGGCCCGGCGAGTACGTCGACCACCAGCCCGGCTCGTCCGTCGTCCGGTGCCTGGCGGCCGGGCGGCCGGTGATCGACAACCTGATGGACGAGCAGGACATGGGCCGCGCCGGGGCCCACACCGGGAACGTCTCCGCCTATCTGGCCGCCGGCATCCACTCCGCCCTGATCGTGCCGCTGACCGCGCGCGGCCACGACGTGGGCACCGTCACCATGGTCCGGGCCGGCGAGTCACCCGTGTTCGACGAGACCGACGCCGTGATCGCCCAGGACCTGGCCGGCCGGGCCGCCATCAGCCTGGACAACGCCCGCCGCTACACCACCGAGCACGACGCCGTCGTCCAGCTGCAGCGCGCCCTGCTGGCCGAGCCGGGCCGGCCGCACCCCGACATCGATGTCGCCTACCGTTACCGGCCCGCCGGACGGGGTGTGCTCGTCGGCGGGGACTGGTTCGAGACCGTCGCCCTCGACCACGGACGTACGCTGCTGGCCCTCGGCGACGTGATGGGCCACGGTCTGGAGGCCGCCGTCGCGATGAGCCGCTACCAGGCCATGCTGCGTGTGGTCGCCGCCCGTGAACCCGGCCCCGACCGCATCCTGCTCGAACTCGACCACCTGCTGCACACCACCGCCGCCGACCGCCCCGCGACCTGCCTGATCGCCATCGCCGACCCGCGCCGCGGCACCTGCACCTACGCCAGCGCCGGGCACCTGCCCCCTGTCGTCTTCCGCCCCGACGGCCTGGCCACGCTCCTCCCCGTGCCGCCCGGCCCGCCGCTGGGCACCGGCCACAGCCGCTACGACTCCTTCACGGCCCCCTGCGAGCCGGGCCACACCCTTCTCCTCTACACCGACGGCCTGATCGAACGCCGCCACGAGGACATCGACGCCTCTCTGCGCCGCCTCACCCGCATCCGGGGCTGCCCGGCCCCCGAGGACCTTCTCGACCTGGTCCTCGACCAGGTCGCCCCCATCGACCCGGAGGACGACATCGCGCTGGTCGCCGCCCGGTACAACCTGCCCGGAAGCTAGAATTCCCGGCCGGTCGACGAGAGGGAGCAAAAGCGCCATGGCAGCGGAGCGAGCGCAGCAGCAGGAGGAGGAAGGGCAAGTGGAGGAGGCGAAGGTGGTGGAGCGGTTCGAGGTGGTCCGGGTCATCGCGGCACCGGCGGCCCGGATATTCGGCCTTCTCTGCGACCCCGACGGGCATGTGGCGATCGACAGTTCGGGCATGCTCCAGGCCGCCGACGGCGAGGCCGTGCGCGCGGCCGGGGACTCGTTCGTCGTGCACATGGACCGCGAGGCGCTGAACGACCGGCCGATGGGCCGCTACGACGTCACCGTGGAGATCACCCGGTTCGAGCAGGACACGCTCATCGAGTGGACCCCGACGTCCCCCGGCTTCCAGCCCTCCGTCAACCACCACTTCGGCTACCGGCTCCGCCCCACCGCGGACGGCACCGAGGTCACCTCGTACTACGACTGGAGCCGCATCCACGAGCGCTACCGGGCCGCCGGGGTGTTCCCCATCCTCCAGGAGTCGGCGCTGCGGGCGACGTTGGGGATTCTCGCGCGGACCGTCGAGCGGGATGTCCGAAGCGTGCGGAATGTTGACCAGTACCTGACCTGATGGCTGTGGGGCCGCTGTTAACCTCGTGACGCTTGTCATGGGGGGACAGCCGGGGGGCTGGACCATCTCTTTTCCGTCCAGCCGCTGTCCAGGAGACCCACGTTGGCCCGTCGTCGCCGTACCGCTGCCCGTGGCGCCACAGCCGCCTTCGCCGTTCTCATCGTGACCGCCGGTCCCGGCCCGCTGTCCGTCCCAGCGGGCGCGGAGACCACCGCTGCCGCCACGGCCGGCGCGGACACCGTCTTCCAGTCGGGCCGGTATGTCCCGCGCGGGGACCGGGTGTACTCCGCCGGTCCGAGCGGCTATCTCCACGCCCAGGAGGGCCGGTCGGGCTACCTCTGGACGTCGTACGGCACCGGTACGACGACCGAGTTGGGCGAACTCCCCCGGGCTGAATTCGCGGCGTACCTCGGCTCGTCGTCCGACACCGTGACCGATGTCGTCTCGTCGACCTCGAAGGTCGTCCTGCGAGACATGGCCGCCGGTACGTCGACCGATGTCACCCTCACCCACGGCGCGTACTGGGCCACGTACGGCAGACATGTGCTGACGCAGGCTCGGGATGCCGCCGGAAACCGGGGGTTGTGGCTCTATGGCGACGGCGCGCCCGCCGAGGGCACGACCGTCGACGGCTGGCCGACCGGGATCACCAGCAATTTCGTCGCCCTGGGCGGCGACGCCGACACCGCCGTCATCAGTTACGCGCTCGGCGGTCAGCGCCACCTCGCCCTGGTGGACCTGGCCGCCGCGAAGGTCACCGGCGACGTGATCGTGTCCACCGCGCCGACGGCCGTCGCGCTGAGCGCGGACAGACTGGTCTGGTCCGCCACACTCACCACCGCCCACGTCCTGGACCGCGCCGACCTCTCGGCCGCCGAGACGACGGTGACGCTGCCGGGCACCGAGGGCACCCCCTATCTGGGCATCGCCGGGCGCTGGCTGGTGGTCGCCCGTTCCGTCCCCTCGTCTTCCGGCTCCGGCACTTCCGGCCAACGGCTCATGGCCGTCCCGCTGGCGGGCGGTGACCCGGCCGTCCTGCTCCCGCACGCGAGCACCTCGCTCACGCCCACGCCCGACGGCGGCCTGCTGGTCGCGGGTGGTGCCGACTCCGGGCACTGGGCGGTACGGAAGGTCGCCGACACGGGGGCGGACGCGCCGACGCTGACAGAGGTGACCGCTGTTCCGGCGGTGGCCGCGCGGATCGATCATCTGTCGCTGCAGAACGGCAACCTGGCGACCGACGAGGCCAACAGCAGCTTCATGGGCGCCTATTACACCCGGCGGATCTCGACGACCGGGACGTCCTACTCGCCGGGACCGTCGACCTGGCAGACGTGGGACGGCCGCGGGGCGGGTCCGTACGCCACCGGCAGCGGGCTCGCGGTGACGTTCAGCGACTCTCCCGACCCGTCCATCGGGTCGTACGTCCAGTCGATCGACGCCGACCCGGCGGGCTTCTTCATGCCGTCCGCCTCCGGCAGCGTCCTCGACATCACCGGCCGTTATGTGATCGTCAACGGCACCTCCCCCGCCAGGCAGTACGTCGGCGACCTCGGCGTCAACACGGACCCGAACCCGATCCTCACCCGCTCCGTCACCGCTGCCTCCGTCTGGGGATCCCGGCTCTGGACCCCGGGCACCGCCAACGGCGTCGTCACCGCCCGGGACCTGAAGACCGGCAGGACGACCGACACCGTCAGCACCGGTGCTCCCTGCGTCGCCAAGGAACTCCAGACCGTCGGTCGCTGGGTCTACTGGTCCTGCGGCCCCACCGCGTCGGCCGGCGTCTGGGACCGTACGACGAAGAAGAACATCCCCGTCCCGTCCGGCGAGGCCCTGCTCGGCGACGGCTACCTCGTACGCCACGACACCTCGGCCGGGGTTCTGCTCCTTACCGACTTCGCCGACGGCAGCGCGGCCACCCGGCAGATCGGCGAGCTCGCTGCGGGCAACTCCAGCCTGCGCGGGGCGAGTTGGACCGTGGACAAGTTCGGCGGACCTGCGGCGTACGTCGACGCGGCCAACCGGATCCATCTGGTACCCAGCGGAGTCGTCCCCCAGCCGCTCGGCATCGTCGAGTCCGAGGCCACCGACAACAAGCACGACGGCGACGGGGAGACCAACCCGTGGTGGCAGTGGCGCGGACTGCTGAGCAGGCCCGCCTCGTCCTGGAAGGCCACGATCACCAGTAAGGCCACCGGCGCCCTGATCCGTACGTTCACCGGTGGTGAGGCGGACAGCGCACCGACCGTGCGCTGGAACCTGCGCGACACGGCGGGTGTCATGGTCCCCAACGGCGCGTACACGTTCACGCTGACAGCTCCGCCCGCCGACGGCTCCGGCGCGACGCTGACGATGTCCCGCACGGTGAACATCTCCACCGCGGCGCCGGTACGCCACGACTACATCAACAACTCCTGGGAGCCCGACGGCATCGGCGACGTCGTCGGCCTCAAGCCGTCCGGCGTCATCAGCTACATCCCCGGCAACGGGAAGGGTGCGTTCGGCACCACCATGTCGGCCTCGGGCTGGCCCTCCACGGTGACGCTGGTCCCGTTCGGCGACCTGAACGGCGACCGCGACAACGACATCCTCGTCCGGTTCGGCAGCGGCGAGCTGCGGGCGTACCGGACCGGGCACGCGCAGACCTTCACCACCAGCACCGCGCGCACCTCCTTCGGCACCGGCTGGAACCAGTACAACGTCCTCACCTACCCGGGCGACATCACCGGCGACGGCCGCCCCGACCTGATCGCGCGCAAGGCGTCCACGGGTGAGGTGTTCCTCTACAAGGGGACCAGCGGGAACAGGCTGGCCGCACGGGTGCGTATCGCCGCCGACTGGTCGGCGTACAAGAGGATCGTGGGCGTCGGCGACTTCAACGGCGACGGCCGCGGCGACCTGCTGGCCCAGGACAAGTCCAACACCCTGTGGCGGTTCGACGGCACGGGCACCGGCGGTTTCAAGGCGCGGGTGAAGGTAGCCGCCAACTGGGGCTCGAACTACAACGCCGTCATCGGCGTCGGCGACATCACCGGCGACGCGAGGGCGGACATCGTCTCGCGTGACACGGCCGGGAACGTGTGGCGCAACTCCGGGAACGGCAAGGGGTCGTTCGGGCCCCGTACGAGGATCGCGACGGGCTGGCAGACGTACAAGGGGCTGTACTGAGGCGCGGGGCACCGCTACTGTCCTGAGCGGGAAGAGAACCTTCTTCTCACTCAGGAGAACCTGAGAACCAAAGACCTGATCCTGCTGTGCGGCCGACACCGGAGGAGCAGTGAGGCTCGGATTCATCGGGGCGGGCCGGATGGGCCGCCCGATCGTCGACCGCCTGCGGGCCGCCGGCCACGAGGTCACCGTTCTCGTACGCCGCCCGGAGTCCCGTCCGTCCACCGAGGCCGACGGCCTCACCTGCGCCGGAACGGTCGCGGAGACCGTCCGGGGCGCCGAGGCCGTGTTCGTCGCCGTCCTGACGGACGAGCAGGTGCGGTCGGTGTGCCTGGGCCCGGACGGCGCCCTCACGGCGATGCGCCCCGGGGCGACCCTCGTCCAGCACACCACCTCCGACCCGGCGACCGCCCGACTCCTCACGGAGGGCGCGGTCGAGCGCGGGATCAGGGTGCTCGACGCGGCGCTCTCGGGCAGCCCGCAGGACATCACCGAAGGGCGACTGACGCTGTGGGTGGGCGGGGACGAGACGGTTCTGGCGGACGTACGACCGCTGCTGGCGACGTACGCCTCACCAATCCTGCGGGTCGGGGCGGAAGCCGGGGACGGGCAGCGTGTGAAGCTCGTGAACAACGCGCTGTTCGTCGCCCAGGTCGGGCTCGCGATCGACGCCGTACGGCTGGCGGGCTCGCTCGGGATCGACGAACGGACCCTCCTGGGCGCGTTGCCGCACGGCAGCGGGGCGAGCCGCGCCCTGGCCGTCGTGGCCGGCGGGGGTTCGGTCGACGCGGTCGCGGAACGGCTGGCGACGCTCATGCGCAAGGACGTCACCGTGGTGCACGAGGTCGCGCGGAACGCGGGAGCCGACCTCGGGATCATCGGGACGGTGCTGGCTTCGGAGGCGGTGGCGGAGAAGGTGCTGGGGGCTGCGCGGACACCGGACGACCAGGGCACGGGGACTCGGAGGGCGGCATCGTGAAGGTCGGTTTCATCGGGCTCGGCAACATGGGGCTGCCGATGGCACAGCGCATCCGGGCCGAGGGTCACGACCTCACCCTGTACGCCCGACGACCGGATTCCCTCGAACCCTTCGCGGGCGCGGAGGGCGTGACGTTCGCGGCGACCCCTGCCGAACTGGGCGCGGGGGTCGACGCGGTCGGCATCTGCGTCTTCGACGCGGCGGGCGTGGAGGAGGTCCTGTTCGGGCCGGACGGGCTGGCCGGCGCCCTCGGGGCAGGGAGCGTGGTGCTCGTCCACAGCACGCTGTCCCCCGCGCAGATACGGGGGATAGCCGAGCGTGCGACACCGTACGGCCTCCGCGTCCTCGACGCACCGGTGAGCGGGGGCCAAGGCCGGGCTCTCGCAGGCGAGTTGACGATCATGGTGGGCGGGGAGGCGGAGGCGCTGGCCGAGGTTGCCGAGCTGCTGGCCGCGCTCTCAGGACAGGTTGTGCACCTGGGCGGGGTCGGGGCCGGGTCGTACGCGAAGCTCGTCAACAACACCCTGTTCGCCGCTCAGATCGCCCTCGCCGACGACGCGATGCGGGCCGGTGAGGCGTTGGGCATCGACCCGGCGGGCCTCGCCGCCATCCTGACGACGAGCAGTTCGGCCTGCGTCGCCTCGGGCGTACGGCTGCGGGCCGGTTCCCTGGCCGGGATCGCCGGTACGCCGGCCGACGCGACCCTCACCAAGGACGTCACCCTGACGGCGGACCTGCTCGGCGACGCTCCCGGCAGCGAACTGGTGGACGTGGCAAGGCGGTTCGTCACCGGGATGCGTGCGAGCGACCGGCCCTGATCACACCCTGAGCACACAGCCCGCCGGGCAGCCGGTCACGTGGCCCACCGGTCACCCGGTCACTTGGACTCCACCCGGCCGACCGGGTCGGTGTCGGCCGTCAGCTCGTCTCGCGCCGTCCGCCAGGCGGGGTCGCCGGGGTAGAGCTCGCTGCGGAGGTACGCCCAGGTGAGCCGCCGGAGTGCGGACACCCGCGCCGGGTTCTCGTCCGTGGTCTCGGCTACGTCGTACCCGGAGATGCCGCCGAGACCGTGCTCCGCGTCGACGAGGGTGAGCAGGGACTTGGGGCCGGGGGCGAGGGTGTACGGATCGGTGTGCCAGTCCGGGCCCATGACGGTCAGGTGGGCGGAGGCGTCCTTCTCACCGGCGACCACGAGCGCGGGTGTCGTCATACGGGAGAAGTCGGTGGTCGAGAAGAAGGGCCAGTTCTCCCTGACGTGCGGGGTGAGGGCATCGCCTCCCCGGCCGGGCGCGGCGAGCAGTACGCCCGCCCTGATCCGGGGCTCGGTGAGGTCCGCTTCCTCCCCGTCCTGCGGGTCGGTGAGCCTGGCGCCGAGCAACAGGCTCGCGGTGTGGCCGCCCATCGAGTGCCCGGCGACAGCGACCCTGTCCCGGTCCAGCCGCCCGGGGAGTTGGGGAACGGCGGCCTCGATCTCGTCGAGCCGATCGAGGACGCGCGACATGTCCTCGGCGCGCGATCGCCAGTAGAGGGGTGCGCCGGGGGTGTCGGCGGGCAGGTTCAGCGTCGTCGAGCTGAGATGGGTGGGCTGGATCACGACGAAGCCGTGTGCCGCCCAGTAGTTGACGAGCGGGGCGTAGCCGTTGAGGGAGGAGAGGTTGTTCGAGTAGCCCTGGCCGTGCGAGAGGAGGACGACCGGCAGGTCACCGTTCCCGGTGACGGACACAGCGGGTGCGGAGACACGTAACCGCAGGTCCACGGCCCGGTCAGGGGTCGGCAGCACTATCGGGGCGATCGAGAGGACAGGGGTTCCCGTCATGACGCGCACTTCCCTTACACTGAGGGCCTAAGCGGAACGTTGCTCCGTTTACGATACGGAGCACTGTTCCGCTTTGTCAAAGGTGGAAAAGACATAGACGGTGAAGGCGTGGACGGCGCAGAAGGCGGAGAAGGCGGAGGAAGACAGCGTGGCGAACTCTGCAGGCAGGCCGGGGGAGTTGCCGACCCGAGGCAAACGGGCCGACGCGCAGCGCAACCAGCAGACGCTCCTCACCGCGGCCGCCGCGGTGTTCGTCACGTCCGGCGTCGACGCGCCGATCCGTGAGATCGCGGCCAGGGCGGGCGTCGGGATGGGGACGATCTACCGGCACTTCCCGACGCGGGCGGACCTGGTCGTCGCCGTCTACCGGCACCAGGTCGAGGCCTGCGCCGAGGCCGGCCCGAGCCTGCTGGCGGGCGCCGGCTCACCGCTCGTGGCACTCCGTCAGTGGGTCGACCTGTTCGTCGACTTCCTGGTCACCAAGCACGGCCTCGCCAACGCGATGCAGTCGGACACCAGTGGCTTCGACGCCCTGCACGCCTACTTCCTCGACCGCCTGGTCCCCGTCTGCGCCCGGTTGCTGGACGCGGCGGTCGACGCCGACGAGATCAGGCCCGGCACCCAGGCCTACGAGCTGATGCGCGGCATCGGCAACCTCTGCATCGGGCACGACAGCGACGGGCGCTACGACCCGCGGCGCCTGGTCGAACTGCTCCTGCGGGGGTTGGCGAGGGACTGACGACGCCGGGCGGGTGCCTGGAACCGTTTGCCGCTCGACGCTCAGCTTCGTGGTGCTGGACGCCCGGTGCCGGTGGCTGCTGGGAGCGTCGCTCCGGGCATCAGCGCGGCATCAGCGTGAACTGCTGGGCAGCAGGCCCGCCTTGGCGCAGACCACGCTGTCCCCCTTGGTGCTCCAGCGGCTCTCCGGGGTCCCCAGGGAGGCCGTGATCGTCACCGACACCACGCCCAGGTCCGGGGCCTCGGCCTGGCGGGCTCTGGCGGCCGTACAGACCAGTTGATTGAGGGAGAAGCCGCTCAGTTGTTTGAGGGTCTTCTCGAACTGCGGCCTGGTGTCGAAGTCCAGTTCGATCCACACGCCGGCGCCTTCGCTCCGGACTCTCGGATCCTTCGTCAGCTTCGGAAGTCCGCTGGTCAGGCCCGCGCGCCGTTCTGCTTCGTCCGGACCGTCGAACAGGGTGTTCACGGCCGCCTCGACGCCCGCCGGCTGAGGGATGTCACGCGGGACCGCGAACAGACCGCCATGGTCCTGGAAGAGGTAGAGCGTCACGGTCGACCGGATACCCGTGCCGGGCTCCCCCGACTCCACCACACCGGTCGTCGGGATGCCGCACGCGGAGAGCAGCAGCGCCGCCGCGGCCAGCAGCGCGGGCCGGACGACCCCGTGGGCACGCCTCATGGGTGGCTCTCCTCCTGTGCTGCTTCGTGGGTCGACTCGTCGGGCCACAGCGGGAGTTCCACGGTGAACACGGCGCCGCCGTGCGGACCGTTCGCCGCGGTGATCGTGCCGCCGTGCAGATGGACGTTCTCCGCGGTGATGGCGAGCCCGAGGCCGCTGCCCTCGGTTCTGGTGCGGGCGGAGTCCGACTTGTAGAAGCGGTCGAAGACGTGCGGCAGAACGCTGTCGGGGATGCCCGGTCCGCTGTCCCGCACCTCGATGACCGCCCGCCGTCCCGTGTCCTGGTCCTCCCACGCGAACAGGTGCAACCGCACGGGGCGCGCTCCGTGGCGCAGGGCGTTGCCGACCAGGTTGGCGACGACCACGTCCAGGCGGCGCGGGTCGAGACGCCCGCGGATCGCGCCGGGCTCGGGGAGCTGTGTCTCCACCGTCTCCAGCCAGGCCCGGGAGGCGAGGGTACGGCGGACGGAGTCGGCGAGGTCGATCTCGTCGAGGTGCAGTGCCGCAGCGCCCGCATCGAAGCGGGAGATCTCCATCAGGTCCTCCACCAGACGGGCCAGCTTGACGGTCTCCTCGCTGATGAGCCGTACGGCGGTCGCGGTGTCCGGGTCGAGCTTGGCCGCGTCCTCGTCGAGGATGTCGGTGACCGCCGACATGGCGGCCAGCGGGGTGCGCAGCTCGTGCGACACGTCGGCGGCGAAGCGCCGGGCGCGGGCCTCCATCCGGCGCAGTTCGGCCACCGACTCCTCCAGCGCGGCGGCTGTCTCGTTGAACGTGTGGGAGAGGTCGGCTAGTTCGTCGGAGCCGTTGACGGCGAGCCGGGTGTCCAGGTGGCCCTCGGCGATGCTGCGGGTGGCCCGGCGCAGCTCCCGTACCGGCCGCAGCACGCCGCGGGCGGCGAGCAGCGCGAGCAGGACGGCCAGAACCAGCGCGAGAACCGTGGCCCGCTCGACGGCGGGGACCAGGGCCTGGACGTAGGCCTGTTCTGTGGTCTGTGGCACCGTCAGGAAAACGCCGAGGCCGGACAGGTCGGACGTGGGCTTGGCCGCGGTGCCGTAGGTGACCGGCAGGCCGACGACGAGTGCGGGGCTGCCGCGTGTCGTCACCCGCTGGAAGACGGTGCTCCTGTCGGCGGCAACGGCCTTGCGCAGGGCGGGTGTCAGCTCGTCGAAGCTGTCTCCGGGTGCGGAGGTGGCGCTCAGGCCGCCGTAGGTGGCCAGCACCCGCCAGTTCTTCGACGGTTCGGAGCGCGCCAACCTGGCCGCGAACGTGTCCAGTCGGCCCTGGTCCGGCGGGAAGTCGAGGTCGGCGGCGAGGGTGTTGACGTGGTCGCGGAACTGGGCGATCACACTGTCCTGGCTCTGTTGGAGCACCCCGGTGCGCGCCTCCCGGAAGGTGAGGGCGCCGGTGGTCAGGGTGGCGACACCGGCGACCAGCAGGAACGCCACCAGCAGTCGGCCGCGCAGGCCGCGCAGCGGCGGTGGGGCCTTCACCGGGACATGAACCGGTAGCCGAAGCCGCGCACGGTCTGTATGTAGCGCGGCTGCCCCGGGGGCTCGCCCATCTTGGTGCGCAGCCGCTTGACGCAGGCGTCCACCAGCCGTGAGTCGCCGTGGTAGCTGTGTTCCCAGACGGCTTCCAGGAGCTGTTGCCTGCTGAACACCTGACCTGGTGAGGCGGAGAGGGTCAGCAGGAGCCGCAGTTCGGAGGGTGCGAGGGCGACCGGTGAGCCCTCGCGTGTGACGGTCAACGCGGCCCGATCGATGGCCAGTTCACCGTGGGTCTCGATCTTCGGTACCGTTCCGTCGGCGAGTGCGCCGCCGACCCGGCGCAGGACTGCACGGATACGGGCTTCGAGCACCCGGGCCTGGACCGGCTTGACGACGTAGTCGTCGGCTCCCGCTTCGAGTCCGACCACGATGTCCACGTCGTCGCCGCGGGCGGTCGCCATGATGATCGGAACCTGGTCGTCGGCTCCGCGAATGCGGCGGCACACGTCGAGCCCGGACATACCGGGCAGCATCAGGTCGAGGACCACGACATCCGGCCGGAACCACCGCAGCTGTTCCAGCCCGTCCTCGCCCGTCCCGGCGGCGGCGACGTCGTGTCCCTGACGGCGCAGGGCGAGCTGGACACCCTCACGGACAGCGCGGTCGTCTTCGATGAGCAGGACACGTGGCATGTGCTCAGTATCCGTATGACACCAGGCCAGGCCAGGGCTGTTACGGGACGATCACATACTCGCCCCCCGCGGCCGGCTGTTGCCGTTCGGTCACACTCCGGGCCGGTTCCCATCACACCGCGGGGCCAGCCTCTCCACCATGACCGCACACACCAGCATGCCGAAGAGGCTCCGCGTTTCCGTGGCCACCGTCCTGGCGATCGGCCTGTTGCCGATCCTGGCCGCCTGCGGCGGTTCGGACGGCAAGTCCGACACGGGCTCCACCTCCGCGAACGGAGCGAGCGGCGCGAACGCGGCGAACGACAGTACGACGAATGCCGACGGGGCGGTGCAGCTCAACGTCCCGGACGACGCGGACGACGACACCAAGAAGCTGTACCTCTCGGAGAACACCATCGCGGCCTGCATGAAGAAGCAGGGCTTCACCTACACCCCGCACGTGGCGAGCGGGGGCGGCCAAGACGCCGTGGCCGAGCTCGACGCGGAGGACTACGCGGCGGGAAAGAAGGCCCGGGAGAAGTACGGGTTCGGCACCTACGCGGCCGCCGTCTACCCCGACGACCCCCAGGCGCCCTTCGGTAACGGGGGAGGGAGGCTGGGAGGAAAGGTCGTCGGCCCCGTCGACAACGACGAGAAGGGGTTCACCGACGCTCAGAAGAATGCGTACGAGGCGGCGCTGATGGGCTCCCCGTCCAAGAGCAAGGGCCGTGAGGAACTCGGCGGCTGCGAACTGGCGGGCTCGGTGGCGGCGAACGGGCCGGCCAAGAGCGCCGAGGAGGAGAAGAAGGCGTGGGATGCCAAGGTGGAGGAGAACCGCGCGAACGGTCTCGCGCTCAACGGTGACACCCAACTGGTGCAGCTGGCACAGGAGTTCGCCACCTGTCTGAAGGGCCAGGGCCTCCCGGTCAGCACCACCCAGCCGACCGGCATGGCCGACATGGTGCGCCGCGACCAGCAGGTGCCGGAGAACGCCCGCAGCATGACCAAGGAGGAGGCGCTGCCGCTGCTCACCAAGGAGATCGACATCTCGCTGAAGGACCTGGAGTGCGGCAAGAAGTTCCGCGCCGCGTACTTCCCCAAGGAGAAGGCCCACCCGTACTGGGGGGAGAACGCGTGAGCCGACTCAACAGCCGTCGGCAACTGGCCGTCCTGGTAGGCGTGGTGGTCCTGATCGGCGCGGGCGGCTGGGTCGCCGGTACGCAGGTGCGCTCCCCCGCCGACGCCGCCGCCGAGCACAGCGCCCCGAAGGCCGGCCCGGTGACCGTGGCGGTGCGGCGGCAGTCCCTCGTCGCGACCGTGGTGGCGTCGGGGTCGGTGGAGTTCGCCTCGCCGCGCCCGTTGTCGCTGGCCGGTTCGGTCGGCACCGGGGCGTCCTCGGCCGCGGCCGGCGAGGGTGCGGAGCAGCGGATCACCAAGGCGCCGGTCGCCGGCAGCGAGGTCAAGGAGGGCGACGTACTGATGACGGTCAACGGCCGTCCGGTGCTCGCGCTGCGCGGAAAGGTACCGATGTACCGCGCGATGGGCCCGGGTGCCTCCGGCGACGATGTCAAGCAACTTCAGGGCGCGTTGCGGCGGCTCGGGTTCGATCCCGGGTCGATCAGCGGCAACTACCGGCAGGGCACCGCGTCGGCGGTCACCGCCTGGTACGCGGACAAGGGGTACGAAGCGCAGAAGCCGAGCGCGGAGGACCAGCAGCAACTGGGCCAGCTCCAGCAGGCGGTGTCCTCCGCCCAGGAGACGCTCCTCACCACCAACAGCACCACCAGCACCACCAGCGGGACAGGGACTGGCGTGGAGGGCGGCACCAGCTCACCGAGCCCGCAGTCCAGCACCGACGCACAGATCCACCAGCTGCAGGTCGGCTCCGCGAAGAAGTCGCTGGAGCTGGCGAACGACGCCCTCGGCACCTTCCAGGCGACCTACGGGACGAAGCTCCCGGCCGGGGAGGTCGTCTTCTTCCCGGAGCTGCCCGTACGGCTGAACAAGGTGACGGTGAAGACCGGGGACACCGCGACCGGCCCGATCGGCACCGTGACCAGCTCCGACCTGGAGGTGCAGGCGGTCGTCCCCGGCACGGACGCCGAACTGCTCAGGAAGGGCATGCCCGTCGAGCTGACGACGACGGACGGCAAGAAGGCGAAGGGCACCGTCTCCGCACTCGGCGCCGATGCCGCGCCCTCGACCGGTGCAGGCACGGGTGAGGATTCGGATACGGATACGAGCGGCGGCGAGGGGTCCGACGGGGCGCCGGAGGAGGGCACCGGCGGCGCCGCCACCGGCACCTCCGCCGGTGGCGCCTCCTCCCCGGTGCAGCTGCGGATCTCCGTGCCCAGCACCGGCGCACTGGCCGGCGAGGCCGAGACCGCGGTGAAGGTGACCATCAGGATCGGCGCCTCCGACGGCGAGGTGCTGGTCGTACCGCTCGCCGCGATCCGCACCTCGGCCGACGGAAAGGCCCGGGTACAGGTCGAGCGCGCCGGCAAGGTGAGCGACGTCCATGTCACCGTCGGGCTCTCCGCGGCCGGACTCGTCGAGGTGAAGCCGACCGGCGGGACCCTGGAACAGGGCGACAAGGTGGTGGTCGGCGAGTGACCCCCGACCCGGACGCCGTCATCGAACTCACCGACGTGGAGCGTACGTTCGACTCCGAGCCCCCTGTGTACGCGTTGCGCGGTGTGGGCCTGACCGTGCGGCGCGGGGAGCATCTCTCCGTCGTCGGCCCCTCCGGCTCGGGGAAGTCGACGCTGCTCAACACGCTCGGCCTGCTCGACCGGCCCACCGCGGGAACGTACCGGCTCGACGGCGTCGAGACCACCGGGCTGGGCGACCTCGAACGCACCGCGCTGCGCGGCAGCCGCATCGGGTTCGTCTTCCAGTCCTTCCACCTGCTCCCGTACCGCACCGTCGACGAGAACGTCATGCTGGCGGAGGCGTACCGCAGACCGCGCCCCGGGCTCGGGCGAGGTACCCGCCTCGCCCGGGCCCGGGCGGCGCTGGACCGGGTCGGGCTCGGGCACCGCTCGGGTTTCCGGCCCGACCGGCTCTCCGGCGGCGAACGTCAACGCGTCGCCATCGCGCGGGCGTTGATCAGTGACCCCGCCCTGCTGCTCTGCGACGAGCCCACCGGCAACCTGGACGGCGAGAACACCCTCTCCGTGCTGGAACTCTTCGACGACCTGTGCGCCCAGGGCATGACCCTGGTGCTGATCACCCACGACGAGACGGTCAGCCGCCGGGCGGGCCGGCGCGTTCGCATCACCGACGGCCGCCTCACCCTGGAGACCGAGTGATCCGAGTGAAACCCCGAGTGAAACGTGTACCGGCCGGGGCGGGAACCCGCGTCGAACGCCCCTGGATGGACCTCCGGGACCTGTGGACGGAGGCCCTCGCGGGCGTCATGGCCCGGCCCGTACGGTCCGCCCTGACCACCCTCGGCACGGTGCTCGGCATCACCACACTGGTCATCACCATCGGGGTGGCCTCCACCGCGGGCAACCAGATCGTCGGCCGGTTCGACGCGCTCACCGCGACCTCGGTGACCGTGACGGTGCCGCCCGTGCCGGCCGGTTCGGACGACGGGCCGCTGGTGGACTGGTCGGGGACCGACGCGGTCCGGGACCTGGCCGGCGTCGACTCGGCCGCCACACTCGCCGACTCCCCGCTGACCAACAGCGTCCAGGTGCGGGCCAACGACGTGAAGGCACCCGGCGACCTCTCCGCCCAGACCCTGGCCGTGGTCGCCGCCTCGGCGGACCTGCCCGCCGGTGTACGCGGCGCGATGACCGCCGGGCGCTTCTACGACGCCGGCGACATCACCCGCCGCGCCCAGGTTGCGGTGCTCGGCGACCAGGCGGCGCGGCTGCTCGGCATCGGCCGGGTGCAGGACTCCCCGGCGATCTTCTTCCAGGGCCAGTCGTACACCGTCATCGGCATCCTCGGCGGTATCCAGCGCGAACAGCGGCTGTCCACCGCCGTGATGCTCCCGCCCACCACCGCCGCGGACCGCCTCGGCCTGCGGGACGTCACCCGCGTCCTCATCAACACCGCGATGGGCGCGGCCCGGCAGGTGGCACGCCAGGCGCCGATCGCCCTGGCTCCCGGGAAGGAGAAATCCCTGTCCGTCGTGGCCCCTCAGGATCTCTCCAAGGCACGCGACGGCGTCCAGAACGACGTCAACGGCCTCTTCCTCGTCCTCGGCCTGGTCTCCCTGGTGGTCGGCGCGATCGGCATCGCCAACGTCACTCTCGTGACGGTGATGGAGCGGGTCGGCGAGATCGGCCTGCGGCGCGCGCTGGGCGCGTCACGACGGCAGGTGGCCGGCCAGTTCCTCCTGGAGTCGACGACGATCGGCCTGCTCGGCGGCATCGTCGGCGCGGCCCTGGGCATCGCCGTCGTGGTGGGCGTAGCCGTCTTCAAGGAGTGGACCCCGGTCCTCGACATGAACCTGGCCCTCGGCGCCCCTCTCGCCGGAGCCCTCGTAGGCCTCCTCGCCGGCCTCTACCCATCCCTACGAGCCGCCCGAATGGAACCGGTGGACGCCCTGCGGGCGCCTTCCTGACGACGCCGGTCACCGGTGCGGCGGCGGGTCAGAGCGACCGAGGCGAGGTGGGCGCGCGCACCCCGCCCGGCCGTCCGTAGGGCGCTTCCCGCCACGCCACCGTCGTCAGCCGTCGTGCGTGAAGTCCGGGACACCCGCGACCGAGGCCGGATCCCCGATCGGCCACATCCGCACGCCTTCCGGAGCGCGCACACGGGACACCCCGATGCCGTGCAGACACGCGTCGCACCAGAGCAGCGCGTAGCCGATCCTGCTGCCGGCGTCGACGATGTAGCGCGCCCGGAGTCCGTCCCGCCCACAGGCCGGGCACGGGCCGCCGCCCGCTTCGTCGTGGCCGTCGGCGACGCGCGCCAACGCCTTCAGCCACGCCCCACGATCAGGCATCAGGCACTCTCCTGTTGAACTGGTTCCAAGGCTGGTCCTCCGCCAGTATCACGCCCCCGATCCCGCCCGCCCCGGAAGGTCCTGCTCGGCCCAGATGATCTTTCCGGCGCGGGTGTAGCGCGTGCCCCAGCGGCGGGTCAGCTGGGCGACGAGGAACAGTCCCCGGCCGCCCTCGTCGGTGGTCCGCGCATGGCCCATCCGGGGTGAGGTGTTGCTGGTGTCGGACACCTCGCAGATCAGCTTGTCGTGCCGGATCATGCGCAGCCTGACGGGTGCGGTGCCGTGCCGGATGGCGTTGGTGACCAGCTCGCTGACCACCAGTTCCGTGGTCATCGCCAGATCCTCCAGCCCCCATCCGAGAAGCTGGCGGACGGCGAGTTCCCTGGCGCTCGAGACGATCGCCGGGTCCGTCGGGAGGTCCCACGAGGCGACCCGGTCGGCGCCCAGCGCGTGCGGCCGGGCCAGGAGCAGGGCGACGTCGTCGGTCTGCGGGCCGGTCAGCAGGTTGTTCACGACCGCCGAGCACAGCTCCTCCGGAGGCAGACCGGACTGCGCGAGCACGTCGCTGAGCCGGGACAGGCCTACGTCGATGTCCTGGTCGCTGCTCTCGATGAGGCCGTCGGTGTAGAGGGCGATCAGGCTGCCCTCGGGGAGGGAGATCTCGGCGGACTCGAAGGGCAGCGAACCGAGGCCCAGCGGAGGGCCCGACGGAAGGTCGGGGAAGGTGACCTTGCCGCCCGGGGTGACCACGGCGGGCGGCGGATGTCCGGCCCGGGCCATGGTGCACAGCTGGGTGACCGGGTCGTAGACGGCGTAGAGGCAGGTGGCGCCCAGTACGGCGGTGGCGATGGGCTCGTCGTCGCCGCCCTTCTCCTCGGTCAGGCGGATCACCAGGTCGTCCAGGTGGGCCAGCAGCTCGTCGGGCGGCAGATCCATGTCGGCGAGTGTCTGTACGGCCGTACGCAGCCGGCCCATGGTCGCCGCGGCGTTGAGGCCGTGCCCGACGACGTCACCGACGACCAGCGCGACCCGGGCCCCGGACAGCTGGATCACGTCGAACCAGTCGCCGCCCACCCCTTCCCGCGCGTCGGTCGGCAGATACCGCGAGGCCACCTCCATGGCGGTGCCGCCGTTCAGTTTCTGCGGGAGCAGACTGCGCTGCAGGGCCAGCGCGGCGGCGTGCTCCCGGGTGTAGCGGCGGGCGTTCTCCACCCACACCGCGGCCCGGCTGACCAGCTCCTCGGCGAGCAGCAGATCGTCCTCCTCGAACGGCTGCGGATGCTCCATACGGATGAAGGAGGCCACCCCCAGCACGGTGCCGCGCACGGACAGCGGCACCCACATCGCCGAGTGCATCCCGAATTTCGCGATGCTCCTGGCCCGCGCCGGATCCTCCGCGATCCACGGGGCGGTGACCGGGTCCAGGAACGGTTGCAGCACCGCCGTGCCGCTGGCCATGCTCGCGAAGTACGGCGACGACCTGGGCGCGTCGATCGAGTCGCCGGTGGCGATCACCGACTCCGGGCAGCCCTCGTGGATCGACTGCTGCCCGGCCCGCCGTACCTGATACGCGCTGTCGGCCGGCCCCGAACCGGGTTCGTCGCCGTGCAGCACCGATTCCAGCAGATCGACGGTCACGAAGTCGGCGAGCCTCGGCACCGAGAAGTCGGCCAGTTCCTGGGCGGTCGCCATCACGTTCAGCGTGCCCCCGATACGGGCGCTTGCCTCGCTGAGCAGGGCCAGGCGCTCCCGGGCCCGCCAGCGGTCGGTGACGTCCATGCCCATGTAGCAGACGCCCAGCGGGTTGCCTTCGGGGTCGTCGAGGCGAAAGAAGGAGGTGGAGTAGGCGTGTTCCTGGTGCGGATCCGCCCAGGTCCAGCCCCGGTACTCGTAGTCGACGACCGGCTTGCCCGTCTCCAGCACCTGCCGCATCTGTGCTTCGAGCGCCTCGGTGTTCAGGCCCGGCAGCGAGTCCGACATCCGGCGCCCGAGCCGCTCGTCGCGCGGCACTCCGCCGTAGCGCTCCAGGGTGTCGTTCATCCACACGTACCGCAGGTCCGGGCCGAGCACGGCCATGCCGAGCGGTGAGCGGGTGAGGAATCCTGCCAGCACCTCGCCGCTGACCGCCCAGGTAGGAGCCTTCGACACGTCGATCGCCGACACGAGCCAGGCCCTGCGGTCGTCGGTGTCGGACATCGCGGTCACCCGCAGTCCGACCTCGACCCGGCGGCCGTCACGGTGCCGGGCGCCCACCAGGCCGCCCCAGCTCTCCCGGGTTCCGCACTCCTCGACGACCTCGGCCGCCCGTGGCGCGTCCTCGGACCGCGCCAGCAGAACGGCGGCGGAACGGTTCAGCACCTCCGCCGCGCCGTATCCCAGAAGCCGCTCGGCGGCCCCCGTCCAGCCGATGACCGTGCCCTTCGCATCGATCACGGCGGCGGCGACGTTCGCCGTCTCGAACGGTCCATGCGTTCCGTCCGGCGTTACCTCCCTGGGGAACATCATGAAGGCCGTCCCATCTGGCGGATGGCATATGGACGATTCTATGACGTATCGCCCGGCACTGCGCCCCTCGGAGGCGTGCCCCGAAGGATCCCGAGGGATATGGCGTACGCCTGCTCGCTCTTCCGAGTCGACTCGGCCGTGTCCATGCGCTGTGCGCCGATACCCGGGGTACACGGCGTTGGGGCGGCCGACCGCGCCGCCCGATACGGCGTGAACTAGGGCGAGGAGATACCTGTGGACGGGATCGTGCTGCTCAAGGAAGACCACAAGACCGTGGAGAAGCTGTTCAAGCGGTTCGAGAAGGCCGACGACGACGCCCACGCCGAGAAGCGCGAAATCGTCGACCAGGTGATCGACGAGCTCACCACGCACACCTGGATCGAGGAGAACATCTTCTATCCGGCCGCCCGCCAGTCCGCTCCCGACACCAAGGACCACGTCCTCGAAAGCGTCGAGGAGCACCACGTCGTGGTGTGGATGCTTTCCGAGCTCAAGGACCTCGACCCGAAGGACGAGCGGTTCGACGCCAAGATGACCGTCCTCATGGAGAACGTCCGCCACCACGTCGAGGAAGAGGAGAAGGAGTGGTTTCCCGACGTACGCAAGGCCATGGGCCGCAACCGCCTCACCGAGCTCGGCGAAGAGATGGAAAAGGCGAAGAAGAGGGCACCGGGCGACCCCCTGGCCGTTCCCAGCGCCGATCGGTAGTCACAGTGCGGGGACTGATCAGCAGTTGTGTCCCGATCTCCCGGTTGGTGAGCCCCTCCGCGGCCAGCGGGACGACTCTCAGCTCCTGGCGAACCGGGGGGCTGTGAAAATCGCTGTCCGATGTTGGAATGCGGTGATAGAGAGTCCGGGTGACAACGACACTTGAGTTCCCCGTGCTGCTGCGACTGATCGACGAACGCTCGACCGCCTTCCGCGCCGCGGTCGCCTCCGCGCCCAGCCTCGACGTACAGGTGCCGACCTGCCCCGAGTGGACGCTGTTCGATCTGGCGCAGCACATCGGCGAGGGGCGCCGCGACTGGGCCGCCACCGTCGCCGCCGGGCCCGCTCCGGCCAAGTCGGCAGCGGCGGGCGCGCGCCTTGCGCCCCGGGAGCGCGAGGCGCTGCTGGCCTGGTTGGCGGAGTCCACGGAGCAACTGCTGGACGCACTGCGGAAGGCCGGCCCGGATCGCGGTTGCTGGACGTGGTGGGAGACGTTGCAGTCACCGCCGACCACCGGTGCCGTGGCCAGGCACCAGCTCCAGCAGATGGCGGTGCACACCTACGACGCCCAGATCACCATAGGTGCCCCGGAGCCGCTGCCGACCGAGGTGGCACTCGACGGTGTCGACGAGTTCCTGTCCACCTGCGTCGCAACGACGAGTGCCTGGCCACACGGGCCCGCTGTCATCGACTTCCACGCCTCCGAGGGCCGCTCCTGGCGCCTCTCGCTCTCCGCCGGCGGCGCACGGAGCGCCCGTCTTCCCGGGCCCGGCACCATATCGGACACCGCTGCCGACCAGGACGCGGCCAACGCCTCCACCTCCGCCTCCGTCTGGGGCACGGCCGACGAGCTGGTCCTCATCCTGCACGACCGTATTCCGTTCAACTCCCTGAAGCTCGACGGCGACCGCCGTCTCTTCGACCAGCTCAGCGCCTGGGACCCGGACGAGTAGGACGTATCGGCGACTGACGCCGTCAGTTCTCCTCATTGGTCTCGTCGTCCGCATCTCATCGACCGTCGGTGAAGCCGTAGCAGCCGAGCAGGTTCAGGTTCTTGTGCTTCAGCGGGGAGAGCCGGGCGATGTCCTCGTACCGGATTTCGTGGCAATCGGTGCGGAGACGAGCGAGGGCGCCGACGATGTAACGGGTCGTCCGGAGGACGATGACGTTGAGGCCAGGCCGAGCGCGCCGAGCTGGTCCTCCATCCCGTCGCGGTACGCCTGATGGATGGTGGGACCGGCGCGGCCGGCCGATTCGGCGGGACCCGCGCCAGCATCACCCGGCGGCCCAGCTGGAACGCACAGATCTCATGGACCCGCTCCGTGACCGGGTGAACGCCGTGCCCGCCGCCCGCCCCCAGACCTCCTCGCCCGGCCGGACGGCCGCCTTCCGAGGCACCACCATCAGACGACGGCAACCCCCTTCTGGGTGATCGCCCCCTGGCGTTTCACCGCAACGGCGTCCCGGACGAATCGGCGTCCAGACAAGAAGTGCCCGCTGGGTCCCGTCAGTTGAGGGCTCGCAGCACCAGCCGTACGACTGCCGTGACGCCTCGCCAGATCCAACTGAGCAGTCCTCCCGCCACCGCGATGTCGACGGCGTCTCCGGCAGCTTCTATCCGGGCGGACGTGGAACGGCACCGAGAGCAGGAACGGGGCCAACGACGCTTTCGCGCGCCGCACTTCTTGCACATCATCATGTCCTCGTTCTCTCCTGCCGGGCGACAGGAGTGCGAGACGCCGCTCGGTGACCCGGGGCGCGTCCTGGTGGCCGGCGATGACTCGGGTGGCGACGATGCCGTCGAACACGGGCATCCGGACGTCCATGATGACCACGTCGGGGGCCAGTTGCACGGCGAGAGGCGCCGCGCCGGCCTCGGCGGCCTCACCGACGACCGTCAGGTCCTCCTCGGCATCGACCACGGCGGCGAACCCCGCCCGTCCGGCACCCAGCCGTTCCTGACGGTCCGGCAGGCCGGCCGAGGCCATCTGCAGTGCGCTGTCCCGGACGAGCAGCATTCCCCGTAGGCGGTGTGCGCCCCGGATCAAATGCATGCAGGTAAATCCCTCATTGATCAAATTGCATTTGAAGCATTCAGCAACTGCTCGTAGTGTCGAGATGTGCCTCTCGGCGTGCTTCGCCGAATGAGGGGCGCCCCGGTTCATCCCCTCGACATGAACCGAAGAACCGGCAACTGAACTTCTGAACTTCCGCTATGACCCTTCAGCGCATTGTCGGCTCACGGCGGCATTTCCGGCATCCCTTGTCCGTCACGTGAAGGAGCAAAGAATTTGTCCACGAAATCCACGGTGATCGTCGGCGGCGGCTTGGTAGGGCTCACAGCTGCGGCCTCCCTCAAACGCATCGGGCACGAGGTCATCGTGCTGGAACAGGCACCGCGGATTCGAGCCGCCGGCGCCGGTATCGGCCTGTGGGCCAACGCGTTGCGAGAGTTCGACCACCTCGGCATCGGCCCCGCAATTCGCGGCATGGGCATCGAACAGAACACGTGGTTCTTCAACCCCGCCGGCGATCCGGTCCGCGCCCCGGGTTACACCGACAGCGATCACCGGTTCCTCCTCGTGCCACGCCCCGAGTTGAACGACCTTTTGGCCGACACCATCGGTCGCGACCGAATCCGCCTCGGCGCACAGGTGACCGGATATACCGAGACCGGAACGGACGTCGTCGTGCACCTCGCCAACGGCGAGACACTTCGCACGGATCTACTCGTCGGCTCGGACGGCGTGCACTCGCGTGTGCGCAAGCAACTGGTGCCGGGAAGCGACGCCGTAAGGCACTCCGGCCACTACGCCTGGCGCGCGATCGTGCCGACCGGCAACCAGGACTCAGAGGCCACCGTACTCACCGTCGGCCACCGCCGAACCCGTGGCGGATTCGCGAGGTTCGCTCGTGATCGGACCATGTGGATGGTCAACCAGTTCGACGCCGGACCGCTCACCGGAAGCAAACGCGAACGAGCACTTGAACGCGCCCGGAATCTGGCCCGGGCGGGATGGAACGACGACCTCCTCTCCATGATCGCCGAAACGCCGGAGGAGTCCATCCTGGAGAACCAGATCACGCTGGTCCCGGAGCTGCCCCGTTGGACCAGCGCACGCGTCGCTCTGATCGGTGACGCCGCGCACGGACTGTCTCCTCACATCGCTTCCGGCGGCACTCTCGGCATCGAAGACGTCGGCGTCCTGCGCGGCAGCCTGACAGCCGAGGCCGACCTGGCAAAGGCTCTCACCACCTACGAGCACGCCCGCAGCGCCCGCTTCGCTGCGGTGCGACAGCACTCCGCTGCCGTAGAGAACGCCGACGACGCAGTTGAATTCGCGCAGCGCTACGCCGATTTCAGTCACTGGATGCTCACCACCGCACCCGCTGCCTGACGCGGCCGAGAAAACAGGGAAATCACCCACGGAGTTCCGCACCCACCCGACAGGAAGCGGATATCAAATGCCGGACTGGATAGACCTCACGGAGTCGTTGTTGGCGTCGCCCGCACTCTACGCCGTACTCATCGCGGTATCTTTACTCGATTCCTTTCTCCCGTTGATCCCGAGTGAACCCGTGGTGATCCTCGCAGGCATCGCCGGCGCAACCGGGCAGACAAACATCATTCTTGTCATCAGCGCGACGACGGTCGGCGCCTTCCTCGGCGACCTTGTCCCCTACTCGATCGGCCGGTTGACTGGGGAACGCGCGTTGAAGCGCATGCCGGTCGGCACCAAACGCCGGAAAGCGTATGACTGGTTCAAACGCGAACTTGAATCACGCGGCGGTTTCGTACTCGTCTCCACGCGATTCATCCCGGTCGGACGCTATCTCGCCACAGGGACGGCGGGGGTGGTGGGATACCCGCTGCGCAGGTTCATGCTGTACGTCGCGATCTCCACCTCCACATGGAGTGCTTACACCGCCCTGTCGGGTTACCTGGGTGGCGTCTTCTTCCAGGAGAACACGCTCCTTGCTGTCGCCGTCGGCGTCGGGCTCGCGTTCGCGGTAACGGGTGCGATGGAGCTCTCACGACATATTCGCCGCCGTAACAATCCCGTCAATCCGGATGACATCGTTTCCGGACGGGAGATATAGGTGAATTGCCGTTCCGGACGCCACACTTCCCGCCACCCTGCCGTCCTGGCCTTCCCGCTGCCCTGGCCTTCCGACGAGATCGATTGCGTCTGAGTAACTTATCAAGTCAGTTACTTGCACTTGATGTTAAGTGACGCCCTCTCTAACGTTCTCGACATGAACCTCACCGTCCTCGCAGCCTCCGGCCAGACCGGAATCGCCCTCACCCGACAGGCCCTGCGACGTGGCCACACCGTGACCGCCATCGCACGTGATCCCGAGCGAATCGAACTGCCCGACTCGCCGAACCTGCGCAAAGTGGCGGGCGACGTGAACGACGCGGCCGGTATCGCCGCCGTGGTGGACGGAGATTCCGTGGTCCTCTCCGCACTCGGCACGGACCGGGCCGGGGTTCTCCTGACCGGCGCCCGAGCTGTCGTCGCCGCCGGCCCCCGGCGCGTCATCTGGCTCGGCGCCTACGGCACGGGCAAGTCGGCCGAAGTGGCCGGGGAGGGCGCGGGCGTGCTCGCCAAGGTGCTGGGCGACCGGCTCGCGGACAAGGTCGAGGCGGACAACACCGTTCTCGCGGCCGGGGGCACCGTCTTCCACGCCGGAATGCTCGCCGACGGGCCGGAAAGCCCCTCTCGGCGCACCGTCGGCCTGGAGGCCGCGCCTCCCTTCGACCTCGGTGCGAAAGTCAGCCGGGAAACCGTGGCCGCGGCGATGCTCGACGAAGCCGAGACGCCTGGCTTTCCCGGTGCCGTGGCCCTGCCGTTGGCGGAGTAGGCGCAGCGGTCAGCAGGCGGCGATCTCCTCGAACGACGCCCGGACCTGCTCACGGAGCCAGGCGTGCGCGGGGTCGGAATCGTAACGCTGGTGCCAGTTGCAGTTGATCGTCGCCGCCGGAGACTCGATCGGCAGCGGCCGGGCGACAAGCCCGAACGCCGTGATGAGCGGGTGGCTGAAGATCGCCGTGCAGGTGACCAGCGCGTCGCCACGGGCGGCGATCTGCAGGGCGCCGGACACCGTCGCCACCGCCGCGACCACCCGGCGCCGCAGACCTTCGGCGGCCAGCATGTCGTCGATCGGCGCGGTGAGGCGGCCACGCCGGGAGATCACCACATGCGGCTGCGCCGCGTAGGAAGCCAGGTCGAGTCCGGCGGCGCAAGGGTGGTCCGCGCGCATCGCCACGACGAGCCGGTCGTCACCGAGCGGCTCGGACCGGAACTCGGGCAGACCGGGCCTGCCGCCACCGAGTTCCAGATCGACGCGGCCGTGACGCAGGTCATCGGTGTCGACGGTGTGCTCCGCCAGCACCCGCAACTGCACCCCGGGAGCCAGCTGCTGGATCCTCCCGACCAGCACCGGTACCAGCGACACGGCCACCGCGTCATGACACTGGATCGTGAAGGTGCGATCCATCTCGGCCAGGTTCAACTCACGGATCGGCGAGAGCACTTCACGGGCTTGCCTGACCAGACGGTGCACGTCCTCCCGCACCGACAGGGCGTACGGGGTGGGAGTCATCGAGTGACCGGTGCGCACCAGGATGTCGTCGCCGGTGACCACGCGAAGCCGGCCGAGAGTGCGGCTGACCGCGGGCGAGGACAGGTGCAGCCGCTCGGCCGCTCCCATCACGCTCCCCTCTTCGAGCAGGGCGTCCAGCACGGTCAGCAGATTCAAGTCCAATTGCATAAAAGTAAATCCTCACGACCCGTAGATCCACTTCGATCAACTCCAGGAGCATCCCATGAGCCAGGAACTTCTCGCCGCCACCGTCGCCGCCGTCCGCCACGCCGGCGCCCGGATGATGACGCGCTACTCCACCGAGTCCCGTCCTTCCGGGCTCCCCGAGCTGCTCGCGAACCTCCGCGCCAACGACGAGACCGTCATCGAAACGCTGCGCCCAGCGCTGACCGAGGCTCTGCCCAGCGCGGAGTGGCTCAACGACGAGCACGGCTCGGGGCCCATGGCCACGGGCGAGTGGTGGCTCGTCGACCCGGTCGGCGGCAACGTCAACCATGTGCACGGCATGCCCGACTGGAACATCGGCGTGAGCCTCGTCCGCGACGGGCGCCCGGTGTTGGCCGTGGTCTACTTCCCGGTCCTCGACGAGATGTTCACCGCGACCGAGGACGGCGGGGCGTTCCTCAACGGCGTACGGCTGCGGGTTTCGGCCAAGACGTCGTTGGACGGCGCACTGGCCGGAACCGGCCAGGCCAAGCCGGGTCACGACCCCGAGCTCGCGGAGCGCATGGGCTCCGCCTTCACCGCGATGACGAACTCCGCCCTCTACGTACGGGTCTCCGTACCGGTGACCCATCAGCTCGCCCAGGTCGCCGCGGGTCGGATGGACCTGCACTGGCAGTTCGACAACGTCCGGTCCCACGCGGCAGGGGTACTGCTGGTCCAGGAGGCCGGAGGCGCCGTGACCGACCTCGAGGGCAAACCGTGGGAACTGGCCGCGGGAAGCTACCTCGCCGCCGCACCGGGCGTGCACGCCGCCGCCCTGGAAATCCTCACCCCCCGAGCGAAGTCCTGACCCTGCCCCCCCCTCTCCCCCTCTCCCCCATCACGCCACGAACGGGAGAGGCACGACTGACGGCCACTGTGCCGCGCACGTCGGCCCGACGAGAACGCCGGCTGTCCGCGAGGACCCGGGCCACTCCTACAACCGGGCGGGCGAGGCCGGCGCCGATGCTCGTACTGCCCCGGCACGACCGCACCCCGCAGGCAAGGACGACAATGAGCACCCTCACCACACCCCGAACCACCCCTCCGGCACGGGGGAACCGAGTCCGCTGGCGCATCCCGGCTCAGCTGCGCAAGAGCATCCTGGTCACGCATGTCGTGTCGGCGGGAGCCTGGATCGGCATAGATGTCATCTCCACCGTTGTGGTGGGGATCGGCTGGGCACGCTCGGGCGAAGACCGCACCGCCGTATACCGGGCGCTGGCGGACTACTTCGTCGTTCCCTTACTGCTGTCGGCTCTCGTAGCGGGGGTCATCTGCCTTGTCACCGGTGTCCTGCTGGGGCTGGCGACCAAGTGGGGGCTCGTTCGCTACCGATGGGTAGCGGTGAAGCTGGTCCTCAACGTCATCGCCTGCGCGATGATGCTGGCGTTCCTGGGCCCGATCACCGAACTCACCTCGGGCGAACAACCGTTGCGGGACATCTGGTTCGTCGCGTTCCTCGCCACCACCGCCATGGTGCTGCTGAGTTTCGCGATGGTTCTCTCGGTCTTCAAACCGTGGGGCCGAGTCCGCAGGCAGTCCCCGCCCGGTCAACACTGAGCGGGCGCGCAGAACATGCAGATCTGAGTGGTCGACGGATCTCCTGGCAGGTCGAGTCGGTGCAGCACGAGGGCGGCCTCGGGCAAACGGTGGTGTCCTGGCGTTGGTATGCCGGCGAACGACTGCCTGGCCGCGCGCCCGGGTTGCCGGGACGGATACACCGGAAGTCGGCTGGACCTCCGCCCGGGACTCGCCACGATCACGCTTGGAACGTGGGCGGCGAAACTTCCGGTCCGAGTGAAGCACCGTTCCATACGGTCCGCTTCATCCTGTTCCATCCGGGCACACGGAGTATCGTCCGCAGACTTCGGAGGCGAGACCCCATGGCCGCGACCAGCCGACGCGAGGTGATGCGGGCGCTGCTGGACACCTACGGCCGTACCTACGCCGTCGAGGCAGGCATCCCTCTCAGGGACACCCCTCAGCCGTTGTACCGACTGCTCGTGCTCGCCTGCCTGCTCAGTGCCCGTATCCGCGCCGACATCGCGGTCGCCGCGGCCCGACAGCTGGCCGCCGCCGGGATGCGGGACCCGCGCCGGATGGCCGACGCCACCTGGCAGCAGCGGGTCGACGCACTCGGCCGCGCCGGCTACCGGCGCTACGACGAGCGCACCGCCACCCAACTCGGCGACGGCGCGACCCTGGCCCTCGAACGCTACCGAGGCGACCTGCGGAAACTGCGGGATCAGGCCGACGGCGACACAGCGACGACACGACGCCTGCTCCAGGAGTTCCCGGGACTGGGGCCGGTCGGCGCCGACATCTTCCTGCGCGAAGCGCAGGCTGTCTGGCCCGGAGCGGCACCGTACCTCGACGCGAAAGCCCTCCAGGGCGCCCGCGCCCTGAATCTGCCCACCGCACCGGCCGCCCTGCTCCGCCTGGCCGACGGCACGGAACCGGCGGTCTTGGCGGCGGCCCTGGTCCGCGCCGCCCTCGACAAGAAGGCTCCCCAGACCGTCCACGAAGCCGCCCGCGCCGCCCGCACCTGACCCCGCTCCCGGGTCGGAGGCGACATCGACTGACCGGCCGGCGCCGGGACGGTGAAGCGCCCGACCGGACGCGAAGGGAGAAGGCATCCGCCGTGCAGCCGAAGGGCTATGCGGCAGAGTCCCAGGGCGTCGGCAAGGAGTTCTCCCGGAATCTCCTTCCTCACGAGCGGACCGTACCGCCGCCGCTGTCGGCTGAAGGAAAGGAGCCACGTCGGCGTGTGGACGGAGCCGGCCGGGATACGCGAAAGGAACGAATCCACATCGTCCGAAGGGTGTACACATCATGGGGAGCCAGAACCGCGACAGCGTCATGGGGGACGAGGTCTACCAGCCCGCAGGCCCCGACAACCGTGAGGACGAGGGCATTCTCGATTCGGAGGACACGCTCACCGACCGGGGCAGCGACCCGTACGAGGAAGGCTGGTCACCGCCCGAGCGTCCGCTGGCGGTGGAGCACCAGGGCACGACCGCGCGTGAGCAGCGCGAGGGTGAAAGCCTCGACCAACGACTGGCGGAGGAGCGCGGGGACCCGGCGTTGGAAGAGCCCGCCGCGGACGACGGCATCGGGGATCTCGCGGGCGGAGAGGGTGAGCCGGTGGACGGCGAGGTGGGGGCGGACCGGGCCGGGCGCCTGGTGGCTCCGGACGAGGGCGCGCACGAGGTCGCGGAGAAGCACCTGCTCGCCCGCGACGTGGGCATCGACGGCGGCGCGGCCTCCGCAGAGGAAGCGGCCGTCCACCAGATCCCGGACGAGGACGACACAGCGCCCTAGCCCTCGCGGGCCGCCACGCCGAACGCCCGTCCACCGTCCGGCCCCGAAGGCCGACAAGAGCACCAACCCGGTACCGATCCCGCCGCCGTTCATCCCCAGCAGCAAGAAATGCGCGCCACAGCCGACGGCGAGTGCCAGGAGTTCGGCGCGGGCTGGCCGGACGAGTCCAGGAACTGCGCGACGCGCCGCATCGGCGACCACTTCATGCCCGCGCCCGAACCCACGCCAGAACCGGCTACTGAGACCACAGCTGAGACCAGGGACCGCAGGGCGGCACGCGCACGCGCCGCCAACGGGTCCGGTAAAAGGAAAAACCCCAGGTCACGGCGAGTGAGTCCTAGGGTCTCCCAGAGCCGCCTTCGGGATTCGAACCCGAGACCTACGCATTACGAGACCGTGAGGGATCGTGTTGCGTGGTGTTTCGCCATGCCGTGTGGTGACGTTGTGCCTGATCAGAGCACGTGCAAGAAGTTGACCCGTGCCACACGAGGCTGCACCGTCCAAAGGCGTCCGGCCACCGGCCGGCCACCGGGAAGGCCCGACTGGTGGCAAGAAGCAGGGCCATCGAGATGGTAGGCCTCCTATAAAATCTTCGTACGCGTGCCGGGTTCCCTGTAGGTCGCTCCAGAGACGGCCCCCTTCCAGCGTGGCCGGTGCAGACCCCGTCGGTCGCTGGTTCCATTACGCGACCGCTGACACCGGCGCCGTGTCAAGGCCTCTCCTCGCAAGAGCCCATTCGCCCTGCTCCAGGACACCATGCAGGCAGCTTCACATGGACCTCGGCTCGGGCGTCAGGACCGCCTGGCGAGGCCCAGCCGGGCCGCGTCGTCGCGTCTCTGGCACAGTTCGTCGACCCGGGCCTCGACGAAGGCCCGGGCCTTCGGCGTGGCGCCGGTACGGGGTGTGGACCCCGGCCGGCCACTCACCCATGCCCCGCTCCAGGTCGAGCCGGACGAACGCCTCCACCGCGATCCCCGACCCGGTGAAGGCGAGGGTCACTGCGAGGCGGTACTCGTTCGGCTCGGGGTCCCGGGTGAGGTCCATCCAAGTAATGCCGTGGTGGAGCGTTCCGCGCGGTGCAAGGTTCACGACGTCGAGGAGGACCTGCGGGAGGAGTGCCGTCTCGTCGTCATCGGAGTCGCGCTGAAGTCGAACTCCAGATAGCGACCGAGCATGAACTCGGCGAGCCGCTGCTGGAAACGGTCCAGCGACAGCAGGAACCGCTTGAACTTCTCTTCAGCCAAATGGAGTTCAAAACTCCGCATCAGATTCGAGGCACCTCTGACA
>NZ_AEJB01000224.1 GCF_000331005.1 Streptomyces turgidiscabies Car8
GAGCAGGGTTCGCAGAAGTCGCAGGCGCATGGCCGTCACCTTGAAGTGCTCTCCCGGTCGAAGCCAGGAGATTCCTGCTTACCTCGCGGTAGCGGGCTTGACGCGCTTCGCGCGCCTGACGACTGCCCTCCCGGCAGCCGGGACGAGCACGACGCCCATCCGGTAGAGGTGCAGATCAGCTCGCGGCGATATCCCGGTGGACGACCTTGGCGACGCCCTCGATGGTCGCGATGCCGTAGTTCCAGGTGCTGTTGCCCTGGCTGAGCACCGTGATCATGTAGTCGTGGCCGCCACCCTTGAACGTGCCGACGCTGTGCACCCGCCAGCCGTTCGTGGCGCGTTCCAGCCAGCCGTTCTTGACGTGCACGGAGACACCCGCGGGCGCGCCCTTGGGGGTGCCCCAGCGCTGGGAGGAGATGACCGCACCCATCAACTGCTGTATGTAGGCACGGGAGTTGTCGGTCAGTACCGTGTTGGTGATGGTGGTGAGCGCCAGGAGCTTCTGCTCGTCACGGGCGGTGATCTGGGTGAGACCCCAGTAGCCGTTCGTGCCGGGCCTGGTCTGGGTCATACCGGCCGCCGCGACGAAGTTCCTGATCTTCGTCAGGCCCAGCTGGTTCCACAGCTTCGTGGTCGAGGCGTTGTCCGACTTGGTGATCATGGCCTTGGCGAGACTCTTCTCGGTGGCCGTCAGGGCACGGTTGGTCTTCTGGGCGTCCCAGAGCAGGGTCGCCAGGACGGTCACCTTGACGACGCTGGCGGAGTCGTAGGCCGTCTGCGCCCGGTACACACAGGTCGTCTTGGTGGACCGGTCGAAGACGCCGACGCTGATGGAACCCCGGCGCCCGGAGAGCGCGGTGGTGATGTCCCGCTTCAGCTTGGTGGCGAGGGCGGGCTTGGCGGACGTACAACTGACGGCCGCCGCAGCCGCGTTGGCCGGTGTGGCGGTGGCCACGAGCGACAGCACGGTGGCGGCGCAGACGGCGGCGCCCCCAAGTATGCGGGCGCGCGCGGATCTGGATATGTGGTGAGTCATGGAGGTTCCCCATCCCCGTGAACGGCGTCAACGCGCCCCCGGCACGCTGGTCTCTCTCTGACCACGCGTGGATACGAATGGTTGTACGTCAAGTCGCACTGTTTTTCGGACTTTTCTTGCGGACTTTTCGTGGGGACTTCTCCGGGAGGCTTCGCTCGGGGCTGCTGGGGGCTGCACTCGGGGGCTTCTCCTGGGGGCTTCTCCTGGGGAAAGCCCGCACCGCGCGTAACGCGCTGTTGCCCTGATTCACAGCTGGCCCCCAGCCACGCCACAGCGCGCACCCACCCCGCGTCCGGACGATTCGACGGTGACCTCTGCCACCGACCCACACCCCCACGCCCCGGAGACCCCCGTCGCCGCCGATCCCGCGGCACCCGTGGCTCCACCGGCCCCCAGCGCGTCGGACTCGCCCGAGAAGGCGCCGCGCTGGTCGCTCCCCGCGCTGCTCGCGATCATGCTGCTGGCCGGGGTCCTGTACTCCTGGAACCTCTCCTCCTCCGGCCTCAACAGCTTCTACAGCGCGGCCGTACTGAGCGGCACGCAGAGCTGGAAGGCGTGGTTCTTCGGCTCGCTCGACGCGGGGAACTTCCTCACCGTCGACAAGCCGCCCTTCGTCCTCATGGTGATGGGCCTGTCCTGCCGCGTGTTCGGCTACGGCACCTGGCAGATGATGGCGCCGCTCATCGCGTCCGCGCTCGGCACCATCTGGATCCTGCACTCCTCCGTGAAGCGGGTGTTCGGGCACGCGGCGGCCACCGTGGCCGCGCTGGTGCTGGCGCTCACCCCGATCACCGTGGCCATCAACCGCGACAACAACCCCGACACGCTGCTGGTCTGCCTGATGGTGGCGGGCGCGGCTCTCGCCCTGCGCGCCACCCGCGACGGCAGGCTGCTGCCGCTGCTCGGCTCGGCGGTGTGCTTCGGGCTCGCGTTCAACACGAAGATGCTCCAGGGCTACATCGCCCTGCCCGCCGTCTTCGCGGTCTACCTGTACGCGGCCGACCTGGGCCTGGTGAAGCGGCTCGTGAACCTGCTGCTCGCCGGCGTCGCGCTCGCGGTCTCCAGCTTCTGGTGGGCGACGGCCGTGTCCCTCGTACCGGCCGACGAACGCCCGTACATCGGCGGCTCGACCGACGGCAGCGCCTGGAACCTGATCATGGGCTACAACGGCCTCGGCCGTGTCCTCGGCGGCGAGGGCAACGGCGGGGGCGGCGGAGGCGGAGGCGGCGGCTTCTCCGGGACCGCCGGTATCGGCCGAATGTTCAACGAGATCCTCGGCGGCCAGATCTCCTGGCTCATCCCCTTCGCGAGCATCGCGCTGGTCGGCGGCCTGGTGCTGGTCGGCCGAGCCCCGCGTACGGACGCGACCCGGGCCGCGCTGCTGATGTGGGGCGGCTGGACGCTGCTCCACTACCTCACCTTCGCCATGGCCGAGGGCACGATGCACCCGTACTACACGACCGCCCTCGCGCCCGGCGTCGCGGCGCTCTGCGGTGGCGGCGGAGTGCTCCTGCTGCGCGCGTTCCGCACCGACAAGCGGTGGGTGTGGGTGCTCCCGCTGGCCCTCGGTGTCACCGGCGTCTGGTCGGTCGTGCTGCTGCGCCGTACGTCCGACTGGAACGCGTGGCTGTGGCCGACGATCGCCGTGGTCATGGCACTGGCGATCACCGGTCTGCTGGTCTTCCGCACCGGGCGCCGTATGCGGTTGCTGGCCGCCTCGGTGGTGGCGGCGATCGTCGCGTCGATGGCGGGACCGGCCGCGTACGCGCTGGCGGAGACCTCCGCGACGGGCGGTGGCATGGGCGGCACGAACCCGACGGCCGGCCCTTCGACGGGCGGCGGAATGGGCGGCCCCGGCGGCGGCGGTCGCGCGGGCGGCGGCTTCCCCGGCGGCAGCGGCGGCCCGGGCCGGCAACAGGGCGGTCAGCAGCAGGGTGGTCAGATGGGTACGCCGCCCAGTGGCGGTATGCCCAGCGGAGCACCTGGCGGCACCGGCCAGGCGGACGGCGGCACGGGTACGCCCCCGAGCGGCACCGGCGGCACGAACGCCGAGGCCGGCGGTCAGCAGCTGGGCGGGCAGCCCGGCGGCACGGGCGGCGGGGGTATGGGCGGTGGCGGCGGCATGGGTGGCGGCGCCGACAGCCAGCTGATCACGTACCTGAAGAAGCACAAGGACGGCGCCAAGTGGCTGCTGGCGGTGTCCAATTCACAGGGTGCGGCGCAGCTGATCGTGAGCAGCGGCGAGCCGGTGATCTCCATGTGGGGCTGGACCGGCACCGACAAGGCGATGACCCTGGCCAAGCTCAAGGAGCTGGTGAAGAAGGGCGAGTTGCACTACATCCAGCTCGGCGGCGGCATGGGCGGCGGAGGCGGCATGGGCGGCGCCGACCTCAGCTCGGAGGTCACGGCCTGGGTGCAGAAGAACGGTACGGCGGTCAAGGAGAGCGAGTACAGCAGTAGCAGCGGCAGCGCTACGACGGGGGCCGGCAGCACGCAGTCCACGTCGTCCACGTCGTCGATCTACCGGCTGGACGCGTCGGACGTGAGCTGAACCCGACCGACACAGACCGAACCCGGCTGAACCCCGAGTGGCCCCTTACCGCGACGCCGGTAAGGGGCCACTCCCGTGTCCACGGGGGCTCTACGCGCGTCAAATCACGGCGAAATCACCCGAGTTGCCGGTTCAAGTCACCCAACGGACACACGCAGTTCATTGCCTGAAACGCATGTCCATGTCACGCTCCCGGATGTCTCCCCCATTCGACACGCGTAGAACGGACACCCCCGATGCCCGCGACGCAGATACGCACCCTCCGCTGGAAGACGGTGGCACTCGCCACGTCGACCGTCCTGGCCGCCCTCGCCATCCCCACGATGACCGCCACCCCGGCGGGCGCGACGACGACGGCGTACGACTCCACGTACTACAAGAACGCGATCGGCAAGACCGGCACGAGCCTCAAGTCCTCGCTGCACACGATCATCAGCAGCCAGACGAAGATCTCGTACTCCGCCGTCTGGAACGCGCTGATGGCCACCGACCAGGACCCGAACAACAGCAACAACGTGATCCTGCTGTACAGCGGTGTCTCACGCGCCAAGTCCCTCAACGGCGGCGACGTCGGCGACTGGAACCGCGAGCACGTGTGGGCCAAGTCCCACGGCGACTTCGGCGAGGCGACCGGCCCCGGCACGGACCTGCACCACCTGCGTCCGGCGGATGTCCAGGTCAACAGCATCCGTGGCAACCTGGACTTCGACAACGGCGGCAGCGCCGTCACCAACGGCGGCGGCAGCACCGTCGACTCGGACTCCTTCGCGCCGCGCGCCGCGGACCGGGGCGACGTGGCCCGCATGATCCTCTACATGGCCGTGCGCTACGAGGGCGACGACGGTTGGGCCGACCTGGAGCCCAACGAGAAGGTCGGCAACGGCTCCAACCCCTACATGGGCAAGCTCTCCGTACTCAAGGCCTGGAGCGAGGCGGACCCGCCCAGCGCCTTCGAGGAGAAGCGCAACCAGGTCATCTACGACACCTACCAGCACAACCGCAACCCGTTCATCGACCACCCCGAGTGGGTCGAGGCGATCTGGTAGCAGTTCCTTCTCACTCCGAGTTCATGCTGAACGCCCCGTGATCCACGGGGCGTTCAGTGCGTCACCGGCCGGTACCGGCTATTCGCGGTAGAGGTTCTCGGCGATGGCCAGGAAGAGGTGGAGATTCGTGACGCCGCCGGCCGGGACGGTGAACCAGGGGCTGGACGTGCCGTACTTCATGACGTGGACCGCGCCTCCCTTCACCTGGATCCCATGGACCTCGGACCACGGAAGAGGTTTCTTCCCACGGATGACCACGCCCGTGCGCGAGACCGTGAAAGAACCGAAGTCGGCCGTCCCGCCCTCAAGCACCGAGTCCAGGACCGCCTGCCCCTGGGCCCGGAGTATCGCTTCCTGCAGCAACGGCCCCCACGTCTCGGGTCTCTCGTAGAACTCCGTGATCTCCGTGCCGCCGAAGCTCGGGGCGGATATGGAGTAGACGTACTTGGTGGGGGTGGGGATGCCGTTGACGATCAGTTGGGTGATGTCCTGGTACAGCTTCGCGGAATCCCAGCGGATGGCGGTCATACCGTCCCCCAACTGCGGTTGCACGATCATGCCGTGCTCGAACAGGTGGAGACGCTTGGAGGCCTGCTTCCGGCTGAAGTTCGGGAAGCGGCGCAGCCACCAGAAGCACACCAGCCCGGGAACCAGGAAGAACGCCGAAGCCACGAAAAGCATGTTGAGGTAGACGAGGAACATCAGTGTGCCGAGCCGCTTGGGCGCGAAAGAGCCCTCAAGCGCGCCGAGTTGGTGACGGGCGGCGAGTGCCGCGACCTCGGGTGAGGGCGGCTGGAGCGTCTGTGTGGTCATGAGCCTCTGCTTCGCGTAGGGGTACTGCGGGTAGGTTCCGGGATGGCTTCGGGTGGCGTCGGCGCGGGCAGGTGCCGGCGATCGGGCTACCCCCGTGTCCGGGCGATGAGTTCGGCGAGCAGTCGTGTACGGGGGACCATCGCCGCGATGCGCACATGCTCGGTGTCCGCGTGGGCGCCGCTGCCGACGCCGCCGATACCGTCCAGCGTCGGGCAGCCGACGGCCGCCGTGTAGTTGCCGTCCGAGGCACCGCCGACGGCGACCCCGCGCAGCGGTTCCTGGCCCAGCTCCGACGCGATACGGGAGGCCAGGGCGAACAGTCCGGCGGAGGAACCGGGTTCCATGGGCGGCCGTTGCCTGCCGCCCAGCACGGTCAGCCGGGCGCCGGGTGTCCGGGCGGTGAGCCCCCGCATGAGTTCGTCCGTGCGATCCTGCGCCGCCACGGTCGGCGCACGTACGTCCACCGAGATCCTCGCCTGCGCGGGCACGGTGTTGAGCGTGCTGCCGGCCGACATCAGGGTGGGCGTGATGGTGAGGCCCCCGAGGGCGGGCGAAGTCCCGCTGGAATCAACGGGGTTGCCGGTGACACCAGGGCTGCCGGTGTCACCGGCCGACGACGCACCGAGTCCGGCGATGGCCAGTACCTGGTGAGCGGCCTCGACCGCCGCGTTGACGCCCCGGTGCGGTTCCAGCCCGGCATGGGCGGCCTTGCCGTGCACGACGACCTCGTAGCGGGAGGTGCCCTTGCGGGCGGTCTTGAGCGCGCCCGTCCCGTCTGCGGACGCCTCCAGCACAAAGGCCGCGGCGAGACCCCGCGCGGACTCCTCGATCAACTCCCGAGAGGTCGGGGAGCCGACCTCCTCGTCCCCGGTGACCAGCACGCATACACCCTCCGGCGACGGCAGGGAGGCCAGCGCGTGGAACATCTGCACCAGCCCCGCCTTCATGTCCAGGACCCCCGGCCCCCGGGCGATCCCGTCGGCCACCGACCAGGGATGGCTTTCCAGCGAACCCCCGGGCCACACCGTGTCGTGATGCCCCACCAGCAGCACACGCGGGGTACCGAAGTTCCACCGCAGATGGGTCACCCCGCCGACCACGATCGTCTCCGGCACCACACCCAGCAGCCTCGCGCCGAGCGCCCCGACCACCTCGGCACTCCGGGCCACGGCGGCGTGGTCGGCGGAGAAGGACTCGCAGAGCACGAGTTCCTCAAGATCGGCAAGCATCGCGGACAGAGCGATCACACTTCCCCCTCGGATGGCGAATCGGCGACGTGATGAGACGTTATGAGGGGGCATGACATTCCACCAGCGACTAGATTGCATGGAAGCCATGCACCCAAGGAATGTGTACGAGGAGGGGAAGGGAACGTGTTCGAGACCGACGCGCTACGTCTGCTGGTGACCGTCGCCGACACCGGGTCGTTCACCGGCGCCGCGGTCCGGCTCAACTACACGCAGTCCGCGGTGTCCCGGCGGATCGCCACCCTCGAACAACAGGCAGGCGGCCCCCTCTTCGAACGGCTCCCCCGGGGCGTACGCCTGAACCCCGCCGGCCGCGCGCTGCACCGGCACGCCGTGGACGTACTGGAACGTCTGTCGCGGGCGGAGCAGGAGCTGACCGTGATCCACGCGGGCCACGGCGGGATGCTCCGCGTGGGCGCCTTCGCGACGGCCAACATCTCGCTGGTTCCGGCAGCCCTGCGGGAGTTCAGGCGGGCGAGGCCGGACGTCGAGATCGTCGCGGTCGAAGGCCGGAGCGCCGCGCTGATGGAGCAGCTCGCGCAGGGCTCACTCGACCTGGCCGTGGTCAGCGACTACCCCTCCGGCCTCCCCACGGCCGACGGCATCACCACAGCCGCACTACGGGAGGACGAACTGCTCGTCGCCCTGCACCGCGAACACCCGCTGGCAGCAGCGGAGTCGATCGACCTGCGCGACCTGCGCGACGAGGCCTGGCTCCAGGACACGTACGGCGACCGCCCCACCATGCTCGCCGACGCCTGCGCCCGGGCCGGCTTCAGCCCACGCAAAATCATCAGGATCGCGGAGTGGACAGGCAAGTTCGGCTACGTCGCCGCAGGCCTGGGAGTTGCCCTCGTCCCGTCACTGGCCATCTGGGCGCTCCCGGCCGAACTCGCCCTGTGCCGCGTCGCCGACCCGGCGCTGCGCCGCACGGTGCACATGGCGTTGCCTGCCACACCGCTGCCGGCGGCCCTGAAACTCGGGGAGTTGCTGCGGGGCGCCACGGCCTGAACCGTCTCCCAGGGCAGGAACGACAGGGCGACCCTCTCGGCCGGAAGGGACGGGCAGGCGTTTAATCGGATGTGCGTGCGCCGCGGAGTTGTTAGGTTCGCCGTGTGCCGAAGCTGAATCAGATCATCGCAGTCGAAAAGGGCGTCAAGTCCAAGGCTCTCCAGGAGCTCACCCAGGCCCACCAGGACGTGCAGAAGCCCGCCCTGCTGGCCGGCATCTCCCGGACCTACCAGCCCAAGGACGAGGAGGGCGAGCAACTGCCGCCCGAGTCCACGCGAGTGCAGATCAAGGCCGAGGACGCTCTGCGGGCGACCGCCGGGACGCTGACGCGGCTCTTCGACGTGACCGCGACGAAGGACTGGGCGAACCGGTCCGCGGTCGCGGACGTGGTGGTCGACGGTACAGTGCTGTTGCCCCAGGTGCCCGTCCCGTACCTGCTGTTCCTGGAGAAGCAACTCACCGACCTGCACACCTTCGTGCGCAAGCTGCCGGTGCTCGACGCTTCCGAGTCGTGGAACCTGGACCCCTCGACTGACTCGTGGAAGACGGACCCGGTGCGGACCATCCGCACGAAGAAGGTTCCGCGCAACCACGTGAAGGCCGAGGCCACGGAGAAGCACCCGGCGCAGGTCGAGGTGTACTACGAGGACGTCCCGGTCGGTTACTGGACCACGGTGAAGTTCTCCGGCGCGCTGCCCGCCCGGCGGGTCAACGAGCTTCTCGACCGCGTCGAGAAGCTCCAGCAGTCCGTCAAGTTCGCCCGCGAGGAGGCGAACAACACCGAGGTCACCGACCAGCGGGTCGGCGACGCGGTATTCGGCTACCTCTTCCGGTAGCCCCCACATACGCCCTCCGTCGCGAGCGGAGGGTGCGCGATGAGCGCAAGCTGAAACTGATGTTGAAGCTGATCAAGGGGTGTCAGTTGGGGGTTCGAATCCCTCTCCCCGCACCACGTGCGGGGGTGGCCCAAGCCTGGCAGAGGCGGCCCCATGAAACTCAGATTCTCGCTCCAGTCTCAGTATTCGCCGCCGAACACCGGATCGACCGAGCGTGGGCGAACATCGACGGATGGGGGTTCAAGTCCCCTCGGCGCCTCTCTCGTGGCGCTGTAGTTCAAAGGCAGAACACGTCGATCTCAATATGACCCGCGGCTCTTAAACGCCGTCGGTGTGCGCAAATGGGTGGCAAGCTGGAGCCCGGGAGCTGGACATGCTCCCGGGCTCCGTCACGTTGTGGTCCGAAGTGGGCCTCAACGGGGTCGACCCAGGACGCGTAGGCGGGACCTGACTGTCAGACCTGCTGGCCTGCTAGACCTTCTGCAGCCGCAGTTGCATCTGGCAGCCGCCGGAGCGCCCGTCCGTGTCGATGCCGATGGTCACCGGGCTGCCCTTGAACGCCGTGTGATTCTGGTCCGAGGGCAGGGAGTTCACGCACTGGCTGCCGTCGCCGTCCGCGAAGTACCTCACCTCAAGGATGACGTCGGAGCGACCCGAGACGCTGAAGGTGAGGTTGCAGAAGCCCGGCCTGCCGTCGGTGTCGACCCGGACCTGGGGCCCGAAGGTCCTGAACCGCTGGATCGGCATCTGATACGTGCCCGGGTTTCCGCACTGTCCCGCGTCGCCACCGGCACTGGCCTGGAAGCTGTAGGCGACGGACACGCCCGAGAGCGTGTTGTCCGGGTCGAAGATGCCGAAGGCCAACTGACAGCCGCCCGAGCGGTTGTCGGTGTCGAACCGGATCGCCTTGGTGAAGTCAGGATCGCGGCCCCACTGCTGCCCCGCCAGCCCGCCGCACTGCCCGGCATCGCCGTCCGGGTTGAACCGGATACCGATCTCCGCCGGGACAGCGGCCGCGGTGCTCTCCGCTGCCTGCGCCGTCGAACCGGCCAGACCGGCGATGAGCGCGCCGGCGGCAAGGACACCGGAGAGCGCTCTCAGGCGTGAATTCCTCATACTGTTTCCCCTCCCAGGGCATCGTGGGCACACGTCGGCCACGAAGTGGCGTGAGTGAACGCGATGACCGCGTGAACCTCGGCGGCGCCTGGTCAGTGGCGCCGCGTTTCCCGCGTTGCGTTGCGTGGCATCGCGGTCCAGCACGCGGCAAGAGCCCCCTGTTGCTGCGCGGACTCAGTATGAGCGACCCGAGGCCAAGGCCACACTGTCAGTAATGGGCCAACCTGCGGAGCGTGAGCATCGAACGGGCCAAACCGGTCGCCCGGTACGACCATCGCTCGACGTATGGGCAGCTCAGGACCCACAGGTGATGCACGGGTGATGCACAGTCAACTTCCGCCCACCGGAGCCATATTCATCCGGCACAGTCCATCGACCGCCCCGAACGGGCAGGGGAAAGGGCTTGCATTGATCTTGACGATCCAACCCGGCCACCCCATCGCCCAGTTGACCGCGATCGAGTCCAACTCCCTTCAAAGGAGCGGGTGTTACTCCCCCATGGGCTGCACGCGCTCGAGCCGACGGGCTCGCCCACTCCCGTCCCGCTTGTCAGAAGCCGAAGGAGTTGTGCGGTTCGGGATCGCTCCGGAACATCCGGGCCAGCCGCCCGATCGCACCGTCGGCGTGCGGGGTGATGCGGCCGGCGTACGCCAGGTCGTGTGCCGACATGCCGCCGAAGTAGAGCGAACTGAGCGCCGGGACCGTGATGGTCAGGTCTGGCGGCTGCTCGGTCGGAACACATGTCGCTGAGTCGCCGTCCGCCCGTAGGCACCATGTCCGGTTGTTCGCCGGGCACATCCGGTCGCCGTCGACGGTGAACCGCAGCTCGCCGGCGGTCTCGTACGAGCGTTGCGTCAGGGCGCGAGGGACGTCGAGCAGGCGTGCCCACAGGTTGTCCGACTGGCGGGTCACGCGCATCGCCCGTGGGTTCGTGAGCATCCACCGCAGGGGTTCGTCGCGCGGACGGCCGGGCGCCACGATGGTCTTGGTGAGGTCGAAGTCGATCAGCAGACCCCACAAGGCGCGGTAGGCAACAGGATCGGCCGCCTCAAGGGCCTCCACGACAAGGGTTCCCGCGTGGCCCGCTGTCGAGGACCAGGGCAGTCGGAAGTTGGCGACGCCGTCCACAGCGCCGCGCTGGTCACGGTGGACGAGATACCGCAACGGTCCGTTGGTGCCGACCGCGTCGTCGGAAAGCCCGTCCCAACGCCCGGGGAGGGCGGTGAGCTCACCGACGCGGGACGCACGCACGGCCGCGTGCACTACAGGCCAGGCCTGCTTCGCCTGCGCGGCCCCGACCAGCTCCAGCGACCCGGGATCCGTCTCCGCCGGAAGAAGGGCGGCTTCGTGACGAGCCAGCTCCCACCGGACGCGATAGGTCGCCGGTGAGAACCCGTACCGCCCGTAGATGCTGCCTTCACTCGCGCTGAGCATCGCCAACGGCTCGCCCCGGGCCAAGGCTGATTCGAACATGGCCTGCATCATCTGCCGCAGGTATCCGCGTCGGCGGTGGGTCGCGATCACCCCGGTGGCAGTGACGCCGGCCATCCTGACCGTGCCGCCGCCGGGGACCGTCACCCCGAACGAGATGGTGGCCGATGCGCCGACGCACGTGCCGTCGACGAACGTCGCGATGGGGTGAAAAGACTCGTCCTTGACGTCAGCCTCCGCCCACCGATCGAGCTGCTCCGCGGTCGCGGGGGTGCGCGGCGGCGGCCACGGCTCGGCACCCCCGTGCCACGCGGCATCCGCCGGCTCCCAGTGCGGCAGCCCGTTCGCGAACGGCAATGCCCGGTAGTACGCAGTCATCTCGTCCGGTCGCGGTGCACGAACCTGGGTCACCATGCCGGACATTGCATCCGCCGGCCTCCCCGACCGGCAAGCGAATATCGGCCCACGAGGAACGGGAACTCATCAGCGGGCATGGAGGAGCAGTCTGTCAATCCCCTCGATTTGTGGAGACCTTCCTATGCAGCCAGTTCCTCGGTGAGGCTGGCCTGATAGCTATGTTCGTAGTCGATCGGGCTCTCGAAGCCACACACGCTGTGTAGCCGACGGCTGTTGTAGAAGTCGGTGATCCAGGTCGCGATCCGGATCCGGGCCTCGGTGCGTGTGGCGAAGGTGTGTCGGTGGACGTACTCGACCTTCAGCACGCTGTTGAATGCCTCGCTGACGGCGTTGTCGAAGCACGAGCCGACCCGGCCCATGGACTGGAAGACGCCCAGCCGGCGGCAGGCTCGGCGGAACCTCCGAGAGCCGTACTCGCTGCCGCGGTCCGTGTGGAAAATGACGCCGCGCACGTCCCCGCCGCGGGTCGCCACGGCCATGTGCAGGGCGGCCACCACCAGTTCGGCATCGTGACGGGCACCCATCGCATACCCGAGCAGGCGGCGGGAGAACAGGTCGATGACCGTGGCCAGGTAGAGCTTGCCCTCGCCGGTCCCGATCTCCGTCATGTCCCCGCACCAGACCAGGTCGGGTGCCTCGGCGGTGAAGTCCCGCCGTACGAAGTCCGGGGCGGCCGGCCGCTTGCCCGGCCGGGTCAGCCCCCGCCGTCTGCACACCTTCCGTGCGACCAGGCCGAGCTCGGCCATGATCTTCGCGATGGTGTTCACCGAGACCCGCCAGCCCTGCCTCACCAGCCTGATCCAGATCTTCGGCGAGCCGTAGGTGCCGCCGGAAGTGTCGAACTCCTCCTCCACCGCTTCGATCAGGTGCTGTCTGCGCAGCTCACGCCGGGTAGGTCGGCGGATGCGGTGCTTGTAGAACCCCGACTCGCTCACGCCCAGGGCGCGGCAGGAGACGCGGTGCGAAATGCCGTGCTCGGTCCTGAAGTCGCTGATCACCCCGACGACGGACGCCGGGTCCGCCACGGCTACTTCACCCACAGGACCATGCAGCGTTTGAGGACATCACGCTCCATGCCCAGCTCCTTGTTGTCCCGCCTGAGCTGGGCATTCTCCCGTCGCAACCGCTCCAACTCGTCGCTCCCGCCAGCCGGTACGGTCCCTGCCCGACGGGCGCGGGAGACCCAGCTCGCCAGGGTGGCCTCGTTGATCCCCAGATCCTCGGCGACCTCCGCGATCGTTTTGCCGGTCTCCGTGACGATCCGTACGGCCCCCTCACGGAACTCCGGATCGAACTTCCGTCGCTTCTCCGCCATGACTCCCAACTTCCCCTGCAGTCAGGGTCTTCACGCTACGAGGGGAGGGACAGTCAGCGGTGCAACATCCCCTGCCCTGTCTGCCCTCGGCGGACATCCCTGATGAGAACGTGACCCGGCCCGGGCGGCTCCGGGCAGTTGGGGCCATGCAGGTCGAGATCCTCAAGATCCGTGGGGAGCACGAAGTGCGGCCCGACGTATGCCGGGTCGAAGGTATAGCTCACCCGCGTGCCGCTGCCTTCCGGCGGACGAAACTCTTGAGGTACCGCAAGGGGCCGGATACCGCCGAGATCCTGGCACCACCCGCGCCCCGCGCACCACATCTCGACAGTCACCCGACGGCAAAGTACGGCAGCAGCCGCCAACTGCCACCACTCAGGTCCCAGGAGCGAGTCGAAGTAACCCGAGGCGGGAACACCGGAGACTCCCCACGCGTGTGGCTGATCCATGGACACCGTGAAGCTGCTGTCGCTGGTGATCTCGATGAGACAACGCAACGTGTGGTCCTTGGCGACGCTCGCCGCTGGATGGAGCGCGTGCCGCGCCACCGCGCAAAGCACCTTGGCCGGCAGCTTCGGATTCCCGAGCCCCACCCCGAAGTACATGCCCGGCCTCTTACGCACGGCAACATCGAACTCCAGCACCTCGATGTCAGCCGCGTCATACGAATACTCCGCCACGACCCACACGCTAACGACCTGGCAGGCTCATCTGAAGGTGTAGGGGGAAGGCGGAATCTCCTCGGAGCAACGGTTGAACTCGACCTGCGCGCCGTCGAGTTCACCCCAGCACGAGCCACACACCGCACCTGTCAGCTACTCAGCGGTACGAACCCGGAATCCACCCCGCCAACAAACAGGACCCACGCCGCTGCACCAACCCCGACGACAGCCCGTACCCGGAACGATTCCGCCAGCGACACGAAGTCCGGGCGGGCGAGGTCCGTGCCTGTCGGCTCCCCGTACGCGTCGGTCATGTACTCGCGCAGGAATTGCCGCAGCCGCCGTTGTCCACGCTCAGCCAAGTGACGGAATCGACCAATCTGCGCGACATGCGCGACATGCGCGTTCCGTCTCGACCAGCTACGTTCACGGTGGTTCAGGCAGGACCGCGGCTTGCTTCCCGTCCACGCGTCAACTGTCGATGAAGGCAGGTGAACGCCCCCCGAACGTGCGAACCGACGGGAGGGGGACAGACCGTGGGTGAGTGGAAGCAGGAAGAGTGCGGGTGGCCGACGGCGGCTGGCGGTCGTTGTCAGACAAGACACAGAAGGACACGGCGCGTTGCTACCTCCACCCGGTGGACTGGACGAAGCGCGGCCAGTCCGAGCCGAAGAAGCGTGCGAGCAAGCACCGTAAGAAATGATCCGAGCGCGGTCCAGGACCTCTGGGCAGTTTTGGGAGGGGGGTGGTGTCGAAGCTTCACGAACTCCCGGACCAACGCGGCTCGGGGACCTCTTCTGAGCCACCCCCCTTGGTCGCGCGCTCTCCTTGCCGAGACAGCAGACCGACCCAATGCTCCGCAGCCTACGGGCAGCCGCTGACAACGCCGTGCACCACAAGCGCACCAGAAAGAGCGGGGAGTCCCGGAGAAAGCGAGCCAACCGTTTTCCCAGCTCAGCGCCCTAACTGTCTCCAAAATGGCTCAGCTTCCCAGGTTGAGGGCGCGAGGCGCTCGCCATCCATGTCGGGACGGCATCCATGTGCGACACACGCGTACCGCCTGGGTCCCCGCTGCTGGCTGCATGCCGCGCAGTGGCGACAAGTTGGTCACAGATATGCAAACCTTCAGCTCGGCAGCTTCAGCCGCTATGAGATGTCACTTCCGGCTGTCACACGATGTCCGAGTTGTCGAGCCGCGCCCCTGAAACTGCTACTCCGCGAAGGAACTGCCAACATGACCCAGCTCGGAGCAGTGGTCCTGACCAAGACCTCGCCTACGGTCTCGCTGGACAAGCATGGTGTGACTTCGGGGCTGATCCGGGTAAACCTGAACTGGACCTCACCCCGGGCGGCGGCAGAGCGGGAAGCCCAGGAGGTAGGCGGTGGCTGGTTCCGAAGGATGCGCGCTTCCTTGCGGGCGAGCGCAGCCAAGGACGTGGATCTCGATCTCGGCTGCATGATCAGATGCAGCGATGGCAGCAAGACCGTGGTGCAGGCTCTCGGCAACGCATTCGGCGCATTGGATCGTTTCCCCTACGTCGCATTGGACGCGGACGATCGGACCGGCGCCCGAGCCGCAGGCGAGAACCTTGCGATCAATCTCGACCACCAAGCTGAGTTCTCAAAGCTCCTGCTCTTTGTCTACATCTACGGCGGCTCCGGGGACTTCCGCGGGCTCGACGCCGTAGTGACCCTGACATCTGATCGCGGCGACCGCTTTGAGGTGCGCCTCGACGAGTGCCCGCCACATGGCCACGCGTGCGCGATCGCCTTGATCAAGCGCCACAAAGGGGATCTCGTCGTAGGACGCGAGGTGAAGTGGTTTACTCCGCAGGACGGGCCTGCCATCCAGGACGTGATCTCGCGAGCCTATCGACTCGGCATGAAATGGACACCCGGACGGAAGTAACCCAGCGACAGTACGGCCATCTGCGACGACTTGCGCCCGTCTCATTTTCCGTCTGATTCGGCCGCGTCCACGGCCGTTCACGCGAGTCCCGGAGCCGTTCGGACACCGGCGGCCGGCCATGGACCAAGGTGAACGTCCCCGAACCATGCCCAACGCTCCAGCATCACAGTCGGAAAGCGTGTTGGTGATGCCGGGTCGCGAGCGCGGCGCACAGCAGCATGCCGAGAACACAGTCTGACGCGCGTGACGGACTTGGCTCGTCAGATGTAGGCCCAGCGCCATGCGTTCGAGCTGTTCGTGCACTTGATCTTCGCGCCTCCCGCAGTGGTAGTGATGGCGCCGTGGTCGCTGTTCCGGCAGAACTGTCCCGCCGAGTAGCAGTTTCCTGCGTTGGAGACGATTGAGCATGTACCGGTGCTGTCCTGGCCGCTGCTACTCCCCCTGTCACTGTCAGCAGCCTTGGCGGTGGCGGTCTTGGTGACTGTGACCGTGGGGCCGGGCTTCGCCTCGGCTTTGACGGACTCGGTGACGGTCTCTGTGACAGTCGGGCCGGGCTCAGCCGCAGTTGTGGCCGTGACGGTCGCGGTGATGGTCGTCGCCGGTTTGACCTTGGCCTCGACAGGCGGCTGCCCGCCGTCCCCGATTGAGCCGATGAGCGTGCCCGCGATCAACAGGGTCGTGCCGCCGATCCACACGAGCACGCGCTTGTGGAGCGGACGGGCGTCGGGTGGGCGAGGCGTCGGCGGGACAGGGGTGGCGTACGGGTTGGCCATCTCGACCCCCAGGGGATTTCGCGTGGAGTGACCGTAGTGCCGTTCAGAGCTACGTGCGCAAAGCGTCCAGAAGGGGGGGGTCATTCTATGGCCTGCACCTGATCAGCGCTCCATCACAGGATGGTGACCGCCGGGTCGCACCAATCTTGGTGAGTGCTTGAGGCCCCTCGGCCGGAGATCGGCGAGGGAGTTCTTCGGAGCAGTGCTGTAGAGCAACGAACCAGATCGGTACGGAAGAACGGCGCCGCGGAATGCGGGGTGCCGTCGGCTTCGGCGACCGACTGTTCACCTCCCCCGGGTCATCTCGTCAGGGCTACGAACCCCTGTGCGCGACCCGCTCCACCCCGGCGAGGAACGTCGGCCAGGCCGCAGCCCCGACAGTGACGACACAACCAGACATATTCTTCGAGTCACGGATGTCGATACCAGTCGCACTGCGACGTGCTTCCACGCATTCGCCGTTCTGCTGGCTGTAGCTGCTCTTGAACCACTCGGATGCAAGCGACGACGGCATCTGCTCTCTTCCTTAGACGCGGACCAACCCCCTAGCCGCCCGCATGATGGCCGACTCTGACTCCAACGGACTCAACGCTGTGGCCCGGACATGGTCGAAGACACTGTTGTAGTGCGTCGTGTCCTCGGCCGATTCCAGGTACGCGTGACTCGTGAAGTTCTCCAGGAGAACCACTTCCAACTCCGCTGGAGCCGGAAAGCTGTAGAGCAAGAAGGGAAGCATCCCGCCCTTACAGGCTCCTGCTTCGAAGGGTAGTACCTGCACAGTTACGTTCGGAAGCTGTGCCAACTCGGCCAGGTGCAGCAGTTGATCGCGCAGCACGTCAACGCCGCCGATGCACTGCCGCAGCGCTGCCTCCCCCAGGACCATCCACACGTCCAGAGGACCCGGGTCCTGACGGGTCAACGCCTTCTGCCGCTCAAGCCGAATCTTGACCTTGGCCTTCTGTCCATCGGTCAGCGGGCCGGCCAGTCCTCCCCGAATGACTGAGATCGCATACGCCTCGGTCTGGAACAGGCCGGGGACGATGCTGGGCTGAAATCCACGACACCGGGAGACGTCCTCCTCAAGACCGATCAAGTCCAGGAAATCACGCGGAAGTTGATCCTCCAACGCCCGCCACCACCGCTGCCGACGCGCCTCCCTCGCCAACGAGAGCCATCCCTCGCGTTCAGCGGGGTCACCGATCCCATAGAGATCGAGGAGCACTCTCAAGTCGAGTTGCCGGATGCCGCTGCGCCCCGACTCGATCCGGCTGACCTTCGCGGCGTGACAGCTCAAATGTTCCGCAGCATCTTCGAGCAGCAACCCTTGCTTTTCCCGCAGCCGCCGCAGGTTTGCACCCAACACACGGCGCCGCACCGTCGGATGCTGTTCAACCGCCATTCCTGACCCCTTGGTCGCGAGCTGTGAGGCACCCACAGTAGCCAGTCATGACACACGGTGCACTGAACCCTGAGTGTTTCACTTGCACTACTGCAGAAATGCACCTCAAGCTACGGAGAGCGAGGCGACGAACACGCATCGCACTTGAGGAAGTAAGGGACCCCCATGCCCAAAACCACCCCCAACTCCCCCGCCACCGAAGCCGCCTGGCAGCTCCCCCACACCCCGCGCAGCACCCCCCGCGCCCGCGAACTGCTCCGCACCCAGCTCGCCGACTGGAAGATCGACGCCGAAGTGGCCGAAACGGCCGAGCTGTTGCTGTCGGAGCTGTTCACCAACTCGCTCCGGCACGCCTCGACCCCGCGAGGCCGCGAGATCGGCGTCCGGTTCGCCACGTACGACGGACGCCTGCGCGTGGAGGTCTCAGACGCGAACAACCATCGACCCGTGCCCCGACAAGCGAGCCCCGAGGACGAAGGAGGCCGCGGCCTCACCCTCGTGCAGGCCCTCGCGGAACGCTGGGGCTGCTGCCCCCGTCTGCACGGCATCGGAAAGGCGACGTGGGCGGAGCCGGCACTGCCGGACCCGATGGCCGAAACACCATCGGCACCATACGCATCGTCGGCACCCTCGCCATTGCAGCCGCACTCCGCGCCAACTCCCGCGACCCAAAACACCCGCTCACACATTCGACCTCAAGTGTCCACGGACCGAGCATCACGCGACCTTGCCGAAGTTCCGCCTGCGCCAGGACCCGCTTGCGCACAGCGATATCTGGAGGCCGACTGTCAGTCCCCTGTGCTTTGATCCATTCGACCCGGCGTGGACACGTCACACATATGGGATAGGTCTGCGCTGTTCCGACCGATCGCAGGGGGTACAACTTGATACCGATACCAAGCTTGAGACCTAGAACGCTGCTGGCCGTGGGAGCGGTCACGCTGGGGCTGCTGGGCAGCTGTCTGAGCGGCGTGCAGGCGGCGGACGATCCCGGAACGACTCCGGGCACCTCGCTGACCACGGATGTGGCTGCCGCCGATCCGGCCGCTGATGAACCGTCATCGGTATCGGAGGCCCCCGACGATGACCCGGAGGCCGCGCCTTCAGCAGAGGACATGGCCCTGGGCGTCGCAGGCACGGTCAACGAGCCGACGGCTGCGGCAACCACCGCGGACGGCCAGCCCGACACGCGGGAGGCCAGTCCGGAGGCCGTGTGCGAAGACCGGGTGAGGGCTGCGGCCGAGACACCCGGTGCGCAGTACACGGCATGTGTGTCGCCTCTGAAACCAGCGGGCGAGATCAGTGCCGAGGAACTGGCCGCGCTGTCGCGAAGCGACGCGTCTGCCGACACGTCTGCCAGTGAGTCAGCCGCCCTGGCCTCCGTGCCGGACGCCGGAGAAGCTGCTCAGAAAGCCTCGCCTCAGGAGACCTCGGAAGACTCCGCGTCGGAGTCTGCACCGGCGGTCGAGTCGGACGCGTCCGCCGCGGCAGCCGGGCGCTCACCGTGGAAGGAACCGAAGTGGTGCCGCGCCAAGGGCGTGGACTCTACGTGGTACATCGAACGCCTCCGCGGCTGCGGCATCTGGCGCAGTGAGGTCAACGCGATCGACGTGCGCACGGGCCGAAATATCGGCGGCATCAGGTACATGATCATCGGGTACTCCTTCACGGCCCGCGACTCGAAGACGTGGGCATACCAGGTTCAACTGCTGGAGGTGTCCCGCTGGGGGCGGGCGGTGAGCGGTACCAGGGTGTCCGGGAGTGCCTCCTGCACGGGCAAGTGCAAGGTCACTGACGGCGACTTCCCCTCGCAGGCGATCACCTCGCGGGCCGACCCCTACGGACAGTTCTTCATGACCACCACCATCAACACGGCTGCCGCCAAGCAGCGGGGAACCGGCAGGAGCATCGCGTCCTGGCGGTTCAGCAACCCCGAATGGATCGCACCATCGGAGACCACGAAACTGCACACCGTGGAAGTGCGCTGTGACAACGCCCTGCCCGGTGCTCCCCGACAGGTGGGCTGCGTGAAACTTCGTGCTGTGCCGGTGATCAGCTACAGCCTGACAGGGCCGTGGCCGGAGATCGCCGACCACATCAGGGACGCCCAGGCCACCGGACTTCCGGGCAAGTACGGTACGGGGGAATACCTGACGCGGCTCACGGACCGTTCGAAGAGCACTCAGAACCGGGACAAGGCGTGCCCGACGAGCCTGCCTCGCCCGCAGGGCAAGTCCTGCGACGAGTACCCCTTCGCGAGCACATGGCAGGGTGCCAAGTACAGCGGCGGCCCGTTCAGCCGCCGTATGGTCAACGCCCGTCAGAACACCGATGCGGGCCGCGCACTCAAAGGCTTCTACACCTACAGCCGCGTCCTCGAAGGGGACCGGTTCCTGGTATGGATCAGGTAGCCCAGGCGGATGAGACCGGAAGACAAGACCCGTGAATGAGTCAGCACGTACAACCACAGCCCTGGTACACGCCGAGTACCACCTCTTCCAGATCGCGGACCAGCAAGGGCCCTTGGCCGACGATCTCGACGCCACCCACAACGGACTCGTGTCCGCAGCCGGCGGCGCCATCGAGGTGACCACTGGGATCCACACCGGCAACGTCCGAGTCACGGTCGAACCCCACTCCCAGCGGCCCGACCCTGCTCCGGGCTGGGAAGAGATCGCAGAGATCTCATGTCACTCCCCCTCCGGGGAAGTCCTGGTGACACCCCTCATGGACGACCCCGCGGATCTGCCCTCTCTGGCATCACAGGGCCCGGGCCGATACCGACTGCGCGTCCATGCGCGAGGCAGGGACAGCGCCGTCGACCAGACAACGGTGGACGACGTCCTGGAGTCCTACCTGATCCAAAGCTGGCCCGCCCCACACCAGGACGCGCTCCTGGTGCAGGCGACCGACGCCTACGGAGCCCAGGTACGGGCCCAGCCGGCCGACGACACCATCGTCATCGACCACGAGGACTCACTCGACACCCAGACCGGACGGGAACGCGACATCCTGCGCCGAGCCGAACGCCGCGACCACTCCTGAGCCACGACCGCACGCCCTCGGTTGGGGCGGCCCCTCGCACGGCTGCCCCAACCGAAGGGCTCCGCACTACGCGTGCCGAGACTCTGTGCGCGTTTCCGGACTCGGAGCAGTGCCCGCCCGTCACCCCAAATGCGTAGCCGCGAACATCCGCAGCACCGCCGGAAGTACCACCACCGACGGCCCCGCCTCCCCCAGCGCCTTCGCGAGGTCCGTCTCCAGTGTCTCCGGCGACGTCAGCACCCCCGGTACCCCGAACGACTCGGCCAGCGCCACGAAGTCCGGCCGCGCCAACTCCGTGCCCGTCGGCTCCCCGTACGCGTCCGTCATGTACTCGCGCAGGATGCCGTAGCCGCCGTCGTCCACGATCAGCCAGGTGACGTTCAGGTCGTACTGCCTGGCTGTCGCCAGCTCCGCGATCCCGTACAGGGCGCCGCCGTCGCCCGAGACCGCGAGCACCGGGTACGTCGGGTCGGCCACCGCCGCTCCCAGGGCCGCCGGGAAGGCGTAGCCGAGGCCGCCCGCTCCTTGGGCCGAGTGCATGGTGTTGGTACCGCGTGGGTCGAAGGCCGACCAGGCCCAGTAGGACAGGATCGTCATGTCCCAGAAGGATGGGGAGCGGGGTGGCAACGCCGCTCTGACCGACTTCAACAGGCCCTGTTCCAGGGTGAGTTCCTGGGCGGCGAGGCGTTCGCCCACCTGGGCCAGTACCTCTCGTACCCGCTCCCCCGCCGACTCGTCCTCCCGTGCCGCCGGTACCGTCTCCAGCAGGGCCTGCAGCGCGAGTCGGGCGTCCGCGTGGATGCCCAGGGCCGGGTGGTTGGACTCCAACTTGCCGGCGTCCGCCTCGACTTGGATGACCCGGCCGCGCGGCTTGAACGTGTGGTAGTTCGAGGAGAGTTCGCCCAGGCCCGAGCCGACGACCAGCAGGACGTCCGCGTCCTCCAGGAAGTCGGTCATGTGCCGGTCCTCCAGCCAGGACTGGAGGGAGAGGGGGTGCGTCCAGGGGAAGGCGCCCTTGCCGCCGTACGTCGTGACCACCGGCGCCTGGAGCAGCTCCGCCAGCGCCCTCAGTTTGCCGGACGCGTCCGCCCGTACGACCCCGCCGCCCGCGATGATCGCCGGGCGCTCGGCGTTCGACAGCAAGTGGGCTGCCAGTGCCGTCAGTTCGGGGCGTGGGGGGAGTTCCTCGGGGAAGGCGTCGCCGCCCGTCACCACGGGAATCGGGGTTTGCGCCGTCAGTACGTCCTGCGGGATCTCCACCCATACCGGGCCGTGCGGGGCCGTGAGCGCCGACTTCCAGGCGTCGGCGATCGCCGAGGGGATCTGGGACTGCGTACGGACCGTGTGGACCGACTTCACCACAGACCTGAACGACGCCTGCTGGTCCGGGAGTTCGTGGAGGTAGCCGTGTCGGCCGCCGCCCAGCCCCGCCGTCGGGATCTGGCTGCTGATCGCCAGGACAGGGGCGGAGGCGGCTGCGGCCTCCTGGAGCGCCGCCAATGACGTCAGCGCGCCCGGGCCCGTCGACAGGAGCAGCGGCGCCGCCTCGCCCGTCATCCGGCCGTACGCGTCCGCCGCGAACCCCGCGTTGTTCTCCACCCGTAGGCCGATGTACCGGAGGTCCGAGCGGCGCAGTGCGTCGAACAGGCCTAGGGCGTGCTGGCCGGGCAGTCCGAAGACCGTCGTCGTGCCGAGGCCGGCCAGCGTCTCCACGACCAGGTCCCCGCCGGTGCGGCCGGCGGGAGGGTTCAGCGCGGCCTCCGTCTGTGCGGCGGTCGGCTTCAGCACCAGGTCGTGGTCGTGGGTCACTTCGCAGCCTTCTCCTGAGCTTCCTTCTGCGCCTTCTTCTGAGCCCTCGCCTCGGCGATCTGACGGGACATGATCGTCGTCAGTTCGTACGCCGTGTGCGACGCCGCGACCGACGTGATCTCGGCGTGATCGTACGCGGGGGCGACTTCGACGACATCCGCGGAGACCAGGTTGCAGGACGCCAGCCCGCGCAGGATCTCCAGCAGCTCCCTCGACGTCATGCCGCCCGCCTCGGGGGTGCCCGTGCCGGGGGCGAACGCCGGGTCGAGGCAGTCGATGTCGATCGAGATGTAGAGGGGGCGGTCCCCGATGCGCTGGCGGAGCTGGTCGGCGACCTCGTCGACACCGCGCCGCATGACGTCCGCCGACGTCACGATGCCGAAGCCCATCTTCGCGTCATCGTCCAGGTCCTGCTTGCCGTAGAGGGGCCCGCGCGTGCCGACGTGCGAGAGGGCGGAGGTGTCGAGGATGCCTTCCTCCACCGCCCGGCGGAACGGCGTCCCGTGGGTGTACTCGGCGCCGAAGTAGGTGTCCCAGGTGTCGAGGTGCGCGTCGAAGTGGAGCAGCGCCACCGGGCCGTGTTTCTTGGCCACCGAGCGCAGGAGGGGGAGAGCGATCGTGTGGTCGCCGCCGAGGGTCATCAGCCGCGCCCCCGTCCCCAGCAACTCGTCGGCCGCCGCCTCGACCGTCTCGACGGCCTCGTGGATGTCGAACGGGTTGACGGCGATGTCGCCGGCGTCCACGACCTGGGCGAGGGCGAACGGGGACGCGTCCTGCGCCGGGTTGTACGGCCGCAGCAGCCGGGACGCCTCACGGATCGCGTTGCCGCCGAAGCGGGCGCCCGGCCGGTACGAGACGCCCGAGTCGAACGGCACCCCGACCACGGCGACATCCGTCCGTCCGCCGACCTCGTCGAGGCGCGGCAGCCGCGCGAAGGTCGCGGGGCCGGCGTACCTCGGGATGCGGGACGAGTCCACGGGGCCGCGGGGTGTCTCGGGGCTGCTGGTCATACCGTCTGCCTTCTTCCTGCGCCTCAGGACCGGTTCGGTTCGGACACAAGTTCTCGGATACAAGTTCGATGGTGTGGTCCACTCGGCGCTCGCGCCAGCGTAGGTGGCCCAGGTGAGCCCAGGAAATTCATGGGGCGTGACCTGCGTCCCAGCGGCCGGGACGTCCGGGTGTTCGCGGTGTCGTCTGCCTCACAATGGGAGGCATGCCGATACCCGGGATTCCCAGCCGCGCCGAGCTTGTCGATCACCTCGTCAGAACCCGCATCGCGGGCGATGTCGCCACGCCCCGCGAGAACAACCTCTCCCACTACCGCAAGCTGGCGAACGGCGAACGGCACTACTGGCTCGGGCTGGAGTTGGGTGACCGCTGGAGCGACGAGCAGGACGTGCTCGCGGTGATGGCCGAGCGGGTCGGCGTGAACGACGATCCCGAACACCGGTACGGCCAGGACACCATCGACCCCGAACTGACCGTCGCCGGGCTGGAGCGGCTGGCGGCCCGGCTGCGCAAGGCGGCCGACGGGCAGCAGCGGGTGCTGTTCGCGACCGGCCACCCGGGCGGTCTGCTGGACGTGCACCGCGCCACGGCCGAGGCGCTGCGGGCCGCCGGCTGCGAGATCGTCGTCATCCCGGACGGTCTGACGACGGACGAGGGGTACGTGTTCCAGTTCGCGGACGTGGCGGTGCTGGAGCACGGGGCCTCGCTGTGGCACACGCACTCCGGCGAGCCGATGCGCGCGATCCTGACGGGCCTGGAGCGTGAGGGCCGCCCGCTGCCCGACCTGGTCGTCGCCGACCACGGCTGGGCGGGGTACGCGGGACAGCACGGCGTCGACTCCGTGGGGTACGCCGACTGCAACGACCCGGCACTGTTCCTGGCCGAGGCGGAGGGCACCCTCCAGGTGGCCGTTCCGCTCGACGACCATGTGACGAGCCCGCGCTTCTACGACCCGCTGACGGCGTTCCTGCTGAACGAGGCCGAGCTGATCAGCGAGTAGGACTCAACTGGAAAACGCGTAAAACTGCTGGTCAGGGCTTGCGGGGGATCCTGATCACGCCCTCCTGGATGACCGTGATGGCCAGCTGTCCGTCCTGCGTGTAGATGCGGCCCTGGCCGAGGCCCCGGCCGCCGGACGCGGACGGTGACTCCTGGTCGTACAGCAGCCATTCGTCGGCGCGGAACGGGCGGTGGAACCACATCGCGTGGTCCAGGGAGGCGCCGACCACGTCGTTGACCGCCCAGCCGCCCCGTCCGTGCGCGAGCAGGATGGAGTCGAGCAGCGTGTAGTCGGAGACGTACGTGGCGAGGCAGACGTGGAGCAGCGGTTCGTCGACGGCGCCGCCGAGCTTGCCGTTCGTACGGAACCAGACCTGGGAGCGCGGTTCGCGGGGTTCGCCGAACCTGCCGTAGGGCGGGTCGTCGACGTAACGGATGTCGACGGCCTCGCGGGACTGCAGGAACTTCTCGACGACCGCCCGGTCCAGGTGCGCGTACCGGGGAAGCTGCTCGTCGGCCGTCGGGAGGGTCGCCGGGTCGGGGGCAGCGGGCATGGGGGCCTGGTGGTCGAGGCCCTCCTCGTGCGCCTGGAAGGACGCCGAGAGGTGGAAGATCGGCTGCCCGTGCTGGATCGCGACGACCCGGCGGGTGGTGAAGGAGCGGCCGTCGCGGATGCGGTCGACGGTGTAGACGATCGGCACGCCGGGGTCGCCGGGGCGCAGGAAGTACGAGTGGAGCGAGTGCGCGGGGCGGTCCGGGGGGACCGTGCGCCCGGCGGCGACGAGCGCCTGGGCGGCCACCTGCCCGCCGAAGACGCGCGGGACGATGGCGGGCCGGGACCGGCCGCGGAAGATGTTCTCCTCGATCTGCTCGAGATCGAGCAGATCGAGGAGAGACTGAAGTGCCTGGCTCATGCGGTCATTTCTACTGGTCAGCGGTTTCCGGAACCTTACGGGTCCGTGTCGTGGCCAGAGACCCGCCTTGTGGTCAGAGACCCATGTCCTTCGCGATGATCGACTTCATGATCTCGCTGGTGCCGCCGTAGATCCGGTTGACGCGGTTGTCGGCGTACAGACGGGCGATCGGGTACTCGTTCATGAAGCCGTAGCCGCCGTGCAGCTGGAGGCAGCGGTCGATCACGCGGTGCGCGACCTCGGTGCAGAACAGCTTGGCGCTGGCGGCCTCGGCCGGGGTCAGCTCGCCCGCGTCCAGCGCCTCGGTGGCGCGGTCGGCGACGGCCTCGGCGGCGTCCACCTCGGCCTTGCAGGCGGCCAGCTCGAACTTGGTGTTCTGGAAGTGCGCGACCGGCTTGCCGAAGACGACACGCTCCTGGACGTACTGCTGGGCGAACCGGACGGCGGCCTTGGCCTGCGCGTAGGCGCCGTAGGCGATGCCCCAGCGCTCGGAGGCGAGGTTGTGGCCGAGGTAGGAGAAGCCCTTGTTCTCCTCGCCGAGGAGGTTCTCCACGGGGACCTTGACGTCGACGAACGCCAGCTCGGCGGTGTCGGAGGTCTTCAGGCCGAGCTTGTCCAGCTTGCGGCCGATCGAGTAGCCCTCGGACTTGGTGTCCACCACGAGGAGGGATATGCCGTGGCGGCGGTCCTCGGCGCTGGGCGCGTCGGTGCGGGCGCAGACGATCATCTGGTCGGCGTGGACACCGCCGGTGATGAAGGTCTTGGAGCCGTTGAGGACGTAGTGCGTGCCGTCCTCGCTCAGCTTGGCGGTGGTCTTCATGCCCGCGAGGTCGGAGCCGGTGCCCGGCTCGGTCATCGCGATCGCCCACATCTCCTCACCGGAGACGAACTTCGGCAGGTAGCGCTTCTTCTGCTCGTCGTTGGCGAGCAGTTTCACGTACGGCAGGCCGAGCAGCACGTGCACACCGGAGCCGCCGAAGGACACACCCGCGCGCGCGGTCTCCTCGTACAGGATGGCCTCGAACTTGTACGAGTCGATGCCGGCGCCGCCGTACTCCTCGTCGACGCGGATGCCGAAGACGCCCAGCTCGGCGAGCTTGTAGTAGAACTCACGCGGCGCCTGGCCGGCGGCGAACCACTCGTCGTAGACGGGAACGACCTCGGCCTCGATGAAGGCGCGAAGGGTCTCCCGGAACGCCTCGTGGTCCTCGTTGAACACAGTACGGCGCACGGCCCGCACCTCTCTCTTCCAGATCTCTTCCCCGACGGCTAAGCGCTTGCTCAGATCAACCGTACCCGCGAGTACGAATCGCCGTCCAGAGGAGTTGCGCCGTTACGCCGTAACGCTCATCACTCCCCCGCCGCGGCGAAGGCACCCCGCGCCATCCGGTGCAGCAGGCCGGCCGTGACGGCGCGGCCCGGGAGGGCGCCCGGGCGGCCCAGGTGGGGGGTGGAGTTCAGCAGGCCGAAGACCGAGTGGACGGCCGAGCGGGCCGCCGGTTCGGCCAGCTCCGGGTACACCTCGCGCACCACCTCCACCCACAGCTCCACGTACTGCCGCTGGAGCTGGCGCACCAGCTTGCGGTCGCTGTCGCGCAGGCGGTCCAGTTCGCGGTCGTGGAGGGTGATCAGGGGGCGGTCGTCGAGGGCGAAGTCGATGTGCCCCTCGATGAGCGAGTCGAGGAGCGCCTCGGGGTCCCCGCCGGCCTCCGCCACCCGCCGTTTGCCGCCGGTCAGGAGCTGGCCGCTGATGCCCACCAGCAGCTCGGCGAGCATCGCGTCCTTGCCCGGGAAGTGGCGGTAGAGGCCGGGGCCGCTGATGCCCACGGCCGCCCCTATCTCGTCCACGCCCACACCGTGGAAACCGCGCTCGGCGAAGAGCCGCGCGGCCTCCTTGAGGATCTGTTCGCGGCGGGTCGGGGCGTCGGTTCTCGTGGCCATGCAAATGATTCTAGACACGGAGGTTAGCGGTCGTTAACCTGAAGGAGTTGGGTTAACGCTCATTAACTTGTCGACCATCGGTCAACCACTGGGTGACCTGGGTAAGGGGACCGCAGGATGCAGGAGGCACCGGAGCTCCACAGCGCGGCGGACCCCGCCTCGGAGGCCTGGCGGGCCAACGAGACGGCTCACCGCGCCCTGGTCGAGGAACTGCGCGGAAAACTGGCCGCGGCCCGGCTGGGCGGAGGCGAGAAGGCCCGGGACCGGCACACCGCGCGCGGGAAGCTGCTTCCCCGGGAGCGCGTCGACCGGCTCCTCGACCCCGGATCGCCCTTCCTGGAGCTCGCTCCCCTCGCCGCCGACGGGATGTACGAGGGACAGGCGCCCGCCGCCGGGGTCATCGCCGGGATCGGCCGGGTCAGCGGGCGTGAGTGCGTGATCGTCGCCAATGACGCCACCGTCAAGGGCGGCACGTACTACCCGATGACCGTCAAGAAGCATCTGCGCGCGCAGGAGGTCGCCCTCGACAACCGGCTTCCCTGTATCTACCTCGTGGACTCGGGGGGCGCCTTCCTGCCCATGCAGGACGAGGTCTTCCCCGACCGCGACCACTTCGGGCGGATCTTCTTCAACCAGGCGCGGATGTCCGGCGCCGGCATCCCGCAGATCGCCGCCGTACTGGGATCCTGCACGGCCGGTGGTGCCTACGTTCCCGCCATGAGCGACGAAGCCGTCATCGTCCGCAACCAGGGGACCATCTTCCTGGGCGGGCCCCCGCTGGTGAAGGCCGCCACGGGTGAGGTCGTCACCGCCGAGGAACTGGGCGGAGGGGACGTCCACGCGCGCGTGTCGGGCGTCACCGACCATCTCGCCGAGGACGACGCGCACGCCCTGCGCATCGTCCGCGACATCGCCGCCACCCTCCCCGCGCGCGGGCCACTGCCCTGGGACGTCCGGTCCGCCGTCGAGCCCAAGGTCGACCCCCACGGGCTCTACGGCGCCGTGCCCGTCGACTCCCGCACCCCCTATGACGTACGGGAGATCATCGCGCGCGTGGTCGACGGTTCCGGTTTCTCGGAGTTCAAGGCCGAGTTCGGGCAGACCCTCGTCACCGGCTTCGCCCGTGTCCACGGGCACCCGGTCGGGATCGTCGCCAACAACGGCATCCTGTTCTCCGAGTCCGCCCAGAAGGGCGCCCACTTCATCGAGCTGTGCGACCAGCGCGGCATCCCCCTGCTGTTCCTCCAGAACATCTCCGGCTTCATGGTGGGCCGGGACTACGAGGCGGGCGGAATCGCCAAGCACGGCGCCAAGATGGTCACCGCCGTGGCCTGCACACGTGTGCCCAAGCTGACCGTCGTGGTCGGCGGGTCGTACGGCGCGGGCAACTACTCGATGTGCGGCCGGGCGTACTCGCCGCGCTTCCTGTGGATGTGGCCCGGCGCCAAGATCTCGGTCATGGGCGGCGAGCAGGCCGCGTCCGTCCTCGCGACCGTCAAACGGGACCAGCTGGAGGCCCGGGGGGAGACCTGGCCGGCGGCCGACGAGGACGCCTTCAAGGACCCGATCCGCGCCCAGTACGAGCGCCAGGGCAACGCCTACTACGCGACGGCCCGGCTCTGGGACGACGGGGTCATCGACCCGCTGGAGACCCGCCAGGTACTGGGTCTCGCGCTCACCGCCTGCGCCAACGCGCCACTGGGCGAACCCCAGTTCGGCGTCTTCCGGATGTGAGGGGCTCCACGACGATGAAGGGCACGATGAAGGGCTTCAGCACGATGTTCGACACAGTCCTCGTGGCCAACCGGGGCGAGATCGCCGTACGCGTCATCCGTACGCTGCGCTCCCTCGGGGTGCGCTCGGTCGCCGTGTACTCCGACGCCGACGCGGACGCCCGGCACGTCCGTGAGGCCGACACAGCGGTACGGATCGGACCGGCGGCAGCGGCGGAGAGCTATCTGTCCGTCCCCCGCCTCCTCGAAGCCGCCGCCCGCACCGGCGCGCAGGCCGTCCACCCCGGGTACGGCTTCCTCGCCGAGAACGCCGCCTTCGCGCGCGCGTGCACCGACGCGGGGCTCGTGTTCATCGGTCCCCCGGCGGACGCGATCGCCCTCATGGGCGACAAGATCCGCGCCAAGGAGACGGTCCGGGCGGCCGGGGTCCCGGTCGTCCCCGGGTCGAGCGGCAGCGGCCTCACGGACGCCGAACTGGCCGACGCGGCACGGGAGATCGGCATGCCCGTGCTGCTCAAGCCGAGCGCGGGCGGCGGCGGCAAGGGCATGCGGCTGGTCCGGGACGCGGCCGATCTGGGCGAGGAGATCGCCGCCGCGCGGCGCGAGGCCCGCGCCTCCTTCGGCGACGACACGCTCCTCGTCGAACGGTGGGTGGACCGGCCCCGGCACATCGAGATCCAGGTCCTGGCCGACGCCCACGGGGACGTGGTGCACCTGGGCGAGCGCGAGTGTTCGCTCCAGCGGCGCCACCAGAAGCTCATCGAGGAGGCGCCCAGTGTGCTCCTCGACGACCGGACCCGGGCCGCGATGGGCGAGGCGGCGGTCCAGGCGGCGCGCTCGTGCGGGTACGAGGGCGCGGGCACGGTCGAGTTCATCGTCCCGGGCAGCGACCCCTCCTCGTACTACTTCATGGAGATGAACACCCGCCTCCAGGTCGAGCACCCGGTGACGGAGCTGGTCACCGGCCTCGACCTGGTCGAGTGGCAGCTGCGGGTGGCGGCGGGCGAGCCCCTGTCCTTCGGACAGAAGGAGGTCCGCCTCACCGGGCACGCCGTGGAGGCCCGTATCTGCGCGGAGACGGTCTCCGTACGGGCGGGCGCACGCGGGTTCCTGCCGTCCGGCGGCACGGTGCTCGCCCTGCGCGAACCCTCAGGTGACGGCGTTCGCACCGACTCCGGGCTCAGCGAGGGCACGGAGGTCGGTTCGCTGTACGACCCGATGCTGTCCAAGGTCATCGCGTACGGCCCCGACCGCGCGACGGCGCTCCGGAAACTCCGGGCGGCCCTCGCGGACACGGTCACGCTGGGCGTGCCGACGAACGCCGGTTTCCTGCGCCGCCTTCTCGCCCATCCGGCGGTCGTGGCGGGCGAGTTGGACACGGGCCTGGTGGAGCGCGAGGTCGACTCCCTCGTCCCGGACGGCGTACCGGAGGAGGTCTACGAGGCGGCGGCGGCCGTACGGCAGGAGGCGCTGCGGCCGAAGGCGACGGAGAGCGGCTGGACGGACCCCTTCTCCGTGCCGAGCGGTTGGCGGCTGGGGGGCACGCCCAGGCCGCCGGCCTTCTGGCTGCGGGTGCAGGACCCCGTGGAGTACGTCCCCCGTGGCACCCACACGGTCACCGACACCCAGGTGTCCGTGGTCCTGGACGGCGTCCGGCACACCTTCCACCGTGCCGCCGACTGGCTCGGCCGCGACGGCGACGCGTGGCAGGTGCGCGACCACGACCCGGTGGCGGCCTCGCTCACCGGCGCCGCCCACGCGGGAGCCGACTCGCTGACCGCCCCGATGCCCGGCACGGTGACGGTGGTGAAGGTGGCGGTCGGGGACGAAGTGGCCGCCGGTCAGAGCCTGTTGGTGGTCGAGGCGATGAAGATGGAGCACGTCATCGCCGCCCCGCACGCGGGCACGGTCGCCGAGCTGGACGTCACCCCGGGGACAACCGTCGCCATGGACCAGGTACTCGCCGTGATCACGCCCGCGGAGTCCTCGGCAGAGTCCCTGGCGGAGGAGGAGAAATGACGCTTCCCATGGTCGTACCGGCCCCGAATCTGCCCGCGCGGGTCAGGATCCACGAGGTCGGCGCGCGTGACGGGCTGCAGAACGAGAAGACGACCGTCCCGACGGAGGTGAAGGCTGAGTTCATCCGCCGCCTGGCAGCCGCGGGCCTGACGACGATCGAGGCGACCAGCTTCGTCCACCCCAGGTGGGTGCCCCAACTCGCGGACGCGGAGGACCTGTACCCGCAGGTCAGCGATCTGCCCGTACGCCTGCCGGTGCTCGTTCCGAACGAACGCGGGCTGGACCGGGCCCTGGCGCTCGGCGCACGCCAGGTCGCCGTCTTCGCCAGCGCCACGGAGTCCTTCGCGAAGGCCAACCTCAACCGGACGGTCGACGAGGCGCTGGCGATGTTCGAGCCGGTGGTGGCGCGGGCCAGGGCGGAGAACGCGTCGGTGCGTGGCTATCTCTCCATGTGCTTCGGCGACCCGTGGGAGGGCCCGGTTCCGGTCGCGCAGGTCGTCCGGGTGTGCCGGGCGCTGCTGGACATGGGCTGCGACGAACTGAGCCTGGGCGACACGATCGGCGTCGCGACGGCGGGTCATGTGCGGCGCCTGCTGGTCGAGTTGAACGAGGCCTCCGTACCGACGTCGGCCCTGGCCGTGCACTTCCACGACACCTACGGCCAGGCGCTGGCCAACACGTACGCGGCGCTGGAGCACGGCGTCACGACGGTCGACGCGTCGGCGGGCGGTCTCGGCGGCTGCCCGTTCGCCAAGTCGGCGACCGGCAACCTGGCCACCGAGGACCTGGTGTGGATGCTCCAGGGCCTCGGCATCGAGACCGGAGTCGACCTCGCCGGCCTCGTCACCACGAGCACATGGATGGCCGACCGACTGGGCCGACCGAGCCCGTCCCGCACCGTACGAGCCCTTTCCCACCAGGATTCCGAGGAATCCGCGGAATCCCAGGAGCCGTGAGGACCATGGACCACAAGCTCTCCCCCGAACTGGAAGAACTCCGCCGTACGGTCGAGCAGTTCGCGCACGACGTCGTGGCCCCGAAGATCGGCGACTTCTACGAGCGGCACGAGTTCCCGTACGAGATCGTCCGCGAGATGGGCAGGATGGGCCTGTTCGGACTGCCGTTCCCCGAGGAGTACGGCGGGATGGGCGGCGACTACCTGGCGCTGGGCATCGCGCTGGAGGAACTGGCGCGGGTCGACTCGTCGGTGGCGATCACCCTGGAGGCCGGAGTATCGCTGGGCGCGATGCCCATCCACCTGTTCGGTACGGAGGAGCAGAAGCGCGAGTGGCTTCCGCGCCTGTGCGCCGGGGAGATCCTGGGCGCGTTCGGCCTGACGGAACCGGACGGCGGCTCGGACGCGGGTGCGACGCGGACGACGGCACGGCTGGACCCGGACACCGATGAATGGGTGATCAACGGCACGAAGTGCTTCATCACCAACTCGGGCACGGACATCACGGGCTTCGTGACGGTGACGGCCGTGACGGGCCGCAAGCCGGACGGCAGGCCGCTCATCTCCGCGATCCTCGTCCCCTCCGGCACGCCGGGCTTCACGGTCGCGGCGCCGTACTCGAAGGTCGGCTGGAACGCCTCGGACACCCGCGAGCTGTCCTTCGCGGACGTACGGGTCCCGGCCGCGAACCTGGTCGGCGAGGAGGGGCGCGGCTACGCCCAGTTCCTGCGCATCCTCGACGAGGGGCGCGTCGCGATCGCGGCGCTGGCGACCGGACTCGCCCAGGGCTGCGTGGACGAGTCGGTGAAGTACGCCAAGGAACGGCAGGCGTTCGGACGCCCGATCGGCGCCAACCAGGCGATCCAGTTCAAGATCGCGGACATGGAGATGAAAGCCCACACGTCCCGCCTGGCCTGGCGGGACGCGGCCTCCCGTCTGGTCACGGGCGAACCCTTCAAGAAGGAAGCCGCCCTGGCCAAGCTGTACTCGTCCACGATCGCCGTCGACAACGCCCGCGACGCGACCCAGATCCACGGCGGCTACGGCTTCATGAACGAGTACCCGGTGGCCCGGATGTGGCGCGACTCCAAGATCCTGGAGATCGGGGAGGGCACCAGCGAGGTCCAACGGATGCTTATCGCGCGGGAGTTGGGCTTGGGGCTGGAGATGGCGGGCTGAGGCCGACGGACAGTGCCCCGGTGATCGCGGCGGTGTGCCGATAGGCGACCCTGGCCGCCGCGACGACCTGGTCCTGTGCGTCGGGGTCGGTGAAAGCCTGGTTCATACGGGCGGTGAAGCGGGCCCAGCGTTCGCGGTCGCCGCTGCTGTAGTAGGCGACGCCGTCCGTACCGCCGTCCCTTGCTGGGAGTCGGTAGGCGGCGGTGACGTACGGGTACAGGTAGAGGGCGCCGAGCGTCGAGCCCTCCATGACGTAGAGGAACCCGAGGAGGGCACGGAGGTCGGACTCTGCGGCCCGCTGCCGGATCTCCGCAGTGAACGCTTCCGCCTCCTCGGCCGCCCAGGAACCGGGCGCGGTGCCGAGGTTCGCGAAGTAGGCCAGGTCGCGATCGACGAGGGGGAGTTTGACGAGGTCGGCTGACCACACGGGTTCGGCGGCAGCTACTCCCGTGAGCCGGGACAGCTCCCCTTCCAGGGATCCCAACACCAGCCGATATGCGGCGAGTTGGCCGACGTAACACTCGACGGGCAGGGTCCCGGCGAGCATCGCGCTCGCGAACGGGGTGGCCTCCAGGGCGTCGTGGCGGTCGCGGGTACTCGTACGCAGCCGCTCAACCATCGTGACCGGGGCCGCCGTCATGCGCCGCTCCGCTGCAGGAGGGTCTCATGGAGGCGGTCGATGAGATGCCCCTTGCGTTCGATGGTGAGGTCGAAGTAGGCCGCGCTGCGGTCGGACCGGCACACCCGGTACACGCTCTCCTTGGCCTCACGCTTCAGCCGGACGGCTTCGGCGGCCAGGGAGAGAAGCGTCGGCTCCAGTTCGGGATGCCCGAGGACGTACGACTTCAACTGCTCGCCCGAGAGCGCGGGTTGGGACGACTCCGGGTCGAGCAGTTCGAGGAAGACCCGGTTGCTGAGCCCGTCGTAGTCCTCGTGGATCCGGCCCCCGCCGAACTCGGGTACGAAGTCGGTGAGGTCGTTGAACAACTGGCTCGCCAGGCCGAGTTGGCGCATGGCGGCGTCCAGGGTGTACTGCTCGTCGTCGACGACACGCAGGGCCGCGAGGGCGGAGTCGAGCGGCATCCGGAAGAGGGTGCCGGTCTTGAGGGCGGCCAGGGACTCCCAGTAGGCCACGCGCTCTTCGAGGGGCGCTGCCAGCAACTCGGCGCGGGTCTCGGGCGTATGCGTGGACAGGTCGACGGCCTGCCCGGTGAAGCCGCTCTCGACGGCCCGCGCGAGGCTGTCGACGACACCGGGATCGGCGGCGTGCCGCAGGACGGCCGCGATCAGCCAGGACCCGGTGTTGAGCGCGAGGGGCACGCCGTGGGTGACGTGGAGCGCGGGTTCGCCGTAACGGACGTCGCTGCCGTCCTGGATGTCGTCGATGGCGACGAAGGCCTTCAGCATGACCCGCACGGCGACGGCGGCCCGCCGGACAACGGCCAGGTCGGCCGAGGAAACGTCACTCCCGTCCCCGACCTCGCCACCACTCCCGGTCTCGTCGGGGAAGCCCCGGTAGTTGCGGTAGGCCCAGTACACCATCGACGGCCGCAGCGGGGCCCTGTTGCCGCCGGGCGCACCGGCGGTCGGGGGCAGCGCCTCCTGGCCCACCTTGGACCCGACGGCGTCGGCGACGGGCTCGTAGAGGGAGCGCCGCAGGGCGGCCTCGAAAACGGACTGCGCGGGGACCGACGCGGGGGAGGTCAACGACGCGAGAAACTCGGCCAGATCGTCCTCCAGCAGAGCAGCGTCGCTCCGCACCACCTCCGCTACCGCGTCCACCGCTCCCCCAGCCGCCTCAGCGACCTTCTCTGTGGCACCCATACCCGCCCCAGCCTCCACTTCCGGCTCCCGCCCCCGACCCCCGTCGACTGCAGAAGCGTGATCGCAACCGGCATATTTCGCAAGGGAGTTCGAGGACACGAGGGTGGCCGATGTGACGGAATCCGGCCACTGAGCCCAGTACGCGGCCCTGCGGCCGGGGAGGCCAACGGAGCGGATAGGACCGGAGGCGGCGCGCTGGTTTCCTAAACGCCACGCGGCCGAAGCCGCAGCCAGCCGCCGTCCTCGTACTCCACGGGCACGTCGTCCTCCCACGGATCGATGCCCAGAGCCTCCAGCTCGTCGAACCACCGGTCTCGCTGCGACTCGGGCAACCGCCGGCCGCACCACGGGCAGAAGAGGATGCCGACCGTCGCGGTACCGCCGTCATGGATGATCAGGCCGTACTCCTGGAACTTCGCGACGAAGCCGACGAGCGCGTCCGGGCAGGCGTAGGGATCGGCATGGAGGTCGCAGTCCCGGCCCACCTGGCGGGCCATCTCCGTACAGCAGTGATCGGTCACCAGGTCATCCTCCCCCACCGGGGCAGACCAGGGATTACCCATAGGTCCCCGTGCCGGCCCCCAGCGGCGGAACTACCCGCGCCGGGACGGCCGCCGCACCTGTTGGGCGGTGCCGGTGCCGGCCCCCTGCGGTGTGGGCGCGGCCCTGTCCCAGTCGTCGCCGTTGATCATCATGTCGGGGTCGAACATGACGATGACGGCGGAGATCAGAAGGACGGTGAGCGGGCCGGCGAGCATGGCCAGGAGGAACGACAGCAGGTCGGTCGACGACTGCGTGGTCTCGGCGACGCCGGTGAGATGGACGGAGACGGCGGCCATGCCGGTGTAGTGCATGCCGGTCACGGCCACCCCCATGACCAGGCTCGCACCGAGGCTGGCCCACAGGGTGTGGATGGAGACCGCCGCCCACAGCGCCGCCGTGGCGGCCGCGACGGCGATGACGACGGACAGGATCACCGCCGGAAGACGTGGACCACCCCCCTGGACATCAGGTGAGGTTAGGCTAACCTTCCTAGCGAATTGTCCGGCGGACCGAACCGCCCCGTTCGAAAGCAGCCATCCCATGCCCAACGCCCGTGCCACCCACCTCTCCCGCCGCGGCATCCTCACCGCAGGCGGCGCCCTCGGCCTCGGTGCCGTCCTCGCCGCCTGCGGGGACGAGGACGCGAAAAGCGGTGGCACGGGCGCGGACGCGTCGAAGGCCGCCGCGACTCCCCCCGCCGGGCCCTGGACGTTCAAGGACGACCGCGGCCAGACCGCCAAGGCCGACAAGGTGCCGTCCAGCATCGTCGCCTTCACCGGTGTCGCCGCCGCGCTCTACGACTACGGCGTCGAGGTCAAGGGCGTCTTCGGCCCGACCACGACCAAGGACGGCAAGGCCGACGTCCAGGCCGGCGACATGGACGTCACCAAGGTGACCGTCCTCGGCAACGAGTGGGGCCAGTTCAACATCGAGAAGTACGCGGCCCTCGCCCCGGATCTCCTCGTCACCACGATGTTCGACAGCGCGGGCACCCTCTGGTACGTCCCGGAGGAGTCCAAGGAGAAGATCCTCGCCGTCGGCGCCCCGACCGTCGGCATCTCCGTGTTCGACATCCAGCTCGACCAGCCACTGCAGCGCATGCTGGAGCTGGCCAAGACCCTCGGCGCGGACACCACCTCCGCCAAGGTGACCGCAGCCAAGAAGGCCTTCGAGGATGCCGCCGCCCGACTGCGCGCCGCCACCAAGGCCAAGCCGGACGTCAAGGTGCTGGTTGGTTCCGCGAGCCAGGACATCTTCTACGTGTCCGGCTCCAACCTCTCCATCGACCTGGAGTACTTCAAGGCCCTCGGCGTGAACTTCGTCGAGCCCGCCGCCGATGTCCTGAAGGCGAGCGGTGGCTGGTACGAGAGCCTGAGCTGGGAGAACGTCGACAAGTACGAGGCCGACGTGATCATGATGGACAACCGTACGTCGGCGATACAGCCCGCCGACATCACCGAGGCGACCTGGAAGCAGCTGCCTGCCGTGAAGGCGGGTCAGGTGATCGCGCGTAATCCCGAGCCGATCCTGTCGTACGACAAGTGCACGCCGCTTCTCACTAGCCTCGCCGAGGCGATCGAGGGCGCGAAGAAGGTCGGCTAGAAGTTCGGCGCTTCACCGGTAGTGGGGAAACTGCGGGTCCGTTGCGGCTGGTCACGCAGTTCCCCGCGCCCCTTTGGGGGCGCGTCATCGCGTCCTCCGACACACATCAGGAGTCCGCATGGCCACCACGACCACCCCCACCACCGCCCCCTTTCGTTTCTTCGCCCTCCAAGTAGTTCGCACCGCCCGCCTCGGGCCCTCCCTCCTCCGGATCACCTTCGCCGGGGACGACCTGTCGGCCTTCTTCTCAGACGGGCGCGACCAGAGTCTCTCCCTCTTCCTTCCGCACCCGGGGCAGGACGCCCCCGCCGTGCCCGTCGAGCTGGGCGACGGATGGTGGCAGGGCTGGCGTGAACTCCCGGACGACGTACGGGCGGTGATGCGCTCGTACACCCTCCGCGCTCTGCGCGTCGACGCTCACGGCCGTACGACGGAGATCGACATCGACTTCGTCCTGCACGGCGTCGAACCCGGCGCCGTCGCTCCCGCCGGGCCCGCCTCCCTCTGGGCCTCACGGGCCGGCGTCGGGGACCGTGTCCTGCTGCTCGGGCCGGCGGTCGCCGACAACCGCGCGATCCGCTTCCGCCCGCCGACCGGCACCGATCTCGTCGTCATCTGGGCGGACGAGACCGCCGTACCGGCCGCCTCCGCGATCCTCGAATCACTGCCCGCGGGCACCCGGGCCCAGGTCTGGCTTGAGGCCGGGCACGCAGGGGACATCCAGGATCCGGTGACCGACGCCGACGCCGAGATCACCTGGCTCGTACGCGGCGCGGCCACCGGTTCGGGAACAGGCGCCCCCACAGCGCTGCAAGCGATCCGGGCCGCGCAACTCCCCGCCGCCGAGCGGCCGTACGTCTGGATCGCCGGCGAGTCGTCCGCCCTGAAGGAGCTGCGCCGGCATCTCGTACGGGAGCGCGGTATCGACCGTCGGGCCGTCACCTTCGTCGGTTACTGGCGGCGCGGGCTGAGCGAGGAGCAGCTGCGCGAGCAGTCCGAATGACGGGAGAGGCCCAGATCACAGCCGTGACGGTGGGACGCCTGATTCACAGAAACTTAGGTTAGGCTAACCTAAGTTGATCGTTCAGTCGTTCGGCGTGCCGAACCAGCACCTGCCCTCTCTGTCCCCCCCGGAGGCTCCCCCGATGCGCTCGCACCTGCTCAATGACACGACCGCGGAGCGGTACCGCCGTTCCGTGACCGAAGGAGTCGAGCGGGTGGCGGCGAAACTCGCCACCACGGACCGTCCGTTCACCGGCGTCACGGTCGACGCCCTCGCCCCCCGCATCGACCGGATCGACCTGGACCGGCCCCTCCTCGACGAGGCCGCCGCCCTCGACGAGCTCGAAGAGGTCTATCTGCGCGACGCGATCTACTTCCACCACCCGCGCTACCTCGCCCACCTCAACTGCCCGGTCGTCATACCGGCGGTGCTCGGCGAGGCGATCCTCTCCGCCGTCAACTCCTCCCTCGACACCTGGGACCAGTCGGCCGGCGGCACCCTCATCGAGCGCAAACTGATCGACTGGACCAACGAGCGCACCGGCCTCGGTCCCGGCGCCGACGGCATCTTCACCAGTGGCGGCAGCCAGTCCAACCTCCAGGCGCTGCTGCTGGCCCGGGAGGAGGCGAAGAGCGAGTCCCTCGCCGACCTGCGTATCTTCGCCTCCGAGGTCAGCCACTTCAGCGTGAAGAAGTCCGCGAAGCTCCTCGGCCTGAGCCCGGACGCGGTCGTCTCCATCCCCGTCGGCCACGACAAGCGGATGCAGACGGTCGCCCTCGCCCACGAGTTGGAGCGCTGCCGGCGCGACGGGCTGGTTCCCATGGCCGTCGTCGCCACCGCCGGCACCACCGACTTCGGCTCCATCGACCCGCTGCCCGAGATCGCCGAACTCTGTGCCCAGTACGGCACTTGGCTGCACGTCGACGCCGCCTACGGCTGCGGACTGCTCGCCTCGGTCAAGCGCAGGGACCTCCTCACCGGCATCGAGCGCGCCGACTCGGTCACCGTCGACTACCACAAGTCCTTCTTCCAGCCCGTGAGTTCAAGCGCCGTACTGGTCCGGGACGCGGCCACGCTCCGGCACGCCACCTATCACGCGGAGTACCTCAACCCGCGCCGCATGGTGCAGGAGCGCATCCCCAACCAGGTCGACAAGTCCCTGCAGACGACCCGGCGTTTCGACGCGCTCAAGCTGTGGATGACCCTGCGCGTGATGGGCGCCGACGGTATCGGCGAACTCTTCGACGAGGTGTGCGACCTGGCCCAGGAGGGCTGGGAGATCCTTGCCGCCGACCCGCGCTACGACGTCGTCGTCGAACCCTCCCTCTCCACCCTCGTCTTCCGCTACATCCCCGCCACCGTCACCGACCCCGCGGACATCGACCGCGCCAACCTGTACGCCCGCAAGGCCCTGTTCGCCTCCGGCGCGGCCGTGGTCGCGGGGACGAAGGTCGGCGCACGCCACTACCTCAAGTTCACCCTGCTCAACCCCGAGACCACGGTGGACGACATCACCGCCGTACTCGACCTGATCGCCGGCCATGCCGAGCAGTACCTGGGAGATTCCGTTGACCGCGTCACTTCCGTCGCTTCCTGAAGCCGAAGCCATGAAAAGGACCGAAGCAGTGCGGAAGACCTACGACTTCATCGGGATCGGGCTCGGCCCCTTCAACCTCGGACTCGCCTGTCTCACCGAGCCGATCGACGAACTCGACGGCCTCTTCCTCGAGTCGAAGCCCGACTTCGAATGGCACTCGGGAATGTTCCTCGACGGCGCCCATCTCCAGACGCCGTTCATGTCGGACCTCGTCACCCTCGCCGATCCGACCTCCCCGTACTCCTTCCTCAACTACCTGAAGGAATCGGGCCGTCTCTACTCGTTCTACATCCGCGAGAACTTCTACCCCCTGCGCGTCGAGTACGACGACTACTGCCGCTGGGCCGCCGGCAGACTCCGCAGCGTCCGCTTCAACACCACGGTCTCGGAGGTGACTTACGAGGACGATGACGAGCTGTACGTCGTCCGCACGGTCACCGGTGACGTGTACCGGGCGCGGAAGCTCGTCCTCGGCACCGGTACTCCCCCGTACATCCCGGAGGCGTGCGCGGACCTGGCCGGCGACTTCATCCACAACTCGCAGTACATGCGGCACAAGCGGGAGTTGCAGGCCAAGGAGTCGATCACGCTCGTCGGCAGCGGTCAGTCCGCCGCCGAGATCTACCACGACCTCCTCAGCGAGATCGACGTCCACGGCTACCGGCTGAACTGGGTGACGCGCTCACCGCGCTTCTTCCCGCTCGAATACACCAAGCTGACACTGGAGATGACCTCCCCGGAGTACGTCGACTACTTCCGCGCGCTGCCCGAGCGGACCCGTTACCGCCTCACGCAGGAGCAGAAGGGCCTGTTCAAGGGGATCGACGGGGAGCTGATCAACGAGATCTTCGACCTGCTCTACCGGAAGAACCTCGGCGGCCCGGTCCCCACCCGTCTGCTCACCAACTCCGCGCTGAACACGGTGACTTACGAGAGCGGCAGCCGGACGTACACGCTCGGGCTGCGCCAGGAGGAGCAGGAGAAGGACTACACGCTGGACACCCAGGGGCTGATCCTCGCCACCGGTTACAGGTACGCCGAGCCCGAGTTCCTGGGGCCCGTCCGCGACCGGCTGCGCTACGACACCCAGGGCAACTTCGACATCGCCCGCAACTACGCGATCGACACGACCGGACGCGGGATCTTCCTCCAGAACTCCGGTGTCCACACCCACTCGATCACCTCGCCCGACCTGGGCATGGGCGCGTACCGCAACAGCTTCATCATCGGCGAGCTGCTCGGCAGCGAGTACTACCCGGTCGAGAAGACCATCGCCTTCCAGGAGTTCGCCGTATGAGCACCTCGACCGCCGTGGGCAGCCTGACCGTTCGCGCCCTCGACCCGCTCCAGGACGCCGAGCTGCTGCACAGCTGGCTCACACACCCCAAGGCCGCCTACTGGATGATGCAGGAGGCCCGGCTCGAAGACGTCGAGCGGGCCTACATGGAGGTCGCCGCCGACGAGCACCAGGAAGCCTTTCTCGGTCTCCGGGACGGCGAACCCGCCTTCCTGATGGAGCGGTACGACCCGGTCCACCGTGAGCTGGTCGGCCTGTACGAGCCCGAGCCCGGCGACGTCGGCATGCACTTCCTGGTGCCGGCGACCGACACACCTGTGCCGGGGTTCACCCGGGCCGTCATCACCGCCGTGATGACACACCTCTTCGAGGACCCGCGCACCGCCCGCGTCGTCGTCGAGCCGGACGTCGGCAACAAGGCCGTCCACGCCCTGAACGAAGCCGTCGGGTTCGTGCCCGAGCGAGAGATACAGAAGCCGGAGAAGAAGGCGTTGCTGAGTTTCTGCACCCGCGAGCAGTTCGAGAGGGCGATGTCCGTATGAGCCTCGCCGACGCCACGGCCCACCTCTCCCCCGAACGCTGGGAGCAGGCCAACCGCCTCCTCATCCGCAAGGCACTCGCCGAGTTCGCGCACGAACGCCTGATCACCCCCGAGCCCGAGCAGCACAAAAACGGAGACGGGGACGGGTACGTCGTACTCGGGGACGACGGCCTGACCCGCTACCGCTTCACCGCCACCCGCCACGCCCTCGACCACTGGCAGGTCGACGCCGACTCGATCACCCGGCACCGCGACGGAGCCGAACTCCCGCTCGCCGCCCTCGACTTCTTCATCGAACTGCGGAAATCACTCGGCCTGAGCGACGAGGTCCTGCCCGTGTACCTGGAGGAGATCTCCTCCACCCTCTCCGGCACCTGCTACAAGCTCACCAAGCCGCAGATCCCCGTCGCCGAGCTCGTGAGCAGCGGCTTCCAGGAGATCGAGACCGGGATGACCGAGGGGCACCCCTGTTTCGTCGCCAACAACGGGCGGCTCGGCTTCGGCGTGCACGAGTACCTCGCGTACGCACCCGAGACCGCGAGCCCGGTCCGGCTGGTGTGGCTGGCCGCACACCGCTCGCGCGCCGCGTTCACGGCGGGCGTCGGCATCGAGTACGAGGCCTTCCTGCGCGCGGAGTTGGGGCAGGAGACGGTCGTCCGCTTCCGTACGAAACTGTCCGACCAGGGCCTCGACCCCACCGAGTACCTCTTCATCCCGGTGCACCCCTGGCAGTGGTGGAACAAGCTCAGCGTCACCTTCGCCGCCGAGATCGCCCAGCGGAACCTGGTCTGCCTGGGCGAGGGCGACGACGAGTACCTCGCCCAGCAGTCCATCCGGACCTTCTTCAACCGGTCCGCCCCCGGGAAGCACTACGTCAAGACGGCTCTGTCGGTCCTCAACATGGGCTTCATGCGCGGGCTTTCGGCCGCGTACATGGAGGCGACCCCGGCCATCAACGACTGGCTTGCCCAACTCATCGAAAACGACCCGGTGTTGAAGTCGACAGGCCTGTCGATCATCCGGGAGCGCGCGGCCGTCGGCTACCGCCACCTGGAGTACGAGGCCGCCACCGACCGCTACTCGCCGTACCGCAAGATGCTGGCCGCGCTCTGGCGCGAGAGCCCGGTGCCGTCCCTCGCGGAGGGCGAGTCGCTCGCGACGATGGCCTCCCTGCTCCACGTCGACCACGAGGGCCGTTCCTTCGCCGGGGCGCTCGTCGAGCAGTCGGGCCTGACTCCGAAGGAGTGGCTGCGCGGCTACCTCCGCGCCTACTTCACCCCGCTCCTGCACAGCTTCTACGCCTACGACCTCGTCTACATGCCGCACGGCGAGAACGTCATCCTCGTCCTGCGGGACGGCACGGTCCAGCGCGCGATCTACAAGGACATCGCCGAGGAGATCGCCGTCATGGATCCGGACGCGGTACTGCCGCCGACGGTCGAGCGGCTGCGGGTGGACGTCCCGGAGGAGAAGAAGCTCCTGTCCGTTTTCACGGACGTCTTCGACTGCTTCTTCCGCTTCCTGGCCGCGAACCTCGCCACCGAAGGCGTCCTGGCGGAGGACGACTTCTGGCGGACGGTCGCCGAGGTCACCCGCGCCTACCAGGAGGCGAACCCCGAACTCGCCGACAGGTTCCGCCAGTTCGACATGTTCGCCCCCGAGTTCGCCCTGTCCTGCCTCAATCGGCTGCAACTGCGTAACAACGAGCAGATGGTGGACCTGGCCGACCCGGCAGGCGCCCTCCAGCTGATCGGCACCCTGGAGAATCCCGTCTCAGGGTTCTGATCAAGGCAGACGGGCTCCCCGGGTACGGTCCCCGGGGAGCCCGTCGCCGTCCCTGGCCTCGTCTCCGCCGCCCCCACCGATTCCGTGTACGCGACACCGGCGGGTGAACGCACAGGCCCCTCACAGAATGCGGCACTACGGTCCTGGCCTTGCCGTGCCCGCTCCGTGGGGAGTCAAGTTCATGACCGAGCACCTCGCACAGCAAGTCCCGTACCACCAGACGTCGTTGCCCGGCCTCCCGCCGGAACACGCCCCGGCCGTCCACGCGTACGCCGACGCCTTCTGCACGAAGTCGCGCGACGCCACCGACCTGGCCGCCCAGGTGCTCGCCCGCGGATCACGGCAGCACGGGCCCGCCCTGCGCACCGCGCTCCTCGCCGACGTACGGCGCACCGCCGACAGTTGGCTGCGCGACGGACGGCACGGGCTGCTGCGCCCGGAGTTCCGCGACTGGTCGAAACGGGCGGCCGACACCTTCGGCCCCGTCGACACACTGCGCCGGGTGGAGCACAGCTCGGTTCTGCTGGCCGCCTTCGAGCAACTGCCCGACCAGCAGCGGGCCGCACTGTGGCTGTGCCTGGCCGAGCCGGAGGAGACGGCGTCGGCGGCCAGGACCCTGAACACGACCGAGGAGTTCGCCCTCTCCCTGGCGCAGACGGCCCGCGGTCGCCTGGTCGACACCTTCCTGCGCGTCCGGGCCGACCGCACCGCCGACCCGCAGTGCCTCCGCTACGGCGGCATGCTCGGCGCCATCGCCCGCGGCACCCATCGCGAGGCCCCCGCGGATCTCCGGCACCACCTGGACACCTGCCGCTTCTGCGCCCGCGACCTGCGCTTGCTGCGCACGCTCGCGGTGGGCGGCGCGGAGGACGTACGGCGGCTGGTGGTGGACCAGGTGCTGGTGTGGGGCGGCGCCGCCTACCGCAAGGCCCGGTCGGGCGACCGGGGGCCGACCGGTGAGCCCGGCACACCGACCGCGCCGCCCGGCGCCCCGTCCGCCCCGTCCGAGGACGGAGGTCTCAAGCCCGACGGCCGCAGACGCAGACACCCGGTGCTGACGGTCGCGGTCACGGTGGCCGTCACCGCCGCCCTGACCACCGGAGCGCTGCGGCTGTTGGCGGGGTCCGACTCCGCGGAGGGGGCCGAGCGTCCCCGGTCCACGGCGAGCGCCTCCATCGCCCCGTCTTCCGTGGCCGCCGCCACCAGCGACACGATCACCCTGAAGAGCGTGTCCACCGGACGCTGTGTCACCGGCCCGGCGGGCGACGCCTCGCCGGGTTCCGGCCCCTCCGCCGCCGATCCCGTCCTGGCGGCCTGCGACAGCGGGGAGACGCAGAAGTGGCGGGTCGTCCCCCTCACCGGGGGCGCGGTCGCCCTGGTGAACGTCGCGTCGGAGTTCTGCCTGGACATCGCGGGCTACCGGGTCGCGGGCGACGGGATGCAGCAGCGGCCGTGCGCCTACGTACAGGGATCGGCCGCGCCCTTCCCGGAGGACCAGGCGTTCCTGCCGAAGGCCGTGGCCGGCGACTCGTTCGTCCTGGTCTGTCAGGACAACCCGGAGATCGCCCTCGGGGTGCGCGCCGGAAAGCTCTCGATGCGCACAACCACCTTGACCGGTAAGCCCGTTCGCTTCGCCCTGGACGACGGGGCCGCGAACGCGCTGGGGCTGGGACCGGGGCTGTGACGGCCGGTGCCGGAGTCTCCGGTGCCAGAATCTCCCCATGGCGGAAATCATCCAGAAGGACGGCACCTGGGTCTTCGACGGTGACGCCCTCCGGCTCACCCCGGGGCGCGACAGGAACATCAGCCTGCTCCGCAAGGATTTGGGCGAACTCGCTGTCCCCCTGGGCGCGTTGGCCGGTGTCTCCTTCGAGCAGGGCAGAAAGACGGGACGCCTCAGGCTCCGGCTGCGCGACGGCGCCGACCCGCTGCTCCAGGCGACCGGCGGCAAACTGACGGACACCGACGACCCGTACCAGCTGAACGTGGAGTCCGACCGCTACGGCGTCGCCGAGTACTTCGTGGACGAGGTGCGTAACGCGCTGCTGCTCGACGAGGTGCCGTCCGGCGCCGTGGACCGGTATCTGCTGCCCGGGCCCGCCGTACCGCTGTCCGTGTCGGCCGGGGACGGCACCGCCACCTTCGACGGTGAGCACGTCCGGCTGGAGTGGAACTGGAAGACGGAGGACGCGAAGGCCGCCGCCGGCCCCCGATCCCTGGCCGTCGCCGACATCGTGGCCGTCGAGTGGCATCCGGCGGTGGGCCTGGAGAACGGCCACCTGCGCTTCGGTGTGCGCCGCGCGCCGACCAAGGCCCCGCCGAAGTACGACCCCAACTCCGTCGAGCTGTGGGGATTCAAGAAGGACCCGCTGATGGCGTTGGTCGCGGCGGCCGTCCAGGCCCGGCTGCCGCATCCGGGGGCGCCCGTGACGGACGTACCGGCGCAGCGGCGGAAGGAGATCGCCGGGCCCACGGCCGACAGCGCGCCGTCGGCCGAACACGACCACGACGCCCACCTCCGCCGCCTGCGCGAACTCGGCGAACTGCACCGGACCGGCGTCCTCACGGACGACGAGTTCGCGCACGCCAAACAGGCGGTCCTCAAGCGCATGTAGAGGCACATGTGAAAAGCATGCAACTCGCGCCGGAGAACCGCCCGTTGGTGTCACCCGTACGCCCTGCCTTCTGGGCATACGCGCGTGCTCAGCGTACGCGGCGCGCGACCGTGAAGCGGTCGACCTCCTCGCCCGTCTCCGCGATACCGCGCACCGTCAGCGTGGCGAGGCGGCCCTTGGACGCGGGGGTGACGTCGACGCGGAGGAACGAGTAGTCGAGGTAGCGCACGCGCGACCAGGTGACCGTCTCGTTGACCTTGCCGTCCTTGGTGTTGATGAAGGAGGCGACCGAGTCGACCTCGTTCTCGTGGCCCTCGTAGGAGAGCGGGGCGGTGAACGCGTACAGGCTGCGGCCGGCGGCGCCCGCCGTCACGTAGACGACACCCTCGGTCTCGGGGTACGAAGTGCCGCCGATCGGGAGCTTCTTGGTGACCGCGCCGTTCTTGATGACGTCGGTGCGCTCGTACTGGTGGTTGTGGCCGTTGATGACCAGGTCGACCGTGTACTTCTCGAACAGCGGCACCCACTCCTGGCGCACGCCCCCCTCCGAGGCGTGCGCGGTGGAGGTGCAGTAGGCGCAGTGGTGGAAGAAGACCACGACGAAGTCGACGTCCTCGGAGGCGCGGAACTTCTTGAGCTGCGCCTCCAGCCACTTGGTCTGCGTGCCGCCGGAGATGCCGAGGTTGGCCGGGATCTCGAAGGAGATGTCGTTGGCGTCGAGCGAGATGACCGCCGTGTTGCCGTAGACGAAGGAGTAGACGCCGGGGAGGTTCTTCTTGTCCGGGCCGTTGTCGGGGAGGTTCCAGCGGGCGTCCTCGCCGCCGTAGCCGTTGGGCGAGTACCAGGCCTCCATGTCGTGGTTGCCGTAGGCCGGCATCCACGGCACGGACTTGGCGACCGACTCGGTCTGGGCGAGGAACTGGTCCCACACGCGCGAGTCGAAGCCGGTGTCGGAGGTCTTGCCCTGCCCGGTCGGGTCGCCGTACGCGATGTCGCCGGCGTGCAGGTGGAAGGCCGGGTTCTGGCCGAGGAGCAGGCTGTTGTTGGCGAGGGCGTGGTAGCTGACGCCCTCGTCGCCGAAGGCCGTGAAGGTGAACGGCTTCTTGTGGTTAGGGGCGGTGGTGAAGGTGCCGAGGGTGCCCAGCAGGTGTGCCTCGGCCGGGTCGAAGCCGGCGTGGCCGACACCGTAGTAGTAGGTCCTGCCGGGGCGCAGGTGGGTGAGCTCGGCATGCAGGTAGTACTGGGTGTGGTCGCCGCTGGCGCCGATTCCGGCCGGGGTGTAGAGGGTGCGGACCTCGGCCTCGATCTTGCGGGAGAGGTCCCACGGGTGGGCGCCGATCCGGATGAAGGGCTTCTTCACCGCGACCGGGACCTGCCAGGAGACGGTGATCTCCGTGCGGGGGTCGTTGCCCCAGGCGAGGTGCCGGCCGAAGGGGGCGACGAGCGCGCCGTCGACCTTCTCGGCCTGCCCGTACGTCTGTGTCGGTACGGAGGTCCGCGTCGCGGCCTGGGCGACCGCGCCCGGCACGAACGCTCCGCCCGCTACGGCGCCGACGGTGACGGCGCCGCTTCTGATCATCGTGCGCCGTGAGAACTTGGCGCGAAGGTACTCGTGCTGCTCGGCCATGCTCATGCGGTCGGCGAGCTGCTCGGGTACGCCCATGCGAGGAGTGTCCATGGCTGAAAACGGTGCTCTGGGTACCCATCGCGCCGCAGGACACAGGGTGAACAGGCCCCGAACAGGGTCCCATAAGAGTTTCAACAGACCGTTGCCCGATATCGGGCAGGATTCTTGCGATTGCCGTCGCTTTACCTCAGGATCGTCAGGTGCACGACGACCTCATTGATCATCTGCTGCGTACCACGCCCCTGGCCCGGGGCGAGGCGCTACGAGTCATTCAGGACGTTCTCGCCTACTTCGACGAGACAACCGAGGATTATGTCCGTCGCCGCCACCGCGAACTCCAGAGTCAGGGACTGGTGAACGCGGAGATCTTCGACCGGATCGAGGCGGACCTGCGATACCGCGCGGTCGCACCGCCGGAACTCACCCTCCGGCAGCTGCGCCGCATCGTCTACGGCTAGCTCATCCACGTACGCATCCACGTACGACAGAGACAGGGACAGGGACACTTATACATGTGCGGAATTGTCGGATACATCGGCAGGCGTGACGTGGCACCGCTGCTCCTCGAAGGCCTGCAGCGCCTGGAGTACCGCGGCTACGACTCGGCGGGCATCGTCGTGACCTCGCCGAAGGCCACGGGCCTGAAGATGGTCAAGGCCAAGGGCCGGGTCCGGGACCTGGAGGCCAAGGTCCCCAAGCGCTTCGCCGGCACCACCGGCATCGCCCACACCCGCTGGGCCACGCACGGCGCCCCCTCCGACCACAACGCGCACCCGCACATGTCGGCCGACAACAAGGTCGCCGTCGTCCACAACGGGATCATCGACAACGCCTCCGACCTGCGCAAGAAGCTGGAGGCCGACGGCGTCGAGTTCCTCTCCGAGACGGACACCGAGGTCCTCACCCACCTCATCGCCCGCTCCCAGGCGGAGACCCTGGAGGAGAAGGTCCGCCAGGCGCTGCGCGTGATCGAGGGCACGTACGGCATCGCCGTCATGCACGCCGACTTCCCCGACCGCATCGTGACGGCCCGCAACGGCTCGCCGGTCGTCCTGGGCATCGGCGAGAAGGAGATGTTCGTCGCCTCGGACATCGCCGCGCTGGTCACCCACACGCGGCAGATAGTGACACTGGACGACGGCGAGATGGCCACCCTCAAGGCCGACGACTTCCGCACGTACACGACCGAGGGCACGCGTACGACGGCCGAGCCGACCACCGTGGAGTGGGAGGCCGCCTCCTACGACATGGGCGGCCACGACACCTACATGCACAAGGAGATCCACGAGCAGGCCGAGGCCGTCGACCGCGTCCTGCGCGGCCGGATCGACGACCGCTTCTCCACGGTCCACCTCGGCGGCCTCAACCTGGACGCCCGCGAGGCGCGTGCCGTGCGGCGCGTCAAGATCCTGGGCTGCGGCACCTCGTACCACGCGGGCATGATCGGCGCCCAGATGATCGAGGAGCTGGCCCGTATCCCGGCCGACGCCGAGCCGGCCTCCGAGTTCCGCTACCGCAACGCGGTCGTCGACCCCGACACCCTGTACGTGGCCGTCTCGCAGTCCGGTGAGACGTACGACGTGCTGGCCGCCGTCCAGGAGCTGAAGCGCAAGGGCGCGCGGGTGCTGGGCATCGTCAACGTGGTCGGTTCGGCGATCGCCCGCGAGGCGGACGGCGGCATGTACGTGCACGCCGGCCCCGAGGTCTGCGTCGTCTCGACGAAGTGCTTCACCAACACCACGGTCGCCTTCGCGCTCCTCGCCCTGCACCTGGGCCGCACCCGTGACCTGTCGGTCCGTGACGGCAAGCGGATCATCGAGGGCCTGCGCAGGCTGCCCGGGCAGATCTCCGAGATCCTCGATCAGGAGGAGGAGATCAAGAAGCTGGCCGAGCAGTACGCCGAGGCCCGCTCGATGCTCTTCATCGGCCGCGTCCGGGGCTACCCGGTGGCCCGCGAGGCCTCCCTGAAGCTCAAGGAGGTCTCGTACATCCACGCCGAGGCCTACCCCGCCTCGGAGTTGAAGCACGGCCCGCTGGCCCTCATCGAGCCCGCGCTGCCCACGGTCGCGATCGTCCCGAACGACGACCTCCTGGAGAAGAACCGCGCCGCCCTGGAGGAGATCAAGGCCCGCAGCGGCCGCATCCTCGCGGTGGCCCACCAGCACCAGGAGAAGGCCGACGAGACGATCATCGTCCCGAAGAACGAGGACGAGCTGGACCCGATCCTGATGGGCATCCCCCTCCAACTCCTCGCCTACCACACGGCATTGGCCCTGGGCCGGGACATCGACAAGCCGCGAAACCTCGCGAAGTCGGTAACGGTGGAGTAGGAGACCTGCTTTCAGGGGCGCGGGGAACTGCGCGACCAGCCCCCACGCACCCGCGGAGGCCGACGAACAGAGACGGACCCCTCGTACTGCCACCAGGCACGAGGGGTCCGCTCACATCGCCGGGAGTCGCCCAACCCCCGGCCTGCGCAGCACCCCGAGGCCGTCACACCCCGGGTGCGGTGACCGGTATATGCCCTTCACAAGCGCACGAACACCTCTACGCGCAAGTAGGTTTGCCCAGCGCAACAAAGGCACCCTGCAAGGGAGTTCGGAGACCCCGGGAACCCCAGGGAACCTAGGGAATGACCACGACCGGCCGCTGCGCCCGCTTCGCGAGCCGCCCGGCCACCGACCCGAAGATGCGCCCGACGATGCCGTGGGTCGAGCCGACCACGATCGCGTCGGCCTCGTACTCGCGCCCCACCTCTTCGAGTTCGTGGCAGATGTCGCCACCACGCTCCACGAGGATCCAGGGCACCTCGGCCAGATAGTCCGCGCACGCGAGTTCGAGCCCGAGGACCTCGGTCCGGTGGTCAGGCACGTCGACGAAGACGGGCGGCTCGCAGCCGGCCCACACCGTGGTGGGGAGTCGGTTGGCGACGTGCACGATGATCAGACCCGAACCTGAACGGTGGGCCATGCCGATGGCGTACGCGAGGGCGCGCTCGCTCGACGTCGAGCCGTCGAAACCGACGACGACACCGTGCTTGAACGCGGGGTCGCAGGACTGACGTGGTTCTTCCGCCGCCAAGGGCTCGGCCGCCGTGTGATCGGCGACGGGGCGCTTGCGGTCCGCGGGTTCCAGAAATTCGTGACCGGCCATGGGATTCTCGGCGTTTTGATCCTCGTGGTGGGACGACGTAATGGGGACGACAGTGTGCGGCGGAGCTGTGTCCGGGAATCATCTTCCCAACCCCATACCCCCAAGGGTACGGCGGCACGCCTCCGTAGCCCACAGCCCGCACATGCTCCGGACGGGTTCCAGGGAGCATGCACGAGGGTGTGCCCGTAACGCAATGGTTGCTGCCACGTACAGGCTGTTTCCACAGGGTTCGCCTACATCTCGCCTACGGCGATCGCGATCGCGCACATCTTCCGGACATCATGACCAGTGACCGACCGCTCGAACACGCGTTGAACCCCGTGACCCGTCGTCACAGGGAGCAGCCATGACCTCACCGACCCAGGACTCCGCGACCGACCTCGTCCGCTGGGCGGCATTCAGCTGCGTTCTGGTCCCCGTGGTGCTCGTCCTCTACGGCACCTCGCTCGGCGGTGCGGCCGGTACGGCGCTGGGCCTGGCGGCCGTGACAGGGGTGTGCCGGATGCTGCTGAGGCAGTCGGAGCGGGGCGCGACCCGCGTGCCGGCCGAGGAGGGCGTCCCGCTCCCGGGGCGGCCCGCCGAGGAGGGTGCCCCTTCCCGGGGACGGCACGGGAGGGCCGGCTCCGGCCCTCACAGGGGCGGTCGACACTCCGGCGGAAGTACACCGGTCGACTGACCTGTTTTAGCGCACGCACCCGATGCTTTTCAGCCAACTTCCGGTAACCGCACACCCCTTGGCCGAACAACCCCCAAACCCCTGTTCCACCTGCACTGAAAGGGTCCAGGCGGGGCCGCGCACCCTACGCGGATTGGCCACTGGGACGAGGCGCACTTCCCTGCACGCCCCACGAGTGCAACGCTTCGTGATCGAATGCTTTACGCCAAGTTGCCAAGTCGACAATCTGTCGAGTGACCAACTGGTCACCTCGGCATCATGGGACACAGTAGATTCGATCTTGACTGTCTACGGCGGGGGACTCGTGCAGGACCGAGGGGAAACGTGTTGGAGCGACAGACCCGACAAGATAGGGGCGACGCGACCACCGAGGGGGGCTTAGCGGTATGAGCCACGACTCCACTGCCGCACCGGAAGCCGCGGCCCGGAAACTCTCCGGGCGACGCCGCAAGGAGATCGTCGCGGTGCTGCTGTTCAGCGGCGGCCCCATCTTCGAGAGTTCCATTCCACTTTCGGTGTTCGGGATCGACCGCCAGGACGCCGGAGTACCGCGCTACCGACTGTTGGTGTGCGGCGGAGAAGAGGGCCCGCTGCGGACCACCGGCGGGCTGGAACTGACCGCGCCGAACGGCCTGGAAGCGATCGCACGGGCAGGCACGGTCGTCGTGCCCGCCTGGCGTTCGATCACCGCGCCGCCGCCGGAGGAGGCGCTCGACGCACTGCGTCGGGCCCATGAAGAAGGTGCGCGGATCGTAGGCCTGTGCACAGGCGCGTTCGTCCTCGCGGCGGCGGGCCTGCTCGACGGCCGGCCGGCGACGACACACTGGATGTACGCACCGACGCTGGCGAAGCGCTATCCGTCCGTCCATGTCGACCCACGTGAACTCTTCGTGGACGACGGCGACGTACTGACCAGCGCCGGTACGGCGGCAGGCATCGACCTGTGCCTGCACATCGTGCGGACGGACCACGGCAACGAGGCGGCCGGCGCGCTGGCCCGCCGACTGGTGGTCCCACCGCGCCGATCGGGCGGCCAGGAGCGCTACCTCGATCGGTCTTTACCAGAGGAGATCGGCGCCGACCCGCTCGCCGAGGTCGTCGCCTGGGCGCTGGAGCACCTCCACGAGCAGTTCGACGTGGAGACGCTGGCGGCACGCGCGTACATGTCCCGTCGTACGTTCGACCGCCGCTTCCGCTCGCTCACGGGAAGCGCGCCGTTGCAGTGGCTGATCACGCAACGCGTCCTGCAGGCCCAGCGTCTCCTGGAGACGTCGGACTACTCGGTGGACGAGGTCGCGGGCCGCTGCGGCTTCCGTTCCCCGGTGGCCCTGCGCGGCCACTTCCGCCGCCAGTTGGGCTCGTCCCCGGCCGCGTACCGCGCGGCGTACCGGGCACGCAGGCCGCAGAGCGAACGGGTGCAGGAGCCGGACGGAGCGATGGCCGGGGCACAGGGCGGCCCCGGGGGCATGGGTACGCCGACCACTGCGGGCCAGGGTCACGGCCAGCACGGCCCGGGCCACGGCCAGGGCGGTCACGACCGCACCCTTCACCCGGACAGCCCGGTCCCGATCCAGGCCCGCCGCACGGCGAGCTCGGTCGGCCTGTCGGCGGACCACGGGCGGGATCCGTACGTCGGAAACCGCGCGAGCCTGCCGGGCCAGCGGAGCGGCGCGTAACGGCAGGTGAGTTGTGAACGGCGGAC
>NZ_AEJB01000225.1 GCF_000331005.1 Streptomyces turgidiscabies Car8
GAGCGGGAGGCCGTTCTCCTCGACGTGCCCGTACCTGACCAACTGGGCACGGATTTCCCTGCTCAGCTCGGTGGCGCGGGTGTTGGTGGCGGTCATCACGACGGACTCGCGCTGGGCGAGGGTGTCCGCCACGAACGCCTGGACCACGTCGGCCTTCATCTGTTCCAGCGTGCCGCCCTGGATGCGGCCCTGCAGTTCGTACTCATCCAGCGCCCGGACCTCGCCGCGGCGCAGGGCCAGGCTCGCCTTGGCCTCCCACTCGCGCACCGTGCCGTCCGGCTCCTTGAAGCGGCGCACGTTCGACAGGGAGTAGTGCGGGCCCTCCTCGACCATCGTCCTCAACAGCCCGCCAGCCTCCGGAGACTGCAGTTGCTGCTGGTCACCGATGGGCACCAACTTGGCCCCGACCGCATCGCACATGTCGGAGATCCGGGTGATGTGGTCAGTCGACGCCATGCCCGCCTCGTCGAGAACCACCAGGTCACCCGCCCTCAGACGGAACGTCTCGACGTCCTCCCGCCGGCCTAGGCCCTGGCTGTAGTAGTCGAGGAACCGGGTCGTATTGGTCCGGATCTCGATGCCCTCCTCGCCGAGGACCTCGGCGGCAACCGCGCTGGGACCGAGGCCGATCACACGGCCTCCGGTGTGCTCCTCCCACGCCTTGGCAATCACGCCGGTCGTGTAGGACTTCCCCGCGCCGGCGGGGCCCTCGATCACGCTGACCTTTCGACTGTCGCCGAGGACTCCGCGGACCACGTCGGCCTGGTCGGCGGTGACGCCGGACGCCTTCACCACGTGCTCGATCGTGGGCTGGGACAGGCACGGGGCTCCGGTCTGGTGAGCGCGGGAGGCGACCCTGCCCTCGTCGTCGAGGTGCTCTTCCAGCGCGAACTTCTCGCTGGCCAGGGCGCTCGGGCTGAACACCGAGCGGCCATCGGACTGCCGGATGCGGGACGGAGCGTCCTCGATGATTTTCAGGCCGGCGGTCTGCACAACGCCGTACCGGCCCGACTTCAGCGCCTCGTTCGCCAGGTCGTTGGCAAGCGGAGCGAGGGGCACGTCCCGGGGCAGGTCGTCACCGAGCGTGGTGTTCAGCTGCTGGATGAGCTCGCTGCGGTCCCACGTCGACCGCTTGGTCTGCAGGGCCTCCAACGCCTCCATGATGACCTGTTCGCGGTCGAACTCGGGGACGTCGACCTCGGCGAGCCGGGTCTCGATGCCCACCTGCTCGGCCTTCTCCAGCGCGCCGAGCAGACCACCCTCGACCTTCTCCTCGGCGAGCCGGGTAGCCCGCTCAACCCGGGCCTCGGCGCTCTGATGCTCATTCCGCTTCGGGTCTCGCGTGTCGAGCGTGGCCATCTCCCGGAGCCGAGCACGCGTGTACGGGGAGGGCTCACGGCCGTGGTCCTGGACGTACTGCTCGCGCAGCTCCTCGTACCGCGCGTCGATCTCGTACGTACGCTCTGACAGAGCGTCAAGCAGCTCGGGCTCGAACCCCTTGATCTCACGCGCCAGGCCATCCGGCCTCAATTCGAACACGACGGGGAGGTCACGCTCGATGGCCTGTTCCATCGTCCGCTCGAAGACGGCGGCCGCGGCCTCGCGGGCCTTGCTCACGGCACGCGAATCGAGGGTGACGAAGTGCTCGTTCCCGTCCGCCTCGTGGACCTTGATTTTGTTGAGAACTGCCACATGCGCGTGCAGCTGAGGGTCACCCGCACGCGAGACCTCATGGGTGAAGATCGCGGCGGTGAAGCCCTCGCTGTCGACGTACCGGCCGGTCGACGGGCGGCCGTTCTTCGCGGTCCCGTGGTAGCCGATCCGGCCGAACCCGGCCTCCTCCTCGAAGACCTTCATCGCGGCCGCGATGCCCTCGTTCATCGCACCGCGCACCTTCGCCGCGTCCTCGTGGCGGCCGGCGGCTTCCAGCGCAGTCAGGTAGGTGGAGACGCTCTTCTGGGCGGAGTAGGTGTGATCGAAGTACATGGCGGGGGAGCGCTGGCCCTTGTCCCGCTCCTCCCTCCGGATCTCTGCGATGCGCTCCGGGTCGGCGTGCGGCTCCGCCTCCAGGCGGGCATCGATCCGCTGCTCGACCGTGCGGAACTCGTACGGCTTCCGGCCCCTCCGAGCGGATGCTTCGGCGTCGGCCATGACCTTCTCGGCGGCCGTGCCGGTGATGCCGTTCTCGTCAATGTAGGACTTCGCTGCGGACACCGCGGCCCGGTACTCCTCGGGGTGCGCGTGCCTTCCGAAGATCGCCCGGATATCACGCTCGGTAGCGTTCACGCCTGCCTCGACGCCCCACTCGGCGACACCCTCGCCGATCCACACGGCAAGCGGAGTGCCGTGCTCCGTGCCCTTGGCGAAGTAGCCCTCCGGCCCGTCGAGCGTGACCTCGGCGTCGGCCTGGTGCTCGCCGGCGCAACCCGATCCGGAGAGCAGGTAGTTGAGCCCTGCCTCTCCTCCGGAGATCGCGGTGATGCGCAGCATGGTCACTGAGGATACGCGATCAAGAGCGCGAGCGACACCGACAAATTAAGAATGCCTAGGTGTGTTATGTAGTAGAGGTTGTAGCAGGGGGCATAGAGGCGGAGGAGAAGGGGGTTTGTAGTGGGCTGAGCTGGATGAATGCGGATGGTTGGAGACGAGGGTGAGCGGGTGTTGTTTCTGAGGTTCGGAAGGATTCGGCCTGTACGGGTGAGACGGGCCCTGGAGAGTCTGAGAGGGCGGCGTGAGCGCCTCTCAGAACAGCAAGCTCGACGGGGCCGCGCGGGCCCAGTAGGCTCACCACAGACGGCATGAGGCCCGACCCCCGGACTGGGGGTCGGGCCTCGACTGTTA
>NZ_AEJB01000226.1 GCF_000331005.1 Streptomyces turgidiscabies Car8
AGGCGGACAGTTCCGCGACGTGTTCGTCCACGTCGGCGCCGCAGACCGTGTTCTCACTCACCATGGACTCGGTGACCAGCGGCTCCAACTGCTCGAAGTGACGCGGTGTGGGCAGGATCTGGGCCATCTCGCCGGGCAGCAGCTGGTTGGACCACAGCCGGTGCACCGTACGGACGGCCTCGTCGCGGTCGGTGCCGTAGCAGACCTTCGTACCGCCGCTGACGAGGCCCGCGCCCCCGCCGCCCTTGCGGAACTGGGTCGTGAGGTCCTCGTCGGGGCCCATGGTGATGTAGCCGTCACCCACGCGGGCGGCGAGCGCGGTCGCCTGGGGGCCGAAGCCGGAGACGTCGATCGGGACGGGCTCGTCGGGGACGGTGTACAGCCGGGCGTTCTCGACCGTGTAGTGGGGGCCGTGGTGGTTGACCTCCTCGCCGGTGAAGAGGCGGCGCATCACCTGGATGGCCTCCTCCAGCATCTCCAGACGGGTGTGCGCGGGCGGCCACCGGTCACCGAGGACGTGCTCGTTCAGCGCCTCGCCGGAGCCGACACCGAGCCGGAACCGGCCCTCCGTCTGCACCGCGCTCGTCGCCGCCGCCTGCGCCACCACCGCCGGGTGCATCCGTACGGTCGGGCAGGTCACGGCCGTCTCGATGGGCAGCGACACCGCCTGGGACAGCGCGCCGATCACCGACCACACGAAGGGGCTCTGGCCCTGCGCGTCGTTCCACGGGTGGTAGTGGTCCGAGATCCACAGCGCCTGGAACCCGGCCTGTTCGGCCTGCCTCGCCTGCTCGACGAGTTCCGCCGGACCGAATTCCTCGCACGCGAGGAAGTAGCCGTATTCGGGCATGGGGAAGCACCTCCGGAAAGAGAGCGGGTCGGGTTCCGTTCCGGGTACCCAGCGTGCGTCGGGGAAACCGGCGCGCGAAGGGCGATGCGCGGTCGGCCGAACCGGGCGCCGGCAGACGTTTGGGTGCCCTGACCAGGGGGACGCGGAAAGTCCCGTACGACGTCCACGCAGGCGTTCGTACGCCTGACCGAAGGCTCTGCACACGCGACACCGCCGGAGGCGAAAACGTGAGTCGACCCCGCATCCTGATCGTCGGCGCGGGCTTCGCCGGGTACCAGACGGCCCGCACCCTGGCCCGGCTGACCCGGCAGAAGGCCGACATCACCCTGCTGAACCCGACCGACCACTTCCTGTATCTGCCCCTGCTGCCCCAGGTCGCCGCCGGTGTCCTGGAACCCCGCCGGGTCACCGTCTCCCTCCCCGGCACCCTGCGCAAGGTGCGCCTGGTGCTCGGCGAGGCCGACGCCGACGGCATCGACCTCGACGCGCGCACCGTGCGCTACACGGACCCCGAGGGCGAGAGCGGCACCCTCGGCTACGACCGGCTCGTCCTCGCCGTCGGCAGCGTCAACAAACTGCTGCCCGTCCCCGGCGTCGCCGAGAACGCCCACGGCTTCCGGGGCCTGCCCGAGGCGCTGTATCTGCGCGACCACGTGACCCGGCAGGTCGAACTGGCGGCCGCCGCCGACGACCCCAAGAGCCGCGCCGCCCGCTGTACGTTCGTCGTGGTCGGCGCCGGCTACACCGGCACCGAGGTCGCCGCGCAGGGGCAGCTGCTCACCGACGCGCTGGTACGCAAGCAGCCCGTGCGCGAAGGCATGCGGCCACGCTGGCTGCTGCTGGACACCGCGCCGCGCGTCCTGCCCCAGCTGGACGAGAAACTGTCGCGCACCGCCGACCGGGTGCTGCGGCAGCGGGGCATCGACGTCCGCACGGAGACCTCCGTGAAGGAGGCGACGCCCGCTGGAGTGCTGTTGTCCGACGGGGAGTTCGTCGAGTCGCGCACCCTGGTGTGGTGCGTCGGGGTCCGCCCCGACCCGCTGGTCGAGAGCATCGGGCAGCCCCTGGAACGCGGACGGCTGATCGTCGACCCCTTCCTCCAGGTGCCGGGCCACCCCGAGGTGTTCGCCTGCGGGGACGCCGCCGCCGTGCCCGACCTGAACAAGCCGGGGGAGTTCACCGGCATGACCGCGCAGCACGCCTGGCGGCAGGGCAAGGTCGCGGCCCGCAATGTCGCCGCCTCGCTCGGCGTCGGGTCCCGCACCGCCTACCGCCACCGTGACCTGGGGTTCGTCGTCGACCTGGGCGGAGTCAAGGCCGCCGCCAACCCGCTGGGCGTCTCACTGTCCGGGCCGGTCGCCGGCGCGGTCGCCCGGGGCTACCACCTCGCGGCGATGCCCGGAAACCGGGTGCGCGTCGCGGCGGACTGGCTGCTGGACGCCGTACTCCCGCGCCAGGGCGTGCAGTTGGGGCTCGTGCGGTCCTGGTCGGTGCCGCTGGACACGGCGTCGCCGGAGCTGGCGCGGGTGCCGGACGGTGCGCGCAGGTCCCCGGAACGGGTGCCGGAACAGTCGTCGGGACGGGCCTCCGAACGGTCCGCCCCATCGGAAGGAGAGTCGTGAAAACCGCCGAAACCCTGCACAACACCGCCGAACTCGCCGAGCTGGGACAGCAGTTGCGTGTCGACAGCATCCGGGCCTCGGCCGCCGCGGGCTCCGGGCATCCGACCTCGTCCATGTCCGCCGCCGACCTGATGGCCGTACTCCTGGCCCGCCACTTCCGCTACGACTTCGACCGGCCGACCCACCCCGGCAATGACCGCTTCGTCCTCTCCAAGGGGCATGCCTCGCCGCTGCTCTACGCCGCCTACAAGGCGGTCGGCGTCATCGACGACGCCGAACTGCTCACCTACCGCACGCTCGGCAGCCGGCTCGAAGGCCATCCGACACCCAGGCGGCTGCCCTGGGTCGAGACGGCCACCGGGTCGCTCGGCCAGGGGCTGCCCGTGGCCGTCGGTATCGCGCTGGCCGGCAAGCGGCTCGACCGCACCGGATACCGGGTATGGGTGATGTGCGGCGACAGCGAGCTGGCCGAGGGGTCGGTGTGGGAGGCCGCCGAGCACGCCTCGTACGAGCAGCTCGACAATCTGGTCCTCGTCGTCGACGTCAACCGGCTCGGCCAGCGCGGGCCGACCCGGCACGGGCACGATCTGGACGCCTATGCGCGCCGGTTCAAGGCCTTCGGCTGGCACACCATCGAGGTGGACGGGCACGATGTCGAGGCCGTCGACCGTGCCTACGGCGAGGCTGAATCCACGACCCGGCAGCCCGTCGTCATCCTCGCGCGCACGCTCAAGGGCAAGGGCGTCGCGGCCGTCGAGGACCGCGAGGGTCTGCACGGCAAGCCGCTGAAGGACGCCGACGAGGCGATCGCCGAACTCGGCGGGCCCCGCGACCTCCGCGTCCGCCCGCCCGAGCCGCGCGCCGCCCGCGCACTGCACGCCGTACGCGCCGGACACCTCGAACCGCCCCGCTGGGACGAGGGGGAGAAGGTCGCCACCCGGGACGCCTACGGGCAGGCGCTCGTCGCGCTCGGCAACGCCCGGGGCGACATCGTGGCCCTCGACGGCGAGGTCAGCGACTCGACGCGCGCCGAGGCCTTCGCCAAGGAGTACCCCGACCGGTTCTTCGAGTGCTACATCGCCGAACAGCAACTCGTCGCCGCCGCCGTGGGACTGGCGTCGCGCGGCTGGGTTCCGTACGCGTCGACGTTCGCCGCGTTCCTGACCCGCGCCCATGACTTCCTGCGGATGGCGGCGGTCAGCGGGGCCGGCATCAACCTCGTCGGCTCGCACGCGGGTGTCGCGATCGGGCAGGACGGGCCCTCCCAGATGGGCCTGGAGGACCTGGCGATGTTCCGCGCGCTGCACGGCTCGACGGTGCTGTATCCGTGCGACGCCCACCAGACCGCGCGACTCGTCACCACCATGGCCGGCCTCGACGGCATCCGCTATCTGCGCACCTCGCGCGGCGGGACACCGCTGCTGTACGGGCCCGACGAGGAGTTCCCCGTCGGCGGCAGCAAGGTGCTGCGCTCCGCCGGGCGCGAGGACCGGCTGACCGTGGTCGCGGCGGGCGTGACCGTCCACGAGGCGCTGACCGCAGCCGACGCGCTCGACGCCCAGGGCATCCCGGTGCGGGTCATCGACCTGTACTCCGTCAAGCCCGTCGACCGGCTCACCCTGCGCCGGGCCGCCGAGGAGACCGGCTGTCTGCTCACCGTCGAGGACCACCGGGAGGAGGGCGGTATCGGGGACGCGGTCCTCGACGCCTTCCTCGACGGCCGGCCGGTGCCCCGCCTGGCCCGCCTCGCGGTGCGTACGATGCCCGGCTCGGCGAGTCCCGACGAGCAGCTGCACGCCGCCGGCATCGACGCCGAGGCCATCATGGCGGCGGGCCGGCTCCTCGTGGAGGAGGGGATCGCTCCGTGACCGACGGCGCGGTACGGCGGGTCCGGGCCGGGCGGCGGACCGTCGAGGTCCACCGGCCCGACAAGGTGCTGTTCCCGGGCGGCGACGACGTCAGGGAGTACACGAAGTCCGACCTCGTCGACCACTACCGCGCCGTCGCCCCGTTCATGCTGCCCCACCTGCGCGGACGCCCGCTGATGCTGGAACGCCATCCCGACGGGATCGACGGCCCCCGCTTCATGCAGAAGAACGTCTCCGGCAGCTCCCCGGAGTGGGTCGACCGGGTGGAGGTGCCGAAGGAGGGCGGTACGGTCGTCCACCCGGTCTGCGACGACACCGCGACCCTGGTCCACCTCGCCGACCAGGCGTCCGTGACCCTGCACCGCTGGCTCTCGCGCGTCGGCCGCGTCGACTCCCCGGACCGTATGGTCTTCGATCTCGACCCGACGGTGGACGACTTCACCCAGGTGCGGGAAGCGGCCCTGCACCTGCGGGAGTTGCTCGACATGCTGCGGCTGCCGTCCGCGCCGATGACCACCGGCTCGCGCGGGCTGCACATCGTCGTCCCGCTGAGCGGCCGGCACGGCTTCGACGAGGTACGGGAGTTCGCCAGAGGAGTCGCCGAGGTGCTGGCCGCCGCACACCCCGACCGGCTGACCACCGCCGCCCGCAAGAAGGAGCGCGGCGAGAGGCTCTACCTGGACGTGCAGCGCAACGGGTACGCGCAGACCGCCGTCGCGCCCTTCTCCGTCCGCGCGCTGCCCGGGGCGCCCGTGGCCGTCCCCGTCCGCTGGGAACAGGTGGACGATCCCCGGCTGACCGCCCGCCGCTGGACGATCGCGGACGCGGCTCAGCAGGCCGGTACCCATCCGTGGGGCGAAGTGATGCGTCGGGGACGGGCGTTGGGGCCCGCCCGACGAAAGCTCGACTCGATGGTCTGAGCCTGCGGGGTTTATGCGACCGATCCTGGGCCACCCGATGTCCAGGAGACCTATGACGAACTCATCGAACACAGAATCGAACGCACCCAAGTCGGCCATGGAGATCATGCGCGGGGCGCGCGACCAGCTCGCGGAACTGACCGGTATGACCGCGGAGACCGTGTCGTCCTTCGAACAGGTCGAGAACGGCTGGTCGTTGGAGATCGAGGTCCTGGAACTCACCAGGGTCCCCGACACCATGAGCCTTCTCGCGAGCTACCGCGTGGACCTCGACAAGCGGGGCGAACTCACCGGCTACCGGCGGGTCCGCCGCTACGAACGCGGACGCGCCGACGCGCGCAGGTCCGAGGGCCGATAACCCGGAGCACATCAACAGGCCTGCGCCGGCTGGTACTTCGCCAGGCAGGTCCTTCACGAGACAAGGAGGGGTGGACGGTATGACCGTTGTCCCGGCACAGCAGAGCGGCGGAGGAGGCGGCTCCAGCGGCCTCTACGACGTACTCGAACTCGTTCTCGACAGGGGGCTGGTCATCGACGCGTTCGTACGGGTCTCCCTGGTCGGCATCGAGATCCTGAAGATCGATGTCCGGGTCGTCGTGGCCAGCGTCGACACCTATCTCCGGTTCGCCGAGGCATGCAACCGCCTCGACCTGGAGGCCGGCCCGAAGCGCAGCCCCGGCCTGCCCGACCTGGTCGGTGACATCACCGAGTCCGGGGCGAAGGGCAAGTCGAAGGGGGCACTGTCCGGTGCCGCCGAGACCATCTCCGACGCCTTCCGGCAGTCCCGTGACGAGGGCCAGGCCGAACCCAGGCAGCAGCAGACCCGGACCCGCAAGACCGCGGCCGCACGCAGGAAGGAGGAGCAGGAGTGAGTACGAGCAGCGCCCCGGACACGGGCAACGACACGACCGACGGCACGAGCATCGGCACGTACGTCTACGGCATCACCGCCGCCACCCACCCCGCGCTCCCCTCCTTCGCCGAGGAGTTGCGCGGCGTCGGCGACCCGCCGCGTACCGTGCGCGTCCTGACGGCAGGCACCCTCGCGGCGATCGTCAGCGACGCGCCCGAGAAGCTGCGCCCCAAGCGCAAGGACCTGCTCGCCCACCAGCACGTGCTGGAGGAGGCGGGTGGCGCCGGCTGTGTGCTGCCCATGCGGTTCGGCAGCGTGGCACCGGACGACGACGCGGTCACCTCCGTACTGACCGAACGCGCCGAGCACTACGAGGAACGGCTCCAGGCCCTCGACGGCAACGTCGAGTACAACGTCAAGGCGAGCCACGAGGAAGAGGCGGTCCTGCACCGCGTGCTGGCGGAGAACCCGGAGATCCGGGCGTTCACCGAGGCCAACAGGCAAGCGGGCGGCGGCAGTTACGACGACCGGGTGCGCCTCGGCGAGATGGTCGTGTCCGCGGTGAAGGCCCGCGAGGCCGAGGACGCCGTCGAGGTGCGGCAGGCGCTGGAGCCCTCCGCGGTGGCGGTGAGCGTGGGCGCCGAGTCGACCGGCTGGCTGGCCAACGTGTCCTTCCTGGTGGCCCGCGACTCGGCGGAGGTCTTCCTCACCGCGACCGAGCAGCTCCGCAAGGCGCGCCCGTACCTCGAACTGCGGGTCCACGGGCCGCTGCCGCCGTACAGCTTCGTCGAGCCGGGCCCGGGCGAGCCCGCGGGCTCCCCGGCGGGCGGCCTCGGCGCCGGGGCGGATCAGAGCCGGACATGGGACTGATCTCGGAGGTGCTGCTGCTGCCGTTCGCACCGGTGCGCGGCAGCGCCTGGGTGATCGGCCAGGTGCTGCACGAGGCGGAGCGGCTGTACTACGACCCGGCCACGGTCCGCACCGAACTCGCCCAGCTGGAACAGCAGTTGGAGGCGGGCGAGATCGACGACGAGGAGTTCGACCGCCGCGAGGACGAACTCCTGGACCGGCTGGAGACAGGCCTGCGCACTGGCGTGGGTACCAACAACGGGACGGCACGAGGATGAACCGAGTGGGACTGGGCCTCGCTGTAGGGGCCGGATACGTTCTTGGACGTACGAAGAAACTGAAACTGGCCTTCGCTGTCGGCACCCTGGTGGCCGGCAAGCGGATGCAACTGAGCCCCAAGGCGCTCGCGGACCTGGTGTCCGGGCAGCTGCGCGACAACCCGCAGTTCAAGGAGATCGGCGACCAGCTGCGCGTTGATCTGCGGGGCGTCGGCAAGGCCGCGTCGGGCGCGATGGTCGAGCGGCAGGTCGAGGCACTGGCCAACCGTCTGCACGGCCGCACGGCGGAGGTCCGCGACCAGCTGGCGGGCGTCGTGACGAAGACGACGGGCCGGGGCCGCGACGCCGACGCCGACGCCGACGAGGCGGAGGACGCCTACGACGAGACGGCGGACGAGGAGCGCGACGAGGAGGAACCCGCCGGGCGCAGCGAACGGCCCGCCAGGAAGGCGGCGGCGAAGAAGACGGCCGCCGCGAAGAAGACGGACCCCAGGAAGGCAGCGGCATCCGGCCGGCCCTCCGCGAAGAAGGCGACCGCGAAGAAGACGGCGGCGAAGAAGACGGCCGCCGGTCGCGGCACCCGCGCGCGGCTGCCCAAGGGAGGCGGTGAACGATGACCGACACCCTCAAGTCCGTCAAGTCCGCCGGATCCGGGAAGGGCAACCCGATCACCGACGTCGCCAGGAGCGAGGCCGCCGACCGCCTGAAGTCGGAGGTCCAGGAGTACCTCGCCGCCCAGGCGCAGCGCCTGCTGACGGGCGTCGGACACCGGCTCGGCGAGACGACCGTCAAACTCAACGACATCGCGGACGGCAACAGCCCCGGTTTCGCGAAGATGGCCCTCGACGGTGGCCGCAAACTCGCCGAGGGGAAGGGCCCCCTGCGCTCGGCCATCGAGGTCGGCGCCGGACGAGCCAAGGACAGCGTGGTCGGCGCCTTCAAGAACCTGACCGGTGGCAAGGGCAGGCGAAAGGGCGGGGCGGGAAAGAAGCCGACGGTCGTCATCGAGTTCATCGACGTCGGAGTCCCGCTGCGCACCGCCTACGACCAGTGGACCCAGTACCAGGACTTCAGCACCTTCGCGAAGGGCGTCAAGAGCGCGAACCGCGCCGACGACACGACCTCCGACTGGCAGCTCAAGATCTTCTGGTCCAACCGGAGCTGGAAGGCCCACACCACCGAGCAGGTGCCCGACGACCGGATCTCCTGGACGTCGGAGGGCGCGAAGGGCACGACCAAGGGCGTCGTCTCCTTCCATGAACTCGCACCCAACCTCACCCGCGTGCTGCTGGTCGTCGAGTACTACCCCAAGGGTCTGTTCGAGAAGACCGGCAACATCTGGCGCGCCCAGGGCCGCCGCACCCGGCTCGACCTCAAGAACTTCGCCCGCTTCATCACGATCAAGGGCGAGGCGGACGACGGCTGGCGCGGAGAGATCCGCGACGGCGAGGTGATCGTGAGCCACGAGGACGCCCTCGCGCAGGAAGAGGAAGAGGCGGCCGAGGAAGGGGAAGAGGGAGAGGAAGGGCTCGAGGCGGAGGACGAGTACGAGGACGACGTCGACGACGAGGCCGAAGGCGCCGAACCCGAGGGTGAGTACGAGGAGGCGGAGGACGAGAAGCCCGAGGAGCCGGAGTACGAGGACGACGACGAAGCCGAGGACGAGGCGGCGTACGAAGAGGACGTCGACGAGGACGAGGCCGCGTACGAGCCGGAGCCCGAGACGGCCGAGGACGAGACCGAGGACGAAGCCGAATCCGAGACCCGGCCCCGGAGTCGTCGATGACTTCGCCGGCAAGTCGGCTGCCCCAGCCCTACAGCCATGACGGCGGCTCCAACCTCGCCGACATCCTCGAACGGGTGCTGGACAAGGGCGTGGTGATCGCGGGCGACATCCGGATCAACCTGCTCGACATCGAACTGCTCACGATCAAACTGCGGCTCATCGTCGCCTCCGTCGACAAGGCCAAGGAGATGGGCATCGACTGGTGGGAGGACGACCCGGCGTTGTCCTCCCGCGCTCATCGGGGTGAACTCGCCCGCGAGAACGCCGAGTTGCGTGAACGGCTGGCCGAACTGGAGCGCGGGGGAGCGCCGAAGGAGACCTCATGACCGGACTGCGGTACGTCTACGCCGTCTGCCGCCCCTTCGACGCGGCCCTGCAGGCCCAGTTGACGGGGGTGGCGGGCGCCCCGCCCGGACTGCTCGTCCACCGCGGGCTGGTCGCGGTCGTCAGTACGGTGCCGGAGGAGGACTTCGCCGAGGAGCCGCTCCGGCACCGGCTGGAGGACCTCGACTGGCTGACCGCGACGGCACGCGCCCATCAGGCCGTGATCGACGCGCTGACCGCCGTCACCACACCGCTGCCGCTGAGGCTCGCCACCGTCTTCCGGGACGACAGCGGCGTACGTGTGATGATGGAGGAACGCGAGAACGACTTCCACCGCACTCTCGACCGCCTCGACGGGAGGGTCGAGTGGGGCGTGAAGGTGTATCTGGAAAAGGCCGACGGAACGGACGCGGAAACGGATTCCGCGTCGGTCCCGTCGGACCCGCCGGTGACCACCGGCCGGGACTATCTGCGTCGGCGTCGACAGCACGCCAGGACGAACGAGGACCGGTGGCGCGGCGCCGAGACGTTCGCCGCCGAATTGCATAGCACCCTTTCCGGCTGTGCCGAGGACCATCGGCTGCACGCGCCGCAGAACTCCGCGCTTTCCGGTGCGAGCGGGCAGAACGTGCTGAACGCGGCCTATCTGGTTCCGCGCGAGGATTCCGAGCAATTCGTGGAACTGGTCGACCGGACGAGGAGCGACGCGGACGGGACCACCGACGGGACCACGTCGGGACTGCGGGTCGAACTCACCGGTCCCTGGGCCGTCTACTCCTTCACCGGAGACGCCGATGGCTCCGCAGCGGGCGAGGGGGACGCGTGACCGTCGTCGAACGCCGCGAGGTCGCCCTCGTCGACCTGCTCGACCGGCTGCTCGCCGGCGGGGTCGTCATCACCGGGGACATCACCCTGCGCATCGCGGACGTGGACCTCGTCCGGATCGACCTGAACGCGCTGATCAGCTCAGTGAACGAACAAGTACCCTCGCCCTGGGGAGAGTTGACGTGAGTGCCCGCAACCGGCTCGACCTCGAACCCGACACCGTCGAACGTGATCTCGTCAAACTCGTCCTGACGGTGGTGGAGCTGCTCCGGCAGCTCATGGAGAGGCAGGCCGTGCGCCGCTTCGACACGGGGGAGATGACCGAGGAGCAGGAGGAGCGCGTGGGGCTCACACTCATGCTCCTCGAAGACCGGATGGCCGAGCTGCGGGAGCGGTACGGGCTGCGGCCCGAGGACCTGAATCTGGACCTCGGGCCGCTGGGCCCCCTACTTCCCAGGGACTGAACGCCCACTGAACGGCCTGGGACGGGTCATTCGCTGTCACCGGCTACCAGCGGTACCAGCGACCCCTTGATCCACTCGCGCTCGTGCCCCGCACCAGGAATCCCAGCAGCCAGACGACGAGCACGATCAGTGCGATCCACCAGAGTATTTTCACCGCGAATCCGGCGCCGAAAAGAATCAGGACCAGAAGCAGTACGAGCAGAATGGGAACCATTGTGAACCTCCTGGGCCCCGAGTTTCCCGAAATCGGAGTCTCAGACATCGCCCGGAGGACTCGGTCGGCATTTCGGCGTCAGCCGGCCTTCCGGCAGAGGATTTCGCCGTGCGGGACGGTGAACCAGGCGTCCTCCCGCCGCCCCCACTCCCGCCAGGCCTCCGAGACGGCCCGCAGCCGCTCCGGGGTCGCCAGGCCGCCCTCCGTCGCCCGGTCCGCGTAGGCGGACGCGAGCGTCCGGTCCGCCCACAGGCCGCTCCACCAGGCCAGCTCCGCGGTGTCCGCGAACGTCCACGTGCTGGAGGTGGCCGTGATGTCCGTGAGCCCGGCCCGCAGCGCCCAGGACTTCAGCCGGCGTCCCGCGTCCGGCTCGCCCCCGTTGGCCCGGGCCACCCGCCGGTAGAGGTCCAGCCAGTCGTCCATGCCCTCCGACTCCGGATACCAGGCCATGGCCAGGTAGTCCGACTCGCGGACGGCGACATACCCGCCGGGCTTGGTGACCCGGTGCATCTCGCGCAGCGCCCGCACCGGGTCACCCACGTGCTGCAGCACCTGATGGGCGTGGACCACGCAGAACGTGTCGTCCGGGAAGTCCAGCGCGTGGATGTCCGCGACAGCGAAGCCGACGTTGGTGAGACCCCGCTCGGCGGCTGTCGCCCTGGCCCGGTCGAGGACCTCCGGCGCCCGGTCGACGCCGGTGACCTGTCCGTCGGGGACCAGTTCGGCCAGGTCCGCGGTGATCGTGCCCGGGCCGCAGCCGATGTCCAGGATCCTCATGTGCGGCTTCAGCGAGCCGAGGAGGTACGCCGCCGAGTTGGCGGCGGTGCGCCAGGTGTGCGAGCGGAGCACGGACTCGTGGTGCCCGTGCGTGTAGACGGCGGTCTCCTGCGGCTGTGACTGCGGCTTGGACATGACCGTGCCCCTTCTCGTCTTCTCGAACGACCCGCTCCGAACGACTCGCTCATCACCGTACGCAGTCGTGCCGAATAATGAGACCCATGTCTTGGGATGTGGACATGGCCCGTCAACAGGCCCCAGCCGACGGTCAGTTCCGGCCGAGCGGGCGGTAGACCGTCAGCGCCTCCGGGAGTTTCTCGAGCGTCACGCTGCCCTCCACCTCCGTGACCTCGCCGTCGTACGCGAGGAGGGTGCCCGGCGCCACGTCGTCCACGCGCAGACGGCTGACCAGGACGCCCGCGTGGGCGGGGGAGCGGGTCAGTGGGCCGGCCAGAGCCGCCGCCAGGAGGCGCAGCGAGGGCTTCCGGCCGCCGTGCACCACCCGTACGTCGAGCCGCCCGTCCGCCAGGTCGACCCGGCGGGCCGGTACGAGGCCGAGCCGGTGGTAGGTGCCGTTGCCCGCGAAGAGCAGCCACAACGGGCGCCGCTCGCCCCGGAGTTGAGCCTCCAGCGGATGGCGGTCGGCGCGCAGGACCCGGGCCGCCGCGACCAACCCGGCCGGCCAGGCGCCGATGCGCTCGGACCAGCGCTCCCGTTCGCGCACCAGCTCCGGATAGACCCCCAGGCTGCACGTGTTGAGGAAGACGCCCTCCTGGTCCCCGGACCGGAACCGGCCCACGTCCACGCGCACCGCCTCGCCCCGGCGCACCGCCCGTCCGACGTCCCGCGCGTCCTCGACGCCCAGGTCGAGCGTGAAGTGGTTGAGCGTGCCGCCGGGCAGCACCGCGAGTGGCCGTCCGTGCCGCAGGGCGACCGCGGCGGCCGTGTTCAGCGTGCCGTCGCCGCCGCACACGCCGAGCACCTCGCAGCGGGCAGCCGCCTTCTCCAGCTCGCCCGGCAGGTCCTCCGGCGCACACTCCACGATCTCCGCCAGGGGCAGCGCGTCCTCCAGCGCGCGGACCCGGTCGGCGGTGCCCGCCGCCGTGTTCGCCACCAGGACCAGACCCTCGCCGTCGGGCAGCGCCGGGGCCGTGGCGTGCGGCCGGGCCGGGGGCGCGGACCGGTCGCGGGCCGGCATGAGCTCCCGTACGGCGAACGCGGCGCCCGCGCCGAGGGCCGCGCCGGCGAGGACGTCGCTGGGGAAGTGGACGCCCGTGTAGACGCGGGACATCGCCACCGAGAAGGCCAGCGGCGCCACCACCGCCCCGAGGCCCCGGGACTCCAGGGCGACACCCGTCGCGAACGCGGCTGCCGACGCGGCGTGGCCGGACGGGAACGACGTGGTGATCGGCTGCCGCTTCAGCTGCCTGACCATCGGTACGGCGTCCAGTACGGGGCGTGGACGGCGTACCGAGCGCTTGCCGACCGTGTTGATCGTCGCGGAGGCCACGGCGAGGGAGGCCAGGCCCCGGACGGCGGCCCGGCGGGCTTTGGGGCTCCCGGTGGCCGCCAGGGCGGCGGCCGTCGCGAACCACAGGACGCCGTGGTTCGCGCTGCGGCTCAGCCTCGGCAGGACGCGCTCGGCGCCAGGCCAGTTCCGGGTGGCTGCGGTCTCGAACAGCCGGAAGTCGAGCTTCAGCAGTTTCTCGCGCAGGGCGTGGCTGCCGAGCTGCGGGACGGTGAGGTCGATGTCTGCGGTCATGACGCTCTGGGTACCCTGAAGTGAGCCTTTTTGTCTTGTCGAACAGGTCACGGGGCTCGTCGCGACATCGTGGGGCGGAAGGAAACCCGTATGCGTCTGCTGCTCGTCCGGCACGGTCAGACCCCGTCGAACCTCAGGTTTCTGCTGGACACCGCCGTTCCGGGGGCAAGGCTGACAGAGCTGGGGGAGAAGCAGGCCGCCGCGCTGCCGGAGGCGCTGGCGGGTGAGGACATCGACGCGATGTACGCCTCCACCCTGACCCGTACACAGCTGACCGCCGCGCCCCTGGCCGAGGCGCGCGGCCTCGACGTCCAGGTGCGGGACGGGATCCGCGAGGTGGCCGCCGGGGACCTGGAGATGCGGGGCGACCCCGAGTCCGCGCACACCTACATGACCACGCTGTTCGCGTGGGCGGCCGGCGACACGGAGCTGCGGATGCCGGGCGGGGAGAACGGTGTCGAGGCGCTCGGCCGGTTCGACGCGGTCGTCGCGGAGGCCGCGGACAGCGGGGCCGGCACGGTCGTCATGGTCAGCCACGGCGCCGTGATCCGGATGTGGGCGGCGGCCCGCGCGGACAACGTCGACGTGCCCTTCGCCGCCGAGCACCGGCTCGACAACACCGGCGTGGTCGTCCTGGAGGGTTCCCCGGCGGACAGCTGGAAGGCGGTGTCCTGGGCGGGCGCGGTCGTCGCGGCGGCCGGACCGGACACGGGCAGCGGACCCGCCGGAGAGGCCCTGCACGGCTAGGACCTGGCCAGGATCTGTCCGGGCGCGGATATGGGTTTGCCCGGGGTCGTGGTGGGCCCGCAGAATGCGTCCTCATGGGACACCTCGAAGCAGCGCACCTTGAGTACTACCTTCCCGACGGGAGGGCGCTGCTCGGCGATGTGTCGTTCCGGGTGGGCGAAGGGGCCGTCGTGGCCCTCGTGGGGCCCAACGGCGCAGGGAAGACGACCCTGCTGCGGCTGATCTCCGGCGAGCTGAAACCGCACGGCGGGACCGTCAACGTGAGCGGTGGGCTCGGCGTGATGCGCCAGTTCGTGGGCTCCGTACGGGACGAGACGACCGTGCGCGACCTGCTCGTGTCGGTCGCCACGCCGCGGATCCAGGAGGCCGCCAAGGCGGTCGACCTGGCCGAGCACGGCATGCTGACCGTCGACGACGAGGCCGCCCAGCTCCAGTACGCGCAGGCACTCTCCGACTGGGCCGAGGCGCACGGGTACGAGGCCGAGACCCTCTGGGACATGTGCACCACGGCCGCACTCGGTGTGCCGTACGAGAAGGCGCAGTGGCGGCTGGTGCGCACCCTGTCCGGCGGTGAGCAGAAGCGGCTGGTGCTGGAGGCGCTGCTGCGCGGCACCGACGAGGTGCTGCTCCTCGACGAACCCGACAACTACCTCGACGTACCCGGCAAGCGGTGGCTGGAGGAGAGGCTCGCGGAGACCCGCAAGACCGTTCTGTTCGTGTCCCACGACCGGGAGCTGCTGTCCCGGTCCGCGCAGAAGATCGTGTCCGTGGAACCCGGGCCCGCCGGTGCGGACGCGTGGGTGCACGGCGCCGGTTTCGCCACCTATCACGAGGCGCGGCGTGAACGGTTCGCGCGTTTCGAGGAGTTGCGCCGGCGCTGGGACGAGAAGCACGCCCAGCTGAAGAAGCTGGTGCTGAACCTCCGTCAGGCGGCCTCCATCAGCCATGAGTTGGCGTCCCGCTACGCCGCCGCGCAGACCAGGCTGCGGAAGTTCGAGGAGGCGGGGCCGCCGCCCGAGCCGCCGCGCGAGCAGGACATCACCATGCGGCTCAAGGGCGGCCGGACCGGCGTAAGGTCCGTCACCTGCAAGGGACTTGAGCTCACCGGGTTGATGAAACCCTTCGACCTGGAGGTCTTCTACGGCGAACGGGTCGCCGTCCTCGGCTCCAACGGCTCCGGCAAGTCGCACTTCCTGCGGCTGCTCGCCGGGGACTCCGTGGCGCACACCGGCGAGTGGAAGCTCGGTGCGCGGGTCGTGCCCGGGCACTTCGCCCAGACGCACGCCCATCCCGAACTGGAGGGCCGTACGCTCCTCGACATCCTGTGGTCCGAGCACGCGCAGGACCGGGGCGCGGCCTCGTCCCGGCTGCGCCGCTACGAACTGACCGCCCAGGCCGAGCAGCGCTTCGAGCGGCTCTCAGGCGGCCAGCAGGCCCGCTTCCAGATCCTGCTCCTCGAACTGCAGGGCGTCACGGCACTGCTGCTGGACGAGCCGACGGACAACCTCGACCTGGAGTCCGCCGAGGCCCTCCAGGAAGGGCTGGAGGCGTTCGAGGGCACGGTGCTCGCCGTCACACACGACCGCTGGTTCGCTCGTTCGTTCGATCGATATCTGGTGTTCGGCAGCGACGGGAAGATCCGGGAGACCCCGGAGCCCGTGTGGGACGAGCGGCGGGTGGAGCGGGCGCGGTAGGGGCTTCGCCCGGGCGGCGAGGGGTACCCGGCCCGCGTACCGAAGGACTCGGACGCGACGAGTGGGGTGCCACCATGACCGGAGTCGACCCGGGCCGGCTGGACGACCAGCAGCTGATGAAGGAGCTGGAGACGATCCACCGGACCCGCCACGACACGCTGCTGCACGCGCCGAGCGACGCGCTGCGCGCCCACAACGACCGGATGGCGCAGCTGGAGGGCGAGTACCTGCGCCGCCATCCGCGCCGCCCGGTCGCCGCGGGCCGCACCCGTGAGGGCGCCCGGGACCGGGACTGCGCACAGCACCGGCGGCGGTGGATCTCAGCGGCGCACCGGGGGAGGATCCCAGCGCCGATGGGCCGCGACCGCCGCGAAGAAGGCGGAACTGCTACGGCACCGCCACCGGCAGGAAGGGCCGTCAGGCGGCCTTCTTGCCGAACTCGGTCACGAGTGCCTCGCAGAACGCCTTCAGGTCGTCCGGTTTGCGGCTGGTGACGAGGACATTGCTTCCGTGGTCGCAGATCCGCACCTGCTCGTCGACCCACTCACCACCCGCGTTCGTCAGGTCGGTGCGCAGACTCGGCCACGAGGTGAGCACCCGGCCGCGCACGACGTCCGCCTCCACGAGGGTCCACGGGGCGTGGCAGATCGCGGCGACCGGACGGCCCTGGTCGAAGAAGTCCCGGACGAACGCCACGGCGCGCTCGTCGGTGCGCAGGAGGTCCGGGTTGGCCACCCCGCCGGGCAGCACGAGCCCGTCGAAGGACTCGGCCGACACCTCGCCGACGACCTCCTGAACGGGGAAGGTGTCCCCCTTGTCGAGATGGTTGAAGGCCTGCACCCGGCCCTGCTCGGTCGACACGAGCACGGGTTCACCACCCGCGTCGGCCACCGCCTGCCAGGGCTCCGTGAGTTCGATCTGTTCGACGCCCTCGGGGGCGGTCAGAAACGCGATACGCATAGTCCTTCGGTGTCCTTTCCTGGTCATTGCGTGGTCCGTTCCCGAGGGGCCCGGCTACGCGTTCCCCTCGGACCCGCTCACGACCGCCACGGCGAGCTCCTGCACGGAGGCGTAACGCGCCTTCGGGGGAAGCTGCTCCACCGGCTCGACCAGCGTGTCGGGGGCGTAACCGGCGCGCAGGAGGCCACGGAGTTCGCGTGGCCCGGCCGGGAAGGACGTACGGCCCAGATAACGGGCCAGTTCGAAGCGCACCGTCTCGATCCCGGCCGGCGCGCGGCCGGGAGCCACCGGGCCGCCCGCGATCCGCGGGTCGTCCTCGGCGGCGGGTTCCGGGTCGTTCCACTCCTCGGTGCTCGTCGGGTGGCCGGACCTGAGCAGGCCCTGGACCTGGTGCTTCATCTCGTCGTCGCGATGGGCGCTGACGCGGCCGCTGCCTTGTTGCATGCGTGCCTCCAGACTTCGGGGGTGCCAGCCGCGTACCCGAGGATCTGCCGCCGACACACCTCAGCGGCTCTTCCTGGACCTGGCCCGTCCCCCGCTCCGCTCCCGGCCCGGCAGGAACTCCTGGATCTTCGACTTGAAGCCCTGGCGGACCATCGCCCCCCGGTCCGCGTCGCCCTTCAGGATGGACGCGGCCGTCGCCTCCATCTGCTCCCAGGTGGCGTGCGGGGGCACCGGCGGTACGGCCGGGTCGGTGCGGAACTCGATCACCGCCGGACCGTCGGCCTCCAGCCCCGCCCGCCAGCCCGCCTCGACGTCCTCGGGCCGCTCCACCCGTACGCCGGTCAGACCCAGGGAACGGGCGAAGGCCGCGTACGGGATGTCCGGCAGCTCCTGCGACGGCAGGAAGGAAGGGGCGCCCTCCAGCGCGCGCATCTCCCACGTGACCTGGTTGAGGTCGTGGTTGTTCCAGACGCCCACGACCAGGCGCGGGTCCTCCCAGCGGTCGCGGTACTTCGCCGCGGTGATCATCTCCGCCAGCCCGTTCATCTGCATCGCGCCGTCCCCGACCAGCGCGATCGCCGGCCGGTCCGGGTGGGCGAACTTGGCGCCGATCGCGTACGGGACCCCGCAGCCCATAGTGGCCAGCGTCCCGGACAGCGAGGAGCGCATCCCGGGCCGCATCGACAGATGCCGGGCGTACCAGTTCGCCGTCGATCCGGAGTCCGAGGTGACGATGGCGTTGTCCGGCAGCAACGGATCCAGGGCCCGGGCCACGAACTCGGGGTTGATCGGGTCGGCCGACAGCGCGGCCCGCCGCTCCAGGACGTCCCGCCAGCGCACCACGTTCGCGCACACCGTGTCGTACCACTCACGTCCCCGGTCGGCGGTGTCCAGCAGCGGGATCAGACGCTCCAGGGTCGCCCGGGCGTCGCCGACGAGGTTCACCTCGTACGGATAACGCATCCCCACCATGTGCGGGTCGATGTCGATCTGCACGGCCCGTGCCTTCCCGTACTCCGGCAGGAACTGGGAGTACGGGAAGGAGGAACCGATCGTCAGCAGGGTGTCGCAGTCGCGCATCAGCTCGTACGAGGGGCGCGTGCCGAGCAGGCCGATCGAGCCGGTGACGTACGGGAGTTCGTCGCTCAGCGCGTCCTTGCCGAGCAGCGCCTTGGCCACGCCCGCGCCGAGGAGCTCGGCGATCCGCTCGACCTCCGCCCGCGCGCCGGCCGCGCCCTGGCCGATGAGAATCGCCGTCTTGTCACCGGAGTCGAGGATCTCGGCGGCCCGTACCAGGGACTCCTGGGAGGGGATCGTGGTCCACGCGCTGCGGTCCAGGCTGGACGGCACCATCTTGAACTCGTGCGTGGGCGCGGCGTATTCGAGCTCCTGCACATCGCCGGGGATGATGACCGCGGTGGGTGCGCGGCGCGCGTACGCGGTGCGGATCGCCCGGTCCAGGACGTTCGGCAGCTGCTCGGGCACGGTGACCGTCTCCACGAAGTCCGAGGCGACGTCCTTGAACAGGGAGTGCAGGTCGACCTCCTGCTGGTACGAGCCGCCCATCGCCGTACGGTGCGTCTGGCCGACGATCGCCAGCACCGGCACATGGTCCAGCTTGGCGTCGTACAGGCCGTTCAGAAGGTGGATCGCGCCGGGCCCCGAGGTCGCCACGCACACGCCGAGCCGGCCGCCGAACTTGGCGTAGCCGACCGCCTCGAACGCGGACATCTCCTCGTGCCGGGACTGGATGAAACGAGGCCGGTCCCCGGCGCGGCCCCAGGCGGCCAGCAGACCGTTGACGCCGTCGCCGGGATAACCGAAGACCTCTTCCACCCCCCACTCGCGCAGCCGCTGCAGGACGTGGTCGGCAACCGTGGTGCTCATCGGAACTCCCAGGGGAGAAGGCGTACGGGTGGCACCGGCCGAGTCTCCGAACGGCGGTCGGAAAAACCTGTTTGGCACGCATGGGGCGGGGCAGGCGCAGCATCAGTGCTTCGGACAGGAGGCACGTCCGTGGGAGCGGTGGATCACCGACCCGGGTGTCTCTGTCCCGGTGGTGCGCGCCCTTCCGCGGTGACCCGTCCACCCCGAGCACTCCTAGGGAGTTGCGACGCACCATGCGAACTCACACGAGTCCGAAGCGGCATCCCCACAACGACGCCCCCGACACCGCCGAGGCCTTCCGCACGCTCGCCGCGCTCCCCCCGGGTCAGCAGCGCGACACCCTCCGGGCGAAGATCGTCGAGGCCTGGCTGCCCATGGCCGACCGGCTCGCGGGCCGCTTCCGGAGCCGCGGCGAAAGCCTCGACGACCTGCGTCAGGTGGCCGCGCTGGGCCTGGTCAAGGCCGTCGACCGCTACGACCCCGCACTCGGCAACGCCTTCGAGAGCTACGCCGTCCCCACGGTCACCGGGGAGATCAAGCGCCACTTCCGTGACCACATGTGGACCCTGCACGTCCCGCGCCGGGTCCAGGACCTGCGCAACCGTGTCCGGTTCGCCTCCCAGGACCTCTCGCAGACCATCTCGGGCCGCAGGCCCACCGTCGCGGAGATCGCCGAGCACGCCAACATGACCGAGGAGGACGTCAAGGTCGGCCTGGAGGCGCTGGAGAGCTTCACCGCGCTGTCCCTCGACGCCGAACTGCCCGGCAGCGACGACGGATACTCCCTCAGCGACGCCCTCGGCGCCGCCGACCCGGCCCTCGACACCGTCATCGACCGCGAGGCCGTCAAGCCGCGGCTGCGGGCCCTGCCCGAGCGTGAACGCGCCATCCTCTACATGCGGTTCTTCGGGGACATGACCCAGAGCCGTATCGCCGAGCAGCTCGGCATCTCCCAGATGCACGTCTCCCGCCTGATCAGCCGCTCCTGCAACCGGCTGCGGGACCAGGTCATGAAGGACGCGGCCTAGAACGGACCTCCTGTACGGGTGCTCGGCGAATTCGCGGCCGTGTCTCCTGTCTCCTGTCTCCGGTCCGCGAAACGCTCCTGCCGCGTCTCCGGCCGCACAGCGCTCACCGAGCTGGAGCAGCTCGGTGAGCGCTGTGCGGCTCCCGGCCGCCGTCACCCGCTCGGGCGTGCGCGTCCCGCGAATGGTGCCCGGCCGCGCGCGCCGCGCCGCCGGGCGGGCTGTGATGGGGTGCGGGGCATCACCCGACGCTCCCCGCAGCCGCCGCTCGAAGGAGCCCAGCCATGCGCCGCACCGCCCGTGTCCTGTCCGTCGCCGCCCTGGCCGGTGCCGCCCTCGGTGCCGCCGCCTCGGCCGTGTCCGCGGACGCCGCCGGGGAGGTCAACCCGCGCACCGTCGGACCCGGCGGCACCGTCACCGTCTCCGTGGCCTGCGAGGCGACCGGAGGCACCCCGCCCGCGTCCATCGACGCGCACTCCCAGGGCTTCGAACAGGGCACCGTCCAGCTCCAGCAGGTGCCAGGCAACGACGACCAGGTGACCGGCCCCGCCTACAGCGGCACCGCGAAGATCGCGCCCGCCTGGAGTTTCGAGGGCGACCAGAACGCGACAGCCCCCGCCGCCGAATGGTCCGCCGACGGCACGTGTCCCGGGCAGGCCGGAGGCCAGGGCAAGGCATGGAAGGCGACGTTCACGGTGACCCGCGACGGCACGGGCAGCGGCACCGGCACCTGTGGCACCGACCCCCACGGCGACTACCAGAACGGCGACCACGAGAACGGCGACTTCCAGGACGTGTCCTCCTGCCCCACGCACACCTCCGCGCCCACCCCCGCACCGGTGCAGCGCGGGGTGGCGGCGGGCCAGGGCGGCGCGTTCACCGACTCGGTGCCCGCGCTGGTCGCCGGCGGCGTACTGATCACGGGCGCCGCCGGGGCCGCCGTACACCGGCTGCGGCGCAGGCAGAAGCCGGTGCGCGGCTGACCCGGGCCGACGCCCGCAGCGCCCGCAGGACCGGCCGAAGCAACCCGAGCGGGCTCCCATGGGTCCCTGTGACCGTGGGTACTCGTAGGCACAGGCGGGCACACGCACCGCACCGGCAACGCGCGGAGGAACGCATGCGGCGGACGGACTCCCAGGGGCACGGCCCCGTCCGCTACGGCCCGCCGCTCCCCGCCGACGGACTCCCCGTACTGCCCGAACTCGCCGCCGTGCTCGCCGCCGCGGCCACCCGCCCCGACGCCCAGCCGACCGGCGGCGGCCCCGCACTCCTCGACGCCGCCTGCGGCTACTGGAACCGGCGCGGACTGCCCGCCGAACCCGACCAGCTTGCCGCCGCGCCCGGCGCCCCGGTCCTGCTGCACGCGCTGACCGCCGCGATCGGCGGCGACGTCCTGGTGCCCCGGCCCTGCCCGGCCTGGTGGGCGCCACAGGTGCGGGCATTGGGCAGATCCGTGTTCTACGTGGGCACGCCGGCCGACTGCGGAGGCGTACCGGACCCGTACGCCCTGCTGGAGACCGTACGGAGGGTGCGGGCCGAGGGCGGTGATCCCCGGCTGCTCGTGCTGTCCGTGGCGGACGACCCGACGGCCACCGTGGCGCCGCCCGAACTCCTGCACGAGACCGTCGAGGCCGCCGCGGGGGAGGGGCTGCACCTGGTCAGTGACGAGACCTGGCGGGACACCCTGCACCGGCCGCACGACACCGTGCTGCTCAGCCCGGCCGAGATGCTGCCCGACCGGGTCGCCGTGGTCACCGACCTGCGCGGCGCGTCGCTGCCGCCGGGCTGGCCCGCCGCCCTCGCCCGCTTCCCCGCGAACGCCTCCGGCGACGCCCTCCGCGCGCGTGTGCTCGACGTACTCACCGCGCTCGGCGCCCGGATCGCCGAACCGGTCGCCGCCGCGGCCGGCTACGCGCTCGGTGAACCCGAGCCCGTCGCCGAACGGCTCACCGCCGCCGTACGCCTGCACGCGCGCGTGGCGACCGCCGTGCACCGCGCGGTCGTCGCCGCGGGCTGTCTGGCCCTGCCGCCGAAGGCCGGACGCCATCTGTACGTCGATCTCGGCCCCCTGCGGACCGCGCTCGGCGCCCGAGGCGTCGGCGACGCCCAGGAGCTGGAGGACCACCTCACCGACCGGCTCGGCATGCCCACACCGGGCGGTCACCGGTTCGGGGACGACCTCGCGGCACTGCGCGTCCGGCTGGCCACGGGCGCGCTGCTCGGCGACACGCCGGAGGAACGGACTCAGTCGCTCACGTCACCCGAACCACTGGAACTGCCACACGTGCGACGCGCGTTGACCCTGATGGAATCAACCTTCGACGATCTTTGTGACGACGCTCAGCGACGGGAGTCTCCTCGATGACGCAGCAGTCCGAGTCGACCACGAGCACCAGCTCCAGCTCCAGTACCAGCACGGTCAGGACCACGCCGCCCGAGTCGCTTCAGCCGCTCCACGGGCCGCGGGTGTGGCCCCGTTCCTTCGTCGACCGGCTGACCACCCCGCTGCCTGGCCTGAAGGGCATGGCCAGATTCGCCAGAGAGGGCGCGGCACGGCCGACCCCGCAAGCCCTGGCCGACATCCCGCGGTTGCCCTTCGAACCCGGCCCGCTGCCCCGCGTCGACGCGCGCACGATCGCCGTCTCCTGGGCGGGGCACGCCAGTTGGGTGGTCAGGATCGGCGGCCTCACCGTCCTCACCGACCCGGTCTGGTCCCGCCGCATCCTCGGCACACCGGCCCGGATCACCCCCGTGGGCGTCGCCTGGAGCGCGCTGCCGCGCGTCGACGCCGTCGTCATCAGCCACAACCACTACGACCACCTGGACGCGCCGACGCTGCGCCGACTCCCGCGCGACACCCCGGTGTTCGTGCCGGCCGGCCTCGGCCGCTGGTTCAGGCGCCGCCGGTTCACGCACGTCACCGAGCTGGACTGGTGGGAGACGGCCGAACTGGACGGCGTCCGCTTCGACTTCGTGCCGGCCCACCACTGGTCCAAGCGCGGCCTCACCGACACCTGCCGCACCCTCTGGGGCGGCTGGGTGCTCACCGACCTGGACGGGCAGCGCGTCTACTTCGCGGGCGACACCGGGTACGGCCACTGGTTCGCCCGCATCGGACAGCGCTACCCGGGCATCGACCTCGCGCTGCTGCCGATCGGCGCGTACGACCCCCGGTGGTGGCTCAGCGACGTCCACTGCGACCCGGAGGAAGCGGTACAGGCCGCCATGGACCTCGGCGCGCGCCGGATGGCGCCCATGCACTGGGCCACCTTCGTCCTGTCGGCCGAACCGGTCCTGGAGCCACTGACCCGGGTACGGACGGCCTGGGGGCGGACCGGCCTCCCCCGCGAAGACCTGTGGGACCTGCCGGTCGGGGGTTCACGGGTACTGGGCTGAGTTGTTCTCGCCCCCGCCGCCCTTACCCGTCCCATCCCTGGGGGCT
>NZ_AEJB01000227.1 GCF_000331005.1 Streptomyces turgidiscabies Car8
ACCAGCCCCCACCCACCCGCAGCCGAAGAACCCGCCGAACCCGCGGAGCGCCCCTCACCGGCTGAACCACTTCACCTCGTACGCGCCCATCCTGAAGCGCTTCCCGTCCACCTGCGCGTCGATCGCCCGGTCCAGGACATTGACGACGAGGACAGCCTTGTCGTCGGCGAGCACCCGCACGTTGGGCTTGTCGTCCGGGGCCACCGGGACGGTCTCGTACTCCGTGCCCGGCGGAAAGGCGGCCCCGAACCGGGAGACGAGGTCGTACATCGGAAGTGCCGTTCCCCCACCGCCACTTGAGGTGGGCGTCCACAGACAACCGGCGCAGCCGGTGCCCTTCTCCTCCTCGGGGTTCCAGTAGAAGCCGGAGGAGGCACCACCCTTGGCCATCGCGATCAGACCGGCGGCCTGGACGGCCTCGCGGTGGGTCTCGGACCAGCCCGCACGGTCATCGTCGGCATCGGCGGGCTCGACGTAGTACTCGGCCCACCACAGCGGCAGTCCGCGCGTACGGTCCCGCACCCACTTGCCCACGGCGGTGAACTTGTCGGTCGCCGCGAACTCGTCGGGCAGCAGTTCGTCGTCCTGGGTGTAGCTGGAGCCGTCCACGACGACGAAGTCGGCCCCCGCCCTGTGGGTGTTCCAGTAGTCGAAGGCGTCGAGGATCCGCTGGTCCATGGCACCCCAGGGTCCCTTGAAGGTCGTGGAGGCGTCCGGTTTCTGCCGTGGGTCGAGACTGTCCATGACGAGGTACGGCCCGCCGACCATGATGTCCTTGTCGACCTTCTTCAGCGCCTTGTAGACGAGGTTGTACAGCTCGGTGTACCCCTCGTAGTCCCAGCGCGCCTCGCTGTTGTTCCAGAAGCCCTTGAACTCGTTCCACACGACGAAGTGGCGTACGTCGGGATAGCGCCGGGCGACGGTCGCGGCGAGGGCGGCGAAGTCCTTGTAGTGGGCGCGCTCCGGGGCGGTCTCCAGGGCGGACTGGCTCCAGTCGGTGTTGTCGGAGCCGGACCTGCCGCCCTTCATCCAGTCCGGGGCACAGCACAGGGTGACCACCGGGGTGGCGCCGGAGGCGCGCATGAAGTCGATGCGGCGATCCAGCTCGGTGAAGTCGTAACGCCCCTTGACCGGCTCGGGGTTGCCGGCGCCCCAGCCCATGATGTGCTGGTTCTGCGGCAGCCCGGCGTCCTTCGACAGCAGCCCCTCGACCCGGCCGGTTGCCGACCCGTCGCCCTCGTCGGCGCTGAACTGGGTGTGGGTGAAGCCCCACCCGACGTCCGGCTTCGACGAAGCGGGCGAGGACGCGGACGGTGTGCCGTGCACCTTGTCGCCGTCGCGGGAGGTGCCCGCGGTGCTGCCGCCGTTCGACGGCAGCGTGTGGAGCAGGGTCAGGACAAGGGCCAGCGCGGCGGCCCCCACACCGAGCAGGGCGGTGAGCTGCCACCGCCGAGCCCCCGAATTCCACCCATGACGTCCCATCAAGGGCAACAGTAACGGCGGGGCACGGGCGGAGGGCAGGCCTCCGCAGCACACAGCCCGGTAACAGAAGACGGACGTAACGGACGCTCGGGCCGGAGGCAGCACCCCCGGCGACACTCGGCGCGCCCCCCGCAAACCGGGTGCACTCGGCGCCCGGGTGTCGGATCATGTCGGCATGTCTGCCAACCCACATGACGCGCTGCCGATCCGGCTCAACGTCGACGACAGCGACTCCCCGTCCGACGTCGTCGACGCGCTGTTCCTCGGCCGCTTCGCGACGGGCGAGCAGCCGTACTCCCACGCGGCGAACATCGACCGCGTACGGTCCGGGGCGACCCTCCTCCCGCCGGGCGCCCGTGTACTGCGTTCCGCCCGTGACGACGACCGCAGTGCCACGCTGTCGGAGGGCGACGGCTGGACCCTCCTGGTGTCCCGCTGGAACCGCGGCGCCGACGTCACGGTCACGGCGACCAGCTCCGAGCTGGCCGCGAAGGTCCTCGGCCAGACCACGGACGGCGCGACGGACGAGCCCGAACCCCAGCCGGAGAACGTGACGATGGGCTTCTGGTACGTGTCCCCGCGCCGGGGCCCGCACCGCACGACCCGCCAGATCTCGGCGGGCACCTGGGACGAGGTCCGCGCCAACTACACCGCGCCGGTGGCGGACGCCATGGACGGTCTGATGAAGACGACGCCGGAGGACATCGCGGGCCGGCTGCTGCTGCTCCACGGTCCGCCGGGCACCGGCAAGACGTCCGCGCTACGCACACTGGCCCGTTCCTGGCGGGACTGGTGCCAGGTGGACTGCGTACTGGACCCCGAGCGCCTGTTCTCCGACGTCGGCTATCTGATGGACATCGCGATCGGCGAGGAGGACGGCACGGGCAAGGGCCGCTGGCGGCTGCTCCTGCTGGAGGACTGCGACGAGCTGATCAGGGGCGAGGCCAAGCACACGGCGGGCCAGGCCCTCTCCCGCCTCCTCAACCTGACCGACGGTCTCCTCGGCCAGGGCCGCAACGTCCTGGTGGGCGTGACGACCAACGAGGACCTGGAACGCCTCCACCCGGCCGTCGTCCGCCCCGGCCGCTGCCTGGCCCGCATCGAGGTGGGCCCCCTGACCCGCCGAGAGGCGACGACCTGGCTGGGCACGGAGGAGGGAATCCCCCGAGAGGGCGCCACCCTGGCCGAGCTCTACGCCCTCCGCAGAGGCACAACCCCCACAACAGTCCCGGACCAGAGAGAGGGAGCAGACGCGGGCCTGTACTTGTAAACCCCGACAGGTCGTCAGGGACACGGATCCGCAGGCTTTCAGGTGCGCGAGGAACTGCACGACCAGCCCCCACGGCGAGCTTTCAGGGGCGCGAGGAACTGCGCAACCAGCCCCCGCAGCGAGCTTTCAGGGGCGCGAGGAACTGCGCAACCAGCCCCCGCAGCGAGCTTTCAGGGGCGCGAGGAACTGCGCAACCAGCCCCCGCAGCGAGCTTTCAGGGGCGCGAGGAACTGCGCAACCAGCCCCCGCAGCGAGCTTTCAGGGGCGCGGGGAACTGCGCGACAAGCCCCCCACCAAGCCGCACCCGACAAACTGCCTCCTCACCCCTGATAAGCCGCCCGCAGGGCATCCTTCACCGCGGCCAACGCCCCCTCCTCCCCCAACCCAAGCCTCCGAACCCGCTCCGCATAAGCCTGCGCCGCAGACGCCGCTTCCCGATCCGCCGCCGACCCCGCCGCAGCGACAAACGTCCCATTGCGCCCCCGCGTCTCGATCACCCCGTCCGACTCCAGCGCCCGATACGCCTTCGCCACCGTGTTCGCGGCGAGACCGAGCGACTCGGCAAGCCCCCGCACGGTGGGCAGCCGGTACCCCACGGGCAGCGTCCCGGCCCGGGCCTGCTCGGAGATCTGGGCGCGTACCTGCTCGTAGGGCGGCGCGCTGTCATCGATGCGGATCTTCAGGGTCACCCCGCGATTGTCCCGTACCGGCCGGAAAATAAGAGGCACCCGCCGTATCTCACCACGTAACGTCCGAGCTCATGACTGTGACCGTGCGTGCCCTCCACACCGAAGACCGGCCCGGCGTCGAGGCGTTCGCCCGCATCCGGCGCCTGGCCCTGCCCTTCTACCTGTGCACGCCGGAGGCCCTCGCGTACGACATCGCGCACGCCCACCCGGACGGGCACTACCGGGCGCTCGTCGCCGAGGAGGACGGCGAGATCCTCGGCACCGCCCAGACCGCGGTCGTCCACGACAGCCCGGAGCCCGGCCAGGGTTACGTCAACGTGTACGTGCACCCGGAGCACACCCGCCGTGGCGCCGGCGCGCTCCTCGTCCGTACCGCCGAGCGGCACCTCGCCGCAGCCGGGGTGACCAGGTCCTTCGCCTGGGTGCTGGACGCCCCCGGCAACCGCGCCTTCGCCGAACGCCACGGCTACCGCTCCAGCCGTACCGCGCACTTCCTGCGCCTGGACCTGGCGAACGGCGAGCTGCCCCCGCTCCAGGAGCTCCCGCCCGGCGTCGAACTCCGCACGGGTGCCGACTTCGCCGCAGACCCGCGCCCCCTGTTCACCCTGGACTCGGAGACGGTGTCGGACGAACCAAGCGATGTCTCCTACGAGTTCACCGACTACGAGGCCTGGCTCCGCGAGACCTGGCAGCACCCCCTGTTCAGCCCCGAGCTGACGTCGGTCGCGGTCGTCGACGGCCGCCCCGCCGCCTTCAGTCTGGCCCGCACCGACGGCGCCACCCGGTACGGCACGGTGATGACGGGCACCGCCCGTGACTACCGCGGCCGTGGCCTCGCGAAGCTCGCCAAGAACGACTCCCTGCACCGCGCCCGCGCCGCCGGGTACTCGGAGGCACTGACGGGCAACGACGCGGGGAACGGCCCGATGATCGCCATCAACAACTGGTTCGGCTACGAGATCTGCGCAACGGAGGTGCGGTATGTCCGCGAACTCACCTGAGGCCACGCCCAAACCGACCCCCACCCCCACACTGAACGTCGTCCTGGTCAAGGCCGGCCGCACGAAGATCACTTACCCCGCCGAGCTGCTCCACGACGACGGCACGCGCCTCGCCGTACGCGCCGCCTGGGCCGGGGACGGAGTCCGTGACTTCGGCTTCGTCCGCTTCGAGCCCGGTGACGTGTTCACGGAGTACTACTGGCGGGACCGCTGGTACTCGGTGAAGGAGGTCCGTGACGCGACGGGCACGCTGAAGGGCTGGTACTGCGACATCGCCCGCCCGGCCACGCTCGCCGGCACCGACCTGGTCGTCGAGGACCTCGACCTGGACCTCTGGCGCTCCGCCGACGGCACAGACGTACGACGGCTCGACGAGGACGAGTTCGAGGAGAGCGGCCTGGCGGAGTCGGACCCACAGGCCGCGTCCGCCGCCGTGGCGGCCCTCGACGAGCTGGAGGCGCTGGCACGCGAGGGCGGCTTCGAGAAGCTGCTCGCCTGAACCCGCCACCCGTCACCCGCCGCCCTCGGCCCGCGAAGGTGACGTCGTCCTACAGACGCTACAGACAGGCCAGTACCGCGTACCGCTCGTCCCGCACCTCGCGCCCCCACAGCCGGGCGTCGCCGGACAGCCGCTCCACGCGGACGTCCCCGGCGAGGGGCGCGAGGAGGGCGGTGAGTGTGTCGGCGGATATGCCGGCCGGGCTGACCGTGCCCCACACGCCCTCGACCAGCACCAGTCGCCCGCCGGTCCTGAGCAGCCCCTGCCAGTGGCGCAGCACGCGCGCGGTGTCGGGCAGCGTCCACAGGACATGCCGTACGAGCACGACGTCGAAGCGCTCCTCCCCCACCGGTGGCGCCGCGGCGTCGCCGACCAGGAACACGGCGGCGCGGCCGGCCAGCTTGCTCCGCGCGTGCTCGACCATGACCGGGGAGGCGTCCACGCCGGTGACGCGGTGCCCCTGTTCGGACGCGAGGAGCGACAGGCTGCCGGTGCCGCAGCCCAGGTCGAGGACGTCGGCCGGGCGGTCCGGCAGCCAGGACCGCAGCCGGTCCGCCCATGCCGCGCGGACGACCGGATCCCGCAGGCCGTGGTCGGGTTCGTCGTCGAAGGTGGTGGCTTCCGCGTCCCAGTCGGTGTACGTCATGCGGCCAAGAGTGACACCCGCCACTGACAATCGAATCGTGACGGCCGCCACTGACAGACCGGCGCCGATGAGTCACCCTCCCGGAAATGGTCTATCTCCGTGAAAACGCGGAACCCGGTGGACCGAAGGAGGCAGCCATGCGCCGCGTAACCGTGCAGAAGCCTTTGAAGAAGTCGGACGCCCGCCGGGTGCGGGAAGAGGCCGACGAACGCACCACCGCACGCCCGGAGGTCCGCAAGGACATCGCGCGTACGTGGTGGCCCGACGGCTGAAGTCGGTCGGCCTGTCGTGAACTTGCGAACCGTCGGACCGGCGCGCGCCCCGCGCGTCGTCGTGTACCTGAGCGCAGTCCGAAGCCTTCCTTAAGCCGACCATAAGGATCTCCCCCACCCGCCTCCAGCAGGCGATTTCGCGGTTTCTTGGGGCTAGTTTGCTGATCAGCCCCCGATAGACCGTTGCGAGGAGATCCCGCATGCCCGCACGCCGCCGCCCCGCCGTGGTCACCACCGTCACCGCCCTCGGGATCGCCGCGCTCGCCCTGGGCGCCACGCCCGCGTCGGCGCACGGCTCCATGGGCGACCCGGTCAGCAGGGTCGCCCAGTGCTACGCGGAGGGCCCCGAGAGCCCCACGTCGGCCGCGTGCCGGGCGGCGGTGGCGGCAGGCGGCACCCAGGCGCTGTACGACTGGAACGGCATCCGGATCGGTGACGCGGGCGGGCGGCACCGGGCGTTGATCCCGGACGGTGAGCTGTGCAGCGCGGGCAACGACGAGTTCAAGGGCCTGGACCTGGCCCGCGCGGACTGGCCGGCGACCGGTGTGCACAGCGGCTCGTACCCCTTCAGGTACCGCGTGACCGCCCCGCACAAGGGCACCTTCGAGGTGTACGTCACCAAGGCGGGCTACGACCCGGCCAAACCCCTCGCCTGGGCCGACCTGGACCTCGAACACCCGGTCGCGAGGGTCATGGACCCGGTCGCGGCGAACGGCTTCTACACGTTCTCCGGCACCCTGCCGCAACGTTCCGGCAGACAACTCCTGTACGCGATCTGGCAGCGCTCGGACAGCCCGGAGGCGTTCTACTCGTGCTCCGACGTGACGTTCGGGGCGGGTACGGGAGCGAGTGGAGGGGCGGGCAGCGGTACGTCGGACAGCGCCTCCGCGCCCTCCGAGGAGCAGATCGAGGCCGGTGCCGACGAGTCGACGGTCGGACACGGGGGCCACGAGAGCCACGGGGAGGCCGCGTCCGACGCGTCCCACGCGCCGTCCGCCACTCCGTCAGACGCTTCGTCCGTCGCCCCGTCCGCCACTCCTTCCCCTGCTCAGTCGGCCACGCCGTCCGCCGGTACGGCCACGCGTACGCCGGTCGCGCAGCCGAAGGCGGCGGGCGCCGCGGGGAACCTCGCCGAGACGGGCGGCACTTCCGGCGCCCCGTACCTCGTGGTGGGCGGCGCGGGCGCCCTCGCGCTGGGCGCGGCGGCCCTGTCGCTCTCGGTCCGGCGTCGCGCGGTGGGCGCCGGCCGGTCCGGCCGCTGAGCTCGCCGGGGCCCGGCCGGCGGCTCAGGCCTGCCGGGCCCCGGCGGATGATCCCCGCCGGGTCAGCCGACCGCCGACAGACAGGTGGTGGGGGTGGCGTGCGCCGGATCGAGGGCGTTCGTCACCTCGTGGAACGCGATCCGGTCGAGCAGTCCGACGGCGGCGTGTTCGGAGATGTCCACCGGGCACAGGTCCTGGATCAGGACGTTGTGTACGTCGGAGCCGCTCAGGAACTGGCTGCGGTACGGCGTGACCACCTCGTCGTACTTGGTCGCGAGGACCGTGTAGTGGACGCCCGGGACGGTGTCACCGCCCGCGTTGAGCTTGGTGAGGAAGGCGGACCCCGCGACCTGGTCGGCGAGGGCGGGGGTGGCTGTGGAGAGCAGGTCGGCGGCCCCGGGGAAGTAGGCGAGCAGGTTCGTCAGGCCGTTCAGGGTGGTGCCGTGGTTGCTGGGTGCGATGCCGACGAGGGTGTCCACCTCGGCGGCGCCGCCGAGGAACCTGAGGTAGTAGCGGGGCATCATGCCGCCCTGCGAGTGACCGACGATGTCGGTCTCGGCGGCGCCGGTCGCGGCGAGCACCCTGTCGACGAAGGCGGCGAGCTGCTCGGCCGACTTGTCGATGGGGCCGAGAGCGTAGAAGAGGGGTACGCCCGGCAGTTGGCCGTAGTCGAGGGAGAAGACGCAGTAGCCGCGGTTCACCAGGTACGGCGCGAGGGTGAGCCAGTTGTCGACCCCGTTGGCGAAGGTGCCGTGGACGAGGACGACGGGGCGGGGATGGGCGGCGGACGGCCTGCAGGAGTAGTCGTTCCAGCCTCCCCAGCTGATGGCGGCCTGGGCCTGCGTTTCCGACTGCGTTTCTGACTGCGTTTCGGCTTGCGCGGCGGCGACGGGCACGACGGTGGCCGCAGCGGCCAGCAGCAGTGCGGCGAGAGGTCTGAGTACGCGTTTCCAGGGCAGCATCGGGTGATCTCCTTGCGGCTCAAGGGAGTTGCGACGGCTCTACGCCCTGTGATCCGGATCACGAGGATGCTGTTCACTCGTCAAGTTACGGGCGAGTAGCGAGGCGGGGAAGTTACGCGTCGGTAAAAACTTCTGACAGCGTCCGGAGACCGTGATAATGGGAATCTCCCGGCACAGGAACCCCCACCCCCTCCCCTGAGGATGAGTTCCACCAGTACCGGGGTACTGTCCGGCCGCCGGATTGGGTCCCGCGGTGCCGGGGGTGCGCGGAACAGCGCTCATAGCGTGAACACAGGGTCGATCAAGCCCCTGTTCGCGCAATGTTCCGTCTCCTGCTGGGAGTACTTCCGTGGCCACGTTCCTCTACCGGCTGGGCCGGCTCGCCTTCAGACGCCGACGGCTCTTCCTGATGTTCTGGATCATCGTCCTCGCCGCCGTCGGCATAGGCGCCGCCGGCGTCTCCGGCAAGACGACGGACGACTTCTCCCTGCCCGGCACCCAGTCCCAGAAGGCGATCGACCTGCTGGGCAAGGAGTTCCCGCAGGCCTCCGCGGGCGGTGCCACCGCCCGGGTCGTCTTCGAGGCGCCCGGCGGGCAGAAGCTGACCTCCACGGCCAACAAGGCCGAGGTCACCACCCTCGTCGCCGACCTCAGGGGGGCGCCGCAGGTCGCGAGCGTCTCCGAGCCCTTCAGTGGCGGTCTGGTCAGCAGGGACGGCACGATCGCCTACGCCCAGGTCACCTACAAGGTGGCCAAGGCCGACCTCACCGATGCCGCGTCCGACGCGCTGAACCAGGTCGCCGAGAAGGGTGAGAAGGCCGGGCTGACGGTGAGCCTGGGCGGTAACGCGGTGGAGGTCAAGGCTGCCAGCAAGGTTGCCGAACTGATCGGCCTCGCGGTCGCCGCCGTCGTGCTGGTCATCACCTTCGGGTCGATGATCGCCGCCGGGCTGCCGTTGCTGACCGCGCTCTTCGGTGTGGGCATGGCGATCATGTGCATCACCATCGCCACCTCGTTGACCGACATGGGCTCGTCAGCCTCGACCCTGGCGCTGATGCTGGGCCTGGCCGTGGCGATCGACTACGCCCTGTTCATCGTCTCCCGCTACCGCAGCGAGATCCGGGACGGGCACGAGCCGCAGGAGGCCGTCGGGCGGGCCCTGGGCACCGCCGGATCGGCGGTCGTCTTCGCCGGTCTGACCGTGGTCATCGCGCTGGCCGGACTGAGCGTCATCGGCATCAGGATGCTCACCACGATGGGGCTGGCCGCCGCCTTCGCGGTCGCCGTCGCCGTGATCGTCGCGCTGACCCTGCTGCCCGCCGTGCTGGGCTTCGCCGGTATGCGGATCATGAAGGGGAAGCTCACCACCGAGCGCCATCGTGCCGAGGAGCGCGGCGAGCGCGAGACGATGGGCGTGCGCTGGGGCCGGTGCGTCACCCGCAACCCCGTGAAGGCGCTCGTCGCCTCTGTGGTGGGCCTGGGGCTGCTGGCCATTCCGGCACTGTCGCTGCGCCTGACCCTGCCCGACGACAGCATGGCCTCTCCCGGTTCCACCCAGCGCATCGCCTACGACACCCTGAGCAAGGGCTTCGGTCCGGGCTTCAGCGGTCCGCTGACGGTGGTCGTCGACGCCCGGGACAGCGCCGGCGGCAACGGGCCCGAGGCGGCGGCGCGGAACGCGTACGACACGATTGTCAAGCTGCCCGACGTCGCCGCCGCCCGCCCGGCCGTGTTCAACGAGTCCGGTGACGTGGCGCTGATCGGGGTGATCCCCAGGAGCGCCCCGACCAGTGAGGCCACCAAGGACCTGGTCGCCGACATCCGCGACCACAGTGCCGCCCTGCACAAGGACACCGGCGCCGACCTGATGGTCACCGGCACCACGGCCCTCAACATCGACATCTCCACCAAGCTGGCCGACGCCATGCTGCCCTATCTGGCCATCGTGGTCGGCCTGGCGCTGATCCTGCTCCTGCTGGTGTTCCGCTCGATCCTGGTGCCGCTCAAAGCCGCCCTCGGCTTCCTGCTCAGCGTGGCCTCGACCCTCGGTGTCCTGGTCGCGGTCTTCCAGTGGGGCTGGCTGAAGGACCTCTTCGGCATCGACCAGACCCAGCCGCTCGTCAGCCTGCTGCCCATCCTGCTGATCGGCATCGTGTTCGGACTCGCCATGGACTACGAGGTCTTCCTCGTCTCCCGGATGCGGGAGGAGTACGTCCACGGCGCCGGACCCACGGAGGCGATCGTCGCGGGCTTCCGGCACGGCGGCCGGGTGGTCACCGCCGCGGCGGTCATCATGATCTCCGTCTTCGCCGGATTCCTGCTGGACGACACCGCGCTGGTCAAGTCGATCGGCCTGGGGCTCGCCGCCGCCGTGTTCTTCGACGCCTTCGTCGTCCGGATGACCATCGTCCCGGCGGTGATGACCCTCCTCGGCCGCCACGCCTGGGCCCTGCCCCAGTGGCTCGACCGGATCCTGCCGAACGTGGACGTCGAGGGCGAGAAGCTGCGCCACGCGCTGGAGGCACGGCAGACGCCCACCCCGGAGGGCCCGGGCGGCCCGGTGGACGAGGAGACCGATCAGCAGCCGGCCCGGACACGCTGACAGAAAGGACCGCCGACCTGGCCGTACGATCCCCATCTGGGCGTCGGGGTCCGCCCGGCCGTCTCCCGAGTCCCCGTCCGCCGGCCACTCACCCGAGGCCGGCGGGCGGGCCGCCCGCACCGTGAAGGGCGTACAGAATGACCGTTTCGAACGCGACCGCGCCGAGGCCGCGGTCCGACGGACGCCGGATTCCCCAGTCGCTCGCGGACGACCCGGAGCAGCGCGCGCTCTTCCCGGTCATCACCCTGCTGGCGGGATGGCGGCAGGCCGACGATGCCCACCCCCACATCCGGCGCTGGGCGGTGCCCGCCTTGTGCACCCTGCTCGGTGTCCCGGAACTGTTCGACCAGGAGTTCGGTCCCAGCATCCCGGTGAAGGTGGCACTGACACTGGGACTCACCGTCCCCCTGCTGTGGCGGCGGCGGAAGCCCGTACTGGTCTGGGCCGTCATCACAGCCGTCTCCGTGCCCATCGCCTTTTTCGGGATCCTGACCGGGGCCAACGCGGCGTGGGTCGTGGCCCTGTCCAACATGGGCCGCTTCGCCGCCCCCCGTCTGACGGCGGTGGCCACCGCCGTCACCCTGACGCAGGTCACCGTGGCCGGCGCCCTCCTGTGGGACGCCGAGCAGGTGGCTCATGCCACCCGCCCCTGGGTGGTGCTGGGCCTGGCGCTGGTCGTCGTGGTCGCGTTTCCCTTCCTGGGTCTCGCCGGGCGGCTGGTGAACAGCGTCATCGGCGCCCTGGAGAAGGAACGCGACCAGCAGGCCCGTCTCTCGGCCGCCAGGGAACGGGCCCGCGTCTCCCGGGAGATGCACGACATCCTCGGCCACACCCTCGCCGTCATCGTCGGCCTCTCCGACGGCGCCGCCTCCCTCGCCCGGACCAAGCCGGAACGCGGCGCGGAGACCCTCCGCATCATCGGTGACAGCGGCCGGGACGCGCTGGGTGAACTACGCCGCCTGCTCGCCGTCATCGAGGACGGGGACGAGGACGCCCGGGAGGGGGCCCCGCTCGCCCCGCAGCCGGGGCTGGCCGATCTGAAGGCCCTCCTGGAACGGGTCAGGGCGGCCGGTCCGACCGCCGACCTGCACACCGAGGGCGAGCTGACCGGACTCACCCCGGGCATGCAGCTCGCCGTCTACCGCATCGTCCAGGAAGCCCTCACCAACACGCTCAAGCACGCCGCCCGCGACACCACCGTCAGAGTCTCCGTGTCCCTCGCCGCCGGCTCCAACAAGGTCCACGTCGGCGTCGACGACACCGGCCCGTCGCACCCCGTCAAGGCGGACCTCACGAAGGCCGGCGGCGGCCAGGGCCTGGTCGGCATGCGCCAACGCGCTGCCCTCTATCAGGGCAGCGTGACCGCGGGCCCCAACTCCCGTGGCGGCTGGAGCGTCCACGCCCTTCTCTTCACCGACTCCCTGTCCGGCCCCGCCCACACCACGGAGAAGCTCCCGGCATGACCACCGTCCTGATCGTCGACGACCAGACCCTGCAACGCCTCGGCTTCCGCATGCTGCTGGAGGCGGAACCCGACATGAGCGTCGTCGGCGAGGCCACCAACGGCGGCGAAGCGGTCCGCAAGGCCGCCGAACTGCGCCCCGACGTCGTGCTGATGGACGTACGCATGCCAGGAATGGACGGCATCGAGGCCACCCGGCGCATCGTCGAGTCCGGCGGCCGGTCCCGTGTCCTGGTGCTGACCACCTTCGATCTCGACGAGTACGCGTACGACGCGCTGTGCGCCGGAGCCAGCGGCTTCTTCCTCAAAGACGCGCGTCCCGAGGAACTCGTCGTCGGCATCCGCGCGGTCGCCGCCGGAGACTCCGTGATCTGCCCCGGCATCACCCGCAAGCTCATCGACACCTTCACCAGCCGTCGGACCACCCCCGCCGCCGGGCACGAACGCCGCCTCGCCGACCTCACCGAACGCGAGCGCGAGGTCCTGACCGCCATGGCGGGCGGAGCGAACAACACGGAGATCGCCGAGAGCCTCCACCTCGCCGAGTCCACCGTGAAGTCCCACGTCAGCCGCATCCTCGCGAAGATCGGCGCCAGGGACCGCGTACAGGCGGTGATCTTCGCGTACGACGTCGGCCTGGTCCGCCCGTCCTGAGCCGAGGCCCGTCAGGGAGCCACTGCGGCGGACTTGGCCCTTGCGGTCGCCGTGCCGGTCGGTCATGTCACCGAGTCACGACGGACTTCCTCGTCACCTGCGGTCAACAGCCGCACCAGGTCCGCCCAGTGTCGGGAACGCCGCCCCGCGGGACGCTGTCGCGTCGCCGAAGGCCGTCAGCTTCCCGAGCCGGGGCACAGCGGTCAGCGAGCCAGCGCGGCCGGCCGTACGGCCGCCGCTCCGAAACGTCGACGGGCACGGTCGGCGGCGGCTTCCGCCGCGCGGGCACGGTCGTCACCGGGATCCAGGGAGAGCTGCCGGTAGGCATCGCCGGCCGGCAGCAGACCGTCGGCGCGGATCACGAAGGCGCGGACTCTCGCTCGCTGCAGCCCGAGGCCGGCCAACAGGTCCAGGGCCGCCGCCGCGAGAGCGGGTGAGTGGCCGGTCGGCTCCGCCAGTGTGCGCGTACGCGTGGTGGAGCTGCGGTCGGCGTACCGCACGGTGAGGGTGAGTCGGCCGGCGAGCCGGCTCTCGCCGCGCAGGCGCCCGCCGATCTGGTCGGCCAGTCCCAGCACGGCTCGGTGATGCCGCACCGGATCGAGGCAGTCCCGGTCCAGCAGGAGGTCGGCGACCAGCTGCGCCGCCGGTTCCGACGGGGTGACCGGGCGGGGGTCGTGGCCACGGGCGCGCTCGGCCAGCAGCCGGGCGGAGCCCACGCCGAGAAGGCGCTGCAGGGTGCCCGCAGGCAACTCGACGACCTGGCCGATGGTGTGCAGCCCGTACCTGCCGAGCGTCTCCGCCGTGGCACGGCCGATCCCTGGCAGCGCGGTGACCGGCCGCGGGTACAGCCAGTCGCCCACCTGCCCGGCGGGCACCCAGGTGGTGTCGCCCGGCGCGGACGCGTCGGCCGCCATCGCGGCCAGCATGCGGTTGCCCGCGAGCCCGACGCTGCTGTCGATGCCGTACAGGCCCTTCAGCCTCATCATCGTCATCTGGACCGTGTCATACGGGGAGAGGTCGAAGTACCGGAGCGCCGACGTCAGGTCCAGTTGAACGGCGTCGGGCGGCACCGCCTGCACATGAGGCGTAACACCAGACATGAGTTCGATTACGTCGCTGTACTGATCCTCCGTCAGCGAAGCGTGCAGGTGGACGTGGGCGATGTGCCGCTGCCGCGCGATCGTCCCGCCCGCCCCGCTCATCCCGCGCTCCCCGGACTCGTGTAGCCGAACTTCTTCAGGTCGGCCGACCGGGTGCCGGCGGGCTGCAGGTCGGCGTACGGGTGGAGGCGGGCCCCGGTCGTCCCGTTGGCCAGGGTGCGCTGCGGCTGGGCGGGCGTCGGGTGCGGGCGGGCGGCGCCGAGGAGGGCGAGCGCGGCTTCGGGGCCGTTGTCACGGCGGGCGGCGGCGATCTCGTCGAGGTCCCAGGCCATGGAGCCGACGACGGTACGACGGGTGCCGCGCACCTGGACCGTGCCGCGCACCAGCAGCAGCCCGCTGTGGAAGACCGTGTACGCGCACGCCGGATGGGAGTCCTCGAAGAAGGCCAGGTCGACCAGGCCGGAACCGTCCTCCAGCGTCACGAAGATGACCCGCTTCCCGCTGGCGATCGGCGGGGTCTGCGTGGAGGCCCGCACCCCGGCGACCAACACCCGCTGCCCGGCCCGCAGTCCGGCCAGATGGGCCGCGTCGGTCGCGCCGATCTCACGCAGCAGCCGGTGGTGGTGCTCCATCAGATGCCTGGAGACGTCGATACCGAGGGTGCTCAACTCGGCGCTGAGGGCCTCGCGGCCGGTCATCTCCGGCAGACCGCTCGGCTCCACCCCTCCCACGGCGCCTGTGCCGATGGGCAGTTGACCCTTGCTCGCGGTCCGGTTGCGGGACTGCCGGTGCAACTCCGCGATCTGGAGCAGGAGATCACGCCGGGTGAGCCGCCCGTCGTGCAGACAGCCCAGGGCGCCGATCTCGGCGAGGCGTTCGGCGACCGGTCTGCTGGGCCGGGCCCGCTGCCAGAGGTCCGACAGCGATCCGTACGGCTGCCCCTCCTCGATCCGGGCGCACTCCTCCTCGCTGATGCCGCGCACCCCGGACAGCGCGAGGCGTACACCCCACCGCTCTCCGTCGGCCTTCTCCACGGTGTGTCTCACCCGGGAGCGGTTGACGTCGACGGGCAGGACCTGCACGCCGCCCCGGCGGGCGTCGGCGACCAGGACGCGCTTGGGCCACATACCCGGGTCGTGTTCGAGCAGACCGGCCAGCAGGTACGCCGGGTAGTGGGCCTTGAGCCAGGCGCTCTGCAGCGCGGGTACGGCGAAGGCGACCGCGTGCGCGCGGCAGAAGCCGTAGGCGCCGAAGGCCTCGACGGTCTGCCAGACCTCGTCCCGCACGGCCGCGCTGTAGCCACGTGCGCGCGCCAGGCCGTGGAACCAGTCCCTGACCCGTGGCAGCCGGCTCTTGTCACCGAGCGCGCGCCGGGCGATCTCCGCCATCGCGTAGTCGCAGCCGGTCATGACCGACAGCGTCTCGATGATCTGTTCGTGCCAGATGGTCACGCCGTTGGTGTCGGCGAGCACCGGTTCCAGGTCCTGGTGGGCGTACGACGGCGTGCCGCCGTGCCGGGCGGCGATGTACCGCTCGGGCATACCGCCGGCGACCGGGCCCGGGCGGAAGAGGCTGATGTCGGCGATGACGTCCTGCACGTCGCGGGGCTGCAACCGGGACAGCAGGTCCTGCTGGCCGGGCGACTCGAGCTGGAACAGGCCCAGGGTCCGGCTCTCCTGGATGAGCTTGAAGGCGAAGACGTCGTCCAGCGGAACCTGCTCGGGGTCGTCGAGGTCGATGCGGTTGCCGGTGGTCCGTTCGATCTCGGTGACGGCGTGGGCCATCGCGGACTGCATCCGCACGCCCAGGACGTCGAGTTTGATGTTGCCCAGCGCCTCGATCTCCTCCTTCGCCGCCATCGCCATGGGGTAGTCGCCCTGCGGTGTGGGCTGCACCGGCAGCCGGTCCAGGAGGGTGGCGTCGCTGATGACCACTCCGCAGGGGTGCATGGCCATGCCGTGGACCAGGGAGTCGAGGCCTTCCGCCAGCTCCCACAGCGGCCCGAACCGGTGTGCCTCTGCGGCCAGTTGACGCAGTTCGGGCAGTTCGGCGAGGGCGCCGGTGATGTCGGAGGCGCGGAGGTGCGGAAAGCTCTTGGCGATCCGGTCGACGTCCGCGGGTGCGATGCCGAGGGCGAGGCCGGTGTCACGCAATGCCCGGCGGGCCCGGTAGGTCTCGGGCATGGCGGTGACGGCGACGCGTTCCTTGCCGAACCGGTCGAAGATCGCGTCGTAGCACTCCAGGCGCCGGGCGGACTCCACGTCGATGTCGATGTCGGGCAGCCCCTTGCGCCGCTCACTGAGGAACCGTTCGAACAGCAGCCGGTGTTCGAGAGGGTTGGCGGTGGCGATGCCCAGCGCGTGGCAGACCATCGAACCGGCGCCCGAGCCGCGGGCGGCGACCCGGATGCCCAGTTCCCGGATGTCGGCGACGACCTGGCCGACGGCGAGGAAGTACGGGTCGTAGTCCAGCTTGGAGATCACGGCGAGCTCCTGGTCCAGCCGGTCGAGCGCCACTCGGTCGCGGTCGAG
>NZ_AEJB01000228.1 GCF_000331005.1 Streptomyces turgidiscabies Car8
GGAAGGCCGCCCGGATGATGCAGCCACCGCGCCAGAGGGCGGAGACGGCACCGAGGTCGATGTCCCAGTAGTACTCGGCGCCACCCGCCGCGATCTCGTGGAAGCCCTGCGTGTACGACACGATCTTAGACGCGTACAGCGCATGCTAGACGCGGTCGGCGAACGCCGCCGCCTCCGACTCGCTCAGCGGGGTCGCCTTAGGGCCGGCCAGACCGCGCGAGGCCTCGCGCAGCGCCGCGTGCCCCCACTGTGTCGGTCCCGTACGGATGTCGATCCGATCCACACGGCATAGTGCGCCTATGACTGTGTTGAGCACGGAGTACACCTGGGCCGCGCTGGGCGGCGATCCCGCCACCCCCGACCGGATCTCGACCGTCGTACGCACCGGAGTGCTCGCATCACGGCTTCCGGTACGGGAGTCGGCGCGGGCCTGTGTGGGGGCGTGCGCGCTGGCCGCCGCGGAACTGGGCGCCCTCCGGGCCGGGCTGCCGGAGGTCCCCGGGGTTCGTCTGGACGACGGCGCGATCGCCACGGCCCTCGTCAGCGAGCGGCACCTGCTGGTCGACGGACGCGCACCGGTCTCCTTCGCGCCGCTGTCGCGCTTCTGGCGGACGACGGACGGCTGGGTGCGCACCCATGCGAACTACCCGCATCACCGAGCGCGTCTGCTCGCCGCCCTGGGCACGTCCGAGGACCCGGAGTCCGTCGCCGCCGCGTTCGCCGAACGCTCCTCGGTGGAGGCCGAGGAGACCGTGTACGCCGCCGGGGGCCTCGCCGTCGCGCTGCGTACGGCCGAGGAGTGGGCCGCGCACGAACAGGGCGCGGCGGTGGCCGCGCGGCCCCTGGCCGAGCGCGGACGGCTGGACTCGGCACGCGCGCGCGTGCTCGCGCCGATCGGCACCGGCCCCCTGCTGCCCGCCGCCGGAGTCCGGGTCCTCGACCTGACCCGGGTCATCGCGGGCCCCGTCGCCACCCGCACCCTCGCCCTGCTCGGCGCGGACGTACTGCGCGTGGACGCGCCTCAGCTGCCCGAACTCCCGGACCAGCACACCGACACGGGCTTCGGGAAGCGGTCGGCGGTACTGGACCTGCGGACCGACCGGCGGGCCTTCGAGGAACTCCTCGCCGGCGCCGACGTCGTCGTCACCGGGTACCGGCCCGGCGCCCTGGACCCCTTCGGGCTCTCGCCGGAGGCGCTGGCCGAGCGCAGGCCCGGAGTGGTCGTGGGGCAGTTGTCGGCGTGGGGTGCGTACGGGCCCTGGGGTGAGCGTCGGGGCTTCGACAGCCTGGTGCAGGTCGCCTCGGGCATCGCGGTGGCGGAGGGGTCGGCCGAGGAACCGGGCGCCCTGCCCGCGCAGGCACTCGACCACGGCACGGGGTATCTGCTGGCGGCGGGGGTGCTGCGGGCGCTGAGCGACCAGGTACGGGAGGGCGGCAGCCGGTTCGTACGGCTGGCGTTGGCCCGCACGGCCGGGTGGCTGATGAGCGGGGCGGAGCAAGGCCAGGCGGCGCCCGTGAGCAACTCCGTGAACAACTCGGTGGACGACTCCGCGTACGACGGGCCGGAGGCGTGGCTCGCCGAGCGGGACAGCGCGCTGGGGCGGCTGCGGTACGCGCTCCCGCCGGTCCACTTCACTGGTGGGCCGGTCGACTGGGCACGGTCTCCCGGCGTTTGGGGGACCGATCGGGCGCGCTGGGTGTATTGAGACAGACACAGCGTCGAGTACGTGGGGCCAACGGCCCCACGTACTGACGGCCGGTGAGGAACTTGGGGTGGGCTTGACACGACCGACTGACGGGCCGTCCGCCGAGGACGGGCCCGCGAGAACGCCCGACGGCTCACGCCCCGGCACCGGCCGCGCTGTCGCCGTGCTCGTGCTGGTGGTACTGGCCGCCCTGATTCCGCTGCTCGGGCCGGCCGTCGCGCTGGACGGCACCGGGGAGGCCGCCGCGCCCGGCGCGGGCGGGATCGGACTGCTGCGGACGGCGCTGTTCGCCGCCCTGTGCGTTCCGGTGGGCGAACTGTTCGTGCACCGGCTGGCCGGCGGGCTGCCCGGGGCGCCGGCGGAGCGGGCGCGCGCGTGGGCGCCGTACGCGGCCGGTGTCGGTTTTGTCGCCGCGCTGGGGCTCGCCTCGGTGGTGTCGACCGGCAACCTCGTACCGCACAGCCTTGCGGCGATCGACGTGGGCGGCCTGTACGAGTCCCGGGACGGCAAGCTGGCTCTGCTGGAGGTCAACGGGTTCGCCGCGGCGGGCCTGTGCGCGCTCTCGGCCCGCCCGGCCACACAGGTCTGGCCGTTGGCGGTGGTGGCCGTGGCGGAGGCGCTGCGGGCTCATCCGGCACCGGAGCTCGACCCGCTGACCGGCTCGGCGCTGACGTTCGTCCATCTCATCTGTGCGGCGCTGTGGGTGGGCGGACTGCTGTACGTCCTGCGGACGTTGCCCCTCTGGGGGGCCGCCCGGGAGGCGCGTGTGGCGTTGTTGGGCCTCTACGCGCGCGTGGCGGCCGTTCTGCTCGCGCTGATCACCGCCACGGGCGTCTGGAGCACGCTCCGCCGGATGCCGCCGGACACGGTCTGGGACCAGCTCACGTCGACGGCGTACGGCCGCACGCTGCTCGCCAAGGTGATCGTCGTGGCGGCCGTCGCCGGCCTCGCCCTGTGGGCGCGGCTGCGGCTGAGCCGGGCGGCCGACCCGCTGACCGCCTGCTCCCCCGCGCGCGCGGAGGTCGTCGCGCTGGGGCTGGTGGTCGCGGTGTCGGGGCTGCTCACCGCGTTGCCGGTGCCGATCCGCTGGACTTGAGGGGTGGGCGCGTACCGGTGCTCGCCGCCGCGAGCACACCGCCGGTCAGGAGCCACTGGGCCGCGACGTACGTGAGCATGATCCAGAAGTCGGGTGCGGGGAGCTGGGGCAGGTCCGCGACTCCGGTCGCGATGAGAGTGTCGGAGAGCAGGAAGAGCGCCCCGCCCGTGCCGGCGAGGAGACCGAGTGCCGTGGCCCGGTAGGCCATCGCGGTCAGCAGGAGGCTGTAACCGGCGACGGGGATACGGAGTTCGGCGGGGAGGCCGGGCCAGAGGACGGCGAGGGTGCCGCCTAGGGCCAGGGCGTAGGCCACCGCGAGCCGACTTCGTGCCGCACGCGCGCGTGGGGTGGCGTTCGGGGTGCTGTCCTGGTTGCCGTACGTCCTGAAGAGCGCGAGGTAACAGACATGGCCGACGGCGAAGCAGGCCATGCCGGCCAGGAACGCCGGGTCGGCGTCGGAGAGCAGCAGGACGTCGCCGGCCCCGCCGAGGAGGAGAGCGGCGAGGAGGAGTCGCGGGGCGCCGCGAAGGTGTGCGTGGGCGGCCAGGAGGGGCATCAGGAAGGGCTTGGCGAGGGCGTGTCCGGTGTCGGAGCCGGCCGCGAGGGAGATCAGGTCGACGGCCGCCGTGAGAGCGAAGGCGGCGAGGAGAACCCGGGCGGGCCTCACGCGCCGACGGTCTCTTCGGCCGGTTCCCGGCGCGGGTGCGCGGGCTGCCAGCCGGGCCCCCGGAACACCCGGCCGGCGCGCTCACGCCAACTGCCCGCCGCCTTGATGTCCTTGACGATCGCGACGTACTCGTGAGTGGCGACCCTGACCGGGTTGAACGTGTCGATGTTCTTCGTCAACCCGTAGACAGGCCGTTCGGTCTCGGCGGCGAACGAGCCGAAGAGGCGGTCCCAGACGATGAGGATTCCGCCGAAGTTGCGGTCCAGGTAGCCGCCTTGGGAGGCGTGGTGGACACGGTGGTGCGAGGGCGTGTTGAGGACGTACTCGAACCACCGGGGCATGCGGTCGATGCGCTCGGTGTGGATCCAGAACTGGTAGACGAGGTTCACGGAGGAGCAGAAGGCGAGCGCCGCCGGGTGGACCCCGAGGGCGACGAGGGGGACGTAGAACGGCCAGACGGTGAGCGTGGTCCAGGGCTGGCGCAGAGCCGTCGTCAGGTTGAAGCTGCGGCTGGAGTGGTGGACGACGTGGCAGGCCCAGAGGATGCGAACGACGTGGTGGCCGCGGTGGGACCAGTAGTAGAAGAAGTCCTGCGCGAGCAGCATGAGCGGAACGGTCCACCACAGGACGGGCACGCGCAGGGGCGTGAGTTGGTAGACGGCCGTGTAGAGCGCGACGATCGGGATCTTCCACAGGAAGTCGAAGGCCAGGCTGCCGAGTCCCATGCCGACACTGGTGGCGGCGTCCTTGGAGTCGTACCCGGCGGCGTCCTCATCGGGGTGGATCCGAACGCTGATCATCTCGATGACGGTGAGCAGCACGAAGGCGGGTATCGACCAGGCCACGACGTCGGGGAGGTTGGGCATGACTGCACGTTAGGACGCCACACAGACGGCGCATAGACGTTGTTACTGACAAGTATTCAGCACAGTACGCGCTTGCTTGTTGGTGGTCTCCGCCAATGGGTACACGACGGGCGCGCGACGGGCGCGCGACGGAGTGTCAGTCGCGGCCCGTATTCTCTGGGACCATGCTCGAAGACCTGACGCCCACGCCGTCCCCCGCCCCGTGGCCGACCGCATATCCCCAGGGATACGCGGTCGTTGACGTCGAGACGACCGGTCTGTCCCGGGACGACCGGATAATCTCCGCCGCGGTCTACCGGCTGGACGCGCGCGGTGAGGTCGAGGACCACTGGTACACAACGGTCAATCCGGAACGGGATCCCGGGCCGGTGTGGATCCACGGGCTGACGAGCGACGCCCTGGAGGGTGCCCCGCTCTTCGTGGACATCGCCGAGGAGTTCGCGTCCCGGCTCGCCGACCGTGTGCTCGTCGCGCACAACGCCGTCTTCGACTGGTCGATGATCGCCCGGGAGTACGCGCGCGCGGAGCGCGAGGCGCCGGTGCGGCAGCGGCTGTGCACCATCGCGCTGTCCAAGGAGCTGGGACTGCCGCTGCCCAACCACAAGCTGGAGACCCTCGCCGCGCACTACGGGGTCGTCCAGCAACGGGCCCACCACGCGCTGGACGACGCGCGGGTGCTCGCCGAGGCGTTCCGGCCCAGTCTGCACGCGGCGGCCCGGGGCGGCGTACGGCTGCCGCTGCTGGAGTGCCGGCCGCTGACGGAGTGGTCCGGATCGGCGGCGGGCGGCTCCTCGCGCCCACAGATCGGGCGGCAGGCCTCCGGGGGCTACGGGAGCTATCAGCCGACCAGTTGGCGCCCTTCCCGCAAGCGGCCGGCGTGTCCGTACCCCAACCCGGGTCGCTACGAGGACGGCCGTCCGCTCAGGCAGGGCATGCGCGTGGCGTTCTCCGGGGACACCTCGGTCGAGCGTGACCTGCTGGAGGACCGGGCCGTCGAGGCGGGACTGCATGTCGCGACGAGCCTGTCCCGGCTCACCAGCCTGCTCGTCACCAACGACCCCGACTCCATGACCTCGAAGGTGGTCAAGGCCCGGCAGTTCGGCACGCCGGTCATCGACGAGGCGGCCTTCGGGCAGCTCCTGCGGGACGTGGAACCAGCGGCCGAGGGATGACCGTACGGACGGGTGATTGGCGCCCGACTCGCCCGGCACCGTCTCGCTCGTACGGCGCCGACGGCCCACCCTGTGGCCCATGGCCAGTTGTGAAGTCTGCGGGAACAGTTACGGAATGACCTTCGAGGTGCACGCGCAGGGGTCGGTGCACGTCTTCGACTGCTTCGCCTGCGCGATCCACCGTATGGCACCCATCTGCGAGCACTGCCGGGTCCAGATCATCGGGCAGGGCGTCGAGGCCGAGGGCCACTGGTACTGCGGGGCGCACTGCGCACGCGCGGAGGGGAGGGTGGGGATCGTCGACAGGGTCTGAGACGGCCCGGAAGGGTCTGGGAAGGTCTGGGAGGGTCCGCGTCCGAGTCCGTACCCCCCTGAAGGCACCCCACGGACGAGTTGTACCGTCAGTGGGGTGTACCGCTTCCTCTTGTCCCGGCAGTGGGTGATCCTCACGCTGGTCGCCCTCGTCCTCATCCCCACGATGATCAGGCTGGGCATCTGGCAGATGCACCGTTACGAGGAGCGCAGCGCCCGTAACCAGCTGGTCGCCGACGCGTTGTCGGCCGATCCGGTGCCCGTGGAGAAGCTGACCTCCCCCGGTCACACCGTCACCACCGGCGAGCGGTACCACACCGTCAGCGCCAAGGGTCGTTTCGACACCGACGACGAGGTCGTCGTCCGCCGCCGCACCAACTCCGACGACGAGGTCGGCTACCACGTCCTGACCCCGTTCGTCCTCGACGACGGCAAGGTCCTGCTGGTCAACCGGGGCTGGATCCCCTCCGACGGTCCGAGCCAGACCGCGTTCCCCACGATCCCGGCGCCCCCGAAGGGCGAGATCACCGTCACCGGGCGGCTGATGCCCGCCGAGACGACCGCGGCGAGCGGTATCAAGGACCTCAAGGGGCTGCCGGACCGGCAGGTCATGCTGATCAACAGCCGGCAGGAGGCCCGGCGCCTCGGCGCCGAGGTGCTCGGCGGCTACATCGTGCTGACGACGCCCGCGCCGAAGGGCGACACCCCGGAGCTGCTGGGCAAGCCGGGCGACGAGAACGCCGCGCTGAACTACGCCTACGCCATCCAGTGGTGGCTGTTCTCCGCGGCCGTCCCCCTGGGCTGGGTGATCCTCGTCCGCAGGGAACGCCGGGACCGCGCGGAGGCCGAAGCGGCGGCACGCGAGGCTCAGGAATCGCCGGACACCGAGCCCGCCGCCGTCTGACACCCCTGACACCACCCCGCTCGGCGTGAACGGCCGGGTGACGTAACCGGGAGATCTCGGCGTGTGACAGGACGGCTTCGCCCGAATGCCGGGGCCCCTCACCGGGAACCCGCCCCTCGTGCACCCCCATCAGAAGCACCGCATCCCTCGTATCGAGGACTACGCCCTCGTCGGCGACCACCAGACCGCCGCGCTCGTCGGCATGGACGGCAGCGTCGACTGGCTGTGTCTGCCCCGCTTCGACTCGGCCGCCTGTTTCGCCGCTCTGCTCGGCGACGAACGCAACGGGCACTGGCGGATCGCCCCCGAGGGCGCCGACCGCTGCGTCCGGCGCTCCTACCGGCCCGGCACCCTCGTCCTCGACACCGAGTGGGAGACCGACGACGGCGCCGTACGCGTCACCGATTTGATGCCCCAGCGCGACCGTGCGCCCGATCTCGTACGGATCGTCGAGGGCGTACGCGGCGAGGTGACCGTCCGCAGCACACTGCGGCTGCGCTTCGACTACGGGGCGATCGTGCCCTGGATGCGCCGGGCGAACGGACACCGGGTGGCCGTCGCCGGACCGGACGCGGTGTGGCTGCGTACCGAGGAAGGGGTGCGTACCTGGGGCCGGGACTTCACCACGTACTCGGAGTTCACCGTCGCGGAGGGCGAACGGGTCGCGTTCGTGCTGACCTGGCACCCCTCGCACGAGCCGCATCCGCCGTTCGTCGACCCGTACGAGGCACTGGACGCGGCCGTCTCTGACTGGGAGGCCTGGTCTGCGCGCTGTACGTACGACGGGCCGCACCGGGACGCCGTCGTGCGCTCGCTGATCACCCTCAAGGCGCTGACCTACGCGCCGACCGGCGGGATCGTGGCCGCCCCCACCACGTCACTCCCAGAAGAACTGGGCGGCGTACGCAACTGGGACTACCGCTACTGCTGGCTGCGCGACTCCACGCTCACCCTGAACGCGCTGCTGTCGGTGGGCTATCACGAGGAGGCCGAGTGCTGGCGTGACTGGCTGCTGCGGGCCGTCGCGGGCGACCCGGCGGACCTCCAGATCATGTACGGGCTCGCCGGTGAGCGCCGGCTGCCCGAGTTCGAGCTGGACTGGCTGCCCGGGTTCGGCGGCTCGGCCCCGGTGCGCATCGGCAACGCCGCGGTACGGCAGCTCCAGCTCGACGTGTACGGCGAGGTGATCGACTCGCTGGCGCTGGCCCGGCGTTCGGGACTCCCGTCCAAGCCGCACATGTGGCGTCTGCAGTGCGCGCTCATGGAGTTCCTGGGGACGGCGTGGCGCCTGCCCGACGAAGGACTGTGGGAGGTGCGCGGCCCACGCCGGCACTTCGTGCACTCCAAGGTGATGGCCTGGGTCGCGGCGGACCGCGCGGTACGTCAGCTGGAGCTCAACCCGAAGCTGAACGGCGGCGACCTGGAGGGCTGGCGGGCGATGCGCGACGAGGTGCACCGGGAGGTGTGCGAACGCGGCTACGACCCGGAGCGCAACACGTTCACCCAGTACTACGGCTCCCGCGAACTCGACGCCGCCGTGCTGCTCCTGCCCCGCGTCGGCTTCCTGCCGCCGGACGACCCGAGGATCGTCGGCACCATCGACGCGATCAGGGACGAGCTGGGGCACGGCGGGTTCGTCCGCCGCTACAGCACGGACGGTCCCGTGGTCGACGGACTGCCCGGTGACGAGGGCGTGTTCCTGGCCTGCTCGTTCTGGCTTGCGGACGCCCTGCACATGATCGGCCGTACGAAGGAGGCGCGCGCGCTCTTCGAACGCCTGGTCGCTGTCACCAACGACGTGGGGCTGCTGGCGGAGGAGTACGACCCGGTCGCCGAACGTCAGCTCGGCAACTTCCCCCAGGCGTTCAGTCACATCGGCCTCGTCAACACCGCCCTCGCCCTGTACGGCGAGAACCGGGCAGGATAGGGACCATGGATCTTGGACTGAAGGACCGGGTGTACGTCGTCACCGGAGCCACCCGCGGACTGGGCAACGCCGCCGCGCGCGAACTCGTCGCCGACGGCGCGAAGGTGGTCATCACGGGGCGGGACGAGAAGACGGTCACGGAGGCCGCGGCAGCCCTCGGCCCCGGGGCCGTGGGCGTGGCCGCGGACAACTCCGACCCGGAGGTCGGGGAGCGGCTCGTCGCGGCGGCCCGTGAGCACTTCGGGCGTTTCAACGGCATCCTCGTCAGCGTGGGCGGTCCGGCGCCGGGGTTCGTCGCCGACAACACGGACGAGCAGTGGCGGGCCGCGTTCGACTCGGTGTTCCTGGGTGCGGTACGGCTGGCCCGTACGGCGGTGGCGGAGCTGGAGCCGGGCGGGGTCGTCGGGTTCGTGCTGTCCGGTTCGGTGCACGAGCCGATTCCGGGGCTGACCATCTCCAACGGCCTGCGGCCGGGGCTCGCCGGGTTCGCCAAGTCGCTCGCCGACGAGGTGGGGCCGCGCGGGATCCGGGTGGTGGGGTTGCTGCCGGCGCGCATCGACACGGATCGCGTGCGCGAGCTGGACGGGCTGTCCGCCGACCCGGCGGCGACCCGGGTCGCCAACGAGTCGCGGATTCCGTTGCGGCGGTACGGGAAGCCGGAGGAGTTCGGGCGGACGGCGGCGTTTCTGCTGTCGCCTGCGGCGAGCTATCTGACGGGGGTCATGGTGCCTGTTGACGGGGGGATGCGGCACGGGTTCTGAACTGGCCTGTAGTCGTGCGGCTGCGGGTGCGTTGTGGCTTGTCGCGCCCCGCGGCGGAGCCGCATATGTCACAGCCTCGCGCCCCTAGGGAACTGCTCGTGCCCCTGACTGCTAGTTGACCCTTTCCGCGCGGTGCTTGACCGCCCTCAGATCGACTTCCGTCGGGAGGGACTTGAGGCCTGCCGAGTCGCGGGCATGGGTCAGGGCTTCCGCCGCCAGGCGGAGTACCGCTTCCTCCGGGGTGGCGTGCGGCTGGAGGAGGAGTTGGACTCGGGCCTCCGGGGCTGTGCGGCTGCCCGTCAGGGTCACGTGGGCTCGTTCCACGCCGTCCAGGCGGGCCGCCTCTCCCGCGACCGCGGTCTCCATGGCGCGGCCTCGCAGCAGGGCGCCCTCGTTGTCGCCCGTGTCCACCAGGACCTCGGTGAGGCGGCGTCGGCGGAGGGTCGCGGTCAGCCACCACAGGGTCAGGAGGACCAGGGCGGCCAGGACGGCGAGGACCGTCGGCCACCACCAGCCGGCGTCCCGGTAGTGGGTCCGTTCGGCGTCGCTCAGCAGTACGTCGTGGCGGTCGTCGTGGATCCACCACGTCGGCCATCGGGCGCCGAGCCCCACGGCCAGGACCGAGCCGCCGACGACGATCAGCGCCAGGCCCGCCAGGCCGAGCATTACGCGGTTGACGACGCGCCGCATCCGTCCTCACCCCTTCCGGCCGGGGCGGGCGACATGCACGGACAGGGCCGGCGGCCGGGACAGGCCGAGGCTCCTGATCGCGTAGGTGAGCACGTCGTCCAGGTCGGCCCGTACGTCGTCGAGTTCACGGAAATGGGAGAGCGCGCGGACGTCTGCCCTGGTGCGGGTCATCCGGACCCGGACCGACTGGACGCCGGACACCTCCATGGCCCGGTCGCGCAGCACCATCGCGGCGGCGGCCCGGTGCAGGCCGGCCCTGACGTCGGCGTGGGTGCGCCGCATCGGCAGGACGCCCCGCAGACCGGGCGTGACAGCGAGGACGAGGAGCCAGGTGCCGAGGGCCACCGCGACACCGGCGCCGACCAGGACCCAGGTGTCGTCGAGGGGACGTTCCGCCAGTTGCCCGGCCAGCGCCTTGCGCCAGCTCATGGCCTCGCGGCGGGCTCGTACCGCGGTGATGTCGTAGAGGAACGCGCCCGCCACGAGAAACAGCAGCAGGGCGAGGACGGCTGCCGGGACACGGCGCGCCGACCAGAAGCGGCCGTTCCTGTCCTCCCCGTCGCCGAGGACGGGCAGGGGGTCGTAGGCGGCGGTGGACGAGGACTGCCCCGTTCCCGGGGTGTCGGTCGTCGCGTCGTCCGGTTTCTCCAGTACTGGCAGTCTTCGGGTGTTCCCGGAGCCGTCGAAGCCCTGGGGCTCGCTCATCGCGTCCTCCCCTGCGCCTTCCCTGGTGCCGCACCGTGCGGCGGTGCCAGGTGCAGCCGCTCGATCTCGACGGCGACCTCCGGCACGTCCATTCCCGCCAGTGCGTGTACCCGCGAAGCGACCCGATGACGCACTGTCGCGCACTGGCCACCGATATCCGATGGGTACAGGAGTTCGAGGATCACACGGACGCGGGCACGGTCGTGGTGGACGACGACCGTCGCGTGCGGGGGCACGGCGTCCGGAGGCAGCTCGGTCAGCGCCTCACGGGCCGCCTGCGCGGCGATCTTCGCCACGACCCGGTCGGCGATCCGGGTGGCGCCGCGTTCACCGGGTGGCACGGCCGTCATGGCCTTGCGGGGCGTACGGGTATCTCCCGACCGCTCCTCACCGGCCTGCTCCTCGGCCACGACGCCTCACCGCCGCCGGTCGTCGCGGGTGCGGAAGAAGTCACCCAGGTCCAGGTCACCCTCCAGGAACCGGCCGACGACGAAGCCGAGGGCGCCCAGGGCCGCCACCAGCAGAAACGCGCCGAAGCCGCCGAAGTACCCGGCGAATCCCAGCGCCATTCCGGCGATCATGCCGATCACGGCGATGCTCATTCTGCCCTGCCTTCCCGGTGCTCTGCCGATGCCCCGAATCCGTCACCGCAGGATCACTGCAGGCGGGGCTCGGGTTCTTCTTCCTCTTCTTCGGGCAGCTTGACGTCCGTCACCGCGATGTTGACCTCGACGACCTCCAGGCCGGTCATGCGTTCGACGGCGGCGATGACGTTCTCGCGCACGGCCCGGGCCACGTCGCCGATCGAGACGCCGTACTCGACGACGATCTCCAGGTCGAGAGCCGTCTGCACCTCTCCGACCTCGGCCTTCACTCCACGGCTGACGGACTTCGAGGCGCCGCCCGGCACCCGGTCACGGACCACACCGAAGGTCCGGGACAGACCGCTGCCCATCGCGTGCACACCGACGACGTCCCGGGCGGCGAGCCCGGCGATCTTCTCGACGACCCCGTCGGCGATCGTGGTGCGCCCCCGGTCGGCGGGGTCACCGCCGCCGCGCCTGGTGACGTTCGGCTTCCTGAGCTGGGCGGACAGCGGGTCGCCGCCCTGATCGCCGGGCTGCTCCGGCCGGCTGGACTGGGTCATGTCGGTCATCGCCGTACACCCCTTTCGGTCGTCCTCCCCGATCCACAGTAGGCGGGGCCGGGCGGACCCGCGCCAGGGATGCGGCAGGCAGGGGACG
>NZ_AEJB01000229.1 GCF_000331005.1 Streptomyces turgidiscabies Car8
AGTTGTCAGTCGTTCAGTCGTTCGCGACCACGGGGTACCGGGGCTCGTTCTCGGCCATCTGCCGCAGGGCGTCCTTGCGCTCGCGCTTGGAGAGCCGGTCGATGTACAGGTACCCGTACAGGTGATCGGTCTCGTGCTGCAGGCAGCGCGCGAAGTAGCCGGTGCCCCGCACCTTGATGGGGTTGCCCTTCTCGTCCTGCCCGGTCACCTCGGCGTAGTCGGGCCGGGCGAGCGGCGCGTACGCGGTGGGCACCGAGAGGCAGCCCTCGTTGCTGTCGTCCAGCCGGCGCCGGTCGGCGGGCAGCTCGACCAGCTTCGGGTTGCAGATCACACCGGTGTGCCGGGCGCCGTCGTCGTCGGGGCAGTCGTAGATGAAGACCTTCAGGTCGACGCCGACCTGGTTGGCGGCCAGACCCACGCCCTCGGCGGTGCGCTGGCTGGCGAACATGTCCGCGACCAGCTGGTCCAGCTCCGCGCCGAACTCGGTGACGTCCTGGCACTCCTTGTGCAGCACCGGGTTGCCGACGACCGTGATGGGCCGCGAGGTCCCCCGCTCGCGCCAGGCCGCCTCACGCTCCTCGCCGTCCTCGGTGTCGACGACGAATCCCTCGTCGTCCACGGGAAGCACGCCCACGTGCTGCTGATCGGTGTCCTGCTGCGCCATGACCGACGATGCCTTCCTCAAACAAACGGGGAGAGTTGCTGATACAGGGTACGGGCAGCGCCCCGCAGGGGCGCGCCCGTCAGGGGCGCGGGGAACTGCGCGACCAGCCACATCGGGCCCGCAGCCAACGACGAGCCCTAACAGACCTCTTCCAGATCCCGCCAGTCCCGAGTATCCGGACTGTCAGCGACCCACCCGTCCAACAAACCCCGTACAAGAGACGCCGGGGCCGCAAGGCCACACTCCCGCTCAGGCGCCCAGAACTGCCCGTCCGTACGGTGCCCCAGCGGCCCGGGATGCCCCGGCTCACTGTGATCGTGCGGATCGAGATGCTCCCCGTCACCCTCGTCGGACGGCATCCGTGACTCCGAACACATCCGGCACAGCAACCGCACCGACGACGACCAGTCCTCCGCGGCGAACCCCGCGTCGGACGCCAGCCGCTCCAGGGCGTCCCGGTCGTCCTCGGCGGCGGCCTCCAGGAGGACCACCCAGGTCGGCACGGGCGAGGGCGCCCACAGCTCGATCTCGTCGAAGACGGGGTAGGAGTGCCCGGCCGCAGTGGTCCGCTCCCCGTGGGGCACCCCGTCGTGCAGCACGACCTCGCCCCAGCGCCGCCCGGAGGACGGCAGCGGAATCGACAGCACCTCGACGCGCGCGGGGTCGAGCCGCCGCCCCCACACGACCTCGGCCTCGCCCTCCGGCGACAGCCGTACGGCCGCGCTGCCCAGGTCCATCCCGGCGGGCTCACCGGCGGCAGCGGCGCCCCCGGGCACCCGCAGCCCGTACGCCTGCCAGGCCCGCCGGGCCAGCGGCCAGTCCTGCAGAGCCGTGGCCGCGATGCCCACGTTCCACCAGTCGGGGGCCCCGGTCTCCCGGTCGAGCAGGGCGATGGCGCGCAGACCGGCCGCCCTCGCCTGCTCCCAGTCGTGCCGGAACTTGTGGAGCAGGGCCAGATTGAACCAGGACTCGGACAGCCAGGGTTCCAGATCGGCGGCACGTGTCAGCAACGCGCCCGCGTCCTCGTACCGCCCGTCGCCGATCAGCGTGAACGCGCGGTCGGTGGCCTGCCGCCATGAGGCGGAGGGCCGGTGCCGCCCCTTGCCGAAGATCCTCACGATTCCCGCCTGCCAGTGCCGTGGAGTGGGCCGGCTTCTGCCCCCGTACAGCCTCTCCCTCGCATCCAACCACGGACCGCTGGAGGGGCGCTCATTACCCATGGGTTACCCAACCGAGGGCAGCGTAAGACCGTCCACCCCTCTCCCACCACCATCTTCAACCGATGCGCTCCCTGACGACTCCACCATTTCTGGCGAGTACCCGCGCGAGGGATTCCACCACTTCGGGCTGATAGTCCCGGCCGGTACCGAGCCGCAGCTCCTCCAGCGCCCGCAGCGGGCCGCCCGCTCCGGCGTCCCGCACCTTCTCGTCGTAGGCGTTGACGGCCCGCACGATACGCGCGGACACGGGCTGTTCCCGGTACGGATCGGCCTGCCGCTCCACGACCACGGCGACGGCCGCGGCCACCCCCGTCTGCCGAACGACGGCCCCGCCGAGCAGCGCGATCCGGCGCTGTTCCGCCACGGGGAGTACGGCGGTGGCGCCGGCCGGTACCGGGTCGACGAGGCTGAGCTGCCCGATGTCGTGCATGAGGGCCGCGTACTCCAGCACGGTCAGCTCCGGCTCGGACAGCCCCAGCTCCCGGCCCACAGCCCCGCTGAGCACGGCGACACGCCGGGCATGCCCGGCCGGGGTGTATCCGGCGATCTCGGTGGCGCGGGCCAGGGAGGCGATGGTCTGCCGGTAGGTGGCCCGCACGGCCGCGTACCGCCGGAAGGCGAACTGGGTGAGGAGCAGCGGCAGCGAGAAGACGGGCAGCGCCCAGAGTCCGACGACGGCGACAGCGAGCGCCATGACGACCCCGGTGGCACACACGGCCGTACCGATCCCCAGCATGGCCCGCAGCTCGTCCCGCAACAGCGGGCCGAAGGGCCAGCCGGTGCGCGCGTGCGCGAGCGCCGCGGCGAGTACGGCGTCGCAGAGCGCGGTGAGCACGAGCAGGGCGACCAGCAGCAGGACGTAGGCGGAGCCGCCCCAGGCTTCGAACACGCCCTGGTTGTAAAGGGGTTGGAAGCAGATGGCGGCGAACCCGGCGGTGAGCACCCGGCGCGCGACATGGTCGGCGGTCGGCCCCTGTCCCCGCGCGACGTGCGGCACACAGCCGACGAGGGTGGCCGCGACGACGACGGTGACGACCTGGAGCGCGCCGTGGTGGGTGGCTCGCCCCGCGTCCTCCCCGAGCAGCGCGTACGACAGGGCCCCGGCGGCGGCGAGCGGCGCCGCCTCCCGCGACTCGGGCCCGCTCCACCGGGTCAGCTCCCCGGCGACGACGAGCAGCCCGAAGGAGAGCGCGACAGCACGTTCGTCGAGCCCCGACCAGAGGGTGTGAGCGAGGGAGACGGCGGTGAGAAGAGCGGCGGCGCCACGGACGAGGCCCCTCATCGCACCCTGCCTTCACTACCGACCTGACCGGGGATGCCGTCGGGGCGCGTGGCGGGTTCGCTGGTAATCGGACTGGAAACGGGTGGGGTGGGTGAAAAATCACAACGGGACTGGACCGAGTCGGCTGTCACCGCCGGATGCCATCCACCCCGCCGCTCCAACCCCCTCACCAACGCCCGCACCATCACCGGATCGAACTGCGTCCCCGCGCACCGTTCGAGCTCAGCGAGAGCGACCCCCACCGGTCGCGCCCTGCTGTACGACCGCGTCGACGTCATCGCGTCGAACGCGTCGGCGACGGCGACCACCCGCGCGAACTCCGGGATCTGGCTACCGACCAGCCCGTAGGGGTACCCGCTCCCGTCCAGCCGTTCGTGATGGTGCAGGATCGCCGACCGGGCCTCCCCGAGGAAGCCGATCCCCCGGACCATCTCGTGGCCGTACTCCGGGTGCAGCTCGATCACGCGCCGCTCCTCGGGGGTCAGCGGCCCGTCCTTGCGCAGCAGCCTCGTGGGAACGCCCAGCTTTCCGACGTCGTGCAGGATTCCGGCGAACCGCAGCACTTCCACCCGCTCGTCGTCCATGCCCAGTTCCCGGGCGATCACCATGGACGCCTGCCCGACCCGCTCGCTGTGTCCGCGCGTGTACCCGTCCTTGATGTCGACGGCCTGCACGAGTGCCCTGATCGTCGCCTGGTGTGCCGCCCGCTCCCGGTGGTACTGCGCGAACACCCACCACGACACCCACATCGGGAGCAGCACGAGCAGCGCCGCGAGGGGCCCGTACGGGCTGCGCCACAGGACGGCCATCATCAGCCCGGCGAGCCCGTGCACCCCGACCGGCACCAGTGACCGTACGAACAGTCCCCGCCAGGCCAGCCGTACCGGCACCCGTTCGGCGAGCGCCAGGATGCCTCCGTCGAGCAGGGCCAGGACCAGGCAGAACGCGACCACGGCCGCTCCGGCGGCGGCCAGGGCGTACGGGAAGTAGGAGGAGACGACCGTGTCGGGGCCGCCGAGCGACCAGTGCACCCGCGAGGCCGTCCAGGCGCCGATCCCCAGCTGTCCGGCCCGCCAGAGCCGACGCGGCCAAGGCGTCCGTTCCGCGCCCCGCACGAGCAGCGCGCCCGGCAGCGGCACGAGGGCGGCAGCGGCGGGCGGCAGCAGGAAGGCGGCGGCGAGCAGGACGGGCGTGTGCCAGCGGGGCGGTCCGCCGCCGGTGCCACCGGGACCGGCGGCGCCCGGCCCCTCGTACCCCGCGCGCCCGCCGAACCGGCCGACCGCGAGCTGCTCGCACGCTGCGCACAGCGCGGCGAACAGCGCCACGGCGCCCCAGGGGGCGTGCGCGTACCGGACGGGCGCCGCGCAGAGGACGGCCCCGACGGCGACCGCGATGACGTAGACACGCGCCCACGGTGTGATCGACCGCATGGCGCTCCCTCCCCCGCGTCCCGGACCGGCGCCGACCGGGCGTTCGGCGCGAACCTGTCCAGGCTCCGGGAAATGGAGGATAGGGCGGCCGGCAGCGGCCGTACGGAGGCATTGGGCGAATCTCAGGCCTCAGGAGCCGCAGATTAGCCCGTTAGAGGGAAGCAGGCGTATCAGACGTAACCGACGGCGGGCTCGCGCGGCGTCCGTCTCAGTACGCCACGTCCGCCGCCAGGACGTTGGTCAACTCCTCGACCGTGGCCGGGGACTCACGCTGGAACGCGGCGATGTCCAGCCCGTCGTCGCCCACGACGGTCAGCAGGGCGCGTTCGCCGACGGCCAGCACGATCACGTGCCCGGAGCCGCACCGGGCGACCACCTCACGCAGGGCCCCGACCTTCGCCTGCTCGGCGATACGGCGGCTCACCCCGAGCGTCGCGGCGGCGAGCGCGGCGACCGACTCCGGGTGCACGGTGTCCGCGTCGGCCACGACGAGAAGGCCGTCCACCGTGGACAGGACGCTCTCGGAGACTCCCATCACCCGCTCCCGCAACGAGGTCAGGATGTCGGTCAGCTGGGACGCCTGGGCCGACTGGGGGTTGTCGCTCAGGGGATTCGAGGGGCTCGGAGGGCTCAAGGGACCCATGGGACGTACTCCTTGCGGTCAGTCGGGCTCGGGAAGAGCGCGCAACGCGTGGCGGACCCGCCGCAGCGTCTCGACAGAGGGTTGGTCGGCGGCCAGTTCTTCGGCCGAGGGGCCCAGCAGGGCGGGGTTCGGCGCACCCCGTACGGGAAGCGGCTTCCGTACGGGCAGAGGGGGCGTGGTCACCCCTTGGGCGTCGTGTTCCTGGTCCGCGCCCTCCGACGCGTCTCCGTCGTCGTGTCGCTCGCCGCTTCCCTCGCCGTTCCGCTCGGCGTTTCCCTCGCCGTTCCGCTCGGCGTTTCCCTCTTGGTGTTCCTCTTCGTTTCCGTCAGCGCGTCGGTCGGTGCTTTCGTCAGCACGTCGGTCGGTGCCTGGGTCATCTCTTCCATCGTCCGCACTCACTTCCCCCCTTTCTCTCCGCCACGGGGCATACGCCTCGGCAGCGGCTCGGTTCTCGGCGGCACCGGCGGCGGGCCGGTGGCCGGCGTACGGCCGGGGGTGACTCGTGGCGCCGTGCTGGGCCGGCCGCCGGGGACGGTCGGGGGCTCCCACCGGAGCAACCCGTACGACTCCATGCGGACCAGGTCCAGCATCACGGCGTACAGCCCGCGCCCCAGCGCGAAGGCGAGGTCCCGGGCCGTACGGCGCCCGTTGACCTGGTTCAGAATGTTCTCGTGCCGGCCGGACAGCGGCCCCTCCACAACCCCCGTACCCGGTACGGGCCGCACGCGGGCCAGGTCGCCCGGCGGTCCCCACAGACGGAGGAGCAGCGCGATCCGCCGCGTGGTCTCGTCGGTCAACTGCCGTGGTTCCACGCCCGGTCGGGCGAGGAGCGCCGGCTCCCGGTCGCTCAGCTCCCAACTGCCGGGCGCCCCCAGCGACATGGCGAAGGCCGCGTCGAACACGGCTGCCGTGCAGATGACTTCGAGCTCTACGGCGCCCACCAGTTTGTCGGCGACCAGGTGTTCCCCGAGCAGTTCCGCGTCGCGCTGTGCGGCGCACGCGGCGAGCCAGTCCTCGTCGCCGATCCGACCCGAGGTCAGCAGTGCCGAGGTGGTGGTCGGCGCCCCCGGTGTCTCGATCGCGCCCACCAGGCCGTCGCGCAGGTGGAGCGTGCCGCCCGGGGTGCCCGCGACCCGTACCGTGCCGCTGAACCCCTCCTCGCGCAGCCCCAGCAGGAGCGCGGGCAGGTTGCGCGCGGCGGATGCCCTCATGCACTCACCCGCGCTCTCGTGCCGGTCGTACGGGTGGGGCCGGATCTGCAGGCCGGGTCCGTCATGCGAGCACCTCGCCGGCCAGGTCGCCCATACTGCGCGCGGCGAGCGCGAGGTTGACGCGCTG
>NZ_AEJB01000230.1 GCF_000331005.1 Streptomyces turgidiscabies Car8
TGCCTTCGGTGACGGACTCGCCGAGCGCGGGCAGGACGACGTCCGTGCCCTCGGCGGAGCTGCCGCCGGAGGCAGCCTCGGCGGTGGGAGCAGGGGCCGGAGCCGCCTGCTCGGTGGACGGCTGGGCGGCCGGGGCCGGAGCCGGGGCAGCGGGGGCGGGCGCCGGAGGGGCGACCTCCGCCGCGGCCGGGGCGGCAGCGGGCGCGCCGCTGCCGTCGTCGATGAGGGCCAGCTCGGCGCCGACCTCGACGGTCTCGTCCTCGGCGACCTTGATGGACGCGAGGATGCCGGAGACGGGCGAGGGGATCTCGGT
>NZ_AEJB01000231.1 GCF_000331005.1 Streptomyces turgidiscabies Car8
GACCGAGGAAACCCGGTATCACGACCTGGCAAGAGGTCGAGCCTCCTACACCGCCTCCGGCGGCGGAACAGCCGCCCCCGGCAGTCGTACGGTGGCCACCGTGCCGCCGCCCTCCGCGCGGGCCAACGTGACCTCGCCGCCCGCCTGTTGGACCGTACGGGCGACGATCGACAGCCCCAGGCCGGAACCGGGGAGGGCTCGCGCTGACGGTGAGCGCCAGAAGCGGTCGAAGACGTGGGGGATCTCGTCGGCGGGGATGCCGGGGCCGTGGTCGCGGACGGTCAGAGTGCCGTTGGTCAGCTGGACCTCGATCGTGCCGTTCTCGGGGCTGAACTTCACCGCGTTGTCGAGGATGTTGACCACCGCCCGTTCCAGGGCCGAGGGTTCCGCCCGGACGAACCAGGGCTGGATGTCCGCCGTGATCGTCAGCTCGGGGCCGCGTAGACGGGCTCGGCGCAGAGCCGACTCGACCGTGTCCTCCAGGGCGACCACCTGGACGCGTTCGCCGTGCTGGCCCTCCGAGCGGGACAACTCCTGCAAGTCGCCGATCAGGGCGGCCAGTTCGGTCATCTGAGCCTTCACCGAGGCAAGGAGCGCCTTGCGGTCCGCCTCGGGGATGGGCCGGCCCGTCTCCTCACTGCGGGTGAGGAGTTCGATGTTCGTCCGGAGGGAGGTGAGGGGGGTGCGGAGTTCGTGACCGGCGTCGGCGATCAACTGCTTCTGCAGCTCGCGGGAGTTGGCGAGGGACGAGGTCATCGAGTTGAAGGAGTGGGAGAGGCGAGCGATCTCGTCGTCGCTGTCGTCCTCCACCGGGATACGGATGCTCAAGTCCTCGGTCCGCGCCACATGTTCGACGGCCTCGGTGAGCTTGTCGACGGGGCGGAGGCCTGCGCGGGCGACAGCGAGACCGGCGGCTCCGGCTCCGAGCACACCGACTCCGGAGACGAGAAGAAGAATCAGGGCGAGGTCGTTGAGGGTGTCCTGGGTGCCCTTCAGGGGTACGGCGACGACCAGCCCGACACGGGGTCCGGGGTCCCCGGCGGCCGTCTCGGTGGCACCCAACGGCCGGACCATCACGCGCACTTCGGTGCCGTCGGTGTCGGTGCCGTTGCGGAAGTGGACGGTGCTGGTGTCCGCGCTCTTGATCGCGTTCTTGTCGGACTGGGTCACCTCGACAGTGCCCGTGGAGTTGTCGAAGGCGCAGACCTTTCCACTCTCCGTGACCAGTTGGGAGTAGTTGTTCTGGAACAGACCGTTGCCCTGCGGGGTCTTGGAACAGGCGAAGAGGGCGGCATTGGCCTGCTGGATCTGTCCGGGCCCCCTCATTCCCCTCTGCAGGTCGGTGTTGAGCTGGTCGTACAGCTTCCCCTGCACGATGAACCAGCACGTCACCGAAACCGCCGCCACCGCGAACGCCACAGCGGCAGCGACCAGCAGCGCCAGCCTGGACCGGATCGGAAGCGACCGGTACCGGCGTACCACCCGCCTCACTCCGCGCCACCCTGTCGCAGCACATACCCCACGCCCCGGACCGTGTGGACGAGGCGCGGCTCGCCGCCGGCCTCTGTCTTGCGGCGGAGGTACATGACGTACACGTCGAGGGAGTTGGAGGAGGGCTCGAAGTCGAAGCCCCAGACCGCCTTCAGGATCTGCTCCCGCGTGAGGACCTGGCGCGGGTGGGCCAGGAACATCTCCAGGAGGGTGAACTCCGTGCGGGTCAGTTCCACGGCCCGGCCGCCGCGCGTCACCTCGCGGGTCGCGAGGTCCATGCGCAGGTCGGCGAAGGTGAGGGCCTCGTCCTCCGGAAGGCTGCCCGCGACGGCCGCCGCGGCGAAGGAGCTGCGGCGCAGCAGGGCCCGTACGCGAGCGAAGAGCTCGTCCAGTTCGAAGGGCTTGACCAGGTAGTCGTCCGCGCCCGCGTCGAGGCCGGTGACGCGGTCGCCGACCGTGTCCCGGGCCGTCAGCATCAGGATGGGCGTGGTCGTGCCCGCGCCGCGCATCCGCCGGGCCGCCGTGAGGCCGTCCATCCTCGGCATCTGGATGTCCAGGACGACCAGGTCGGGCTGGTACGCGGTGGCCTTCTCCAGGGCGTCCGCGCCGTCGACCGCGACCTCCGTGTCGTACCCCTCGAAGGCGAGGCTGCGCTGGAGTGCTTCGCGCACCGCCGGCTCGTCGTCGACGATCAGGATGCGCTGGGTGTCACGGTCGCCTTCGGCGGGGCTCATGGTGGCGGGTTCCTCGGGTGGGGTGGGACGTGTCGGACGCCATCAGCGTCGCACGTTTCCGGTCTGCTGCGGAGAAGAAGGATCAGCGGGGGGCCAGGGATCAGCAGCTGATCAGCTGAGTGCGGGGCGGCGCATGCGCGTCGTCGCCCTGCGGCCGGCGGCCGTACGCGTGACCGTCGCGACCTCCGTGGCCCGGGGCGTCGCCGTCGGCGGGTGCAGGGCGAAGGCCACGCCGAGGGCGAGGTCCAGGGAGGCCGGGCCGGTGGCCGCCGTACCGGCGGTCAGCTTGTGCGAAACCTGCTTGATCATGACGTACCCCTGTCTCTGTTCTCTGTCTCTCGTGCGTCAGCTGGTGGAGCCGGAGCGCAGTGTCGCCAGGTCGGACTTGACGGTGTTGATCGGGATGGCGAAGCCCAGTCCCGCGCTGCCCGCGTCCGACGAGGACGAAGTCGCCGAGTACATCGCGGAGTTGATGCCGATGATGTTGCCGTTCATGTCGATGAGCGCGCCGCCGGAGTTGCCCGGGTTGAGGGACGCGTCCGTCTGCAGGGCCTTGTACGTCGTCGTGGACGTACCGGTGTCGCCGTTGAACTCCTGGCCGCCGAACTCGAACGGCCAGCCGCCACCGTTTCCGCCGCCCTGCTGTTGCTGCTGCTGACCCTGGCTCTCCTCCGTGGCGACGGTGACGTCACGGTTGAGGGCGGACACGATGCCGCTGGTGACCGTGCCGGTCAGGCCCTCGGGGGAGCCGATCGCCACGACCTCGTCGCCGACCCGGACACCGGCGGAGTCGCCGAGGGTCGCCGTCTTCAGGCCGGAGGCGTTCTCCAGCTTGATGAGGGCCAGGTCCTTCTTGCTGTCGGTGCCGACGACCTTCGCGGTGTACGTCTTGCCGTCGCTCGTCGACACCTTGATGGCAGAGGCGCCGGCGATGACGTGGTTGTTGGTGATGATCTCGCCGTCTGACGTGATGATCACGCCGGAGCCGGTCGAGGAACCCGCGTTCGAGGTCGCGTTGATCTCGACGATGCTCGGGCTGACCGCCGCGGCGACCCCGGAGACCGTGCCCTTCGCGCTCGACGCCACCACGTTGGTGCTGGTGCTGCTGGAGGTGACAGCGGTACCCGAGTTGGTCAGTTCCTGGATGCCGTACGCCGTGCCGCCGCCTATCGCAGCGGCGACGATGGCCACGGCGGCGAGGAGGGCGAAGGGGCCCTTCGCGCGCTTCTTGTGCTGGTGGGCGGGGGACTCCGCGAGGAGGGTGCCCGTGGCCGCAGTCTGGGCGTGCGGGGCGTGCGGGGCCTGCGGGGTCTGGGCCGGTTCCTGGTACGCGGGCTGCTGGACCGTCGGCGGCTCGTACGCCGGCGGGGGCGGCCACTCCGGGTTCACGGGGGAAGAGGCGACGTGCTGCTGGGGGTACGCGGACTGCGGCTCGTTGCCCTGGGGGGTCTCGTACTCGCCGCTGCGGCGGAAGCTCTCGGTCATGGAACAGAGCTTGTCGCCCCAGCATGAGAGCTGGCTGAGTGCTCCCTGAGAAGCCCGACAGAACCTCGTATGCCCGAAATAAAGGCCCGACCGAGCTGCTCTACGTGCTACTCGCAGCCGCAGGAACGCCGGGTCACCAAGCGCGACGGGAACAGCTTCAGGCGCTCGCGCCGCGAGCCCGCCACCCGTACGCCGTCGTCCAGGACCAGGTCGACGGCCGCGCGGGCCATGCCCGGGCGGTCGGAGGCGACGGTGGTGAGGGGCGGGTCCGCCAGGGACGCTTCCTTGATGTCGTCGAAGCCGGCCACCGCCAGCTCGCCGGGGACGTCGATGCGCAGCTCGCGGGCCGCGCGCAGCAGGCCGATCGCCTGGTCGTCGGTGGAGCAGAAGATGGCCGGGGGACGCGTGGCCGGGTCGGCGAGGATCTCCAGGGCGGCCTTGTAGGCGTCGTACCGGTTGTAGAGGACCTCGAAGAGGCGGCCCTCCGTGGAGACACCGGCCTCGTCCATCGCGCGCCGCCAGCCCTGGACGTGGTCCGAGACGGGGTCGCCGACCGCGGGGGTCTCGGCGACACCGCCGATACAGGCGACGTACTCGTAGCCGTGCTCCAGCAGGTGCCGGACGGCGAGGTGGGCGCCGCCGAGGTCGTCCGTGACGACGGCGGCGTCGTCGATGGCCTCGGGGCGTTCGTGCAGGAGGACGACCCGGGCGTCCCAGGCCTCGATCTCCGCCGCCGCGTTGTCGTTCAGGGCGTGGCTGACCAGGATCAGCCCGGAGACCCGCATTCCGAGGAAGGCCCGCAGATAGTGGACCTCGCGCTCGGCGATGTAGTCGGAGTTGCCGACCAGCACCATCTTCCCGCGCTCGGACGCGGCCTGTTCGACCGCGTGCGCCATCTCCCCGAAGAAGGGCTGGCGCGCGTCCGGCACGATCAGGCCTATGAGGTCCGTGCGCCGCGACGCCATCGCCTGGGCGACCCGGTCGGGCCGGTAGCTCAGTTCCTTGATCGCGGCGAGGACACGCTCGCGCGTGGCCGGGGCAACCGGCCGGGGTCCGTTGTTGATGACATAACTGACGACGGCGGTGGAGGTACCCGCCAGCCGAGCCACATCATCCCTAGTCACCTTGGCCACTCGCGGAGTCTACGCGGATGGACACGCTCTGGGCAGGGCGTAAGGACTTCGTTACCACCCGCCCGGAGCGAGGACCATGCCGTGCGCTGTCACCCGGGTGCGTCACGTACCGCGGCTCACGCCTCGGCGCTGACCTCGGACGACTCCGTGACGGCGTCCAGGGCCGCCGTATCGCCCGTGGCGCCCGCATCGTCCGACTTCGCGAGAGCGGCCGCCTTGGCCTTCGCCTCGTCGCTCGTGCGGTCGCCCTTCTCCGGCGTAACGAATCGATAACCGACGTTCCGGACGGTCCCGATCAGCGACTCGTGCTCGGGGCCGAGCTTCGCGCGCAGCCGCCGTACGTGCACGTCGACCGTACGGGTGCCACCGAAGTAGTCGTAGCCCCAGACCTCCTGGAGGAGCTGGGCGCGGGTGAAGACGCGGCCGGGGTGCTGAGCGAGGTACTTCAGGAGCTCGAACTCCTTGAAGGTGAGGTCGAGGACCCGGCCCTTCAGCTTCGCGCTGTACGTCGCCTCGTCGACCGAGAGGTCGCCGTTGCGGATCTCCATGGGGGAGTCGTCGTTGACGATCTGCTGGCGTCCCATGGCGAGCCGCAGTCGCGCCTCGACCTCGGCGGGCCCGGCGGTGTCCAGCAGGACGTCGTCGATACCCCAGTCGGCGGTGACGGCCGCGAGGCCGCCCTCGGTGACGACGAGGATGAGAGGACAGCCGGGGCCGGTGGACCGCAGCAGCTGGCACAGGCTGCGCACCTGCGGGAGGTCCCGTCGGCCGTCGATCAGGATGACGTCGGCGCCCGGGGTGTCGACGAGTGCGGGGCCCTCGGCAGGAGCCACGCGCACGTTGTGCAGCAGGAGGCCGAGAGCGGGAAGCACCTCCGTCGACGGCTGGAGGGCATTGGTCAGGAGGAGAAGTGAGCTCATCGCGTCTCACCTACCCGGATCGTCGTCGCCATACGGTCGTTCTCGGTCTGCTCGCCCATAACGTCTGGTTCCTCCTCGGTCCCTGCGAGGACGTTTGCGGCACTGCTGTACTGCTCGGTACTGCTGCGCGATTCACGTGGCGTACACCTGCGGTTTTCTGGAGCGTTCCGCTCGCGTCCCGCTTCGTATACAGCGCCGTCGAAAGCACAAAAGGACCCGGGGGCTGCGCTGCCCGAGTCCTCTGCCCAGCACAATAGCCCACATGAGCACTGGTCCGGCAGGTCATGTGACGCGATCTTTCGCCGTCCCGAACTCTGAGACGGCCGATCGCACCCCTCTGCGCAGGTTTCTGACCACCGACGACGGGGTGACGATCGACGCCGTATACGAGCCGGGAGGCGTTGTATACGACGCCTCGGCGCCACCTTCCGGTCATCTTTCCGATCATGTCGTGTTCGTCGTCGCGCACGGCTTCACGGGGGATGTCGACCGGCCGCACGTCCGACGGGTGGCGGAGGTGTTCGCGCGGTACGGGGCTGTGCTGACCTTCTCCTTCCGGGGGCACGGGGCGTCCGGCGGGCGCTCGACGGTCGGCGACCGCGAGGTCCTCGATCTGGCCGCCGCGGTCCGCTGGGCACGTGAGCTCGGGCACACCCGCGTGGCCACGGTCGGCTTCTCGATGGGCGGCTCGGTGGTCCTGCGGCACGCCGCGCTGTACGAGCCGAAGCGCGGGGGGCGCACGGAGGCGGCCTCGGACGTGGTGGTTTCGGTGAGTGCGCCGGCCCGTTGGTACTACCGGGGTACGGCCCCCATGCGGCGCGTGCACTGGCTGATCACCCGTCCCGAGGGCCGCCTGGTGGGCCGCTACGGCCTCCGTACGCGCATCCACCACCGGGACTGGAACCCCGTACCCCTCTCCCCGGTGGAGGCGGCGGCCCGGATAGCGCCGAGACCCCTGCTGATCGTGCACGGCGACCGGGACGGCTACTTCCCGGTGGACCACCCCCGGATGCTCGCGGCAGCGGCCGGTGACGCGGGCGAACTGTGGCTGGAGCCGGGGATGGGGCACGCGGAACACGCGGCGGGCGAGGAGCTGTTGCGCCGCATCGGGGACTGGGCTGTGGCGAAGGCGGGCTAGCCTGAACGTAGTCACAGCCGATTGATCGAGGAAGCAGAGAGCAGAGACAGGCAGATGCCAAAGGTCACGGTGCGCTACTGGGCCGCCGCGAAGGCCGCGGCCGGGGTCGCCGAGGAGCCGTACGACGCGGCCACCCTCGCGGAGGCGCTCGACGGGGTCCGCGAGCGACACCCCGGCGAACTCGTCCAGGTCCTGCGCCGATGCTCGTTCCTCATCGACGGTGACCCCGTGGGCACCCGCGAACATGAGACGGTACGGCTGGCCGAGGGCGGCACGGTCGAGGTGCTCCCGCCGTTCGCAGGAGGGTGAGCACAGAGACATGAGCGACCAGCAGCCACAGCAGCCATATGGGCAGTACAACGGGCAGTACGGGGACGCGTACCAGGGGTACGACCCGTATCAGCAACAGCAGCCACAGCACCAGCAACAGCAACAGCAGCCGTACGGGGAACAGCAGCCTCAGGCCTGGCCGGGGCAGCCGCAGGCGTATGACGACGCGCAGGCGCAGCAGTACACGCAGCAGTGGCAGGGACAGACCTGGGAGACGCAGATGCACACCCCGGTGACGGCCGCCCCGGTCGCCCAGGCCGCGACGGCGGAGGTGCCGGAGACTCCGGCGCCCTACCTGCCGCCCCAGGGAGCCCCCGCGGATGCCGGGTACGGTCCCGCCACGGTCGCGGGCAACGCGCGTATCACCGACGCGCAGCGGGCCCGCCTCGAAGGACGTTCGCCGATCATCGAGCCGGGGATACAGCCCGCCGGCCTCACGGCACTGCTGGCGCTGCTGCTGTCCGGTACGGCGGCCATCGGGTCGTACGCGCTGGTCGTACCGCTCGTCATCCTCCAGGCGGTCACGGCGGCGGGCTGGTTCCGGCTGAACGGGATGTGGCCCGCCCGGCAGGGCATCGCCCTCGCCTTCCTGGGCGCGGTGACGGCCGACGTGGCGCTGCTGGCGGCGGGGCGCGAGAACGCGCCGACGGCGATCGTCGGCACGCTCGGTGTCTGGGTCGTGCTGACGCTGTTCCTCCAGCTCCGGTCCCACGCGGACCCGGACACCCGGATGTCCGGCCTGATGGCGACGGTCGCCTCGGCGGCACTGGCGATCATCGCGACCGGTCACCTCGCGGCGGAGCCCGACGCGGTGAGCGTCGGGGCGGCGGCGGTCGCGGCGGCTGTGCTCTCTCGGGCGTTGCCGTTGCCGACGGCGGCGTCCGTGGTGGTCGCCCTGCTGGCGGCAGCGGGGGCCGGTATCGCGGTCGGGGGCATGACGGACCTGGGTACGGGGGGTGCGTTGCTCGGGGTCGCGGCGGGAGTCTGTGCGCTCGTCGGACACCGGGTGGCCAGCTACGACTACCCGTCGAGGTTCGTCCACTTCACGGCGGGCGTCGCGTTGCCGTTGGCGACGGCGGCACCGGCGGTGTGGCTGGTGGGACGGGCGCTGGCGTAGGTTTCCGACCCAATCGCCCACCCACCCACCCGCCCGTTCACCGCATCCTTCCAGCGCAGGCCCCGGGGGCAGGGGCCCTGTCACAACTGATCGACAACCACCCCCACCCCGCCCGCCGGCAACCCCACCCCCGGTACCGTCACGAACATGCGTGCACTCCGAATACTCCTCATCGTCGCCGTCATCCTCGGCGGCCTCTTCGTGATCGCCGACCGCGTCGCCGTCGGTTTCGCGGAGGACGAGGTCGCGGACCGCCTCAGGGCCAACGAGGGCCTGGCCACCACCCCGGACGTGTCCATCAAGGGCTTCCCCTTCCTCACCCAGGTCGCCGGCGGCGAACTGGACGACGTCGAGGTCGGCATCAAGGACTACGACGCCGCCACCGGCACCTCCGGCCAGAACATCCGCATCGACGACCTGAACGCCCGTATGCGCGGCGTCGAGTTCAGCGGCGACTACAGCTCCGTCACCGCGGCCACCGCGACCGGCAGCGCCGACATCACGTACGCCGAGCTGCTGAAGGCGACCAAGGCGACCACCGGATCGGAGCCCACGGAAGTGGTCCCCGGTGTGACCGCCACGGTCGTGGGCCTCTCGGACGGCGGCAACGGCAAGATCAAGGTCGCCGTCGAGGCGACGGTGCTCGGCAAGGAACTGCCGCAGCCGGTGTCGGTCCTCAGCACGGTCACGGTCGCGGGCGACACGGTGAAGGTGAAGGCGGACTCCCTGCCCAACCTGGGCATCGACCTCGCCGACGGCAGGATGCGCGCGGTGACGGACTTCCAGCAGAAGATCGAGGGCCTGCCCGGCGGTATCAAGCTGGACTCGGTCGAGGCGGCGAAGACCGGCGTGGACATCACGGTGAAGGGTTCGAACGTCAACCTGGCTGGGTAGCAGCTGCGGGGTAGCGGCGGGGCCGTCGGCAGCTCAGGGAACGTCAGGCAGTCAGGCCCCACCGGGAGGGCGTCCAACTGGCGAGACGGCGCCGTCCGTACCGCAGATGCGGCGAAGGGCGTACCCCTCACCTCCGCGTCCGCACCCCCGCGATCACGGGCCTCTCCCCATTCTTATCTCACATCGCGGACGATCGCGTCTCATCATGCGACACGCCGGTGACATCCCCGGCAATCCGTCCCTACGATCGACGCTATGCAGCGACAGGCGGATCTCACGAAGCGGCGGGCAGTAGACCTGTGCCGCGTCGCCGCCATGCTCTGTCGCCCTTTCTGAGCGGGAGCGCGCGGCGTCAGCGACGCACCACCTCCCGCATCCCCGGCGCCCTTCACCCAAGGGCCCTCGTGCGCGAGTCGCAACAGGCCTGACCGCACACAAGCGGGTACGACCGGACACGACCGCCTACGTACCCCCTCTGCTTACTGCACCACCCCGCCGCAACTGCCCCGGAGGAGAAACAGCATGAGCCGCAGCGACGTTCTGGTCGACGCCGACTGGGTCGAGGCCAACCTCGACAACGCCGACATCGCCATCGTCGAGGTGGACGAGGACACGTCCGCCTACGAGAAGAACCACATCCGCAACGCCATCCGGATCGACTGGACCAAGGATCTCCAGGACCCGGTACGCCGTGACTTCATCGACGAGGAGGGCTTCGAGAAGCTCCTCTCGGCGAAGGGCATCGGCAACGACACCCTCGTGGTGCTCTACGGCGGCAACAACAACTGGTTCGCCTCGTACGCCTACTGGTACTTCAAGCTGTACGGCCACGACAGCGTCAAGCTGCTCGACGGCGGCCGCAAGAAGTGGGAGCTCGACGCCCGCGAGCTGGTCGAGGAGGTCCCGGAGCGGGCCGCCACCGAGTACAAGGCCAAGCCGCAGAACAAGTCCATCCGCGCCTTCCGCGACGACGTCGTGGCGGCCATCGGCTCGCAGAACCTGGTCGACGTGCGCTCGCCCGACGAGTTCAGCGGCAAGCTGCTCGCCCCGGCCCACCTCCCGCAGGAGCAGTCGCAGCGTCCGGGCCACGTCCCGTCCGCGCGCAACATCCCGTGGTCGAAGAACGCCAACGACGACGGCACCTTCAAGTCGGACGACGAGCTCAAGGAGCTCTACGCCGACGAGCAGGTCGACCTCGCCAAGGACACCATCGCGTACTGCCGTATCGGTGAGCGTTCCGCGCTCACCTGGTTCGTCCTGCACGAGCTGCTGGGCGTGGAGAACGTCAAGAACTACGACGGCTCCTGGACCGAGTACGGCTCCCTGGTCGGCGTGCCGATCGAGCTCGGCGCCAACAAGTAGGACCAGCGGGACCAGCAGTAGACCAGTAGCAAGCGAGCACCCCGTACACCCCGACCGGCCTTCCCTCCGGTCAGACCTCTGATGGAGAAAAGACATGTGTGGAGCGAAGGCCGGCGGCCCGGACGCCTCGACGATCAAGCCCGGTGAGACCACGATCCAGGGCCAGGTGACCCGCGACGGCGAGCCGGTCGTCGGATACGTCCGCCTCCTGGACTCGACCGGCGAGTTCACCGCCGAGGTCCCCACCTCGGCGACCGGACAGTTCCGCTTCTACGCGGCCGAGGGCACCTGGACCGTCCGCGCGCTCGTCCCGGGCGGCACGGCGGACCGCACGGTCGTCGCCGAGACGGGCGGCCTCTCGGAGGTCGCGATCGCCGTCTGACGACAGGCACAGCTCGACGAAGGGCCGTACTCCTCGGGGGTACGGCCCTTCGCCGCGCACGGGCGGCCTGCGGACCTACCCTGGATGTATGTACGCACGTCGTCGGCACGTGTATTTCGCCATGATGGGCACCTGCGTCACGCTCTTCGTCCTGGCGTGGGGAGTCGTGCGCCTCTGGTCGATGCCGGTGGCGGTGGGTATGTGCGTGGTGGCGATGGTGATCCCGCCCCTGGCGGCGATCGTCGCCAACCGCCGGGGCCCGGACGACCGCTGGTGGGACGACCCGTCCGGCGACACGAAGTCCGACGAGTGGTGGGACGAGCTGGACGGCAAGAAACGGCGACCGCAGTAGCGGAAGGGGTCCGTGTGGGACGTACGAGAGTGTCCACCGTCGTACTGGACACGCACGACGCGCACGAACTGGCCCGCTTCTACGTCCGCCTCCTCGATTACGAGATCCGCAGCGAGGAACCCGACTGGGTCCTCATCGGCCCCCCGCCCGGCACCGAGGGCGTCTCCCTGGCCCTCCAGACGGAACCCGCGTACGTCCCGCCGGTCTGGCCGACCCGGGCCCCCGGCGACCAGCAGATGATGCTCCACCTGGACATCGAGGTCGACGACCTGGCGGGCGAGACGGCGAGGGCGGTGTCGGAGGGCGCCACACTCCACGAGTACCAGCCCCAGGACGACGTACGAGTCCTCCTGGACCCGGCGGGCCACCCCTTCTGCCTGTGGACGGAGACAGAGGCTGAGTAGGAACCGGCCGGGTCGAGCGCGAGGTGGGCAGGGAGGCAAGCGGTGCCGCGTTACCGTCCCGAGTGGTCGATGACGTTGCCGTTGGAGCAGTTGTCGACGTGGTCACTCGCCCAGCCGCCGAGGACGGGCGCGACGGCGACCTCCTGAAGGCATACGGCAGCGGCGGTGAAGTTCCAGTTGCTGGCGGCGTTGACGCCGCCACCGAAGTTGGAGTCGTTGTCGGCGTGGGCAGGGGCGGCGAGGGCGACGCCGGCGAGAGCCAGCGCGGCGACAGTGATGATCTTCTTCATGCCCTGCCAACGACCCGCCGACGTCGGCGATACGGCCAGTCACTCTCCTGCTGGCCTTCCGCCGCCCGGCCCGTGGGGGGCGCAAAGATCACGGGTCACGAGCCGTGCTCCGCCCGCTGGTGCCTGCGCATCAGGACGTCCGCGTCGGTCTCCGCGCTGGCGTCCGACTCCGCCTGCGCGGCCCTCCGTAGCCCAGCCACTTCGGCGCACGTCTCGCAGCCGGCCACCGGCTGGGGCGGCCGACCCACGTCCAGATAGCCCCAAGTTGCCCTACCCGCACGGTTGTTGGCGGCCCGTACGCCCGCACTCAGCCGCTGCTCGGGCGTGGCCACGCGGAGCGACGAGGGGACCGCCTGCCACTCCCGGCCCCCGCCGACGGGCCGCAGCATCGCGTACGGGCCTGCGGTGGCCCGGTACTCACCCACTCTGTCCGTGTCCGGGTCGTGGACCAGCGTGCCGGGCTCGAAGGATGTCGTCGGCTCGGTAGTCATGGGTCCGTTCCTTTCATCCAACTTCTATACGGAATGCGGTGTTTGTACTACTCTGCGTATTCGGGTTCAGGGTGAGCATGGCCCATCCGTGCCGCCAAAACGCCGTTGACCAGCGGTCGTTCGGCGCGGGGAGCCGCAAATTCCATAAATTCCACGGGCAGGAGTGCGGTGCGATGCCGTCGAGAAGGGTGATCACCGGGCGAAGCCAGGAGCCCAGGCGACGGTTCGCGGAGGAGCTGCGCTTACTCCGGGCCGAGCGTGGGGAGAGCCTGCGGCAGCTTGCGGAAGTGTTGGGGTGGGACGCGTCCCTGTTCGGCAAGCTGGAGAGCGGGGCGACTCTGGGGAGCCCGGAGGTGGCCCAGGCCTTGGATCAGCACTATGGGACGGGTGGGTTGGTGCTCACCTTGTGGGAGCTGGCGGTTGGGGATCCGACGCAGTTCAAGGAGCAGTATCGGCGGTACATGATGCTGGAGAGCGAGGCGGTGAGCCTGTGGCACTACGCCGTGAGCAGGCCGCCGGGCTTTCTCCAGACGGACGCATACGCGCGTGAGGCGCTTGCGGCTGGCGGCATCAAGGGGGAGGAGCTGGACCAGCAGGTCGAAGCGCGCGCAGGGCGACGGAAGTTGCTGGAAGGGGACGACCCTCCGCCGTTCCGCGTTGTTCTCTCCGAGGCGGTGCTGCGCACTTCGTTGCGCGACTCGCGTGAATGGAGGGAGCAGCTGGAGTTCCTGGCGGCGGCTGCGGACTACCCGAACATCGCGCTTCATGTGCTGCCGTTCAGTGCCGGGCCGCACGGCTTGGTGAGTACGGACGTGATGTTCCTGCGGCTGCTGGACGGCCACACCGTGGCTTACGCCGAGAACGACGTCCGAGGCGAACTGATCGAGGAAACAAGCAGGGTTGAGCGTCTGCAACGGACATATGATGCGGTACGTGACCTGGCGCTGTCCCTGGCCGAGTCGCGGATGTTCGTCCTGCGGATGTTGGAGGAAGTGCCGTGCGAGCCATCGACCTGAGCAGTGTGACGTGGCGCAAGAGCAGCTACAGCAACTCGGACGGCGGCCAGTGCATCGAGGTCTCCGACAACCTCCCCGCCATCGTCCCCGTCCGTGACAGCAAGGCCCCCGACCGAGGCGCCCTCCTCATCGAGGCCGGCGCCTGGTCGGCGTTCGTCGGCGCTGTGAAGGGCGCCGGGATTTAGTAGACGAGGGCCTGCGCCCCCTCCGCCATCGCCTCCTGGACGAACACCTGGGCGCCTGCGATCCGTACGCCCTCGATGACGTCCTTCTCGGTGATGTCCCGCCGGGCCGCGCACTGTGTGCACAGGGTGAGCCGGCCCGCCGCGAGGACCGAGTCGATCAGTTCGGGCAGTGGCGCCGCGTGCGGCAGCTCGAACTCGGCGGCCCGGCCCGGCAGGGCGAACCACGCCGACTCCCCGGTCAGCCACAGGGACACTTCGACTCCGCTGGCCACGGCCACCGCCGCCACCGTGAACGCCTGCGAGCAGCGCTCGGGGGCGTCGGCCCCGGCGGTCACCTTGATCACGAGCTTCTTCGCCATGGCCGCATCGTAGGCGGGGCGGGCGCCGGGCGCAGACCTGGCCGAGAGAGCCGGGCCCCGGCCGCGTAAGCTGGGGCCCGGCTCGTGTGCACACAACCGATCGTCCGAGGAGCACCCCGTGCTTGAGGCATTCTTCGAAGCCCTGCTTGTTCTGGTCGCCGTCGGCGTTCTCGCCTTCGCCGGTCTGACGGTCAAGAAGCTGTACCAGGGCCAGCGCTGACCACCGTCTCCAGGAATCGCACCAGGAATCACAGGAACCGTCGCTCATGATCGAGATCCCGTCCGACCTGCACAAGGACCTTGTGCCTCTCGTCTTCCTGCTCGGCGAGTGGGCCGGCGCGGGGGTTTACGACTTCCCCGGCGACGAGAAGTGCAACTTCGGGCAGGAGGTCACCTTCACGCACGACGGACGTGACTTCCTGGAGTACCACTCCCACTCGTGGGTGCTGGACACCGACGGCAACAAGGTCAGGCCCCTGGAGTCCGAGTCCGGCTACTGGCGCATCGACGCCGACCGCAAGGTCGAGGTCGTCATGGTCCGCCAGGACGGTGTCGTCGAGGTCTGGTACGGCGAGCTGGCCGCCAAGAAGCCGCAGATCGACATCGTGACCGACGCCGTGGCACGGACGGCGGCCTCGGGGCCGTACACCGGCGGCAAGCGGCTCTACGGGTACGTGCACAGCGACCTCATGTGGGTCGGCGAGAAGCAGACCCCGGACGTCGAGCTGCGCCCGTACATGTCGGCGCACCTGAAGAAGGTCGTCACCCCGGACGACGTCGAACGCTGGGCGAAGGCCCTGCCGGACGACATGCCGGACGACGGGATCGCCTTCTTCAAGTAGACCTAGACTGGGCGGTGTGGTGAGCACCGACTGGAAAAGTGATCTGCGGCAGCGCGGTTACCGGCTGACCCCGCAGCGCCAGCTTGTCCTCGAAGCCGTGGACACCCTCGAGCACGCGACACCCGACGACATCCTCGTGGAAGTACGGAAGACGGCGTCGGGCGTCAACATCTCCACGGTCTACCGGACGCTGGAGCTGCTGGAGGAGCTGAGCCTCGTCAGCCACGCCCACCTCGGGCACGGCGCGCCCACCTACCATCTCGCCGACCGGCACCACCACATCCATCTCGTCTGCCGCGACTGCGACAACGTGATCGAGACGGATGTCGCCGTCGCCGCCGACTTCACCGCCAAGCTGCGCGAGGACTTCGGCTTCGAGACCGACATGAAGCACTTCGCGATCTTCGGCCGCTGCAAGGACTGCTCGGCCAAGGGCAGCAAGTCACTCAAGGCTTCAACTACCGAGTCGTAAGCCTCGTCGTAGGCTTGTGCCCATGAAGAGCCCTCTGCTGTCCCTGCCCGGCGCCGTTTCCGCCGAGGGGGTGGACGAAGGTGTCGCCGGCCACTACGGCGAACTGTTCCGCGAGCAGCGTGCGCTCGCCGAGGGCGTCGGCTTCGTCGACCTCTCCCACCGCGGCGTACTCACCGTCACCGGCGACGACCGGCTGAGCTGGCTGCACCTGCTGCTCACCCAGCACGTCAGCGACCTGCCCGTCGGCCAGGCCACCGAGGCGCTGATCCTGTCCGCGCACGGCCACATCGAGCACGCGCTGTATCTGGTCGACGACGGTACGACCACCTGGGCCCATGTGGAGCCGGGAACGCAGGAGGCGCTGATCGCCTACCTGGAGTCGATGAAGTTCTTCTACCGGGTCGAGGTCGCCGACCGGACGGACGAGTTCGCGGTCGTTCATCTGCCCGCGGGCGCGATCGCGGAGGTACCGGCCGGGGTCGCCGTACGGGAGACGGCGTACGGGCGTGATCTGTTCCTTCCCCGGGGCGACCTGGAGGCGTACGCCGAGAAGGCCGGGCCGGCGGCGGGGCTGCTGGCGTACGAGGCGCTGCGGGTCGAGCAGCACCGGCCGCGGCTCGGCTTCGAGACCGACCACCGGACCATCCCGCACGAGCTGGGCTGGATCGGCACGGCGGTGCACTTGCAGAAGGGCTGCTACCGGGGCCAGGAGACGGTCGCCCGGGTCCAGAACCTGGGGAAGCCGCCGCGCCGGCTCGTCTTCCTGCACCTGGACGGCAGCGAGGTCCATCTTCCGCCGGCCGGCACGGAACTGCGGCTCGCGGACGACGGGCCCGACGGGCGCAAGATCGGGTTCATCACGACGTCCGTACGGCACCACGAGCTGGGGCCGGTCGCGCTCGCCCTGGTGAAGCGGAACGTGGCGGTGGACGCGCGGCTGGTCGCCGACACGACCGCCGCCGCACAGGAGGTCGTGGTCGAGCCGTAGTTGGCCCGGATTCCCGTTCACATCTCCAGGAGCACGGTGAACGGGCCGTCGTTCGTCAGGGTCACCCTCATCTGGGCGCCGAAGCGGCCCGTCGCCACCGTCGCGCCCAGGGCCCGGAGTTGGGCGACCACCTCGTCGACGAGGGGTTCGGCGACGTCGCCCGGGGCTGCCGCGTTCCAGGTGGGGCGGCGGCCCTTGCGGGCGTCGCCGTACAGGGTGAACTGGCTGATGACGAGCAGCGGGGCGTCGATGTCGGAGCACGACCTCTCGTCCGCCAGCATGCGAACCGACCAGAGTTTGCGGGCCAGTTGGGCCGCCTTCTCCTTGGTGTCCTCGTGTGTGACCCCGACGAGGACGCACAGGCCCTCGCCCGTGATCTCGCCGGTCACTTCACCGTCCACGACGACGCTCGCGCCGTCCACTCTCTGCACCACTGCACGCATACGCCCATCATGCCGTGCCGTTGGAGGGATTCTTTTTGATCCTTAAGCCCCTATCTGGGGCCGTTCGGGGGCACTCGGTCACATAGCGGCCACTTGGGGTGGCACGATGCTCCCATTCGCCTGTCGAGGGGACGGTAGAGGCACATGAGCACACCGAGTACCGGGCGGCCTCATACGGCCGCCCGGCCGCCCGCGCAGCGCAACGCAGGTCCGGCCGTCGCGGTCACACCAGCCGCTCCGGTCACGTCGATCAGTTCGCTGCTGGCCCCCGCTCCGCCCGGCCACGACCTCACCGTGCTGCGGCTGTCCGAGCTGCGCGCCCTGCGCCGGGACGCCCAGCGCGACGAGGCCGACCTCAGTTACGTACGGCGGCTGCTGCAGGGGCGCATCGACATCCTGCGGGCGGAACTGGCGCGGCGCGGGCCCACGTCGGTGATCGCGGTGGGGGAGGGGTCGGTCGTCGAGCGGCTGTCGGAGATCCTGACGGACGCCCCGGCCCGGCACCGGTCGTCGGCGCGGCACGTGACGCTGGGGACGCCGCACAGCGAGGAGTACGGGCAGCTCGCGGCGGAGATGCTCGCCGAGGTGGAGCTGTCGGACCTGGACGCGCGGACGGACCCGGAGCTGACGGCGGCGATGGGCAGGCTCGTCGGGTACGAGCAGCAGGTCTCCCAGCGGCGCCAGGGGCTGCAGCGGACGGCGGACGACTGCAGCGGGGAGATCGCCCGGCGGTACCGCGAGGGCGAGGCCCAGGTGGAGGACCTGCTGATCTGAGGGCCCGGACCTGGTCTGCGGCCCGTCCGGCGCGGACTGTTCGGCTCAGCCGCCCCGCCGCCCCGCCGCCCCGGACCTTGAACCGACCGCATGATCAGGCCCGGCCGCGGGGAGTCGCGGCCGGGCCCGATGACGCTGTGCGGGGAGGGAGGCCGGCCGGCTCAGTACAGGTTCTTGTAGCCGGTCCAGCCGGTGGCGACGCGGGTCTTCGTGCCGAAGGTCGCGGTCGCCGTGCCGTTCCAGCGCCACAGGGCGCCCGCGCTGTCCAGGCCGACGAGGTCGGGGCGGCCGTCGCCGGTCAGGTCGCCGGGTACGGCCAGCGCCTTCACGCTGATCCCGCCGGCGATACGGGCCCGGGGACCGAAGCCGCCCTTGCCGTCGCCGAGCCAGCGCCACAGGGCGCCCGCGCTGTCCAGGCCGACCATGTCGCCGATGCCGTCACGGTTCAGGTCGCCCGCGCCGATCAGGCGGGTGTAGCCGCCCAGACCCCCGACCAGCTCGACCCGCTCGGTCAGGCCGCCGTCGCCGTCGGAGGAGTACCGCCACAGCACGCCGGCCTTGTCGCGGGCGACCAGGTCGGCGAGGCCGTCACCGGTGAGGTCGCCGGGTGAGGTCAGCACGTCGTACTGGTTGAAACCGGTGCCGACGGCGTGGTGCGGGCCGTTCAGGGTGAACGCCTTGCCGCAGGTGCCGTCGTAGCGGTCCAGCTGACCGGCGAGGTCCCGGACGAGGACGCCGTTGCACGCGTCGCCGCTCGGATCACCGAAGGGCACGAAGGCCGACCAGCGGTACCAGCTGTCGTCCACCACCTTGTTCGCGCTGTCGAAGGTGCCGCTCCCGGTGCCGGGCTGGATCGTCAGATGGTCCCCGCCGTCGAAGGCGAGCAGGTCGCCGATGCCGTCCCGGCCGAAGTCGTGGCGGTCCACCGGCCGTACCGTCAACGGCTTGTCGTAGATCACCGCGTTCCTGGGCGTGCCGTTCGCGGTCCGGGCGGTCAGGGTCACCCTGTAGGTACCGGCGCGGACCTGCGTGCCGTTCTCGGCGCGCCTGTCCCAGGTCACGGCGATCTTTCCGTGTGCGCGACCGCCGGTGAAGGTCCGTACGACGGCGCCGGCGGTTGTGGTGACGGTCAGCTTCCAGGTCGCGACCGGCTGGCTCAGGTGCCAGACGCCGTCGAACGTGCCACCCTGGCGCAGGTCGATGGAGGTCGGGACGGTGGCGGCGGTCGCCGCGAGCGGGGAGGCGGTCACCTTGGGCCATTTCACCGTCACGTCACCGGACGCGGTGAGGTAGGCGACGGGACCGCCGAACCGGTCCACGTTCCAGAACCGGCCGCGCCGGTCGGCCGGGGCGTACAGCGGGGACGGCAGCGGGGCGAGCTCCTTCGTGCCGACCCTGGCGGCCGGGACAGCGCCCTTCAGGTAGGTGATCAGCAGCTTGCCGGCCTTGTCGTCCTGGGAGACCAGGTAGCCGTCGGCAAGTCGCGCGTAGCCCTTCGGTACGTTCTGCGTCGTCCGCTTGACCTGGTCGTAGACGACCGCCTGCTTGTCCGGACCGCAGGACCAGTAGACGTACCGGCCCACCACCTGCAGATCGGACGGGAGGCAGGAGCCGGTCGACGGCAGGCTGCCCAGCTTCCGCATGGACGGCAGGGAGAACCTGTCGAACACGGGCTTGCCCCGCGAGTCCTTCGCGGCCGTCCACAGGGTGTCACCCCACAGGGTGGCGGCCGGCCAGGTACCGCTGGCCAGCACTTCCTTCCCCTTGCTCACGTACTTGTCGTTGACCGACTCCTGGGTCACCGTGTACGGGCCGGAAGCCGCCACGATCCCCGAGAGCCACTCTTCCGGGTGGGGGACAGTGCCCTCGCCCGTGCCGGTGAACCGCAGGCATTCGTCGTAGCAGTTGACGTGGTACGTGGGGCTGGACTCGTCGTACCCGAGGTCGCCCAGGTTCTGCGGCGGGGCGGCGGTCAGCGTTCCGCCGGCCGACAGGGTGAGCGCGGTGGCGGTGAGATCGGTGCTGAGATAGGGCTGGAACCCGTCCTTGCGCTCGGTGCCCAGCAGTACCCGTCCCTGGTCGACCGCGACGCCGCCGGCCTCGTACACCGAGACCGGGGGCAGCGGTGACATCGGTTTGACGACGGGGGCCCCGTCGCTGCCCAGGGTGAGGTGCTGGACCGCCCAGTGCTCAGCGTCCGTACCGCCCGCGACGAGGAAACTGCCGTCCCCGGCGTCGACGAAGCCGCCGTACGAAGCGGCCAGCAGGGTCCGCGCCGGGCCACCGGTGATCGGCACGGCGAGGATCCCGTCCTTGGCTCCTCCGTGGTACACCACCCAGTCGCCTATCGTGCGGGCGTCCCCGGCCTGGTCCTGCTGAACATCGAGCAGGCGTCCGGGGACCTCGGGATGCTCACGGTCGACGACGTAGAGGCGGAAAGTCCGGGCGACTTCGTCGTAGGCGTAGAAGTTCACCTTGTCGCCCGCCAGGCGGGGGACCTGCGAGAAGTAGGAGCCGGCTCTCGGCACATATGTCAACGAGGCGGTGGCGAAGTCGAGCAGCACGGTGTACCGCGTGTATTTGCCGTCGTCCGTCGTGTACTCGAACATGCCTCCCCGCTCGTCCGACGTCGCTCCGGAGGACAGCGGGGACGGCGGGTTGAAGTCGTCCGCGACGCCGGTCACCGTCCGGTCGACCGGCTGTCCGCCGCTCGCCGGCACCTCCAGCAGGTGGAGTGTCCACTTCCCGGCGACCTTGCGGGAGACCAGCAGACGGTTCTCGGCGAAGACCCCGGTGCTCCGGTCGCCGGCCGCCAGGGTGAAGCGCGTCACCTTGCCGGTGGCGTAGCGCCGGATCTCGTACACGTTCCTCGTCGGCGGGGTCTGCGGGATCTTCTCCAGCCCCAGGCCGCCGTTGTAGACCCTCTCGGAGTCATAGTTCGTCACCCTGGCCGAGCCGTCGCGACCGATCCACCTCACCGAGTTCCCGTTCGGCACGGACAGATACCCGGAGTCGTCGGCGGCGACCATGTACGCCCGGCGCGGTGCCTCCCGGTGTGCGCCGGGCAGCGTGACGGACGGCATGTCCCCGGCGCCCGCCGCGACGGCCGGTGCCGAGGTGAACTGCAGGAGCCCGGCCACCACGGCCAGGGCCGCCGCGGCCGAGACGGCCCCGGTCTTCGGCCGCCCGCGTCTTGGCGCCGCCTCCGGAATCGTGCGTCTCAAGCGTCCCGCCTCCATACGTTCTTCCCCTCGGAGTGGTTCGGCAGTGTGCCGCGGCTGTCGTCAGGAACGGCCGTCCACTCACGTCGCGTTGTCAGACTCACGCCGACGCGAAACGTTGTACGGAAGATCTGGAGCACCGCTTCCGGCGCCTTCGGGGTCAGGCCGGGTGCCGGGCGACGGATATTCGCGCGACACCTCGTCCGCCCTCCCCCTAGCCTGACTCCATGACCCCCCGTGCCGACATCGACATACGTGCCGTCAACGAGGACGGACTCCGGGAGTGGACCAGGGCCCTGCAGACCGGGTTCCTCCGGTCGCCCGAGGTCACCGACGTGGGGCTGGAGGCGAACCGCGGGGCGTTCCGGCCGGGGCGGTCCCTCGGCGCCTATGACGGCGAACGATGCGTGGCGACGTTCCGTTCGTTCCCGCAGGAACTGAGCGTCGGCGGCGGTGCGACCGTCCCCGCCGACGCCATCTCGAACGTGACCGTGTCGCCCACCCACCGCCGCCGGGGCATCCTCACCCGCATGATGGCGCGCGACCTCGCCGCCGCGAAGGAGCGCGGGGACGTCGTCGCCACGCTGATCGCCGCCGAGTACCCGATCTACGGACGGTACGGCTTCGGGCCCGCCACCTCGACCTCCGAGTGGACGATCGACGTCCCGCGCACCGGCCTCGACCCCCGCTGGGCGGGCCCGGCGGACGGCGGCCGTATCGACCTCGTCGACGCGGCGGACGTACGGAAGCTGGGGCCCGAACTGCACGCGCGGCTCGCCCGGCAGCAGCCGGGTGCGGTCAGCCGGGACGAGCGCTGGTGGCAGGTCAACACCGGGGTCGTGCGGTACGGGGCGTCCTGGGACGAGCCCTTCTACGCCGTCTACCGTTCGGCGGACGGGGAGGTCGACGGGCTTGTCTCGTACGAGTCCGACGACAAGTGGGAAGCCAAGCAGCCGCACGACACCGCCGACGTCAACTGGCTGATCGCCACGACGCCGGACGCCGAGCGCGCCCTGTGGCAGTACCTCTGCTCGATCGACTGGATCACGAAGGTCAAGACCGGCTGGCGTGCCCCGGACGACCTGCTCCCGTTCTTCCTGCCGGACCCGCGGGCGGCCAGGCTCACCACGCACGCGGACTGGCTGTGGGTGCGGCTCCTGGATGTCGTACGGGCCCTGGAGGCGCGTCCGTACGACGGTCACGAGGGGGGTACGGGCGGCCGAGGCCTCGTGCTTGAGGTCGTCGACGAGGCCGGCTTCGCCGGGGGGCGGTACCGGCTTGAGGTGTCGTCGGAGGGCGTCGGCTCGTGCACGCCCGGTGTTCGCGATGCCGCTGAACTCATCCTGGATGTACGGGAGTTGGCGGCGCTGTGGCTCGGTGACGAGTCGGCCGTGCGGCTGGCGGCGCTGGGCAGGGTGCGGGAGGAACGAGCGGGCGCCGCCCGTGTGGCCGACGCCCTGCTGCGTACGTCCAGGCGGCCGTGGTGCCCGGACATCTTCTGATCCGACCTCTGATTCCGGTCCGACCTCTGATCCGACCTCATTTCGGGTCGTGTCGGCTGCCGAGCTCCAGGCTCCCCTCCGGAAGAGAGTTCGGTCGCCAACCTGTGGAAGGTTTCACCATGTTGTAGAAGTTGGTCACCAACTTCACTGTACTTATCTCCACTTGGGGGCGTCTCATAACCACCTTCACTTGAACTGCACAAAGATGGCAAGAAGTTGTAGTGTTTGGTTGTGGAGCCTCAGACGTCACACCGTGACGTGGCCAACGCCCTGCGCACCCGGATCAGGTCCGGTGAGCTGCGGCCGGGTCAGCGCATGCCCACCCAGGCCAGGCTCGCCCAGGAGTTCGGCGTCGAGCGCGGTGCCGTACGGGAGGCGCTGCGCATCCTGCACACGGAGCGGTTGCTGACCAACGTCAGCAAGGGGAGTCCGGCGACGGTCGCGACCACTCCCGGACCGGCGCCGACCGGCCCCGCCGCCCTGCCGCTGCCTACCACCGTCGCCCTCGCGCCCCGGATCGCCGAGGCCTTCGCGGTACCGCACGTGAAGATCGACGCCCTCTGTCTGACGTCCGTCTCGCTCACCCTCGCCATCGGGGAACCGCTGCGCCAGATCCACGCCGGACGGCTGAATCCGGCCAGGATCGACGTCCGGGTGCTGCTGCCGAGCCGGGACATCGACCTCGCGTTCCCGGCGCCGGTGGAGCTGGCGGACGGTTCCCCGGCCGGGGCATCGGCCACCGGTCGGCTGCAGCGCCGCTGGCTGACCCACCGCAACGCCCAGGGGCAGGTGCTCCGGCACAACCTGCTGGCCCTGCGCGGCACGCACGGTGTCGACGTGCGCGTCTCCTTCCGGGCCCTGCCGTTCACGCCACCGGTGAAGCTGTACCTGCTCAACGGGGCGGAGGCGCTCTTCGCGTACTACACGCTGAAGCGGCGCGAGGCGGAGATCGACCACGAGCAGGTGGAGATGTACGACGCCGAGGGCGTCCGGTCGATGCTGTTCGCGTTCGAGCGTGGCGCCGGCCTGCGCGACACGACGTTCGTGGAGCAGTCACACCTGTGGTTCGACGCACTGTGGGAGACGATCAGTTCGGAGCTGGTGCTCACGGACTGAGGTCTCCCACGACCGCTGACTCTGAATCCGGCTCTGGCACTGTCACAGGGCGGGCCCCGTGACCAGCAGGGCGAGCACGACGGCTCCGATGGAGCTGATGGTCGGGTTTCTGGCCTTGATGCCGATGGTGAGCAGCGTCAGACCGACGACGCCGGAGGTCCCGTACTGCCAGCTGACGAACTGCTGGAAGCCGGTGATGAAGACGGCGGCGAGGAGAGCGATGGCGGGCATGGTGGTTCCTCCTTCAGGGCGTGTCCGGAGCGGTGTCGCAGAGATGGCAGACAGGAGGCGGAACTTCTGCCAACTTCACCAAGTTGGTAACCAACTCTGATTAAGTTGTCCCCACTTGGGCACTACTCATAAACAACTTTCGAACAACTCCCCAAAGATGGGTTGGAGTTGTAGCGTTTGGTCGTGACTCAGGAGAACGGGACAGTGAACGGCAGCAGAAGACAGTCGCCCCAGGAGATCGCAACCGCCCTGCGTGACCGCATCCGCACCGGCGATCTGCGCCCCGGCGACCGCCTGCCCACCCAGGCGGACCTGGCCGAGGAGTTCGGCGTCGAGCGCGGTGCCGTACGCGAGGCGCTGCGCATCCTGCACGCCGAGCAACTGCTCACCAACGGCGGCAAGGGCAGCCCGCCGCGCGTCGCCGAGGCGCTCCCGCCCCGGGAGGGCCCCCAGCCGACGATGGTCGGGCTGGCGCCGCGACTGACGGAGGCGTTCTCGGCCCCGCACGTCCGGGTCGACGCCGCCTGCCTGACCGCGGAGAGCCTGATGCTGGCCGTCGGGGAATCGGTCCGGCTGATCCACGAGGGCCGCATCCGCCCGAAGTCGATCGACGTACGCGTCCTGCTGCCGTCCCGGGACATCGCGCTGGCCTTCCCGGTGCCTGTCGAGGGCCGCACCGAGGACGACTCCGTCCACCAGCGCTGGCTGGCCCAGCGCAACGCCCAGGGCCATGTGCTCCGGCACAACCTGCTGGCCCTGCGCTCGTCGCACGGCATCGACGTACACGTGACGTTCCGGGCACTGCCGTTCACCCCGCCGGTGAAGCTGTACCTGCTCAACGGGACGGAGGCGCTGATCGCGTACTACATGATCGCCCGCCGCGAGGAGCCGATGGAGAGCGGGACGCTGGACATGTACGACGCCCTGGGCGCCGAGTCCCTGCTCTTCCCGTTCGGCAAGGGCGCGGGCGAACGGGACACGGCGTTCGTCGAGCAATCCCAGAAGTGGTTCGACGCCCTCTGGGAAACCATCACGACGGACCTGACACTCTCCTAGTGACCTCTGATGCGACACAGACCCATGCGACACAGCCCCGACAGGCGACCGCCAAGGACGATTCCGTGACCGAGAACCTGCGGGAAGTGATCGCTCGTGCACGCTTCGTGCTCTGGGACTTCGACGGACCCGTCTGCCGTCTGTTCGCGGGCCATTCGGCGGAAGTGGTGGCGGTCGAACTCGTCGAGTGGCTCGAAGGGCGGGGCCTGCACGGTCTGCTGACGGAGACGGAGCGCGAGTCCCTGGATCCGCACGTCGTGCTCCGCGCCGTCGACCGCAGGCACCCCGGGAGCGACCTGGTGGACGAGTTGGAGAAACGTCTCACCCAGGAGGAACTCCGGGCCGCGTCCCTGGCGATGCCCACTCCGTACGCGGACCCGTTGATCCGTACCTGGACGGCGGTGGGCTCCCGGCTCGCGGTCGCCACGAACAACTCCCCGCTCGTCGTCCGCGAATATCTGGCCGGCCGCGGACTCACCTCGTGCTTCGCCCCGCACGTCTACGGCCGCACACAGGAACTCCGCTACCTGAAGCCCCACCCGCACTGTCTCAACCGCGCGCTGAACGCGATGGGGGCGGCGCCGTCGTCCGCCCTCATGATCGGCGACACTCCCTCGGACTACCTCGCCGCGAAGGAGGCGGGTGTTCCGTTCCTCGGCTACGCGCGTAACGGGCACAAGGAGAAGCTGCTGCGGGACGCGGGTGCCGGGACGGTGGTGGGCTCGCTGGAACCCCTGCTGAGGGTCCTCCGAGGTCAGGCCTGAGTCATCAGCAGGGTGAACACCACGGCCGCGCCGACGGCCAGGCCGTTGTGGCGCGCCCTGATTCCGACGAATATCGCGCTCAGCAGGATCAGGCCGGTGAGCCCGAGCCGTAGTTGTGCCAGCGTGCTCAGCAAGAACTGGCATAACGCCCAGAGCACTTGAAGAAGAAGCATGTCCCCCACCCGCACCTTCCGCAGCGGTCAATCACGCAACTTGCCGTCCAATTGGACTGGTTGCCTTCGGGATTGGTCTTCCCGGGTGTGGAGATCCCTTAACTTCCCTGGTCAACAGCTTGGTTGGTTGACGCAAATTGGTGTGGCGGCGGTCTGGAAGAGGTACGGTCGATGTGTGGGTGAGCAACAGGACAGTCAGCGTGCCACCGAGGGCGGCGGCAGGGAGTTCGAGCGGATCCTCGCCGAACTCCTCGGCCGTATGTCCGTCATCGACGGGGAACCCGCGGTCTACGCACTGGGATCCCTGCTGCCTCCGCAGCGTGAACTCGCCCAGGAGTTCGGGGTGTCGCGCGACACCGTCCAGCGGGTGCTGCGCGAGCTCACCAGGGAGGGGCTGATCGATTCCCGGCAGGGCAGTGGCTCCCGGGTGATCGCCGTGCCGGAGCCCGGGCGGGCGGGCGGTGCGCAACCGGGCGGCGCGCAACCGGTGGGCGCGGTACGGATGGCGCGGCCCGGTCGTACGACGCTGGCCCCGCACATACGCGAGGCGTTCACGAAGCCCCAAGTCACCCTGGACGTCTTCACGTTGACGTCCGAGTCCCTCCAGGGCCACATCTGGCTCCAGGCGGAACGGATCAGGACCAGGGAGATCGCCGCCCCGCGGAGCATCACCCTGCGCATGCTGCTGCCCACCGACGATCTGCCGCTGCCGTATCCCCGGGCCGTGGGCGACACGGCCGACACCCGCCCCGTGGACCGGCTCCGGGCCATCACCAACCGGCACGCGACCTCGCTGCGGCACGTGCTGGGCATGCTGCGGGCGGAAGGGCTGGTGGAGAACGTCGAGGTGGAGATCCGGCGGGTACCGATCGCCCCGGTGTTCAAGCTCTATCTGCTCAACGGCACTGACGCGCTGCACGGAATGTACGAGGTGACCGAGCGTCCCATCGTGCTGGAGGACGAGACGAAACCCCTTGCGGCGATCGACGTCATCGGTATCGGAGCCACCCTCATGCACTACGTGCGTGGCGAGGCGGGTCCGGATTCCGGCAATCCGGATTCCGGAAACCCGGAATCCGGCGGCCCTGATTCCGGCCGTACCGATTCCGGTGGTCCCGAATCCCCGGGATCGGTGTTCGTGGAAAGTATGCAGTCATGGTTCGACTCGGTCTGGAAATACCTCGCGACGGACTGATCGCCCGCGAGCTGTTCCATCGCGCTGATGACCGGCGTGTGTGAGGCGACCACGAAATCGGCTCCCCGGCGCAGCATTTCACGGGCCCGGTCGTCGTGCGGTGTGAATCCGAGAAAGCGTATTCCCGCTTTTTCGGCGGCGGCCAGATCCGTCAACTGATCGCCGATCAGCAGGGTTTGCGCGGGCTTCGGATCACCGAGCAGTCGTAACGCCCGCAGGATCGAATCCGGATGGGGTTTCATCAGCCGGGGATCGTGTGGATCGCGGCCGCAGACCGCTGTGAAATGCCTCAGCAGGCCGACGCGTTCCAGGTGTTCCCTTACGGGGCCTTCCGCATTGTTGCTCACGATCGCCAGGGGCTTTTCGAAGGCGTGCAGCGTTCTGACGAGAAGGCCGGCGGCGGCTGTCTCCGCGGCTGAACGCACCGCGGTGTACTCGTACTTCTCGACGATCTCGTCCGCCCAGTCGAGCGGACCGTCGAGCGCGGGTGCGTGCCGGTCCGCCATCGCGGCGAGCCGCAGGAGGACGCCGTGCGAGTCGTCGCAGTCCCGGACGTCAGCGTCCAGTCCGGTTCGCGGCCACACCCGGGCCGCCCGCGCCTTGACCTCGGCGGCGATGTGCGCGGTGGAGGCTCCGCCGAACAGGTCACAGACCGGGCCGTCGAAGTCGATCAGTACCGCGTGCGTGTCGCGCAGCAGGGCACGCAGCCGGTGCGGGTCCTGGGCGCGGGGGTCACCGGGGGCGCCACTCATGAGTCTCCTCGTTCGTCGGAAGGTACGGCGGGCGCGCACCTGGCGCTCAATCGCCCGGTGCGGTCGGGAGAATCGCTTCTGGCAACATGCTGAATCACGGAGGAGTACCGTGCATCACTCCTCCACCACGGCTGTGGGCGCTGCGGGTTCAGTGGTGCACAACCGTGGGTGTGGGGCACGAGGGGCGCCATGAACGGGCCCCAGGGGTTCCGGTGGGGCGAACCGGGTCATCCCAGGTCCTCACGGGTCCTCAGGCAAGAGAGCGGGCGATGTCAGCCGAACGAGTGTCTCCGGCTCCGGAGCGAGCCGCCGTCGCGGGCCGCACGGGTGCCACCGAACCGGCCGACGGTGATGTGCGTGTGGTCGAGGAGACGCTCCAGGGCTACCACCATGTGACGCACGTGATCCCGCTTCCCGGGGTGGCCGCGGACGGCCGCCGACTGCGCGGCAAGGTGCGCGAGCCGCGCAGCAACCTGCTCTGGTTCGACCGGCGTTGCTTCGTCTCGGAGGAACAGCTGCTGGCGGACCTCCAGGGGCGCGTCCGCCAGATTCCCGAGCTCATCACGGCCGGGGACATGCGGCTCCAGCGGTTCATCGAGGGCCGCACGCTGGGCGCGCGCCATCGCTCGGGCCAGAAGGTTCCGGACGAGCTGGTGGACCAGATCCTCGTACTCTTCGGGCAGTTGCTCGCCATCACGGCGGAGACGCTCGGCACGAAACGCCGGTGCGAGCCCGAGGACCGGGCCGTGGACCCCGACAGTTCGGAATTCCTGGAACGGCTCGTCGCCTTCGCCGAGGAGCGTGTCTACCGGGACAACCTGAAGGATTTCGCGTCCCTCTTCCATGCGCTCGGTGTCGACGCGGACTCCTTCAAAAAGCTCAGAAAGAACGTTTCTGACCTGACCGAACGCCCGTTCTGCCTGCTCCATGCCGACCTCCACAGGGAAAACCTCGTCCTGGACCCCGACGGCCGGCTCTGGACCATCGACTGGGAGCTGGCGATGTTCGGCGACCCGCTCTACGACCTGGCGACCCATCTGTACCTGATGCGGTATCCGGAGGCGCAGCAGAACTCCCTGGCCGAGCGCTGGAGTTCACTCGCCGAGGACATCAGGCCGGGCAGCGCGAAAAACTGGGAACGGGACCTCCCGAAAATCATGGACTTCAAACGGGCGCAATCCGTGTTCACGGATTCCATCCGGGCCACCCAGATTCTGGTATCCGGTAAGAGGTTCAACTGGGCGCAGCTCTATCGCGAGGCCTCGAAAGTGAACAAGGCTCTGCTCGGTGCGGCGGAACCCCTGGGGCTCGCGGACGTACCGACTATTCGGGATGTCATGAAAGCGCTTGTGCGCTGGCACTGGGAACGTGGTGGGCGGAAAAGGGAAATCCCCTTCTCCTGAGCTCGTTCGAGTGACTTCGGCATCATGGTGCTCACGAGTGGTCTATCGTCAGTGGCCCCTCGTTCGAAGCGCTGAGCACAGGACTTCCATTGGGCGCACATTCAGCCCGGCAGCCCACCGTGTACCGCCAGTTCGTGGAACTGGCCCGTAACACCGGGACGCTGTACAACGGGCAACACAATGCGAACTTCGTTCTCCCTCTCAACCCGGAAATGGCCCGGCTCGTCCCCCTCGCGGAGGGGACGGAGGTCATGGTCCGGATACCCAGGCTCGACGTGCCGAGCGTGACGGTCAAGACCTGGCCGTGCGAGGAGGCCGCGATCCTCGTCGCCATCAGAGACTTCGTGCGGGGTGCGCCGACATGCCTGATGGAGGACTGGGGGCAGTCCGAGCTGTACACCTTCGTGCCGGGCGAGCCGCTGTCCGCGTTCTCCCATGACGGCTCCGCCGTCGACGCGGAGTGGATCGCGGCGATGGCCGGCGTACTGGCGCGGCTGGCGCTGGTCCCCCGCGACGCCCTGCCCCGCCTGCCCGCCAACTGGCCGCAGGACGGCGACAGTCGGGCCTTCCTGAAGCACCTCGCCGGTCTCACCGACCGGGACGTCCGGCAGCACAACATGCCGGAGTACGGCCTCCTGTTCCGGGCGCTGGGTGTCCCCGAGGACGGTCTGACGACGCTGGCCGCCCGGCTGCCCGACATGACCTCCCGGCCGTACAGCCTGCTGCACGCCGATCTGCACCGCGGCAACGTGGTCATCCCGTTCGCCGGCGACCCCCTGGTGCTCGTCGTCGACTGGGAACTCGCCACGTACGGCGATCCGTTGCACGATCTCGCCGTCCACCTGATCCGCTCGCGCTACCCCGAGTGGCAGGAGAAGGAGGTGATCGACACCTGGGAGGAGATGATGCTGCGGACGAGCCCCGAGTCGGTACGTGGGTTGCACGAGGACCTGCCCCACTACCTCGCCTTCGAGCGGGCCCAGTCCGTGTACCCCGACGTGATCCGCGCGGCGCGCGACCTGCGGCAGTCGCCCGACCGGCAGCACCTCACGGACGCCGTGCGGCAGGTGCACCGGGCCCTGACGGTCGCCGCCGGGCCGCTCGCCATGAGGGACGTTCCGGACCCGGAGGAAATCGCCGCCGTACTGCTCCGGTGGACGCTCTTCGCGCCCGGTGAGGAGATCGGTGGCGGCCGCGCGACGGAGTCCGTCGACTGGCGGCCGGGTCGGGGCCACCCCTACCGGGACGACTTCAGCGACGCCCAGGTCGGTGACGCGCTCCTCGCCGAGCGTTCGGTGCCGGCGCGCGCCGTGCGCAGGGGCACCGCGTACGTCAACTCCGTGGTGCGGGTGCCGGGCCGGCTCACCCCGGTCGTCGTGCGCCGGCGGATCGAGGACCGGCAGATCGAGGGCCGCTGTCCCCGGCGTGAACAGGGCGTGCTGCCCGAGCACCTGGTGCTCCGGCAGATCGAGCGCGCGACGACCGGTGTGGCGGTGCCGCGGCTGCTGGCCCTGGGCGAGGACGGTGACCGGGGGACTGCCTTCGCGGTGCACACGTACGTCGGTCAGGGCGACGGCGGTGCACCGCCCGAGCACCCGGTGGACGGCCTCAGGCCGAACGAGGCCGACGACCTGGTCGACCAGCTGTGCGCACTCACCAGCGTCGACTACCTCGGCCTCGACCCGATGGCCACCGCCTGGGGCTTCTACGAGCGGATGACGGATCGACTCGTACGCATGGTCGAGTCGCTGCCGGAGAGGTCGCGCCACCTCGCCGAGGAGTACGGCCTGCCCGGCCCCGGACGCCTTCGCCGCATCCTGTCCCGCTACCAGGTCACCCCGCGCACCCCGACCCTCCTGCACGGCGATCTGCATCCCTGGAACCTCGTACGCCTGAACGAGGAAAGGTTCGCTCTGGCCCTGGTCGACTGGGAGCTGGCGATGGTGGGGGATCCGCTGTACGACCTGATCCGCCACCACCACCTCACCCGGTCCCGGCCGGTCGTGCGGCACCGCATGCTGACCCGCTGGGAGCGGAGCCTGCCGGTGCACTACACCCGGGACTGGCGGCGCGACCGGCTCACCTACGAACGCCTGGAGGCCGTCCGCTCGGCGTACGTCGACCTGGACCGCCTGGTCACCCGCACCGACCTGGAGGCGCCCAACGTCGACCGGGCGGTGGCGTCGATCAGACAGACCCTGGACGCCGCGCTGACCGGGCTCAACCTGGGGACCGGGCCGATGGCGAACCCTTATCTGCGGCGCGCGTTGCCCGGCTAGGCCACGGCTGGGCCAGGCCCTGGTGGCGCCCGCGCCCGCACGTTTCCGGTGCGGGCGCGGTGGTGCGTACCCTCGCTCCCATGGCAGGAACCGGGCTGCGCGAGCTCAAGAAGCAGCAGACATACCAGAACGTGTCCGACGTCGCGATCGGGCTCTTCCTCGCGAAGGGCTTCGACGCGGTCTCCGTCGCGGAGGTCGCCGCGGCGGCCGGGATCTCCAAGCCGACGCTGTTCCGGTACTTCCCGGCCAAGGAGGACCTCGTCCTGCACCGCTTCGCGGACCACGAGGACGAGGCGGCCCGGGTGGTGCGGGCGGCCGAGCCCGGTGCGTCGCCGGTCGACGCACTCCGTAGGCACTTTCTCGACGGGCTGAGCCGCGAGGACCCGGTCACCGGTCTCAACGGCGCCCCGGCGGTGCTTGCCTTCCACCGGCTGCTCTACGGCACCCCGTCGCTGGTCGCACGGGCGTACGAGTACCAGCAGAGGTCCGAGGCCGTACTCGCCGCCACCCTCGGCGACACCCTGGCGGCCCGGCTCGCCGCCGGCCAGATCGTCGCCGTACAGCGGATTCTCGCGCAGGAGAACTGGCGGCGGATCGCGGCGGGGGAGGCGGTGGAGGCGGTGCGGGGTGACGCGGTCGCCGCGGCGGAGGAGGCCTTCGGGCAGCTGGAGGCGGTGCTGCCGTGGCTCCGCTCGGCAGCGGTGTCGGATGTGAGCAACGCGACCGGGTAAAATATGTAACCCGGTTACGTTATTTCGGTAGGCTGGCTGGAATGACGCCACCCGACTCGCCGCTCCACGACTCCCTGCGCCGCGAACGTGCCCATCACGACATCTGCCGTGCCGCCCTCGCCGCGATGATCGACGGTGCCCGGGAACACGTCGTCACCGGCGCGGACGTCTCCGCCTCCGGGGCGGACGCGGAGGTGCTCGGGTACCAGCTGCGCAGCAAGGCGAAGGAACTGGGCGAACTGCCCGAAGGGCCCCTGTTCTTCGGCCGGTTGGACTTCGCCGGTGGCGACCGGGGCGGCGATCACAGCGGCGCGAACTACCATGTCGGGCGCCTGCGCATCAGCGAGCACCCGACGCGCCCGCCGCTCGTCGTGGACTGGCGTGCCCCCGTCTCCCGGGCCTTCTACCAGGCGAGCGCCCGCGACCCGCAGGGCGTGGCCGTACGCCGCCGGTTCGGCTGGGCACCCGGCAGTACGGGCGACTCCGCCGACCTCACCGGCCTGGAGGACGAGCATCTGGACGAGGGTGCGGTGGAAGCGGGCGCGGCGGAAGTCGGCCCAGGCGAAGTGGAGTTGGCGGGCGGCGCGGACGGTCTGGTCGCGCGGGAGATCGCGCGCCCCCGGGTCGGACCCATGCGGGACATCGCCGCGACGATCCAGCCCGAACAGGACGACCTCGTACGGGCGGGCCTCGGCGTCTCCGTGTGCGTACAGGGCGCCCCCGGCACCGGCAAGACCGCCGTCGGGCTGCACCGGGCCGCCTACCTCCTCTACACCTACCCCGGGCGCGTCCAGCGCGGCGGCCTGTTGATCCTCGGACCCAACCGCACGTTCCTCTCGTACATCTCGGAGGTGTTGCCCGCTCTCGGTGAGACGGGCGTCCGGCAGTCGACGGTCACGGACGAGATCGCGGGCCATCCGGTGCGCGCCGAGGACGACGAACAGGCCGCCGTCGTGAAACACGACGCGCGGATGGCGGAGGTGCTGCGCCGGGCACTGTACGCACGCGTGGCGACCGAGGAGGTCATGGGCCGCGCCAACTCCCTTGAGGTGAAGGATGATTCGTACCGCTGGCGGATCCCGGCGGCCGAACTGGCGCGGATCGTGGCGGGCGTACGGGCCGAGGAACCGCCGTACGCCGTGGGGCGCGAGCGCGTACGGACCCGGATCGTGAACCGCGTCCAGCGGGAGGCGGAACGGCGGGCGGGGCCGCAGACGGGTGCCTGGGTGCGGCGCGTCGAGCGGGCGCGGCCGATCGGGGCGTACGTGGAGGCGGTGTGGCCGAGGGTGCGTCCGGCGGAGGTGGTGGCCGAACTCCTGGCGGACGAGGGGGCGTTGGCGCGTGCCGCCGAGGGGCTCCTGGGTGAGGAGGAACAGCGGGCGGTGCACTGGGCGCGCCCGCCGAGGTCGTGGAAGTCGGCACGCTGGTCGGCCGCCGACCTGGTCCTCCTCGACGAGGTCGCCGGCCTCATCGAGCACCCCGAGGGATACGGTCATGTCGTGATCGACGAGGCGCAGGACCTCTCCCCGATGGAGTGCAGGGCGATCGCACGCCGGGTGCCGTACGGCTCGCTGACGGTCCTGGGCGATCTGGCACAGGGCACCACACCGTGGGCGGCACGGGCATGGGAACCCCTCCTCGCCCACCTGGGCAAACCCGACGCCACGGTGATCCCGCTGACCGTCGGATTCCGGGTCCCGCGCACGGTGGTCGCCTTCGCCAACCGGCTCCTGGCCCACCTGGACGTACCGGTACCACCCGCCCGATCTCTGCGCGGCGACGGGGAGTTGAGGGTGGTGGAGACGGCCGACATCGCCGGGGAGGTGCTGGCCGCGGTACGCCGGGCGCTGGCCGGGGAAGGCTCGGTGGGGGTCGTGGCGGCGGAGGGCGAGGTGGCCGGGGTACGGGAGGCGCTGGGTGCGGCGGGAGTGACGCTGAGCGGGGGAAGGGTCGCGGTGTTGCCGGCGAAGGCGGTGAAGGGCCTGGAGTGGGACCACGTGGTCGTGATCGAACCGGCGGCGATCGTGGAAGCCGAGGGCACGACAGGCCGGGGACTGCACCGGCTGTACGTGGTGCTGACCCGGGCGGTGTCACGGCTGGAGGTCGTGCATGAGCGGGCGTTGCCGTTTTGAAGGGGGGAGTGGTGGGCTGTGGACCGGCCGAAGAGGCGTTAGGGGCGGTGACTCACGGACCGTCGGAGCCGGGGACCGCAGGGCGCCCGCTTCTCTTCCTGGACGTCGACGGGCCGCTCATCCCGTTCGGCGGCACACGGGAGCAGTATCCGGCCGGCTATCCGACGTACCGGCCGGTCGGGCGCCTGCGACTCCCGGCGACCGAGACCAACCCCTTGCTGCCCCGGATCGATCCCACCCTCGGGCCCCGACTGGCCGCGCTGGCCTGCGAGTTGGTGTGGGCCACGACCTGGACGGGCGAGGCGAACGAGTGCGTCTCCCCGTGGCTGGGCCTGCCCGCTCTCCCGGTGGTGAACTGGCCGGAGCCGGACGCCGACGACACGCCTGGCCCGCCTGGCCCGCCCGGCGTGCACTGGAAGACCCGCCCGCTCGTCGAGTGGGCGGCCGGGCGGGCCTTCGTCTGGCTCGATGACGAGGTCAGCGATGCCGACCGGCGCTGGGTGGCCGAACATCACCCGGGCCGCGCCCTGTTGCACCGGGTCGACCCCCGACATGCCCTCCGGGAGGCGGACTTCGGGATCGTCGAGGAGTGGCTCCAGCTCCAGCCGAGTAGGACGGTAACTGCCGTGATCTACAAGGACAGTTAGACGTCCTGGGCCCCCGGATCAGGCCCCCACGTACCCCGCCAGATGCTCCCCCGTGAGCGTGTTCCGGGCCGCCACCAGGTCCGCCGGAGTCCCCTCGAAGACGATGCGGCCCCCGTCGTGGCCCGCGCCGGGGCCCAGATCGATGATCCAGTCGGCGTGGGCCATGACCGCCTGGTGGTGCTCGACGACGATGACCGACTTGCCCGAGTCGACGAGCCGGTCGAGCAGGCTGAGCAGGTGTTCGACGTCGGCGAGGTGGAGGCCGGTGGTCGGTTCGTCGAGGACGTAGACGCCGCCCTTGTCGCCCATGTGCGTGGCCAGCTTGAGGCGTTGGCGTTCGCCGCCCGACAGGGTGGTGAGGGGCTGGCCGAGGCTGAGGTAGCCGAGGCCGACGTCCGCGAGCCGGTCGAGGACGCGGTGCGCGGCCGGCGTACGGGCGTCGCCCGCGCCGAAGAACTCCTCCGCCTCCGTCACCGACATGGCCAGCACCTCGCTGATGTCCCGCCCGCCGAGACGGTATTCGAGGACCGCCGCCTGGAACCGCTTGCCTTCGCAGTCCTCGCAGGTCGTCGCCACCCCCGCCATCATCGCCAGGTCGGTGTAGATGACCCCGGCGCCGTTGCAGGTGGGGCAGGCGCCCTCGGAGTTGGCGCTGAACAGCGCCGGCTTAACCCCGTTGGCCTTGGCGAACGCCGTACGGATCGGGTCGAGCAGCCCGGTGTACGTCGCCGGGTTGCTCCGCCGGGAGCCGCGGATCGGCGTCTGGTCGACCGCGACCACACCCCCGTCGACGGCACCCCGCGTCTCGACCAGCGACCCGTGGATGAGCGAGCTCTTGCCGGACCCGGCGACCCCGGTCACGACACACAGCACCCCGAGCGGGATGTCCACGTCGACGCCCTGGAGGTTGTGCTTCGTCGCGCCGCGGATCGGCAGGGTGCCGGTGGGCTTGCGTACCGTCTCGGGCGCCTTGAGGGTGGCCCGGTCGTCGAAGTGGCGGCCGGTGACCGTGCCGCCGGTTCGCAGCCCCTCCACCGTGCCCTCGAAACAGACGGTGCCGCCCGCCGTACCGGCACCGGGACCCAGGTCGACGACGTGGTCGGCGATCGCGATCACCTCGGGCTTGTGCTCCACGACCAGCACCGTGTTGCCCTTGTCGCGCAGCCGCAGCAGCAGGTTGTTCATGCGCTGGATGTCATGCGGGTGCAGGCCGATCGTCGGCTCGTCGAACACGTACGTGATGTCGGTGAGGGCCGAACCGAGGTGGCGGATCATCTTGACGCGCTGCGCCTCGCCGCCCGACAGGGTGCCCGAGGCGCGGTCGAGCGCGAGATAGCCGAGCCCGATCTCCACGAACGAGTCGAGGGTGTGCTGGAGCGCGGTGAGCAGCGGCGCCACCGAGGAGTCCGTCAGCCCGCGGACCCACTCGGCCAGGTCCCGGATCTCCATCGCGCAGGCGTCACCGATGCTGATCTTGCCGATCTTCGACGACCGGGCGCCCTCACTCAGCCGGGTGCCCTCGCAGTCGGGGCAGGTGGCGAAGGCGACCGCCCGCTCCACGAACGCCCGGATGTGCGGCTGCAGTGCCTCCTTGTCCTTGGAGAGGAACGACTTCTGGATCTTGGGGATCAGGCCCTCGTAGGTGAGGTTGACGCCGTTGACCTTGATCTTCGTCGGCTCGCCGTAGAGGAAGTCCCGCATCTCCTTCTTGGTGAAGTCGCGGATCGGCTTGTTCGGGTCGAGGAAGCCCGACTGGGCGTAGAGCTGCACGGTCCACTGGCTGTCCGACTTCCAGCCGGGGATGGTGAACGCGCCCTCGGCGATCGACCTGGAGTCGTCGTAGAGCTGGGTGAGGTCGATGTCGGAGACGGCGCCCCGGCCCTCGCAGCGCGTGCACATACCGCCGGTGCGGTTGAAGGTCGCCTTGACGGTCTTCGTCTTCTCGGCGCCGCGTTCGACGGTGATCCCGCCGCTCGCCCGGACCGAGGCCGTGTTGAAGGAGTACGCGCTCGGCGGCCCGATGTGCGGCTTCCCCAGCCGGCTGAACAGGATGCGCAGCATCGCGTTCGCGTCGGTGGCGGTGCCGACCGTGGAGCGCGGGTCGGCACCGAGCCGCTGCTGGTCGACGATGATCGCCGTCGTCAGCCCCTCGAGTACGTCGACCTCCGGCCGCGCCAGCGTCGGCATGAACCCCTGGACGAACGCGCTGTACGTCTCGTTGATCAGCCGCTGCGACTCCGCCGCGATCGTGTCGAACACCAGCGAACTCTTGCCCGAACCGGAGACGCCGGTGAACACCGTCAGCCGACGCTTCGGCAGCTCGATGCTGACGTCCTTGAGATTGTTCTCGCGCGCGCCGTGCACACGGATCAGATCGTGGGTGTCGGCACCGTGGGGCTCGGCGGGCGGCTGCGAGTCCGACCTCGGGGTCCTGCTCATCGGGTCTCCGTCTCCATCTGTTCCGGCTGTACGGTCCGTACCGCTGTTCCGTACCGCTGTTCCGTCTGTTGGGGCGGGTCTTCCAGGGGCTGACGCGGGCTGCTCCCGAAGGCCTGGTCAGCCCTTCGGCTTCTGCGAGATCCGTACCAGGTTGCCCGAGGGGTCGCGGAACGCGCAGTCGCGCGGGCCCCACGGCTGGTCCATCGGCTCCTGGAGAACCTCGGCGCCCGAGGCCCGTACCTTCTCGAACATGCCATCGAGATCGTCGGTGCGGAAGACGAACATCGGCATGACGCCCTTGGTGAGCAGTTCCTGAAGGGCGTCGCCGTCGGCCGCGGAACGGCCCGCGTGCGGTTCGGAGAGGACGATTTCGAGGTCCGGCTGCGCGGGGCTGCCGAGGGTGACCCAGCGGTGTTCGCCGGATGCGACGTCGTTGCGGACCTCGAAGCCGAGTGCGTCGCGGTAGAAGGCGAGCGCCTCGTCGGGGTCGTTGACGGTGATGTGGCAGTAGTGCAGTGCGATGTCCATGCCGACAACGCTAGGCGGCGGCCGTGCGGCCCGCTTCTCGAATCCTGCTCGGTACGTTCCCGGTGTCCCCGGCCGGTGTGCCGGTGGTCGCGGCGCCGGTGCTCGACGCCTCCGTACCCGGCCCGTTCCGGCTCGGCCGGGTCTGCACCTTCGCCACGCAGGCGGGCATCGCCGTGACGGCCTCGTGCTCGCGCCCGCGGTACGCGCTCGGCGTCTGACCGACGATCTCGGTGAACCGTGAGCTGAACGAACCCAGCGAGGTACAGCCGACGGTCATGCACGCGTCGGTCACGCTCATACCGGCGCGGAGCAGCGTCATCGCGCGTTCGATCCGGCGGGTCATGAGGTAGCTGTACGGCGTCTCGCCGTAGGCCGCGCGGAACCGCCGTGAGAAGTGTGCCGGTGACATCAGCGCGTGCCTGGCCATCGTCGGGACGTCGAGCGGACGCGCGTACTCCCGGTCGATGAGATCCCGGGCCCGACGCAGATGCGCGAGGTTGGCGAGCTCCTGCGGGTCCATTCCGCGACCGTACCACCGGGGTACGGAGCCGGTCCCGAAGAGGAAAAGCCGAACGAAAAGGCAAGGAGGTCGTCCAGCACTCCTTGCCACTATCAAGCTATAGCGCAGTGGGGGGCTTGCGGCAAGACCCCCGTCGTGCCGCAGAATCGTCGGCCGAGGCGGCCCGGACCTGCGGAAATGGCGGGGATCGCGGGCATCGCGGTGATCGAGGGCTGCCGAAATGGGGGTTCATGATGGACACGGATTCCAAGGTGGACATGGGTTTCCAGGGTTTCCAGGCGGACGTGATCGTGGCCGGCGCCGGACCCACCGGCCTGATGCTGGCCGCCGAGCTGCGGCTGCACGGCGTACGCGTGGTCGTGCTGGAGAGGGACGCCGAGCCGACGCCGGTCGTCCGCTCGCTCGGTATGCACGTACGCAGCATCGAGGTGATGGACCAGCGGGGCCTGCTGGAGCGGTTCCTCGCCCACGGCAAGCAGTATCCGGTCGGCGGTGGATTCTTCGCCGCGATCGAGAAGCCCGCGCCCGACCGGCTGGACACCGCGCATCCCTACGTACTCGGTATCCCGCAGACCGTCACCGACCGGCTGCTGTACGAGCACGCCGTCGAGGTCGGCGTCGAGATCCGGCGTTCCCGCGAGCTGGTCGGGCTCAGCCAGGACGAGGACGGGGTGACCGCCGAGCTGGCCGACGGCACCCGGCTGCGCTCGCGCTTCCTGGTCGGCTGCGACGGCGGCCGCAGCACCGTACGCAAGCTCCTCGGCGTCGGTTTCCCGGGCGAACCCACCCGCCAGGAGGCGCTGTTGGGGGAGATGAAGGTGGGCGTACCGCAGGAGACGGTGGCCGCCGTGGTGGCCGAGGTCCGCAGGACGGAGAAGTGGTTCGGCCTCGGGCCCATGGGCGGCGAGGGGATGTACCGCGTGGTCGTGCCCGCCGACGGGGTGACCGAGGACCGCTCGGTCCCGCCGACCCTCGACGAGGTCAAGCGGCAGCTGCGGGCGTACGCCGGTACCGACTTCGGTGTGCACTCCGCGCACTGGATCTCCCGCTTCGGCGACGGCACCCGGCTGGCCGAGCGCTACCGCACCGGCCGCGTACTGCTGGCCGGCGACGCGGCGCACATCCATCCGCCGGTCGGCGGACAGGGGCTGAACCTCGGCATCCAGGACGCGTTCAACCTCGGCTGGAAACTGGCCGCCGAGATCAACGGCTGGGCACCGGAGGGGCTGCTGGACAGCTACCACACCGAACGGCACGAGGTGGCCGCCGACGTATTGGACAGCACCCGCGCGCAGACGCTGCTGATGGCCTCCGAGCCGGGTCCGCGGTCCGTACGTCGACTGCTGTCGGAGTTGATGGACTTCGAGGACGTGAAGCGGCACCTGATCGAGAAGCTCGTCGGGATCGGCATCCGCTACGACTTCGGCGAGGGCCACGACCTCCTCGGCCGGCGCATGCGGGACGTGACGCTGAAACAGGGACGCCTCTACGAGCGGACGCGCGCCGGCCGGGGCCTGCTCCTCGACCCTGCGGGCCGCCTCTCGGTGACCGGCTGGGCGGACCGGGTCGACCATGTCGTCGACACCGGCGAGGAACTGGTCGAACTCGACGTGCCCGCCGCACTGCTGCGGCCTGACGGGTACGTGGCGTGGGTCGGGGAGGACCAGCGGGAGCTGCAGGGCCAGCTGTCCAGGTGGTTCGGCGCCGCCGCCGGGGGATGAGCGGGCAATGAGCGGGCACGGCCCTGCTGTCGACTCTGCCGTCGGCCACGCCGTCGGCCCTTGCCGTTCCGTGGCGCACCCCATAAGTTACCGACAAGTAGGAAAGTAGCGAGTGGCAAGTAACAAGTAGTCAGATGGCTCAGCCGGACCACGCCCCCTGAGGAAGCCGCCATGCCCATGCTCGACCGCCAGGACAACGTCTTCGTTCTCGACCTCGGAGACGGGGAGAACCGTTTCCACCCCGACTGGCTCGCCTCCGTCGGTGCGGCGCTGGACGAGGTGGAGAAGGCCGAAGGGCCGCGCGCCCTGGTGACGGCGGCGACAGGAAAGTTCTACTCCAACGGCCTTGACCTGGAATGGCTGTTCGCGAACGCCGACCAGTACCAGGACTACGTCGTCTCCGTCCACGCCCTGTTCGCGCGGATGCTGTCCCTGCCCGTGATCACCGTGGCCGCCCTGCAGGGGCACACCTTCGCGGCGGGCGCGATGTTCTCCCTCGCCCATGACTTCCGCGTCATGCGCGCCGACCGGGGCTACTGGTGCCTGCCCGAGGCGGACATCGACATCCCCTTCACCCCCGGCATGGCGGCCCTCATCCAGGCCCGGCTGGCCCCGCAGACCGCGCACAGGGCCATGGTCACCGCCCACCGCTACGGCGGCACCGACGCCGCAGCCGTGGGCATCGTCGACCAGGCGGTCGCCGAGGACGCGGTCCGCAGTACGGCCGTGGAACTCGCCCAGGCCCAGGTCAACAAGGCCGGCGCGACCCTCGGCACCATCAAGGCCCGCATGTACGCGCCGGCGCTGACCACCTTGCGCGACGCCACCAACCTCGGCTGACAGCGCCGTACGGGACTTCAGTCACTGCTGTCGCTGTCGCTGTGGCTGTCTCTGTCGCGGTCTCGGCCTCTGACGTCGGGTGGGGCGGCGAGCCTGAGGAGCCAGGCGCCCCATTCCGCGTCGGCGCGGTGGTCGGGCAGTTCGAGCAGCGTGGACACGGTGAACACCAGCCCGGTGGCGAAGAACGTACGCACCTGCATCGCGTCCGCCCCCGTCAGGCGGGTGATGGCTTCCTGGAGTCGCAGCTGTCGCTCTCTGACCGCGTCCCGCACCGGCTCGTCGGCTGCCGCCGCGTAACCCTGAAGCATCACGAGGCCGATGGTGGGCTCGCGCTGCAGCAGGCGCCGGTAGGCGTCGCCGAGCCCGGTCAGCGTGGGCTCGGCATCGGTGAAGGCGACCTCGATCCGGTCGAAGGCGGCGTGGGTGACGTCGAGGAACAGGCTGCGCTTGGAGCCGAACATCTGCACGATGCGCGGGTGGGAGACACCGACCCGCGCGGCGATGGCCTCCAGACGGGTCCCGGCCAGGCCGTTCGCGGCGAACTCGGCGTCAGCGGCCCGCAAGATCTCCGCCCGCCGTTCACTCGCCGGCTTGCGCACGGCGACGGGCCTGCTCATGCCGGGGTCGCGGCCGGGGCGGGGGCGGCCTGGATCTGGTCGAGCACGCCCTTGAAGTCGTAGAGACACCGGTAGGCATGGATGAGGCCGTCCTCGCCGAGCTCCACCCGGTCGTCACCGTGGAACTCGACCCGGTGCCCTGTCCCCGCGAGGGTGCCGCCGAAGCGCCAGGCAACGAGCACGGCGCGGCGAGTGACCTCGCCGTACAGCCCCATCCGCGTGAAGGAGTAGTCCGGGAACATCTCCGCCATGTGGTTCACGAACTGACGGATGGAGTCGGGCCCGTACGCCGTCCCGCCGAGAGCGGGTTCGTCGTAGACGAGGTCGTCGGCACAGAGCGCCGCCACCGCGTCCCCGTCGTGATCGTTCCAGGCCTTCTCCCACCGAGCACAGAAGCCCTCGACGCCGGCGATGTCCGTGGCGGCCGTATCGGCCATGGTCGTAGTCATGCTTCTAACTTACAAGTTAGTAAGAACTTGATGCAACATGCAGGCATACATGACTTCGGATGCCGCTTCCCGGTCGTCCCGCCCCGGTAGGTCTGGGCAGGACGGGGATCTGACCGTAGGCAGCCGCCTCTAGGGTGTTCATCTCTAGGGTGTTCATCGCGGAAGTCCACCGATCGGCCCGGAGGCGCCATGTCCCTGCAGATGACGTTGGTTGCGATAACACTCGATTGCCCCGATCCGCTCGCTCTGGCCGCGTTCTATCAGCAGGCCACCAGCCTTGAACCGCATCCGAAGTCGGATGCCGACTTCGCGGGTCTCAACGGTGAGCACGGACTCCTCATCGGGTTTCAGCGCGTAGACGACTACCGGGCGCCGAGCTGGCCCGACCAGATCGTTCCTCAGCAGCTGCACATCTGCTTCAAGGTCGATGAGGAGTTGGAGGCGGCTGAGGTCCGGCTGCTGGAGCTGGGTGCGGGCAAGCCGGATCACCAGCCGCACGGGGACAAGGCGCGAGTCCTGACTGATCCGGCTGGGCATCCCTTCTGCATCGTCCCGCGCTGATCCGCGCATACGGACGCTGTGGCAGTCCGCCTTCGCATCTCACCCCAGTTCTGGGCAAGTACGCCAACAGCTCGATGCGCGAAGCAGTCCTGACCATCTTGATGAGAGCCCACACTGCCTGGCAGTGGTGCGAGGGCTCCTTTTCTGGGGGCGGACGCCGACGGAACTCGTCCCCGAACGGCCTCGCATGCTCCTGCCCGGCCATAGCGGGGCTGCGCCAGTACCCATCAACCAGGCGCCCATGTCCGCGAGGCGGGCGAGGTCAGGACCGCGCGCTCCGGAACGCGAGATACCGGCTGAAGGCTTCGTGGCTGTCGGGGGTGAAGCGCCACTCCGACAGGGCCGAGCCGAGTTCCGGCTCTGTCAGCCAGCCATGCCAGGCGACCTCATCGGGACTGGGGACCACGGCGTCCGGCACCACGGCTTCGTGCACACCGAGCCAATGAGGGCTCAAACCGCTGCGGTTGATGAACGTGAACAGCAAGCTGGGCAGCACGCGGATGCCCAGCTCTTCGGCCAGCTCCCGCGCGGCGGCGTTTTCATAGGACTCGCCGACGGCCACGGCGCCACCGACCACGACCTCATGGAGCCCAGGGAAGCGCGGCAACTCGTCCGATCGCCGGTGGACGAGGATCCGGCCACGCTCATCACGGCACACCGTCACGGCGACCCGGTGCAGCCAGCCCTCCCCGATGGCCTGGCGACGGCTGACCACCCCCAGCACGTGATCCTGACCGTCGACACGCTCCACCAGTTCATCCACGACGCACACCTTGGCGGAGCCCACTGCCAACGCTGGTGCTGTTGCCCAGCGGGTAGCCGATCTCAGCGATGTCCTTCGCCAGGGCGTCCATCGTGACCTGGGGATTCAAGGCCGTAACCACCTCGGTCGTCAGAGGGCGTAGTGCAAGCACGTGCTGAACGGCTGCGAGGGGCACCGGGATTTCGTAGTAGTCCTCGGCGAAGTGCTGGAACGCTTCCGGAGACCGGTCGGTCAGAAGTCCGAACAGGTCCTCGGAGCCGTCCGGATCGCGGGCACCGTCGTCAGGGAAATCGATTGTCCCCGCATTCCAAGCTCCATCGCCCACCTCCCGCCATGCGCAGGCGGTCACGATGGGCATCCCGTCCTCGTCGCTGAACGCGGGCTCCTCGACGCAGGAGCGGAAGACGTCCGGGACGTCGTCCAGCACGCCTGGCCACGGTCCGTCGTCGGCATAGGGACTCATGTGTGATTCGTGTGCGAAGCCACGGATGTAGGCACCGACGGCCGAGAAGACGACCGAGAACTCGTCGCCCGATCCGTCGCGCATCGAGGCCACCTCCTCCCCGGCGGACCAGTGCGCGTCGAAGGAGTAGTGCCGATCCACCCATTCCGGGCTGAGTATCGCTTCCAGCATCGCCATCGATCGGCAGTGATCGCGAAGCGCGGAAATCTCGGGCAGTTGCCGAGCAACATCGTGAATGGTCACGTCCGCATCCAACATCAGGGGTCTGACATCGATACTCGAAGCCGGGTTCCAGCGGTCGTGGCTCAGGGCCTGACTGACGTCCTGCGGTAGCGCAGGCTGCTCACCTGCTGGGCTGTCAGGTCGTGTCCTTTGCCAACGAACTCAGCTCGCCGGAGGCCGTCGACCTGCGGCGACTGAGTTGGATGGCAAGGATGACCGTCGGGCTGGGTTCGTGCTCTCGATTCCCCAGTCGGAACCGCGGACGACCTGGCGGGCAGTCAGGCTCCCTCCTTCGTGGTGGCGTGTCGGACGGTCGGCGCCGGTCGAAGACGAGAGGTTTGGGAGAGCCCTGATCGGAAGGACCGAGATGCCCGAAGTCACAGCCTCGCACTACCCACCCGGCACGCCCTGCTGGGTCGACCTGATGGCCCCTGACCAGCAGGCGGCCCTCGACTTCTACCGTGACCTGTTCGGCTGGAAGGGTGAGGTTGGCCCGCCCGAGTTCGGCGGGTACGCGGTGTGCACCCTGAACGGCAAGCCGGTGGCCGGGATCATGAAGGCCCAGCCGACGGTGGAGGGTGAACCGGTGCCGCCCTCGGCGTGGACCACCTACCTGGCCAGCACCGACGCGGACGCCACCGCCGCCGCGATCGCGGCGGCCGGAGGCACCGTGGTGTTCCCGGTGATGGACGTGGGCACCGTCGGCCGGATGCTGATGGCGGCCGACCCGACCGGCGCCGTCTTCGGCGTCTGGCAGCCCGTCGACTTCTGGGGCGCCGCCGTGGTCAACGAGCCCGGCGCGCTCACCTGGAACGAGCTGCACACCCCGGACCTGGCTACCGCCGGGACCTTTTACGAGGCGGTTGTGGGTCTCAGCTCCGCCCCGATGGAGGGCATGGATGACTACCACTCGATGAACGTCGGCGACCGCTCGGTCGGCGGCATGACCACGATGGGCAAGATGGCATCCCCCGGGATGCCGCCGCACTGGCTCACCTACTTCTCGGTGGACGACACCGACAGCACCGTGGACGCGCTGGTGCGGGCAGGCGGCACCGTACTGCAGCCACCGTTCGACATGGTCGCGGGCCGGATGTCGGTCGTGACCGACCCGCAGGGCGCCGTCTTCGCCCTGATCAAGGCCGTCCCGATGTAGGCGTCCAGACGGCAAGACCCCGCCCTCCCGGACTCCGGGCAGGCGGGGTCTCTTTTTGACGGACGGCGCATCCGGGGCGGGCGCGGCACGGCGCCGGCCGGTCGGCCACCGGTATCCGGCCGGATAGACCACGTGTCTGCCGCGCGGTCGTCCGAGCCCCGTACTGCGGCGCGTGACACCCGGACCGCATCAGAGGCGCCGCAGGGAAGCCCCTGCGTGTCAGCGGGTCCTGTTCAGCCGGGCGGAGGATGGTGCGGCACCCGGCGGTGAAGTTGTCGAACGTCCGCTCCATGTCGCTCTGGTCATTGGAGGACGTACTGCAACTGGCTCCGGAGCAGTTCGTCGCGGTCACGGCCGCCAGCGACTTCTGCGGCCCGGTCGCGTATCCGTCCGGACAGAAGCTCGATGGCCTTCGCGGCGAGCTCGGCAGTGTGGGCGATGCCGTAGGGGCCCTCTGACCTCTGACAGGCGACCTTGACGGTTTGACACTCGATCTTGACTGATGCCGGGTTGCTGCCACCTGACCGTGACCGGCGCGAAGGGTGTGCTGGACCGGGCCGGTTGACGGCTGTCCGGCGTGGCGGCCCCAGCGGCGCGTGCCAGGAGCCGCAGTTGCAGGAGACTGCCTCAGTGATCGAACGTCACGATGAGTCAACTCTGTGTAATGAGGAGTGGGAGAGCGCATGTCGGACATCCGCGAGGGCCTGAAGTACACGGCCGAGCACCTGTGGGTGCGCACGCTGGGCGACGGGTTGATGGAGGTCGGCATCACCGATCACGCCCAGAGGATGCTGGGCGACATCAACGACCTGGACCTGCCCCAGGCCGGTGCGCAGGTGAAGAAGGGGGAGAGCGCCGGATCGGTGGAGGCCAACAAGGGGGCCTGCGACTTCTACGCCCCGGTGAGCGGTGAGGTCGTCGCCGTCAACGCCCATGCCGCGCAGTCCCCGGGCGAGGTGCACGCAGACCCGTACGGGACGTGGCTGTTCAGGATCAAGCCGGTCGACAGTGCGGACACCGGGGACCTCCTGGACGCCGCCACCTACGAGAACGAGATGATCGGCTGACGCCGGGCCAGAAGCGCGAACGCGACGCGCCCGCTGCGCCGAACACAGAGGCGACTCCAGAGCGCGGCGCACACCCCGACCCGCAGGGTCAGGAGAAGGCCGCCGTCCGGGCCAAGGAGGCGCAGGAGACCCTCCAGACCAAGGTCGGCGAGTTCATCAACACGCTGGACGGCGACTTCAAGAAGCTCGGCTCCACCATCGACGCCGACCTGAAGAAGCTCGGCGAGAGCGCCCAGGACCTCGCCCTGCGCGGTGTCGGCGTCGCCGCCGAGTACGCCGTGAAGGCGCGGGAGACGTACGAGAAGGTCGCCGAGCACGGCGAGCAGGCCGTACGCACCTGGCGCGGCGAGGCCGCCGAGGAGATCGAGGAACTGGCGATCGCCGTCGAGCCGAACGCCGAGCCGGTCGAGGTCAAGGTGGCGACCGACGAGAAGATGCCCGCCCCGGCAGCGGCACCCACCCCGGCTCCCGTCGAGGCCAAGGCCGCGCCGGCCCCGGCCAGGAAGCCCGCCGCCAAGAAGGCTCCGGCCCGCAAGCCCGCCGCGAAGAAGACGACTCCGCCCACCAAGTAGGCAGAGCCGAACGGGTGAAACAGTAGGACAGGGACGGGGGAACTCGACGGGCTCGTCATGCGTTCCCTCGCCAAGGAGCCGGACGACCGTTTCCAGACCGCCGAGGAGATGCGCGGTCTCATCCAGTACGGCCTGCAGATGCTGTACGACCAGGGCAGCCACACCGGCACCTGGAACACCGGGCCCGTGGACATGCACGAGGGCCGGCACACCCCCTCGGGGGGCTTCGCCGGGACCGCGGTGATGAACCACCCCGGTGAGCAGGCCGGCACCACCCAGATCCCCCAGCAGATCCTGCCCGCCGGGTACGGCGGCGGGGACGACGGCGGTTTCGAGGGACACGGCAACCGGGGCGGCGGCCGGGGCAAGCTGTGGATACTGGCCTTCTTCGCCGTGATCGCCATCGCGGCGGGCGTCGCCCTCGCCGTCCAGAACGGCAAGGGCACGGGCGGCAGCACCGGCACCTCGGAGTCGCCGACCACCTCGCAGTCCCAGCAGACCGACGACTCCACGGCCAGCCCGACCGACGAGGCC
>NZ_AEJB01000232.1 GCF_000331005.1 Streptomyces turgidiscabies Car8
AACGTCCCCGCCGGACCCACCGTTACCGAACCCGGGCACCCCATGCCGTAACCCCCGGAGGGACCAGCGTCTTTCGGCACTCGAACGCTTGCACTTTAGGGCGAGCTTGTCCGGAATTGTCGACGAGCCTGTAACAGCGGTTAGGGGGCGGATCGGACACGGGAAGGTCGGAGTCATGACCCACAACACCCCGCTCTCCCCGAGCACCCGCCCCCTCCGTCACCTGTCCCACGTACAGCGCCGGGTACTGACCGCCGCGCAACTGCGGGCGAACGGCGTCGCGCCCGCCGAGGCGAACGAGCAGTGCCGGTCCGGCGGACCCTGGCAGCAGCTCCTGCCGGGCGTGTTCCTGCTGCACCCGGGCCCGCCCACCGGCGAGGAGCGGCTGCACGCGGCCCTGCTGTACGCGGCGAAGGAGCGGCCGGCGACGGGGGTCCCGGCCCAGCCCGACTCCGAGGAGCCCTACCGGGAGCGAGGCCGCCCGGTCTACGCCGAGGCCATGGTCACCGGCCTCGCCGCGCTCGCCCTGCACGGCTTCTCGTCCGCACCCCCGCTGCTGTCCCTCGACACCGTCGACGTCCTGGTCCCCCGGCTGCGCCGGCTCCGCTCGACGGGCTGCGTCCGCATCGTCCGCTCCTCGGCCCTGCCCACGCCCGAGCTGATCGACGGGCTGCCGGTCGCCCCGGTCCCCCGCGCCCTCGCCGACGCGGTGGCCGGACTCACGGACGCGGACGCCGTACGCCGGCTGCTGACCGACGCCGTGCGCGCCGGTCACTGTGAACCGGCGGCGGTGGTACGGGAGTTGAACCAGGGGCGGCTGCTGAGCCGGCCGCACGTCGTGGACGCCGTCGACTCCCTGCTCGCGGAGGGCCGGGCGATCGCGGAGGACCGGCTGTACCGGATGGTCCGCGAACACGGCCTCCCGGAGCCGGTCTGGAACGTCGATCTGCGTCTGCCGGGCGGCCCGTGCCTCGGCGGCCTCGACGCCTACTGGCCCGACCAGGCGGTGGCGGTGGAGCTCGACACACGCGCCCCGCGTCCGGGCCACCGGCAGGAGGACGACGCGCTCTGGTCGGAGTACGCCCGCAAGCGGGAGCATCTGGAGCGGCTGGGCATCACGGTCGTCCACATCACGCCCCGCAAGCTGCGCGAGGCGATCGAGCAGCAGGCAACTGTCGTACGCACGGCTCTGATGGCGTCGGGGGACCGTGAGCCGGCGGCGTATGTCGTGGTTCTGCCGAGGTAGTGACGGACCGGGCGGCACCAGGAGGGGAGAGGAGGGGCCGCCGGGCGACCGGGGGCCCCTTCTCGTGTTTCCGCGTACTTCGTGTTTCCGGGTGCTTCGTGCGCCCCTACTCGGTCCCGCAGAACTCCGCCTCGACGATCTTCCCCAGGTCGCCGCTCCAGTCGCCGTTGAAGTTGAAGGAGAGGGAGTGCTTGCCGTCGGCCGTGGTGACCGCCTCGCTGGTGGAGCCGTGGATGCCGCCGCTGTGGCCCCAGACGGTGACCCCGCAGCTCAGCTCGTTCTCGATGAGCCCGAGCCCGTACCGCCCGTCGACCTGGCCGGCGGGGACGGTCGTCTTCATCTCGGCGAGCTGCTTCGCGGGCAGGACCTTTCCGCGCAGAAGCGCCGAGTAGAAGCGGTTCAGGTCACCGGAGTTGGTGATGATCTCGCCCGCGGAGTTGGCGACCGAGGGGTTGAACTCGGTGACGTCGTAGATCTTGCCGGTGGCGACCTCGGCGAGCGGCGAGTAGGCGCGGCTGCTGGTCTGCGGCACCTTGGCGCTCGTACCCGGCATGTACGTCCCGTGCAGCCCGAGCGGCTTGATGACGCGCCGGCGGACCTCGTCGCCGTACGAGTTGCCGGTCACCTTCCTGATGACCATGCCGGCGATCGTGTAGTTGGTGTTCGAGTAGCTCCAGCCCGCGCCCGGGGCGAACTCGGGCTTGTGCGTCATGGCGATCCCGACGATCTCGTCCGGGGTCCAGGTGCGGTTGCGGTTCCTGAAGAAGCCCTCCGCGAGGAAGACCTCGCGCTGGAAGTCCTCGTCCCCGGTGTAGTTGAAGATGCCGCTGGTGTGGTTGAGGAGCTGGCGGAGGGTGATCTTCCGTCCGTCGTGCCCGTTGCCCTGTACGACCCCGGGCAGCCACTTGTCGACCGTGTCGTCGAGCGACACCCGCCCCTCGGCCTCCAGTTGGAGCAGGACGGTCGCGATGAAGGTCTTCGTGATGCTGCCGGCCCTGAAGTTGTCCTGGGCGCTGCGCGGCTGCTTGGTCTTGAGGTTGCCGACACCGGCAGTCGCTTTCCAGACCCCGTGCCGGTCCTTGGCCTGAAGAGCCACACCGGGTACACCGTCCTGGACGGCGGCGTTCATGGCCGCGCGGGTGGCCTCGTGACCGGCCGCACCCCGTTCGGCCGGCGCCGCCGCCATCGCGGGCGCCGCGAACGCGCCCGCCGCGACGGCGATCACCAGGGCCGTCCCGACCAGCCTCTTGTTGCCCGGCCTCGTGTCGACTGACATGCCGTTCCCCTCGTTCATCGCCCTCGGCGCGTCCTCGCCGAGGGTCGGTCGGGGGAGGGACCCGGCGGGCGGGCGTGAGGTTGCTCGGGGTGGTCCGGTTGAGTGACTTTCGGCCTTCTCGCAGGTGGGGGCGCCTGTCAGCCCTTCTTCAGCACCAGCTCCACATTCCGGTCCCCCGCGCCCCCCGTCAGGTCGACCCGAGCGCCCGGCGCGTTGAACGACAGCTCGCGGTACAGGGCCGCCAGGCCTGTCTGGGAGAGGTCGGAGTAGTCCGTGTGGTGGGGGGCCGCCGATTCGACCAGGGTCGTGAACAGCGAGAGGGTGCCGTCGTTGTTGTCGACCAGCTCGATGACGCGGGCCAGTTGGGGGAAGTCGATGTGCGACGCGGTCGAGATCTCCCAGAACGAGCGGTCGTCCGGGGCCGAGTGCGCGGTGATGACGTTGCGGTGGATGTGGCCGTTCACCCAGGCGAGGACGTTGCGGTGGCTGGCGAGCAGCGCCACGAGGTCCGCGCCGTCGTAGCGCTGTTCCTCCGGGTGAGCCGGGTCGCGGTGGGTGTTGGTCATCGACTCGCTGGTGTGGTGGCTGAAGACGACGGCATACGAGCCTGCTTTCGCGTGCTCCTTCAACGTGCGGTCCAGCCAGCGCACTTGGGCCGCTCCGATCGAGCCCTGGTAGTGGCCGCCGGGGTCGGTGGTGTCGATGCTGACGCCGACGACGTCGTCCGAGATGCGGAAGGTGTAGTACTGCGTTCCCGCGTCCAGGTTGGCCGACGAGTAGCCGTGGCCGACCGGGCCCACACCCGCGTACGCCGGGTCCAGGTGCGCCTTCAGATAGTCGGCCCGAGTGAAGGGGGCCCTGCTCTCGTCCGGGGTGACCGAGCGCAGGTCGCGCGTGTGGGCCTGGATCAGCTCCCGGAAGCGGATGCCCTTCGGGTCGTCGGAGCTTCTGATCTGGTCCTGGAGCGCCTTGCTGCGTGCCGTCGGCAGATCCATCAGCTTCCTGCCGCCGACCGCGAAGTCGGTGAGGAAGGGGTCGCTGTGGGAGGCGTAGCAGCCGAGGGGCAGGGAGTCGTGGTTGCCGACCGTCGAGTACCAGGGGAGGTTCAGGCCGGGGCTGCGTACTTCTCGTATCGCCGCGTCGAGGAAGCCGTCGATGTGCGGGAAGCCGTGCTGCTTGTCGGAGTCGCGGGTGGCGGAGTCCGGCTGCCAGTAGAGCGGGAGGCCGCTGTTCTGGACGCCCTCGTAGTGGCGCGGGTCGCCGGTGTTCGGCGTCATGCGCCCGCCGCTCATCACCTTCATGAACCACTCCAGCTCGGAGTGCGCGTTGTTGTCCGTGTTGTCGCCGGTCGTCATCACGAAGTGCAGCGGGGAGCCGGTGACCGGCGCTCCGCGCAGCGCGTTGATCCGCTCGACCAGCGAGGTCGCGCCCTGCACAGTCAGTGCCTCGTGCGGGCGCCAGGCGTGCCGGTCGGCCGAACGCATGTACTCCAGGCGCAGCGGGTGCTGTACGTCGGTCAGGTGCAGGTCCGTGAACTGGACGAAGGCCGCCATGGTGGTCCGGCGGGCGGCGCGGCCCGACTTCGGCGACGCCAGCTCCGCACGCACCACCCGGCCCCACGCCCTGCCCTCGCCGAGGCGCCGGTAGGCGCCGGTGCCGAGGGGCGCGGAGACGGTGTTGAGGGTGGTGCCCCGGGTGAAGGGGGCGAGTGCGGCCGGCGCCGCCTGGCGGGACAGGGCCACCGGGCCCTCGGCGGCGGTGACCTCGGCCGCTGTGGCCGCCTGGCTGTCACTGGGCCGCAGCCCGTAGCCGACGCCCGCCGAGACGGACACCGCCCCGGCCGCGGCGAGCAGTGAACGTCGGTTGAGTCCCGGCGTGGGGCTTGCGACAGAGCGTGTGCGCGACATGGCGCGGTCTCCCCGAGTGCGAACGCGTCGGAAGTGGTCGCGGGCGATCGCAGTCGCGAACGTCCCGCTCACTCTGGATGCTTGGCACCGGGGATGACCTGCGCGTGAACGAGGCAGCAACGCGCGACACCGATCTCCGTACGTGGATCTTGGGCCACCTCGTCCGTTCACGACCGCACGGCGAACGGCCCGGAGTCCGTCACTCCGCGTTCATCTGACGGGGTACGTGGGCTACTCCTCCCCCGTCTGCACGACCCTCCCCGTGGCCGGCCGCTCCCGCCACAGCGCCAGCCCGACGATCACTGTCCGCGCCCTTCGCAGCCCCGCCACCGCGTCCAGGTCGTGCCAGGCGGCGAGGTCCGTGGAGCCGTTCGTCTCCGGGCGGAGTTCGCCGCCGGTGACCAGGCCCTCGTAGACGAGCGCCAGGCCCTGGTGGTCCACCGGGCGCCACCGGCGGTGGGTGAAGGTACGGCGGCGGGAGTCGACGCCCAGCAGGCCCGTCACGTCGATGCGGTAGCCCGTCTCCTCCATGAGCTCGCGGCGGACCGTGTCGTACGGGTCCTCGCCGTGTTCCATACCGCCGCCCGGCAGCACCCACTCGTGGCCGCCCCGGCCGTCGGGGCTGCGGGCGAGCAGAATCTGGCCGTTCCGGACACAGACAGCGTAGGCCGCCACCCTCAAGGTCGTTCGCACACAAGGAAGTTAGCGCGCTCGGCGGAAACCGGCGGGTGAATTGTCCGGCCAGGGCCCGCATCGAGCCGTGGGCGGCAAACCGGTGCTGCGCCCTACCGCAACCGGGCTGCACAAAGGTGTGGAAGCTCACCCTTCTGGCTATATCTCCTCAAGGCGATCGCGGGTTTTCCCCATCCATCCATATCGTTTCGGTCAACCTTCACCAAATATCCGCCTCTTGAGTAAAGCTGGGCGATCATCCGGGGTCGCATCCGGACGATCGCGGCCAGGGTCGATCGACCTGGTCGCTCGACGCACGTTCCTTTACCTACAAGGGATGCCGATGACCTTCACGCCCGAGCGCGAACCGATAACGAGCGCGAGACGCCTGGCACGCATAGCCGTGGCCGCCGGACTGGTGGCCGCGCTCTCCGGGGCAGGGCCCATACCCATGGCCTTCGCCGCGGACACGGCGACGGACGCGGCCCCGGCCGACGGCCCCGTCAAGTCGGCGCACGACAAGCTCGGCTCCGACGACGCCGAGCTCCTCTCCGCGGCCAAGACCGACGGCGACAAGACCGTCACGATGATGATCGCCACCGCGCCGGGCCAGACCGAGCAGGTCGCCGCGCAGCTGGACGCGGTCCAGGGCGGCCTCGTGGGCCGGACCTTCGACAAGGTCGGCTACGTCCGGGCCACCGTTCCGACCGCGAAGGCCGACGCGGCCATCAAGGCCGCCGCGAAGCTCTCCTCCGTACACGGGATCGACCTGCGCCAGGACATCCCCCTGGACGACCCGACGCCGAGTGCCGACACCGCCTCCGCCCCCCAGGCGAGCGCCGGCACCAAGAGCAAGACCAAGACCTACGCGGCGCCGGACAAGAACACGCCCGCCGTGAACCCGTACAACCCGTCCTTCGAGACGGGCGCCGTCGACTTCGTGAAGAAGAACCCGAAGGCGGACGGCCGGGGCATCACCATCGGCATCCTCGACTCCGGTGTGGACCTGGCGCACCCCGCGCTGCAGAAGACCACCACCGGCGAGCGCAAGATCGTCGACTGGGTCACGTCCACCGACCCGGTCAACGACGGCGACGGCAGCTGGCTGCGGCAGACGAGGGCGGTCGCCGGTCCGGCCTTCGCCATCACCACGGCCAGCCAGGGCACCGAGAACTTCACGGCGCCGGTCGGTGACTACAAGTTCAGCTACTTCGCCGAGTCCGCCACCGCCGGTGGCGACCAGGCCGGAGACGTCAACCGCGACGGCGACAAGACCGACGTCTGGGGCGTGCTGTACGACGCCGCCGCAGGCACGGTCACCGTCGACGTGAACGACAACCACGACTTCACCGACGACAAGCCGATGAAGCCGTACAAGGACGGCTACCAGGTCGGCTACTTCGGCACGGACAACCCGGCGACCGACGTCGCCGAGCGCATCCCGTTCGTCGTCGAGATCCGCAAGGACGTCGTCTACAACGCGGCCGGCGCCAAGGCCGACTACGCGAACATCGGCATGATCTCGTCCGAGCACGGCACCCACGTCGCCGGTATCACCGCGGCGAACAGCCTGTTCGGCGGCAAGATGAACGGTGCCGCGCCCGGCGCGAAGATCGTCTCGTCCCGCGCCTGCGTCTTCGGCCCGGGCTGCACCAACGTCGCGCTCACCGAGGGCATGATCGACCTCGTCGTCAACCGTGGCGTCGACATCGTCAACATGTCGATCGGCGGCCTCCCGGCGCTGAACGACGGCAACAACGCGCGCGCCGAGCTGTACACGCGTCTGATCGACACGTACGGCGTCCAGCTCGTCATCTCGGCCGGCAACTCCGGACCCGGTGCCAACACGATCGGTGACCCCGGTCTGGCCGACAAGGTCATCTCGGTCGGCGCGTCCATCTCCAAGGAGACCTGGGCGTCCAACTACGGCTCGATCGTGTCGAAGAAGTACGCGATGATGCCGTTCTCCTCGCGCGGCCCGCGTGAGGACGGTGGCTTCACGCCGACGATCACCGCGCCCGGCGCCTCGATCAACACCACGCAGACCTGGCTCCCCGGCTCCCCGGTCGCCCAGGCGGGCTACACCCTCCCGGCCGGCTACTCGATGCTGCAGGGCACCTCGATGGCGTCCCCGCAGGCCGCCGGCGCCTCGGCGCTGCTGCTGTCGGCCGCCAAGCAGAGGCACATCGCCCTCTCCCCGGCCGACCTCCGCACGGCCCTGACCACGCACGCCGATCACATCGAAGGTACGCAGGCGTACGAGGAAGGCGCCGGCCTCATCAACATCGTGGACGCGTGGAAGGCCATCACGGCCGGTGCCACCGCCCACGACTACACCGTCAAGGCCCCGGTCGACACCGCGATCGACTTCGCGCTGAAGACCCCGGGCTTCGGCACCGGCCTGTACGACCGCGAGGGCGGCCTCAAGCTCGGCGTCAGCAAGACGTACGACGTCACCGTGACGCGTACGTCCGGTCCCGCCAAGGCGATCCGGCACGACCTGCGCTTCAGGAACAACGTCGGTGGCACCTTCAGGATCGCCGGCAAGCAGGACGTCAGCCTGCCGCTGAACACGCCGGTCACCGTCAAGGTCGTCGCGAACTCGAAGACGGCCGGCATCAAGAGCGCGATCCTTGAGGTCGACGACCCGAAGACCGAGGTCGTCGACAAGCAGATCCTGACCACGGTCGTGATCTCGAAGCCGGTCAAGTACACGTTCTCCGCGTCGGGCTCGGTCCAGCGCAACAGCAGCAAGTCCTACTTCCTGACCGTCCCCGAGGGCGCCAAGACCCTTGAGGTCGCGATCAGCGGACTGGCCGCCGACAGCCAGACCCGGTTCATCTCGATCCACCCGTACGGCGTCCCGGTCGAGGACACGGGCACCCCGTACTGCTACAGCAACTACCCGAACACCAACGGCTGCGCGCCCGACGTGCGTTCGTACCCGAACCCGCAGGCCGGTGTCTGGGAGGTCGAGGTCGAGTCGCGTCGTACGTCGCCGCTGCTCGACAACCCGTACAAGCTGGACGCCACCGTCCTGGGCGCGACCTTCGACCCGGACGTCGTCACCATCCCCGAGGCCAAGGTCGGCACGCCGATCGCCGCCTCCTGGAAGCTGACGAACAACCTCGCCCCGGTCGACGGCAAGCTGGCCGGCGGTCCGCTCGGCTCGGCGCTGAACGCCCGTCCGACCATCGCCACCGGTGAGACGCAGACGACCACGGTCGAGGTGCCCGCGGGCGCCAAGTCCCTGGACGTCGCCATCGGCAACGTCTCCGACACCGCCGCCGACCTGGACCTGGTCGTCTACAACGCGGCCGGTACAGCGGTCGGCACCTCCGCCGACGGTGACTCGGAGGAGGCGGTCTCCATCGCCTCGCCCGCCGCCGGCACGTACACCGTCGAGGTCATCGGCTACGCGATCCCGGCCGGTACGACCGCGTACGACTACCAGGACGTCTTCTACTCGGACGCCCTGGGCTCCATCCAGGTCG
>NZ_AEJB01000233.1 GCF_000331005.1 Streptomyces turgidiscabies Car8
AACCCGGCGCGACGATCCGGACGTTCGGCGACGCCGTGTGGTGGACCTGCGCCACGCTCGCGACCGTCGGATACGGCGATGTCTCTCCCGTGCCCCCGGTCGGCCGGCTGGTCGCGGCGGGCCTGAAGGCGTGCGGCCTCGCACTGCTGGGTGCGGTGACCGACCGGGTCGTTCTCGTCGTGGCTGTTGCAGGTGTTCTCCCGGGAGGAGGGCCGGCGCGAGACTTCCCCGGGGGCCCCGACAGCTCTCGATCAGATCTGCGTCCGCTCCTCCACGACCTTCGCGATCTTCGCGAGGGCGTCCGCGAACGGAATGCCGTTCTCCTGCGAGCCGTCCCGGTAGCGGAAGGACACCGTGTCACCGTTCATGTCGTCGTCGCCGACGATGACCATGAACGGCACCTTCTGCTTCTGGGCGTTGCGGATCTTCTTCTGCATACGGTCGGAAGACGAGTCCACCTCGACCCGCAGCCCCCGCTTCTTCGCCTCCGCGGCGAACTTCTGCAGGTACTCCACATGCCCGTCGCCGATCGGGATACCGACCGCCTGAACCGGCGCCAGCCACGCCGGGAAGGCGCCCGCGTAGTGCTCGAGAAGCACGGCGAAGAACCGCTCGATGGAGCCGAACAGCGCGCGGTGGATCATGACCGGCCGCTGCTTGGAGCCGTCGGGGCCCGTGTACTCCAGGTCGAACCGCTCCGGCAGGTTGAAGTCGAGCTGCACGGTCGACATCTGCCAGGTACGGCCGATCGCGTCCTTCACCTGGACGGAGATCTTCGGCCCGTAGAAGGCGGCGCCACCCGGGTCCGGGACGAGCAGCAGCCCCTGCTTCTCGGCCACCTGACGCAGCGTCTCCGTGGACTCCTCCCAGATCTCGTCCGAGCCGACGAACTTCTCCGGGTCCTTGGTGGACAGCTCCAGGTAGAAGTCGGTGAGACCGTAGTCGCGCAGCAGGTTCAGGACGAAGGTGAGCGTCTTGTCGAGCTCCTCCGCCATCTGCTCCTTGGTGCAGTAGATGTGCGCGTCGTCCTGCGTGAAGCCCCGGGCCCGGGTCAGGCCGTGCACGACGCCCGACTTCTCGTACCGGTACACGGTCCCGAACTCGAAGAGGCGCAGCGGGAGTTCACGGTAGGAACGGCCGCGGGCGTCGAAGATCAGGTTGTGCATCGGGCAGTTCATGGGCTTGAGGTAGTAGTCCACGCCCTCGTCGAGCTGCATGGGCGGGTACATGCCGTCGGCGTACCAGTCCAGGTGGCCCGAGGTCTCGAAGAGCTTCCCCTTCGTCGCGTGCGGGGTGTAGACGAACTCGTAGCCCTCCTCCTCGTGGCGGCGGCGCGAGTAGTCCTCCATCACGCGGCGGATGATGCCGCCCTTGGGGTGGAAGACGGCGAGGCCGGAGCCGATCTGGTCGGGGATGGAGAAGAGGTCCAGCTCGTTGCCCAGCTTGCGGTGGTCGCGCTTCTCGGCCTCGACGAGGAAGTCGAGGTGCGCCTTCAGCTCCTCCTTGGAGGGCCAGGCGGTGCCGTAGATGCGCTGGAGCATCGGGTTCTTCTCGCTGCCCCGCCAGTAGGCGGCGGCGTTGCGCATCAGCTTGAAGGCGGGGATGTTCCGGGTGGTGGGCAGGTGGGGGCCTCGGCAGAGGTCCTTCCAGCACAGGTCGCCGGTCTTCGCGTCGAGGTTGTCGTAGATGGTCAGCTCGCCGGAGCCGACCTCGACGTCCGCGCCGTCGTCGGTCGAGGCGGAGCCCTTGATGCCGATCAGCTCCAGCTTGTACGGCTCCGACGCCAGCTCCTCGCGAGCCGCCTCGTCGGTCACCACACGGCGGGAGAACCGCTGACCGCGCTTCTGGATCTCCTGCATCTTCTTCTCGATGACCTTGAGGTCCTCGGGCGTGAACGGCTTCTCGACGTCGAAGTCGTAGTAGAAGCCGTCCTTGACCGGCGGGCCGATGCCGAGCTTGGCCTCCGGGAACAGCTCCTGCACGGCCTGCGCCATCACGTGGGCGGTGGAGTGGCGCAGGATGTTGAGGCCGTCCTCGGAGGAGATCTCGACCGGCTCGACCTCCTCGCCGTCCGCCACCGCGTACGCGAGGTCCTTGAGCTCCCCGCCCACCCGCGCGGCGACGATCGAACGTTCGCCGGCGAAGAGGTCGGCGGCCGTAGTCCCCGTCGTCACCACGCGCTCTTCCCGCTCGGAATCGCGATGGATGATCACACGGACGTCTGACACCGGTCTCTCCTGACTGCAGGTGGGTGCGGCGCCATACCGAGACGCGCGCAAGGAAGGATCGTACCGACCCGGGCGCGCCCTCCGCGAAACAGATAACGGGAAGCCCTCGTCACCGCCTCCCTCAGTCGTCCCCGCTGCACGCCTCCTCGAAGAAATCGAGATTCTCCTGGAGCGACTTCATCAGCCGGTCCCGCTCCGCCTCGTCCACCTGTACGGGTACGACCCCGGAGGCCTGGGTCAGCCGGCGGAAGCCGCCCCGGCTCTCCAGCCGGCCGTGCACGCGCACCGGCAGTCCGACCAGGTGCGCGTGCCCGGCGATCCGGTACGCCTCCTCGTCCAGCGTCATCCGGACGTGCGGGATCTCGGCGCCGGCCAGCACCCGCAGACGTACGGCGCCTTCCCCGCGCGGCCCCGACCTGCGCATCCGTACCACCGTGCCGGTGATGCGGACCGGCACCGACGGTTCCTCGCGCAGGTACCGGGAGCCGGCCGCGCGCAGGGCGGGCAGGTCTCCGGGTGAGAACTCGACGGGCTCGGTGCGGGCGGAGCAGCCTTCGGGGACCTTCGCGCCGGGTGCCCACTCGACGGAGATCCGGGCACCCTCCGTACCGCGTACCAGGGCGACGAGGGCCTCCGTCAGCTCATGGCTGACGCCCGCCTCGACGGCTCCGTCGAAGGCGTCCATGCCGCCGGTGGCCCGGTGGTAGTCGATGGCCTCGCGGGCCGCGTACAGGGCCTGGTGGAGCCGTACGGCGAGGGGGCGGCCCGTGCCGACGGGGACGAACGCGGTGAGGCTGCGCCCCGCGGGGGCGGCCCCGACGAGAATCTGGTCGAGCAGGGCGTCGGCGGTCCTGCGGTGGCGGGCGCCGTAGTAGCCGGCACGCGCGCGCGTGGCGAGCGCTCCGGCGAGCATCATCCGGCGGGCGGCCGAACGCAGTTGCTCCTCGACGGGCCAGGAGGCGACGCCGGCGGCGCCGGTCGGGACGTCACGCCACCAGCGGATCTCGTCGCTGGGCACGGCGAGCGCGACGAGCACCTCGCGGGCGGCGGGCGATCCGCTGCGGCCCAGCGCGACGAGTGCCTCGCCGAGCAGGTCGTCGCTGTCGGGGAAGGCCCGGCTCTCGGGCACGAGGAGGCTCGTGCCGTTGCCGCCGGGCCCGGGTGGGGTCCAGCGGCCGTACCGTCCGGCGGCTCCCCCGCGCCGCTGCCAGCCGTGCCGGCGCAGAAGGGCGCCGAGCACGGTGGGGTCGACCTGCTCGGGGGCGGGCGGTTCCTCGTGCCAGGGGGTGTCCACAGGGTGCGGACGGACGGGCCGCAGGGGCTCCTCGTCGGGCCGGTGCGTCACGGTCTGTCTCCCGTCCCGACCCGCGTCATGATCTCGCAGAGCGCGCGGTCGTCGAAGATGCGTGAGGTCGGTATCCGCACGGTGGTCCGGTGCCGGCCAGTGATGCGCTGGCCGGCGAGGTTGATCCAGTAGCAGCAGTGCCGCAGGTCGAGACGGTCGTGGCCGGCGCGCAGCCAGTCGTCCTGCGAACGCGGTACGAGCATCACGACCAGGATCTTGTGCACCGAGACCGGGGTGCGGGCGAGCTTCGCCAGATGGGCGTTGTCGAGCGTGAAGGAGAAGTACGGGCCCGGCGGGTTCGGTGCGATCTGGTAGGTGCACTTCAGCTGGACCTTGATGGTGACCTCGTCGTCGACCGTGTGCCCGGGGGAGCCGTGGCTGACGTGCCAGTCGATGCCGTTGTCGGGGAACGGCTGGGACAGCGAGCAGCCGGCCGCCGCGGCGACGGCGTGCAGATAACCCACCTGCAGGGTCTCCATACAGGCGGTGGTGGCGAGGGTGCCTCGATGGGGTGCCGTGCGCTCGGGCAGCAGCCCGCCCCGTTCGGGCTGCGCTATCGCCATGACCAAATGCCTTCCAAGACAGACGAATTACCATGACAGGTCACTGAAGTGCGTAAACCTGTACCTCTGTTGTCTCCTTCCGGCGTACGGCGCAAACAGCCCGGGTATCACCAAACAGGCAGAAGACGGTGCGTCAGCTGCCGTGGGTGAACGAGGAGTTGCATAGGTATGACGTGCTGGTACGAGGGCCCCTTGGCCGCGTTCGACACGGAGACCACGGGTGTGGACGTCGAGACCGACCGGATCGTGTCGGCTTCAGTCGTGGTCCAGGAAGGTCCGGCCATCCGGCCGCGGGTCAGCCGTTGGCTGATCAACCCGGGTGTGCCCGTGCCCGCTTCGGCGACGGCGGTGCATGGGCTGACGGACGAACATCTGCAGCGAAACGGCCGCTGGCCGTCCCCTGTGGTGGAGGAGATAGCCCGGGCGCTGGCCGAGCAGGCGGCGGCGGGCCGCCCGCTGGTCATCATGAACGCGCCCTTCGATCTGACCATGCTGGACCGGGAGTTGCGCCGCCATCGCGCCTCGTCGCTCGACCGCTGGTTCGAGTCGACACCGCTGCTCGTGCTGGATCCCCGGGTCCTGGACAAGCACCTGGACCGCTACCGGAAGGGCCGCCGCACCCTCACGGACCTGTGCGCGCACTACGGCGTGACACTGGAGGGCGCCCATGACGCGGCGGCGGACGCGATGGCCTCCCTGGAGGTCGTACGGGCGGTCGGGCGCCGTTTCGCGACCCGGCTGGAGCGCCTCTCCCCCGCCGAACTGCACACGCTCCAGGCGGTGTGGCACGCGGGGCAGGCGCGCGGCCTGCAGGCGTGGTTCGCGAAGAGCGGCACGCCGGAGGCGGTCGACCCGGCGTGGCCACTGCGTCCGGAGATGCCGGCGGCGGCCTAGTCGTACGGCAGATGTACGAGCGCATGAAAAAAGCCGGTCCGTCGATGACGGACCGGCTTTCTCCCGGTGGGCGATACTGGGTTCGAACCAGTGACCTCTTCGGTGTGAACGAAGCGCTCTCCCACTGAGCTAATCGCCCGGGAACGCACCGAACAATACAGGTCCGGGCGGGCTTCGTTCAAACCGCTTCGTTCAGGCCGCTCCTTCAGGCCGCGCTGAGGTGTGCGGCCAGTCCTCGGCGTCCCGCGCGCATCATCAGGGCGTGGTTGGCGCGGAAGAGCGGCCGGCCGGGCACGGCGAGGCGGCGCATCAGCGGCTTGGTGACGTCGACTTCCTGCTCGTAGTCGGCCTGAGTGCCGGAGCCGGAGCCCGACCCGGTTTCGGTGAGTGTCCAGCGTGCCCAGCCGTCGAGGTCGCCGGTCATGGCGATCTCCAGGACTCCGGCCGCCGGATCGCGGCGCACCTCGCGCGCGGTGAAGGTCAGGTCGTAGGGCAGCAGGGAGCGGATGCGGATGACCCCGCTGGTGTCGTCGATGCGGTCGACCGCGCGCACCTGCGGCCACCAGCGGGGGTAGTCCTCGGCCTGCTCCAGGGCGTCGTACACGGCGTCGAGGGGCGCTGCCAGGGTCCAGCGGGCGCGGAAGCGGTAGTGACTCCAGTCCATGGGAGG
>NZ_AEJB01000234.1 GCF_000331005.1 Streptomyces turgidiscabies Car8
CCAGGAACGGGATGGGACGGGTAGGGGCGGCGGGGGCGAGAAAACCCGGGAACTGGTACGGCGCCCTCAGTCCACCAGATCCCGAACCACCGCATCCGCCAACAACCGCCCCCGCAACGTCAACACCGCCCGCCCCTCCCCATACGGCCCCGCCTCCAGCAACCCCTCCCCCAACGCCCGCCCCGCAGCCGCCAGCCCGGCATCCCGCAGCAGCGCCAACGGCACCCCCTCCCGCAACCTCAGCTCCAGCAGCACCCGCTCGACCCGCCGGTCCTCCTCCGACAGCACCTCACGCCCCGCCCCCGGCGACCGCCCCGCCGCCAGCGCCCCCGCGTACGCCCCCGGATGCTTCACGTTCCACCACCGCACGCCCCCCACATGGCTGTGCGCCCCGGGCCCGGCGCCCCACCAGTCGGCGCCGCGCCAGTACAGCTCGTTGTGCAGGCACCGGGCGGCCTCGGAGGTGGCCCAGTTGGACACCTCGTACCAGTCGTAGCCCGCCGCCCCCAGCACCTCGTCGGCGATCAGATACCGGTCCGCGTGCACATCGTCGTCGGTCATCGGGACCTCGCCCCGGCGGATACGCCGAGCCAGCTGCGTACCCTCCTCCACGATCAGCGCATACGCACTCACATGGTCCGGCCCCGCCCCGAGGACCGCGTCCAGCGAGGCCCGCCAGTCGTCGTCCGACTCGCCGGGCGTGCCGTAGATCAGGTCGAGGTTCACATGGTCGAACCCCACCGCCCGCGCCTCCGCGACACACGCCTCGGGCCGCCCCGGCGTGTGCGTACGGTCCAGCACCTTCAGCACGTGCTGCTTCGCGCTCTGCATCCCGAACGAGATCCGGTTGAAGCCGCCCTCGCGAAGGGTGGCCAGATACCGCTCGTCCACCGACTCCGGGTTCGCCTCCGTCGTCACCTCGGCGTCCGCCGCGAGGCCGAACTCGTCGCGGATCGAGCGCAGCATCCGTACGAGATCGTCGGCGGCCAGAAGAGTCGGCGTACCGCCTCCCACGAACACCGTGCGGACCTCGCGAGGGTCGTCGCCCAGCACTTTCCGCGCGAGCCGGACCTCGTCGACGAGCGTGTCCGCGTAGTTGTCGCGGGAGGCCAGGACACCGCCGGTGCCGCGCAGCTCGGTCGCCGTGTAGGTGTTGAAGTCGCAGTAGCCGCAGCGGGTCGCGCAGTACGGGACGTGGAGGTAGAACCCGAGGGGACGGTCCGCGGCCCCGGCGAGCGCGGGGGCGGGCAGGGCGCCGTCGTCGGGGACGGGTTCGCCGTCGGGGAGTGCGGAGGGCATGCCTCCATTGTCCAGCACCGCCGCGCCGACCCGCCCCACCCGAGGACCGGGGCATCACCGGGGCACCAGTCGCACGCGCCGGCCGGGCGCACCGGCCGGGCCCGTCAGTCGGTCTGCAGCACCAGCAGCGCCAGATCGTCCTCCGGCGGCTTCTCCCCGAACTCGTGCACGAGTCGGCGGATACGTTCCGCGATCAGCTGCGCGTCCAGCCCGGCGCAGCCGGCGAGGGCGCTCGCCAGCCCGTCGCCGTCGTCGAACTGGCGGGGCCCGCAGCGCCGCTCGGTGACCCCGTCGGTGACGCACAGCAGGCTGTCGCCCGGCCACAGCTCGAAGCTCCCGCTCGTGTACGTCTCGTCCTCGACGACCCCGAGCAGGGTCTGCGGTTCGGCGGCGGTCAGGACCTCACCGCCCGCCCGGAGCACCAGCGGCAGCGGATGTCCGGCCGAGGCGAGAGTACAGCGCACGCCCCCGTCGAAGGGCGCGAGTTCGCCGTAGAGGAGGGAGAGGAAACGGGTCTGCGGGCCCTCGCCCTGCCGTACCGCGGCCGGGACGGCCGGCTCGGCGGAGCCCCCCGAGGCCACCGAACCTCCCGAGCCCGCCGGACCCCCCGGTGGCGCGGGCCGCCCGTCCGCCGCGACCAGGGCTCGGGCCGCCGCGTCCGCCGTCTCGGTGGCGTCGTCGAGGAGCAGCTGGTTGAGGCGGTCGAGGACGTCGGCGACCCGGTAGCCCTCGCGGGCGAGCAGCCGCAGCCAGGGACGGGCGAGGCCG
>NZ_AEJB01000235.1 GCF_000331005.1 Streptomyces turgidiscabies Car8
CCTGCCCCCGACAGGGACCGGGTCGGACGTACGAAGCCGTGTACGGCCGTCCCCCACTTGACCACCTCCGAGACCGCCCGACGCCTCCCCCGTGGGCTCGGGCGTAGGGAGCCCCCAGTTGGCCGTTCCACCCGGTCCGGCTGGGGGCTCCGCCATGTTCAGGCACTTCCTGCAGACGACGACCGAACGGAACCCTCCTGCCAGCTGACTCGACCTCAGCCCACGAAAGTCAGCCACGGCGGACCCGCACCCGGCTGAGCAGGCGCGCGTGTGTCTCCAGCAACCCCTCCCGGTCCCAGCCACGCATCCCTCCTTGATGGCCCCCCACCGACCCGCGGTCGCCGGCGTCGGCCAGCCGCCCCGGCGGGGCACCGCAGGCCCCCCGGGGGCCGAGGAGCCGCCGACCCCTCGCGCCTCGGCGGCTTGCCGGGGGAAAAATCGGGCGAGCTCGCCGCTTATGAATGGATATCCATTAAGATAAGTCCGTGACCAAGATCCCCGTAACCGTGATGATCTACGCGTATCAGGCGGCACGCCTGGACCTCGTGAAAAGGCAGCAGAGGCTAGAGGAAAAGGCGACTGTAAATGCACTGGTGAATCAGGGAAATACGCGGCGACAGGCGCGGATCATCGTGGCGCGGATGCGGGCGGAGGAATGGCCCCCTCTGGAGACGATCGTCGCCGCGGCGGTCGAGCAGCGCCTTGACGAGCCGGACCTCGTCGGCCCGTGGCCGGAGCTGACGGACTTCGAGCAGGCCGGGCTCGCCCTCTCCGGCCGGTGGCCGGGGCCGAGCCTGGGCGTCTCGATGGTCCAACGGAACTACGACTTCCCGTCCACCCTGGTCAAGCGCCTGCGTACGGCGGCCTGGCGGGTCTCGAAGGAACCCCTGCGTGAGCTCAACGAGCGCGACCTGGTCGGCGCCGGCCTCGTGCTCACCGAGGCACAGAAGATGCGGCGCGACGAGCTGGCGGCACGGCTGTACCCGGTGCCGAGGATCGTCCGGGAGGCCCTGGCCCGGTACGGACCAGCTGCGTCGGACGAGTGAAGATCCGCGCGCTAAACAATGGATATCCATTTAGATAATGGACCGACGCGCACGCGGCATTAGGAGCGTAATTCGCCATCTGGATTGAGCTAATGGAATGTTTGAACGGTGGCGGAATGGGGTTTATGAATGCTACGGTTTTGATTCCCTTGACAGCTCTTTCGGGAGGCATGAGTGAGCACCACTACGGCGGCGGTGACGGAGCAGATCCC
>NZ_AEJB01000236.1 GCF_000331005.1 Streptomyces turgidiscabies Car8
AGACGTTCTTCCTCTACGTCTACGAACCGGGCGGCAACCGCGTCGAACTGTGCAACCCGCTCACCCGCCTGGTACTCGCCCCCGACTGGCCGCTGATCACCTGGACGCAGGCCGAGCGCGCCAAGGGGCAGGCGTGGGGCCTGAAGACCATCGAGTCCTTCCACACGCACGGCACGCCCCCGCTCGACTGACAGCCCCCGACGGTG
>NZ_AEJB01000237.1 GCF_000331005.1 Streptomyces turgidiscabies Car8
CACCCTTCCCCGCGCCCCCTTTAAGGGGCGCGGGGAACTGCGCGAACACCTCGCACGGGCCCGCGGCAAACGACGGCGCACCCCGCAGAGTGCCCCGGCAGCCGTCACTTCGGCCCACCGTCACGCGCCCCTTTAAGGGGCGCGGGGAACTGCGCGAACGCCTCCCACGGGCCCGCGGCAAACAACGGCGCACCCGCAGAGCGCCCCGGCAGCCCGTCACTTCGGCCCACCGTCACGCCCCCTAAGGGGCGCGGCCGTCACCTCGGACCACCCTCACGAGCCCCCTGAGGGGCGCGGGGAACTGCGCGAAAACCCCCACGGACCCGCGGTCAAGCATCCGCCCGTTCCGCGGAGCCTCAGCCCGTGACCTCGGACCGGTCGCCGCCCCACAGGGTGTGGAACGCACCCTCGCGGTCCGTGCGCCGGTAGGTGTGCGCGCCGAAGAAGTCCCGCTGCCCCTGCGTGAGCGCCGCAGGCAACCGCTCCGCACGCAGCGCGTCGTAGTACGCGAGGGCGGCGGCGAACCCCGGCGTCGGGACACCCTGGCGCGTCGCCGCGACCAGCACCTCGCGCCAGTCGTCCTGCGCCGCCGCGATCTCCTGCGCGAACGTGTCGTCGGACAGCAGGCTCGGCAGGTCCGCCCGCGCGTCGTACGCGGCGCGGATACGGTCCAGGAAGGCCGCCCGGATGATGCAGCCACCGCGCCAGAGGGCGGAGACGGCACCGAGGTCGATGTCCCAGTCGTACTCGGCGCCACCCGCCGCGATCTCGTGGAAGCCCTGCGTGTACGACACGATCTTCGACGCGTACAGCGCCTGCTCGACGCGGTCGGCGAACGCCGCCGCCTCCGACTCGCTCAGCGGGGTCGCCTTAGGGCCGGCCAGACCGCGCGAGGCCTCGCGCAGCGCCGCGTGCCCGGACAGTGAGCGGGCGAAGACCGCCTCGGCGATGCCCGACACCGGTACACCCAGGTCGAGGGCGATCTGCACGGTCCAGCGGCCGGTGCCCTTCTGCTCGGCCTGGTCCACCACCACGTCGACGAACGGCTTGCCCGTCGCCGCGTCCACGTGCGACAGCACCTCGGCGGTGATCTCGATCAGGTAGGAGTCGAGACGGCCCGTGTTCCAGGTGCGGAAGATGTCGGCGATCTGCGCGGGGGAGTACCCGGCGACGTCGCGCAGCAGCTGGTACGCCTCGCCGATCAGCTGCATGTCGGCGTACTCGATGCCGTTGTGGACCATCTTCACGAAGTGGCCGGCGCCGTCCGGGCCCACGTGGGACACACAGGGGGTGCCGTCCTCGGCCTTCGCGGAGATCTTCTCCAGCATCGGACCGAGGGAGTCGTACGACTCGACCGGGCCGCCCGGCATGATGCTCGGGCCGAGCAGCGCGCCCTCCTCGCCGCCCGACACGCCCATGCCCACGAAGTGGATGCCCTGCTCGCGCAGGTCGCGCTCCCGGCGCCGGGTGTCCGCGAAGTGCGCGTTGCCGCCGTCGATGATCATGTCGCCGGGCTCCAGGAGCGGGGCGAACTCCTGGATCACCGCGTCGGTCGGCTCACCGGCCTTCACCATGACGACCAGACGGCGCGGCCGTTCCAGCGCGGCCACGAACTCCTTGGCGGTGTCGGCCGCGATGAAGTCGCCCTCGGTCCCGAACTCCTCGACCAGGGCGTGCGTGCGCGCCGCTGTCCGGTTGTGCAGCGCGACCGTGTAGCCGTTGCGCGCGAAGTTGCGGGCGAGGTTGCGGCCCATCACCGCGAGTCCCGTGACGCCGATCTGGGCTGAGTTGCTCATGCGGATGACTCCTAGTGGGTCCTGGAAAACGGTGGTGCCGGTGGGTCCTGGAATCGGCTGTGCCGAACGCGTCGCGTGTCGTGCTCGTCAGTATTGTCCTTCGGACCATCCTGACGTGCCCGTACGCCGACCGCACATCCGGGTTCGCCGTTCCTGCGTACGCAGATACGCACCAGAACCCCCACCTGCCTCAGCATTCACGCAACCGGTGCGTATTCCCGGTCACTTCGGCCTCACCGCAGACGTACTTCGGCCGTACAGAGGCTGGTTTGCCGCTTGTGTGGCCTGTTCGCAGCGTTTACTTTTGCGGCTCCTGGCACAGGTGAGGGGGCTCTTCCATGGCCGTTCGCGGCAAGCACCGCCGGTACCAACCGAACAGGATCAACCGCGCCTCTCTCACCGTCACCGCAGGTGGCGCGGGTATAGCGCTCCCGTTGGTCGGCGCCGGAGTGGCGGACGCGGCGGACATGGCGACCTGGAACAAGGTCGCCGCCTGCGAGTCGACGAACAACTGGAGCATCAACACCGGCAACGGCTATTACGGCGGACTCCAGTTCAGCCAGTCCACCTGGGAGGCGTACGGCGGCACCGTCTACGCGGGGCGCGCGGATCTGGCCACCCGGGACCAGCAGATCGCCGTGGCCGAGAAGGTCCTCAAGGCGCAGGGCCCCGGCGCCTGGCCCACCTGCTCCGTCCGCGCCGGCCTCACCCGGGGCGGCGACACCCCCGACATCCACCCCGCGGGCGGCCCTGGCGACTCGGTCGGCGTGGAACGGAAGTCGCAGCGGACCGTCCGTGACGTGAAACCGCAGACCACACCCCAGTCCCAGGCGGGCACCGCCGAGATGTACACGGTCGTGCACGGCGACACCCTCTCCGGCATAGCGGACGACCGCTCGGTGAAGGGCGGCTGGCAGCGCCTGTACGCCGGCAACCGCAGGACGATCGGCGCCGACCCGGACCTGATCGTCCCCGGTCAGCGACTGAACCTCCGTACGAAGGCCGCACCCCACGCCCCCGTCACCGCTGAGCCCGCCCGCAAGTCCCGCACGGAGAAGGCTCCTTCGCGTGCCACCGAGAGGCCCGCGGCGACCCAGGCCCCCAAGACCACGACCACCACGACGCTCACCTCGCCCGTGAGCGCCGCGACCGGGACGCCCTACCACAAGGCGGGTTCCTCCTGGTCGAAGGGCTACCACACGGGCGTCGACTTCCCGGTGCCCACCGGCACCTCCGTCCGGGCGGTCGGGGTGGGCGAGGTCGTCGACGCGGGCTGGGGCGGGTCGTTCGGCTACCAGGTGGTGATCCGGCACTCCGACGGGCGCTACTCGCAGTACGCCCATCTGTCCGCGATCTCCGTGCGGGCCGGACAGTCGGTGTCGGCCGGGCAGCGCATCGGGCGGTCCGGCTCCACGGGCAACAGCACGGGCCCGCATCTGCACTTCGAGGTGCGGACGGGGCCCGGCTTCGGCAGCGACATCGACCCGGTGGCCTATCTCCGGGCCGGAGGCGTCAGGATTTGACCCGCAAACGGTGCCGGTCCCGGGCGGGAATCGGGATCGGCACGTAGGGGATGCCGTAGAAGGCTCCGTAGGGGAGGGGCTCCTCGTCGGGCGCGTCCTGCGGGGGCGCCGTCGTGACCGCGGCGGTCAGAATCGTCCGGACGGGCTCCTCCGTCACCGTCGCCGTCTCCTCGTGCCCGGCACCTGCCAGCTCCGGTACCGGTGCCGGGAGTGCCGAAGCAGCGGAAGCAGGGGCAGGAAAGGCGGAGGGCAGCGGGTGGGCGTCGGCGTGGGTGCCGTGCTGCAGCCGCTCGGTGGTGAGCAGGATCAGGCCGCCGGCCGCGACCACTCCGCAGCTCAGCGCGAGGATGGTGCCCGTGGTGCCGTAGCGGAAGGTTTCTCCGAACATCGTGATGCCGACCGCCGCCGCCACCACCGGGTTCACGACCGTCAGTGTCGCGAGCGGAGCCGTGAGGCCACCGCCCCGGTAGGCCGCCTGCGAGAGCAGCAGCCCGGAGGCGCCGAGGACGGCGATCAGGGCCAGCGAGGGCAGATCCGCGGCCGTGAGGCCACCGGACCAGTCCACGGCGACCACCTTCGTGAACACCGACGACATACCGAAGGCGATACCGGACGCGACCGCGAGCAGAGTGCTGCGCACCGCCGGGTGCCGGTGCGCGGCGCGGGCCGCCACCATCAGCGTCACCACCGCGGCGCCGGTGAACACGGCCACCAGCACGCGCTCGGTGGTGCCCAGGGACTGCGCCTCGGACGTGCCGACCAGGGACAGCAGACCCGCGAGTCCGAGCGTCGCCATGATCGCGCCCCGCCAGGCGGCCGCCCCGGCCTTGCGGCGCACGAACAGGGCCGCCATCGGCAGGGCGAACACGATGGTCAGCGCGCCCATCGGCTGGACGACGCTCAGCGGGCCGAAGGCCAGCGCCACCACGTGCAGCACTCCACCGAACCCGTTCAACGCCACGGCGGCCCACCAGACCGGCCTGCGCATCGGCGCGTAGGACGTGCCGTGTTCGGAGTCCGCGACCCGCTCCTGCAGGATCGCCCCGCCCGCGTAGGCGACAGCGGAGACGAGCGACAGCAGGATGGACAACGCGAGGGCGCTCATGAGCAACTCCTCTGCGTGCGGCGAGGGCGCGGGGCCCGGTGCGGCGAACGGTCGGCTTCCATGGTCACTACGATCCCCCCTCGCGGGCGCCATGTCGTCGTACCAGAGCATCCATTGGGTCCTACTGCCGATGGAGTACGCCGCCGCGCACGTCCTCCCCAGGGTGGGTGACGCGGGGGCCGAGCGGCTGCGCACAGCTCCCGCCCGACCTGGTACTACTGCCTTTCGTGGACCTCGACCCCGATCTCGCGGCGCTCCGACCACTCGGCGGCTTCTTCGTACTACGCACGGCCGGAGCCCCCGCCGACCCGCCGCCGACACTCGCGCAGGCGTACGCACATCGTGGAGAGGACGTTTACGCGGATTCGATAACTTTTCGTGTTCGAACGGTCGCGGACCGTCTCCTTGTCTCTGAACTGCGGGTTTCCGCGTCGATCGCCCAACAGGCGCTCGCGGCCCGGCTGTGGTCCGTCGCCCTCGGCTGCGCCGTCCTGTACGGCAGCCTCCCCGACCTCGATCCGCGTCTGCTCCACTGGGACGCCGCCGCGTCCGCCCCCGACGACCTGTGGCTGTCGGCGGTACGCCCCCGGGCGGCCGACGCGGCGACGATCGCGGGCCTCGTCGTACGAGGGCACCTGGAGCCCCTCACGGCCGCCCTGCACGCCCGGTACGGCGTCGCCGAGGGCCTGCTGTGGGGCAACGCGGGCTCGGCACTGGCCGGCGCGGCCCGCGAACTCGACCGCTGGGCGAGCGGAACGCGCGGGGCGGGCACGGACGCCGGCACCCGGGCCCGCGCCCTGGCCGCCGAACTGTTCACCCACCCCCGCCTCGCCCCGACCGGAACGCTCACCGGCACCGCCTTCCGACGGCGCAGCTGCTGCCTCTACTACCGGGTGCCGGGAGGCGGGATCTGCGGCGACTGCTGCTTCACCAGGACCCCATGGTCTTCCCCGGACGCCGCATCTGGGTGACCATGTGGGAACCAATCGCCGAGACAGGGAGTTCTGGGTGCGTGTGGGCCTGTTGACCCGGGAGTACCCGCCGGATGTGTACGGTGGCGCGGGCGTCCATGTCGAGTTCCTCGCCCGGGAGTTGGGCGCCCTCACCGACCTGGAGGTGCACTGCTGGGGTGAGGGCCGCGGCGTCGGCGTCATCCGGCACCGGTCCTGGCCGGCGCTCGACGGGAGCAACGACGCGCTGCGCACCTTCTCCACGGACCTCTCCATCGCCGCCGCCCTCGAAGGCCGCGAACTCGTCCACTCCCACACCTGGTACGCGAATCTGGCCGGCCACTTCGCCAAGCTCCTGTACGGCGTGCCGCACGTGATGACCGCGCACTCCCTGGAGCCCCTGCGCCCCTGGAAGGCCGAGCAACTCGGCGGCGGATACGCCCTGTCGAGCTGGGCCGAGCGCACCGCCATCGAGGCCGCCGACGCCGTGATCGCCGTGTCCGGGGCGATGCGCGAGGACATCCTCGCCTGTTACCCGGCCCTCGACCCGGCCACCGTCCACGTCGTGCACAACGGCATCGACACCAGCCTCTACCAGCCCGACCACGGCACGGACGCCCTCACCCGGATCGGCGTCGACCCCGACCGGCCCTACGTCCTGTTCGTCGGCCGCATCACCCGCCAGAAGGGCGTGCCCCATCTGCTGCGCGCGGTACGGGACATCGACCCTGCCGCCCAGGTCGTGCTGTGCGCGGGCGCCCCCGACACCCCGGAGATCGACCGGGAGTTCCGCGAACTGTTCCAGGAGCTGAGCGCCGTACGCGAGGGCGTCTTCTGGATCCCGCAGATGCTGCCGCGCCCGGACGTCATCCAGCTCCTCACGCACGCCGCCGTGTTCGTCTGCCCTTCGGTGTACGAGCCCCTGGGCATCGTCAACCTGGAGGCGATGGCCTGCGGAACTCCCGTCGTGGCCTCGCGGGTCGGGGGTATCCCCGAGGTGGTGGAGGACGGGGAAACCGGGGTACTGGTGTCCCTGGACGACGACTCGGGAGTGTTCGAGGCGGACCTCGCGCGTGCCCTGGACTCCGTGATCGGTGATCCGGAGGCCGCGCGGCGCATGGGGGACGCCGGACGGGAGCGCGCGGTGGGGGAGTTCGGCTGGGACGCGGTGGCCCGGCGGACGGTAGGGCTCTATGAGGAGATCATCAAACAAGGTCAACAGGCTTAGCCCGACCGGCGTACGGGCAAGCATCGTGCACAACCACGGTGAGGGGAGCGGCGATGCGTCGTGGTGGGCCTTCTGTGCTCGGGATCGTGCTGGCGGGCGGAGAGGGCAAACGCCTGATGCCCTTGACCGCGGACCGCGCGAAACCGGCGGTGACCTTCGGCGGAACGTATCGCCTGGTCGACTTCGTCCTGTCCAACCTCGTCAACGGTGACATCATGCGCATCTGCGTGCTCACGCAGTACAAGTCGCACTCGCTGGACCGGCACATCACCACCACGTGGCGGATGTCCAGTCTGCTCGGCAACTACGTCACCCCGGTTCCCGCCCAGCAGCGCCTGGGCCCGCGCTGGTATCTGGGCAGTGCCGACGCCATCCTCCAATCGCTCAACCTCGTGCACGACGAACAGCCCGACTACGTCGCGGTGTTCGGCGCGGACCACGTCTACCGCATGGACCCCCGCCAGATGCTCAACCAGCACATCGAGAGCGGCGCCGGGGTCACGGTCGCGGGAATACGGGTGCCGCGCGCCGAGTCGTCGTCCTTCGGCGTGATCAGTCCCGGCTCGGACGGCCAGAGTGTGCAGGGCTTCCTGGAGAAGCCCGTGGACCCGCCCGGTCTGCCCGACGACCCCGGATGCGTGTTCGCGTCGATGGGCAACTACATCTTCACCACCAAGGCGCTGATAGAGGCCCTGCAGCGGGACGCCGAGGACGGCGACTCCGTGCACGACATGGGCGGTTCGATACTGCCCTCGCTCACCGACCGGGGCGAGGCCCAGCTGTACGACTTCAGCGGGAACCACGTCCCCGGCGAGACCACCCGCGACCAGGGCTACTGGCGGGACGTGGGCACACTCGACGCGTACTACGACGCCCACATGGACCTGATCGCCGAGCGGCCGGCCTTCAACCTCTACAACCGCGACTGGCCCGTCTACACCCACTCCGGCCAGCTGTCGCCCGCCCGCTTCAACGCCGGCGGCATCGCCAGCGAGTCGATCATCAGCGCGGGATGCCTGATCCGGGGCCAGGTCTCGCGCTCGGTCCTCTCGCCCGGGGTGCGCGTCGATCCGGGCGCCGTGGTGCAGGGGTCGATCCTGCACGACAACGTGCGCGTCGGACGGGGCGCGATCGTGCGCGGGGCCGTCCTGGACAAGAACGTCGAGGTCCCGCCCGGCGCCACGATCGGCGTCAACCCGGAGCGGGACGCCGACCTGTACACCGTCTCCAAGGGCGGCGTGATCGGCCTCGGAAAGGGCCAGCACGTGTCATAGCCCCGGATAGGCGTATGGCCACGCCTACACCCGTGCGGTCGGCCCCGGTGAGCCCGTGCTCACCGGGGCCGACGGCATGTCCGGGGCCGGCGCGGTGCGCCGAACGGGCTGTTGCCGTACGGCCCCGAGGTGACCGTGCGCGGTGCGGCGCGGATCGGGGCGGCCGGCGAGGAACGGATCCGGGACACGGCCCCGGCTGACTCCAGCGGGCC
>NZ_AEJB01000238.1 GCF_000331005.1 Streptomyces turgidiscabies Car8
GCCTCCCGGGCGACATCCCCGGGGCGCCCGCCCTTGGGGCCCCCGGTGTCGGTGCGTGTCGGCGGCACCTCCCGGACCTCCGGCCCGCTCACGTCCGCCGCCCGGGCCTCGGCGTCCTGACTCCCAGCCGGTGTCGTCCCGCCCCGCAGAGCCGCACGAGCCGCGTCTCCCGGCCGGCCCCGCGCTGCGGCTGCGCCCTCGTCGTGTGTCCCGCCCGCCTCCTGCCCCGCACGCTCCCGCGCCGCCCGCAACGCCCTGCGCGCGGCATCGGCCGGCCGCTCCGTCCCGGCCCCGTCGGAGCGAGGCGTCCCGTCCGACGCCGACCCCTCCCCCATCACCCCGCGCCTCGCAGACACGGCACCGGCGACCCGGTCTCCCTCACCCTCGCCCGCCAGAGGCTTCACCTCCCATGCCGGCTCCTCCCCCGTCACCTCACGCCCCCCGCGCACGGCATCAGCAGCCACGCCCCGCGCCACTCGACCCGCCAGAGGCTTCCCGTCCGACGCCTCCCCCACGACGCCACGCTCCCCGGGCACCGCGCCTGCGGCCCGATCCGCCTGAGCCTCACCCGACAGGAACTTGCCCTCCGACACATCCCGCACCACGTCATGCTCCCTCGGCACCACACCGACGGTCCGATCCCCCTGCGCCTCGCCCGGCAGAGGCCGCCCGTCCGGCACCCACTCCTCCCCCGCCACGTCACGCCCGCCGCGCACGGCATCAGCAGCCCGGCCCCCCTCGCTCTCGGGCGCGTCCGGCCGCGCACGATGCTCCGGCACCGGCGCCTCCCCCACCACATCGCGCTCTTCCTCCCGCTCCCGGTGCTTCTCCGAGGTCATCACACCGCCCCCGCAGTGAGACCAGGTCGACAGGGCCCGGTCTGTCAGTTCTGTG
>NZ_AEJB01000239.1 GCF_000331005.1 Streptomyces turgidiscabies Car8
GGCGGCGATGGCGGCCGCGGCGGCGCGCCGGAAGTCCTGGACCGTCTCCGCGACCTCGTCGGTGGACAGTTCGCGGGGCAGGGGCATGGGCTTGAGCCCGGTCGCGGTGAACATGTCGCCCGCCGGCCGGACGGCGGAGGGTGCTACCGCCTGCCGGTGATGGGGGGTGTTGTCGGGGTGGGAGATGCGTCCGGCGTGCATCAGCTGGATGACGATGCGTCCGTCGGCCTTGTGTACGGCGTCGGTGACCTTGCGCCAGCCGGCGATGTGGGCGTCCGTGTAGATGCCGGGGGTCACCGGGTAGCCCTGGCCGTCCGCGGAGGGCTGGGTGCCCTCGGTGATGATGAGGGCGTGCGAGGCGCGCTGAGCGTAGTACTCGGCGTTCAGGTCGGTCGGCACGCCGTCCGGGGTGGCCCGGTTCCGCGTCAGGGGCGCCATCGCCAGTCGGTGCGGCAGGGGGATCTCTCCCACGACGGCGGGGTTCCACAGGGCGTTGAGCATGGGTGATTCCTCAGAGGTAGGTGGTGGTTCGCTCAGGGGCGGTGCGGACATCGCGCGGGCGAGGTCGCCCCGGCGTGCCCCCTGCCGGCCGACCTGTCATCGGTCCGACATTAAAAGTACGAGCATAATATTATGCTGTGGGGGTGCGGAGGTGCAAGCGGATCCCCTGTGGCGGGTGCGGGTTCAGGCCCCCTCCGCAGGCAGCGCATGCCAGGGGCGCAGCGCTGCACGGTTGGGCTGAAGCGCGTCGGCCGAAAGGCCCCGTAGCGCGACACACGCACTCGTGCGTCGCGCCCACAGGCGTCAGCGGCGGAGCCGTGATCGGTCGTCAGGGGCCTGGCGTCCCCGGTCTCGTGCCGGCGTCGGCGCGAGTCATCGCCGGTATCCCGTGGTCCCTCGCGCCGAGCCTCGCTGCACAGCGGATGAAGTTTCGCCAAGGGAAGCTGGAATCTGCTGCTCCGCCCAGATGACCTCGCCCTCGTGGTGCTGCCGTGTGCCCCGGTGTTCGATGAGCTGGGCTATGAGAAGCAGGCCGCGTCCGCCCTCGTCGCAGACCAGGGCCCGGCGCAGATGCGGGGCGGTGCTGCTGGCGTCGGACACTTCGCACGTCAGGGCGGATTGAACCAGGTCGGCGTCGTAGCCGTGGCTGCTCAGGATGGCTTCGAGTGCCCGGTCCCGGCCGACCAGGCAGGACAGCCGTTCACGGGGTGTGGCCGGTGCGGCGGAGAACGGGGCGCAGGGTTTCGATGACGCCGGGGTCGTCCACCGTGGAGGGGATCGGCTCGTCGTGGCCGTCGGCGATGCCGCGCATCGTCTTGCGCAGGATCTTCCCCGAGCGGGTCTTGGGCAGGGCGGCGACGACCGTGACGTCCTTGAGGGAGGCGACGGCGCCGATGCGCTCGCGTACGAGTTGGACGAGTTCGGCCTCGACCTCGCCCGGTTCTCGGCCGCTGCCTGTCTTGAGGACGACGAAGCCGCGCGGGATCTGTCCCTTGAGGGCGTCGGCGACGCCGATGACGGCGCATTCGGCGACGTCGGGGTGGGCGGCCAGTGCTTCCTCCATGCTGCCGGTGGACAGCCGGTGTCCGGCGACGTTGATGACGTCGTCGGTGCGGCCCATGACGAAGACGTAGCCGTCGGCGTCGATGTGCCCGCTGTCGCCGGTGAGGTAGTAGCCGTCGTAGGCGGAGAGGTAGGAGGCGATGTAGCGGTTGTCGTCGTTCCAGAGGGTGGGAAGCGCGCCGGGTGGCAGAGGAAGCTTCACGACGATCGCACCGTCGACGCCCGCGGGCACCGCATCGCCCGAGGCGTCCAGGACGCGCACGTCCCAGCCCGGCAGCGGGCGGGTCGGCGAGCCGGGCCTGACGGGCGCGGCCTCGATACCGACCGGGTTGGCGACGATGGGCCAGCCGGTCTCGGTCTGCCACCAGTGGTCGATCACCGGGATGTCCAGCAGGGCGCTCGCCCAGTGGTAGGTCTCGGGGTCCAGGCGTTCGCCCGCGAGGAAGAGGTGGCGCAGGTGGGAGAGGTCGTAGTCGGCGGTGAGCGTGCCTTTCGGGTCCTCCTTGCGGATGGCCCGGAGGGCGGTGGGCGCGGTGAACATGGTCCTGGCCCGGTGTTCGGCGGCGACGCGCCAGAACTGGCCCGCGTCCGGGGTGCCGACCGGTTTGCCCTCGTAGAGGACCGTGGTCGCGCCGGCCAGCAGGGGTGCGTAGACGATGTACGAGTGGCCGACGACCCAGCCGACGTCGGAGCCGGTGAACATCGTCTCGCCCGGGCCCACGTCGTAGACGGCCCCCATCGACCAGTGCAGGGCGACCGCGTAGCCGCCGCAGTCGCGTACGACTCCCTTGGGCTTTCCGGTCGTTCCGGACGTGTAGAGGATGTAGAGGGGATCGGTGGCGGGGACGGGAACGCAGTCGGCAGGCGTCGCGGCGGCGACCAGTTCGGCCCAGTCGAGATCGTCGGGCCCCAACTCGGCCCGCTCCTGCGGGCGTTGCAGGATGACGCTCTTCTGGGGCTTGTGGGCCGCGAGTTCGATCGCCCGGTCGAGCAGGGGCTTGTACGCGAGGACCCGCTTGCCTTCGATGCCGCAGGAGGCGGAGACGACCACCTTGGGGGCCGCGTCGTCGATGCGCAGGGCGAGTTCGCGCGGGGCGAACCCGCCGAAGACGACCGAGTGGACCGCCCCGATCCGTGCGCAGGCCAGCATCGCGACGACGGCTTCGGGGACCATCGGCATGTAGATGACCACCCGGTCGCCGTGCCCCACGCCGAGCCCTGCCAGGGCTCCGGCGAAGGCCGCCACCTCTTCCCTCAACTGCGCGTAGGTGTAGGTGCGCCGGGTGTCGGTCACGGGTGAGTCGTAGACGAGCGCGGGCAGTTCACCCCGGCCGGCCTCGATGTGCCGGTCGAGCGCGTTGAAGCAGACGTTGAGCCTCCCGTCGGGAAACCAGCGGTAGAAGGGCGCGCCCGAGGCGTCCAGCGCGCGGTGCGGAGCCGCATCCCAGTCGATGCCCTCCGCCGCTTTCAGCCAGAAGCGCTCGGGGTCCTCGGTGCTGGCGCGGAAGACATCCTCGTACGTTCCCATCGCGCACTCCTTTGTGGCATCGGGACGGTGGTGTGGTCGTATGCGGAACGGCGTCGGACACAAGTACCGCATGCCGGTAGGCGTGGCGAGGGCACGATGGCCTGGAAGCAGCTCGCCGCCCGTCCGTACATCTGGGGCACGTTCGTCTGGGCCATGTTCGACTTCGCCTCCGACGGGCGAAACGAAGGAAGTCAGCCCGGCATCAACGACAAGGGTTTGGTCACCCACGACCGGCAGATCCGCAAGGACGCCTTCTACTGGTACAAGCCAACTGGGCGAACACTCCCACCCTTTACATCACCAGCCG
>NZ_AEJB01000240.1 GCF_000331005.1 Streptomyces turgidiscabies Car8
CCCCCGCGAACCCTCCCTCACTCCACCCCGATGAGCAGCAGCGCCCCCTGCCGGCCGCCCCGATAAACCACGGTGTCGACGGCCAAGTACCCCTCACGGACCCGCCCTTCGAGATAGGACGCGATCGTCTCGGGCGCCTCGTCGCCGAGGACGAGGGTGACCATCTCGCCGCCCGCCTGGAGCATCCGGTCGATGACGGCCTCCGCGGTGGCCGTGACGTCCGAGCCGATCACGGCGACGTCGCCGTCGATGAGGCCGAGGACGTCGCCGGCCTGGCAGATGCCGGCCATCGTCCAGGACTGGCGTTCCGCGACGGCGAGTTCGGCGTACCGGGTCGCCCCCGCGGCGGACGTCATCGCGACGACGTCCTCGTCGAACCTGCGTTCCGGTTCGTGCACGGCGAGCGCGGCGATGCCCTGGACCGCCGAGCGGGTCGGGATCAGGGCCACGCGGATGCCCTCCGAGCGGGCCTGTTCGGCCGCCGCAGCGGCGGTGTGGCGCAGGTCGGCGTCATTGGGCAGCAGCACGACCTCGCGCGCGTGGGCCCGCCGTACCGCCTCGACGAGTTCCCCGCTGACGGGTGGCTCCCCGGGCCGCGCGAGCACGGTGGTGGCCCCGGCCTCGCCGTACAGGCCGGCCAGCCCCTCTCCTGGCACGACGGCCACGACGGCCCGCTGTACCCGCTCCCGGGGCGGCCGTCCGACGCCACCGGTGTGGACGTCACCGACCGCGAAGTGCGTGATCCGGATCCGGTGGGGCCGCCCCGCCTCGACACCTGCCTCCACGGCGGCGCCGGCGTCGTCGACATGGACGTGGACGTTCCACAACCCGTCGCCCCCGACCACCACGAGCGAGTCCCCGAGCCGGTCGAGCCGCTCCCGGAGCCGTGCGACGGCCGCGTCCTCGGCCTCCAGGAGGTAGATGACCTCGAAGGCGGGCCCGGAGGAGTCATCCGCGCGCTCGTCGGGTCCACCGGCAGCCGGGACCACGGCCACCTCGGAAATGACCTCGGAAACCGCCTCGGACCGAGCCGGCACGCGCACGCGTACCGCCCCCGCCGCTCCCCCTGTCCCAGTAGAGCCGCCTCCCGGCGCCTCCCCCGTGAACGTCTCCACCAGCGCCCCGATGACCGCCACCAGCCCGCGCCCGCCCGCGTCGACGACGCCCGCGCGGCCCAGGACGGCCAGTTGGTCCGGGGTCGCGGCCAGCGCGGCCGAGGCGCCCTCGTACGCGGCTCTGGCCACCGTCCCGCAGTCGCCCCCCGCCTCCGTCGCGGCGTCGGCGGCGGCCTCGGCGACGGTGAGGACCGTGCCCTCGACCGGATGGGCCACGGCCTGCCGGGCGGCGTCGGCCGCGCACCGCAGGGCCAGGCACAGGCCGGGACCGTCGAGGCGGGCGCCCGGACCGTCCGCCTCGGCGGCCAGCACCTGGGACATGCCGCGCAGCAGCTGCGCCAGGATCGTGCCGGAGTTGCCGCGCGCCCCTATCAGTGCCCCGTGGGCCATCGCCCGGGCCGCGTCGGCCGGCGTCGGAGCCCCGGCGGTACCCGCCGGTCCGGCCCCCGTCTCGTGGCCGGCGAAGGCCGCCTCGACCGCCGCGTACGCCGACTCCAGCGTCAGATAGAGGTTGGTGCCGGTGTCGCCGTCGGCCACGGGGTAGACATTGATCGCGTCGATCTCCTCGCGCGCCCGCCCGAGCGCGGCCAGCGCGAGTCCGCACCAGGTGCGCACCGCGAGAGCATCGAAGAATGTCTGCGGCACCTGCGGCACCTGCGCCTCCTTGAGCTGCTGGACGTGGCACGCAGCGTAGACCCCGGGTGAATGCCGGGTGGCCCGGGGCCGGGAGTGAAGCCCTGATCAGCCATGGTAGTTTCGTTGTACTGGCGCAGTCGTTGTATGCTGCTCCGGTTGCCCGATCGAGACAGCCATCCCAGATGGTCGTCGCACATCGGGCCTTCCTCCTGGCAGCGCCACTCAGATCCTCCGATCCTGATCCCGGCATGCCGGGATCAACCCGTAAGAGCATCTGAAGTCTTTGGAGTGACCCGTGGCTGCCAACTGCGACGTCTGCGGCAAGGGGCCGGGCTTCGGCAACAGCATCTCCCACTCGCACCGCCGTACACCCCGTCGCTGGAACCCGAACATCCAGCGCGTACGTACCGTGGTCAGTGGGACGCCGAAGCGCGTGAACGCTTGCACCTCGTGCATCAAGGCCGGCAAGGTCTCGCGCTGACGATCAGCTAGCGCGCGGCCACTGCTGGTTCGCTGCACAGAGCCGGTCCACCTCGGTGGGCCGGCTTTTTGCCGTACCCGCCCGTACCGCCCATACCCCGCCCCGTACGTGTGGGGCAGATGCCCTCTACCCACGGAACCGCCAGCCGTGGTCCACCGGTCCGATCCCGCCGCCCAGCGCGAACCCGGCCGCGATCGCGCCGGTGACGTACTCCTTCGCCGCCGTCACCGCCTCCGGCACCGACTCGCCCTTGGCCAGCCCCGACGCGATGGCCGACGCCAGGGTGCAGCCCGTACCGTGCGTATGCCGGTTGTCGTGGCGCGGGGCGCGCAGCCAGTGCTCCTCGGATCCGTCCGTGAGCAGGTCCACGGCCTCCCCGGGCAGGTGCCCGCCCTTGATCAGCGCCCATTTCGGCCCGTACTCCAGCACGGCCGCTGCCGCCTCGCGCAACTGTCCCTCGGACTCGACGCGTACGCCCGTGAGCTGGGCCACCTCGTCGAGGTTCGGGGTCGCCACGGTCGCCGCCGGAAGCAGCAGCGTCCGTACGGAATCCAGCGCGGACGCGGCCAGCAGCGGGTCGCCGTGCTTGGAGACGCCGACCGGGTCGACGACCGTCGGAACGCCCGTCCCGGCGATCAACTCGGCGACCGCCTCGACCAGTTCGGCCGAGGCGAGCATCCCGGTCTTCACCGCGGTCACGCCGATGTCGTCGACGACGCTGCGGTACTGGGCCCGCACCGCCTCCACCGGCAGTTCCCAGGCGCCCTGTACGCCCAGGGAGTTCTGCGCCGTGACCGCCGTGAGCACACTCATGCCGTGTACACCGAGCGCCAGCATCGTCTTCAGGTCGGCCTGGATTCCGGCGCCGCCGCCGGAATCGGAGCCCGCGACCGTGAGAACCCGTGGGAGTCCGGTCACGACTCGATGTCCGCGAAGTGGTCCCAGCCGCCCTTGCTGGTCCAGGGCGCCCCGTCGACCGTCACCTGGGGCAGCGCGGAGGGGTTGAGGACCTCGCCGATCACCTTCCAGCGGGCGGGCAGCTTCACGTCGGGCGGGAAGGTCGCCACGATCGCGTGGTCCTCGCCGCCGGTGAGCACCCACTGCATGGCGTCGACACCGACGGCCTGCCCGATGTCGTGCATCTGGGACGGGATGTCGATCGCGCCCGACCGGATGTCGATCCGGACCTTGCTGGCCTCCGCGATGTGCCCGAGGTCGGCGATCAGCCCGTCGCTCACGTCGCACATCGCGGTCGCGCCGAGGCCGGCCGCCGCCGGGCCCGCGTGGTACGGCGGTTCGGGACGACGATGGGCCTCCACGAAGGCGCGCGGCGAGCGGAAGCCGCGCGACAGCACCGCGTGCCCGGCCGCCGACCAGCCCAGCCAGCCCGTCACGGCGACGACGTCACCGGGCTGCGCGCCACCCCGGATGACCGGCTCGTGGTTGCGCAGATCGCCGAGTGCGGTGATCGAGACCATGATCGTGTCCCCTCGTACGACATCACCACCGACCACCGCGGCGCCCGCGACCTGGGCCTCGTCGCGCAGTCCGTCCATCAGTTCGGTGGGCCAGGTCACGGGGAGTTCGGCGGGCACGACCAGACCGAGCAGCAGCGCGGTCGGTACGGCGCCCATGGCGGCGATGTCCGCGAGGTTCTGGGCGGCTGCCTTACGGCCCACGTCGTACGCGGTGGACCAGTCACGGCGGAAGTGCCGCCCTTCCAGGAGGATGTCGGTACTCGCCACGACCCTGCGGTCGGGCGCGGCGACCACGGCGGCGTCGTCGCCGGGGCCTACCCGGACCGCCGGGGTGGTGGTGAGCCGGGAGGTGAGCTCCCTGATGAGCCCGAACTCCCCCAGTTCGCCCACAGTGCCCTTCATAGTCGTACGTCCCCTTCTGGTGCTGTCCCCGTTGCTGCCCTTGCCCGATCGCGAGACCCCGCGGGCCTCTGTACGGTCGAGGTGACCGTCAACCTGTGCTGCGTGTGCGCCCCGGCTCGGGTGTCCCGTCGCCGCAGGTCTCCCCGTGGTGCGCGGCGACGCGATACCGTGGCGTTCCTTTTCCCCACATGATCCTCGTGGCCGCCCTGGAGGTTCCGTGGTACAGGCGTACATCCTGATCCAGACCGAGGTCGGTAAAGCGTCGACCGTCGCCGAGACGATCAGCAAGATCCCGGGGGTGACCCAGGCCGAGGACGTGACAGGACCGTACGACGTGATTGTGCGCGCCCAGGCCGACACAGTGGACGACCTCGGCCGCATGGTGGTCGCGAAGGTCCAGCAAGTGGACGGCATCACCCGCACCCTGACCTGCCCGGTGGTGCACTTGTAGCCCCCGTCTACCCTGTGCCGGTGAACTTGTTCCGCCACCGGCCGCTCGCTCTGCCCGCACTTGCCCTGTTGATCGTCGTCACGGGTTGCTCCTCAGCAGACGACAGCGCAGCGGTCACGGTTCCCGAGCCGGACGGGAAGGCCACGAAGCTGTGCCGGAACCTGGACAAGGCGCTGCCGGCGAAGGTGGACGGCCTGAGCCGCGACGACCCCGAGCCCCGGTCCGCACTGACCGCGGGCTGGGGCAGCCCGGCGATCATACTGCGCTGCGGTGTCGTACGACCGCCCAAGATGACCGACCCCAAGGTCGCCACCGGTGCGGATCCGGATGCGGTGGGGGGTGAGGTGAACGGGGTCGGGTGGCTGATGGAGAAGCGGGACGACGGGTCGTCCCGGTTCACCACTTCGTCGCGGCTGGCCTATGTGGAGGTGACTGTTCCGTCGGGGCGGGACACGTCGGGAGCACTTGTCGATCTGGCTGCCGCCATCAAGAAGACGGTTCCTGAAGGGATTGCCAACTAGGCGCCGTAGGGGCTTGGTTGCGTTGTCGAGTACCCGCCCGTCGTGGCTTGTCGCGCCCACGCGGCGGAGCCGCACATCAGATACGGCCCCGCGCGTCTACAAGGCGCTTTACCTCAGGCCTGTTGAACGGCGCAGGGCCGCCTGCACCAGGCGGTCCACCAGCTCGGGGTAGTCCACGCCCGTCTCCTGCCACATCCTCGGGTACATGGAGATCGGGGTGAAGCCGGGCATCGTGTTGATCTCGTTGATGACGAACTCGCCGTCCTCGGTGAGGAAGAAGTCCGCGCGGACGAGGCCCTCGCAGGAAGCCGCGTCGAAGGCCTCGACCGCCAGGCGCCTGACCTCCGCCGTCTGGTCCTCGGTGAGCGGGGCGGGGACGATGCCGTCGGCCGAGTCGATGTACTTGGCCTCGAAGTCGTAGAAGGCGTGCGCCTGTACAGGCGGGATCTCGGCCGGTACGGAGGCACGCGGGCCGTCCTCGAACTCCAGCACCCCGCACTCGATCTCGCGTCCGCGCAGTGCGGCCTCGACGATGATCTTCGGGTCGTGCCGCTGGGCCTCGGCGATCGCCTCGTCCAGGCCGCTCAGCTCGTCGACCTTGGTGAT
>NZ_AEJB01000241.1 GCF_000331005.1 Streptomyces turgidiscabies Car8
CCGAGGAGCTCATCGTGGTCGGCTCCGGTGTCACCGGTGCCGAGTTCGCGGGCGCCTACCAGGCCCTCGGGTCCAAGGTGACCCTCGTGTCGTCGCGCGACCGCGTGCTGCCCGGCGAGGACCCCGACGCCGCCGCCGTCCTCGAAGAGGTCTTCCGGCGCCGCGGCATGAACGTCATGGCCCGCTCCCGCGCCGAGTCCGCCAAGCGCGTCGGCGACCGGGTCGAGGTCACCCTCTCCGACGGGCGGGTCATCAGCGGCTCGCACTGCCTCATGGCCGTCGGCGCGATTCCCAACAGCGCCGGAATGGGGCTGGAGGAGGCCGGGGTCAAGCTGCGTGACTCCGGGCACATCTGGACCGACAAGGTGTCGAGGACGACCGCCCCCGGTGTGTACGCCGCCGGTGACGTGACCGGCGTCTTCGCCCTCGCGTCCGTCGCCGCCATGCAGGGCCGTATCGCCATGTACCACTTCCTCGGCGACGCGGTGGCCCCGCTGAACCTGAAGACCGTCTCGTCGAACGTGTTCACCGACCCCGAGATCGCCACCGTCGGCTACACCCAGGCCGATGTCGACGGCGGCAAGATCGACGCCGTCGTCGTCAAACTGCCGTTGCTGCGCAATCCGCGCGCGAAGATGCAGGGCATCCGCGACGGCTTCGTCAAGCTCATGTGCCGGCCGGGCACGGGGATTGTGGTGGGCGGGTGCGTCGTGTCGCCGCGTGCCTCCGAACTCATCCACCCCATCTCGATCGCTGTCGACAACAATCTGACGGTCGAGCAGATCGCGAACGCGTTCACGGTCTATCCCTCTCTTTCGGGATCGATCGCAGAGGTCGCCCGGCAGCTTCACACACGCAAGGCGTCCGGCGAGGCCTGACAGCCGGGAGACGGCACGGGCGGCAACTTCCCGCTGGTCACGGGGATTTGCCGCTCATTCCTCCGGCATAAGCGGGGGAGATAGCGCGTATACCACTTCCCGTACCCGCTTGCGAACAACTTCTGTTATTCGGCGCATACTGCTGAAAGCAGACGGTCGTTGGGGTTACTGTCAGTTTCGTGTTCGCTGCAGAACGTCGTCAATTGATCCTCGAAATGGTGCGTGCCAATGGAGCCGTGTCGCTCCGTGAGCTCGCCCGCGTCGTCCAGACCTCCGAAGTGACCGTACGGCGGGACGTGCGCGCACTGGAGGCAGAAGGACTCCTCGACCGCCGGCATGGCGGTGCGGTATTGCCGGGCGGGTTCACGCGGGAGTCCGGCTTTCCGCAGAAATCTCATCTCGCGACCGCCGAGAAGACGGCCATCGCCGACCTCGCCGCGAGCTTCGTCGAAGAGGGCGAGGCCATCGTGGTCGGGGCGGGGACCACCACGCAGGAGCTGGCACGCCGGCTCGCGCGGGTCCCCGGGCTGACCGTCGTCACCAACTCCCTTTTGGTGGCTCAGGCGTTGGCCCACGCGAACAGAGTGGAGGTCGTGATGACCGGTGGCACTCTGCGCGGTTCCAACTACGCCCTGGTCGGCAGTGGCGCCGAGCAGTCCCTGCACGGGCTGCGGGTGTCCAAGGCCTTCCTCTCCGGAAGCGGGCTCACCGCCGAACGCGGGCTGTCCACCTCCAACATGCTGTCGGCGTCCGTCGACCGCGCGTTGGTACAGGCCGCCGCCGAGGTCGTCGTGCTCGCCGATCACACCAAGCTCGGCTCGGACACCATGTTCCAGACCGTGCCCACGGACGTGATCACCCGTCTCGTCACCGACGAACCGCCCGTCCACGACGACCGTGCGGGTACGGAACTCCAGGCCCTGGCCGACCAGGGCGTGCAGATCGCCGTGGCCGGATCGTCGAACTCGGGAAACGGTTCCCCGGGGAACGGGCCGCAGGGCGCTGAGCAGGTCCCGACCCGCCAACAGCGCCGGGACGTGCCGCTTCCCAACCCGCGCCGGGGGCAGCTGCCCGGCGGCTCGGCGGGCCATCCGCTCCGCGGCACGATGCTCGGCGAGCAGTCCGGCGGGGCCGGCGAGCGCGAGCGGGAACGGACCAGGGTGGCGGACCTCCGCCGCCGCTGACCGTCGTACGGACCGGGCTGTCGTACGAACCGGGTTGCCGTCGTACGGACCGGGCTACTGGGGTGCTGCCTTCAGGCCCCGCAGTGTCAGGGTCAGAAGGCGGTCGGCCAGGTCCGGGTCGTCCGGGGTCGCCTCGGCCGCCAGCGCGATGGCGTTGGTGAGCTGGAGCAGGTCGCCGATGGAGACGTCGGCGCGGAGGGTGCCGGCCTGCTGGGCGCGGGTGAGCAGGGCCGCGCCCGCCGACCGCATCGGGTTGCTGCACCGGGCCAGGTCCGAGTCGGCGTCGTACGACACCGTCATGAGCGCCCTTGCCAGGCCGCGGTACTCACCGGCGTGCGTGACGATCTCGCGCAGCCAGGTCACCAGTGCCGCGCACGGCTCCGGGTCGGTCAGCAGTTCGCGGGAGCGGGCCAGCAGGTCGCTCACCGAGTCCTCGAAGACCGCGCTCATCAGGGCGTGCCGGTTGGGGAAGTGACGGTAGAGCGTGCCGATGCCCACGCCGGCGCGTCGGGCCACGTCCTCCAGGGAGGCGTCCGTTCCGTGCGTGGCGAAGGCGGAGCGGGCCTCTGTGAGCAGGCGCTCGTAGTTGCGGCGGGCGTCGGCACGGAGGCCTGCCGGCGGCTGGGCCATGGGGTCACCTGCCCTTCCTGTACTTACGTGTTCCGGGAGTTCAGCATGCCATCGGGCGGGCGCCGTTCGGGTGCGTGGGTCGTTGCCGGGTGCGGGGCCGTGGGTGGCTGGTCGCGCA
>NZ_AEJB01000242.1 GCF_000331005.1 Streptomyces turgidiscabies Car8
CCCGGCTACAGCGGCACGCTGGTCGTGCTGGTACAGGGTGAAAGGACGGAGGTTGTCCCGGCCGCCGAGCCCATGGCCGGTGTGGTGCGGGACCTGCATGGGGTGGCCTCCGTGACCCCCGCGGTCCGTGCCGCGTCCGGTCATGCGGCACTGCTCAGCGTCACATCCACCGGTGGCCCGGAGACCGAGACGACCAAGCGGGTCCTGGCAGAGATACGGAACGCCCGAGGGGCTTCGCGCACTGGGGGACACGCCGCCGGGGCGGTCACGTCTCCGAGGGCGGCCCATCAGTCCTCGTCGGCGAGGATCAGATACAGCTTCTTGCGCGCTTCGTTTATCACCGTGAGCGCCTTTTCGCGCTGCTCCTTGCTGCCCGTCTTCCAGACCTGGCCGAAAGCCTCCATCAGACCGACGCCGGCCTGGCGGATGTCGTTCAGCGCCTCCCAGTCGACGCCACGCCCAGCCTCTTCCCAGGGTGCGTCGGGGCCCTCGTCAGCCGCCGTGCGACCGGACTCGGTGAGCGCGAACAGCTTCTTGCCGCCCTCGCTCTCGCTGGCGATCAGGCCCTCGTCCTCCAGCAGCTGAAGGGTGGGGTAGACCGAGCCGGGGCTGGGCTTCCACGCCCCTCCGCTGCGCTCGGCGATCTCCTGGATCATCTCGTAGCCGTGCATGGGCCGGTCCTTCAGCAGGGCCAGGATCGACGCGCGGACGTCACCGCGCCGCGCCCTGCCCCGCGGTCCGCCCCGGCCGCCGCGCCCGCCCCACGGGCCCGGGCCGAAGCCGGGTCCACCAGGACCGCCGGGACCACCGAAACCGGGCCCGAAGGGACCGAAGGCGGCACGCCGCCCCTCGAAGCCGCCCCGCCCGAAGGCTCGGGGGCCGCCATGACCGTGTCCGTGCCCGGGACCGAAGCCCGGACCGAATTCCTCTCCATGGGAACGCATCGCAACCACTCCATTCGTTGTCTTGTCGTTGATCTGTCGCGATGCGTCAACGATATATCGGAACAGCTCGCCCGACAACCCCCATGAAGAAGTGACCCAGACCACAGTAGAAACGATGACGTTTCGATAGCGGCGGGAGCTAGGCTGACGGCACCGAAGTGAACGAAACGGTTTCGTACAAGGAGAGTGCCCCCCATGGCCTCCGTACTCGTCGTACATCGCCAGTCCCTGCAGCGTCTCGGACTGCGCATGCTCCTGGCCGCCCAGCCCGACCTGGCCGTCGTCGGCGAGGCGACAAGCGGCGTCGAGGCCGTTCGCATGAGCGCCGCGCTCGGACCCGACGTCGTTCTGATGGACAGCCTGGTGATCGACACGGACGGCGTCGACGTCATCCGCCGTATCAGCCGACCCCCCACCCTGCTGCCGGTCGCCGCGCCCGCGAGAGCGGCGGAACACGGCCCGCGCGTGCTGGTCCTGACCCCCACCGGCCAGGAGCGGCACGCCTACGCGGCCCTGCGCGCCGGAGCCGGCGGGTTCCTCCCCCAGGACGCCACCCCCGAGGAGCTGACCGCGGCCGTCCGTATCGTGGCCGCCGGGGATGCCGTCACCACCCCGAGCCTCACCCGCGCGCTCATCGACACCGTCCGGCACGAGCGCGCCTTCGGCTCGCGGGAACGGGTGACCGAACTCGACGCGCTCACGAGTCGCGAACGTGACGTCCTCACCGCGGTCGCCGCCGGCTGGTCCAACACCGAGATCGCCACCCGGCTGTCCATCTCACCGACCACGGTCAAGTCACACGTCAGCCGCATCCTCGCGAAGATCGGCGCACGCGCGCGTGTGCAGGCGGTCGTCTTCGCCTACGAGTCCGGCCTCGTCCGACCGGCGGCGGCCTGACGCTCCGCCCGGCCCGCCGAACCAGGTCCAGCACCAGGGAATTGGCCTTGGCCCGCCTCCCCGCCGACCCCCTAGCGTCATCCCCATGCGCATTCGAATCGTCGACGCCTTCACCGACCGCCCCTTCGCCGGCAACCCGGCCGGCGTCATGCTCCTCGACGCCTTCCCGGACGACACCCGCCTCCAGCGGATCGCCCTGGAGGTCAACCACGCCGAGACGGCGTTCGCGCACCCGCTGCCCGACGGCGGCGAGGCCGACTGGGCGCTGCGCTGGTTCACCCCGGCCGCCGAGGTCGCGATGTGCGGCCACGCCACGCTCGCCACGGCCCACGTCCTGCACACCACTGGCGGCCACACGGGACCCGTACGATTCGCCACCCTCAGCGGCGTCCTCACCGCGACGCCCCACGCGGACGGCTCCATCACCCTCGACTTCCCGACCGCCCCGCTCACCCGCGTCGAACCCCCCACCGGGGTCGCCGAGGCCCTGGGCGCCGAACCGCTCGCGGTCTTCGACACCGGTCCGAACACAGGCGACCTGCTGATCGAGGTCGCCGACGAGAAGACCGTCCTGGCTCTCGCCCCCGATCTCAAGGCACTCGCCGCCCACTCGGAACGCGGAGTCATCGCCACCGCCCGCGCCGACGACTCCGCCGGGGGCTACGACTTCGTCTCGCGCTGCTTCTTCCCACGGATCGGCATCGACGAGGACCCGGTCACCGGCAGCGCCCACACCGCCCTCGCCCCCTACTGGTCCGAGCGTCTCGGCCGCCCCGACCTCACCGGTCTCCAGGCTTCCGCCCGCAGCGGCCTGGTCCGTACGGAACTCCTCGGCGACCGCACCCTGCTGACCGGCCGAGCGGTCACCACCATCGACGGCGAGCTGCTCGCCTGAGACCACACGCAAGGGGCGTACGAAACCCTCGTACGCCCCTCACTCCCATCCCCAAAACCCTCAGGCGGTGGGCAGCCACCCAACCTTCCCAGCCAGTAGCGCATAACCAACGAAGGCCCCGATGTCGAGCAACGAATGCGCCACGACCAGGGGACCCACCCGCCCCCAACGCCGGTAGAGGTAGACGAACACCACCCCCATCACCATGTTGCCGATGAACCCGCCGATGCCCTGGTACAGGTGGTACGACCCGCGCAGGACAGCACTGGCCACCAGGGCCGTCCCCGGGGTCCACCCCAGCTGGCCCAGCCGGCGCAGCAGATACGCGACGACGATCACTTCCTCCAGTACGGCGTTCTGCACCGCCGAGAGGATGAGCACCGGGTACTTCCACCACACCTCGGGCAGCGCCTCCGGCACCACCGTGAGGTTGAAACCGACGCCACGGGCCGCCAGGTAGAAGGCGATTCCGGTGCTGCCGATCACCGCCGCGATCGCGGCCCCGCGCCCCAGGTCGGGCCAGGGCCGGGTGCGGTCGAAGCCCAACGTCCGCAGGCCCTTGCCCTCGCGCAGCAGGAAGTGCGCGACCAGGGCGACCGGTACCAGCGACGTCGTGATGCCGAAGAGCTGCCAGGCGAGATCCAGCCATGGCCGGCCCGGCGCCGCCGAGGCGTTGAGCGTGGCCGCCTGGTCCTTGAGACCGCCCGGCTTCGTGACCGACCCGACAAAGCTGATCAGGGCGGAGACACCGCTCGCGCCGAGCGAGAGCCCCAGAACCAACAGCGTCTCGTCCCGGAGAGTCCGCCGCGACGGCCGCTCCTCAGGAAAAGCCTCAGCCACAGCGCCCGCCTCCACCTGCACTCCTGCCTCCGGTTGTGTCATCACACCGCGTCGCCGCTCCCGGCGGCCTCCCCTGCTCCCTGCCTTACGGCTGATGCGGCCGATTCACCTCATACGACTGTTCCGGCGCCGCGCGTTCCGCCCACCAGGGAGGGATACGACCGTCATGGGCCATCGCAGTTTGCCCGATCCACCTGAGACAGGCGCGACCGACCCCCGCGCACGCGCCCGGCACCGCACGGTCACCGTCGCCACGGCCCTCGGTCTCGCCACCACCGCAGAAACGGGCGGCCACTGCGGGAAGCGCACACCGGCTCCCCGGGTCCCCCACCGGGGAACCCCTGAACCCCTCACCGGGCCTCGGGGGATCACCCCAAGGGCACCGCTTCCGGCAGCCCCACAGGCCAGGTGTGCACCGGCTCCCCCAGGTGCATCAGCTCGCTGTAGCGCCGGGTGGTCGCCGCCAGCGCGGCCTCCCGCGACAGGCCCTTGTCGAGGGCCCGGTGGAAGGTGGCCGCCTGCCAGGAGGCGCCGTTGGTCCGTAGCCGGCACCGTTCCTCGATCACGCCGAGGTACAGGTCCCGGTCGGCGGGTTCTACCCCCCACGCGTTGAGGCCGGCCTCGGCGAGCGGCAGCAGCTCGTCCTGTACGAGTCGCACCGCGTCGACCTCCGCCGTGCCGCCGAACCGGCCGCCCCGGGGCCACTGGAGCCGCGCGTCGATGCCGTGCCGGCAGGCAACGTCGAAGTTGGCGGCGGCGGCCTCGAAGGGCAGCCGGGTCCACACGGGCCGCGACTCCTCGGCGAGTGCCCGGACGACCCCGTAGTAGAAGGCCGCGTTGGCGATGACGTCCGTGACGGTGGGTCCGGCGGGCAGCACCCGGTTCTCGACGCGCAGATGGGGAACGCCGTCCGCGATGCCGTACACGGGGCGGTTCCATCGGTACACCGTGCCGTTGTGCAGCACGAGCTCACCGAGCTTCGGCACGCCTCCGGCGTCGAGGACGCTCAGCGGGTCCTCGTCGTCACAGATCGGCAGAAGCGCCGGGTAGTAGCGCAGGTTCTCCTCGAAGAGGTCGTAGGCCGACGAGATCCACCGCTCCCCGAACCAGGTGCGCGGCCGTACGCCCTGCGCCTGGAGTTCCGGCGGACGCGTGTCCGTGGACTGCGTGAACAGCGGGGGCCGCGACTCGCGCCACAGCTCACGGCCGAACAGGAACGGCGAGTTGGCCCCGATCGCGACCTGCACGGCGGCGATCGCCTGCGCCGCGTTCCACACATCGGCGAACCGCGCCGGAGTGACCTGGAGATGCAGTTGCACGGAGGTGCAGGCGGCCTCGGGAGCGATCGACCCCGACGTGCACGAGAGGCGCTCCACGCCCTCGATGTCGAGAGTGAAGTCCTCACCGCGGGCCGCCACGATCTGGTCGTTCAGCAGGGTGTAGCGGTCGACGTCGGAAAGGTTGGAGGAAACCAGGTCGTCACGGTCGAGCGTCGGCAGAATGCCGATCATCATGATTCCCGCGTCGACCTCGTTCGCTTTCCGGTGGGCATATGCCAGTGACGTACGGAGCTCTTCCGCGAGCCGGTCGAATACCCGCCCGGCAAGACGGTGTGGGGCGATGTTGACTTCCAGATTGAACATGGCGAGTTCTGTTTGGAAATCTCGGCTCGCGATCCTCTCGAGTACTTGCCCATTCATCATTTTCGGCATCCCGTCGGGCCCGACGAGATTCAACTCGATCTCCAGGCCCAGGAGATTCTTCGGGCGGTCGAACCGCTTCTCGGCCAGCAGCCGCTCCAGCCCCGTCAGACACTGCCGGAGCTTGGTGCGGTAGCGCTGGCGAGCGGACATGTCGAACGGCCCCGCCACGACCTTCTCCCCCATCGGAAGCGTCCCTCCTCCTCGAATGGGCAGGCCGAAGATCGGCCGCTGACGTCCCGGGTCACGTGGGATGATGCCCACCAAACGCGATCGATAACGTCCCGCGGGTTCTCGTCACCCGCTACGCTGACCGACGTGACCCGCGGCACATTCACCCGGCATGGCACCACAGCCGGGACAACCGGACAGTTTCGCGCACTTGCGAACTCGTGAAAATCGCCGACGGTAATTGGCCGACCGCCTCCGGCGCGTCCACCGAGGTCATCGCCGTACGACCGGCCGGGGAACGGTAGAAACACCACGCAACGCCGACCGAACAGGCCCTTGCTCTTCACGGGGAAAACAGTTAGACGAAACATAGTCAGAACACGTGTCGTATAAACTCCGCGAACAAGGGAAGAGAGTCGGCGCCCAGGTCCTGGGTCCTGCCATCCAGGTGTCTCACGGCAGGCCGCATCCACGCCAGCACACCCGGCCCCGCCTCTTCGCCCCCGACAGACTTCGAGAGCTGACAGCGCCGTCCGCCCCCGCCCTCGCGCCACCCTGCCTGTCGAACGAGAGGCGTTCCACCATGCCCCTGCATGTCCCCCCGGCTCCCGCACCCGCACTGCGCACCGTCCTCACGGCACTCGGTTCCCCCACCGCTGTCCGCGAGGCGCGAACCCCGTCCCTCCGTACCACCCAGGGGCCCACCACCCCCGAACTTCCGCTGCCCGTGCACGTCCTGGACCACATCACCCCGGCGGGCGCGTCCGCCACCCGGCTGACCGGGTGGCGCTTCCTGATCCGCTGCGGCGACCGCGCGGTGGCCGCCGCCGAGACCATGCTGACGCCCGACGGCTGGGCCTTCTCGCACTTCTTCGAAGGGCCCTACATCGCCTCCACCGAGCGCGCCCTGCGTCAGGCCGAGGCGATGAAACAGCCCTACCAGGCACGCCTGCTGTCCGTTCCCGAGCTGTACATGCTCACGCTCTGGCTGCACGGCGACATCACCGCCGACGGAGCCGAGGGCCACCCGGCCGCGACCGACCTGCTCGTCCCACTGGCGCCGGCTCCGCCCGGTATCGCCGCCCATCGTCCACACCGGGTGGCCGAGCTGCTCCCGGTCCTGACCCATCGGGTGACTCCGGCCGGACTCATGAGTTCCTCCGCCTGACCGCACACGGCTCGACACTCTCCGTATTCACCTATGCCCCGCCGTCGAATTCCCGACGGCGGGGCACGTTGCTCTTTCGCGCGGCATTTCGCTCGTACGAGCCACCAAGGGCTTGCGACCCGACCGGACTAGCCCTATCCGGCCCCCAAGAACCACCCAAAGGGACAGCCCAGTTGGGCTGAACCGTCCGCCCGGGTGACGCGTCTTGAACCTGTGAGAAGCGGTGCGGCCAAATACCTGCGGATTGACGCCCGTGGGGCAACACTGGGTTCAAACCGATTTATCACAACGGGGGGCGGCCATGAACAGTGCTTCGAGCCGCAAGACGGACACCACAGCCATCTCACACTCCACGACAGAGCGAAAGATCCCATCAATGTGCCAGCACCAGCCACCGTGCCCGACAGCCCACTCCACCGACCGGGAGTCCGCCCGCCTCATGGCGCACCACCCGGAACAGGGCTGGAGCCTGCTGTGCAACGGCGTCCTCCTCTTCGAGGACACGGGTGAGCTCCTGCCCGACGGCCAGATCATCGCCCCGCACCGCGTGATGACAGCCGCCTGACGGCCGGCTCGCACGGACGACGGGCAGCCTCCGGACGTCAGGAGGGACTGCCCGGACAGCTGAACGGACGAAGAGGGGCCGGCCCGCAGACATCCGCTGCGAACCGGCCCCGACGCATGTCCGAGGTCGACTACTCCTCGTAAGCATCCAGCGGCGGGCAGGAACAGACCAGGTTCCGGTCGCCGAAGGCCTGGTCGATCCGGCGCACCGGCGGCCAGTACTTGTCGGCCGCCGAGACCCCTGCCGGGAAGACCGCCTCCTGGCGCGTGTAGGCGTGCGTCCACTCACCGCCGAGCGCGGCCGCGGTGTGCGGCGCGTTCCGCAGCGGGTTGTCGTCGGCCGGCCACTCGCCCGCTCCGACCTTCTCGATCTCGCCGCGAATGGCGATCATCGCCTCGCAGAACCGGTCGAGCTCCCCCAGGTCCTCGGACTCGGTCGGCTCGATCATCAGCGTCCCGGCCACCGGGAACGACATCGTCGGAGCGTGGAAGCCGTAGTCGATCAGCCGCTTGGCGATGTCGTCGACGCTCACGCCCGTCGTCTTGCTGATCGGCCGCAGATCGATGATGCACTCGTGTGCGACCAGCCCGCCGGGCCCGGTGTAGAGCACCGGGAAGTGCGGCTCGAGCCGCTTGGCGATGTAGTTGGCGCTCAGCACCGCCACCTGCGTGGCCCGCTTGAGCCCCTCGCCGCCCATCAGCCGCACGTACGCCCACGAGATCGGCAGAATGCCCGCCGAACCCCAGGGCGCCGCCGAGATCGGCCCCACGCCCGTCTCGGGCCCGGCCGCGGGCTGCAGGGGATGGTTGGGCAGATAGGGCGCGAGGTGTTCGCGCACCCCGACCGGGCCGACCCCCGGACCGCCGCCCCCGTGCGGGATGCAGAACGTCTTGTGCAGGTTCAGATGCGAGACGTCCCCGCCGAAGTGCCCCGGCTTGGCCAGCCCCACGAGCGCGTTGAGGTTGGCCCCGTCGACGTACACCTGGCCGCCGGCCTCGTGCACCTGGGCACAGATGTCGGCGACGTGTTCCTCGAACACTCCGTGCGTGGACGGGTACGTGATCATCAGGACCGACAGCTCGTCCCGGTACTGCTCGATCTTCGCCCGCAGATCCTCGACATCGATCTCACCGTCGCCGGCGGTCTTCACGACGATGACCTTCATCCCGGCCATGACGGCGCTGGCCGCGTTGGTCCCGTGCGCGGACGACGGAATCAGGCAGACGGTCCGCTGGTCGTCACCGTTTGCCCGGTGGTATCCCCGTACGGCCAGCAGCCCGGCCAGCTCGCCCTGCGAACCGGCGTTCGGCTGCAGCGACACCTTGTCGTAGCCGGTGACCTCGGCGAGACGTTCCTCCAGCTCACGGATGAGCGTCAGATAGCCCTGCGCCTGCTCGGCGGGCGCGAAGGGGTGCAGCTGGCCGAACTCGGGCCAGGTGACCGGCTCCATCTCGGTGGTCGCGTTGAGCTTCATGGTGCAGGAGCCCAGCGGGATCATGCCGCGGTCGAGCGCGTAGTCCCGGTCGGCGAGCCGGCGCAGGTAGCGCAGCATCGCGGTCTCGGAGTGGTACTGGTGGAAGACGGGGTGCGTGAGGATCTCGTCGGTGCGCAGCAGCGCCTCCGGCAGCGTGTCCCCGGCCTCGGCGTCGAGCGCGTCGATGTCGCCATCGACCCCGAACGCGGTCCAGACGGCGACCAGTTGGTCCCGGGTGGTGGTCTCGTCGCAGGAGACGGAGAGCCGGTCGGCGTCGACGAGGTGCACATTGATTCCGTGCTCGCGCGCGGCTGCGGCGACCTCGCCGGCCTTCCCGGGCACCCGCACGGTGAGCGTGTCGAAGTAGGAGCCGTGGACGACGTCGACACCGCCCGCCGTCAGCCCGGCGGCGAGAATCGTGGCGTACCGGTGGGTGCGCCGGGCGATGATCCGCAGCCCCTTGGGCCCGTGGTAGACGGCGTACATGCCGGCCATCACGGCCAGCAGGACCTGCGCCGTGCAGATGTTGCTGGTCGCCTTCTCCCGGCGGATGTGCTGCTCCCGCGTCTGCAGGGCGAGCCGGTACGCCTTGTGCCCGTCCGCGTCCACGGAGACACCCACGAGCCGCCCGGGCAGGCTGCGCGCGAACTGCTCGCGCACGGCCATGTATCCGGCGTGCGGCCCGCCGAAGCCCATCGGTACGCCGAACCGCTGGGTCGTCCCGACCGCGATGTCCGCGCCGAGCTCACCGGGCGGGGTGAGCAGCGTCAGCGCCAGCAGATCGGCGGCCACGGTGACGACGGCGCCGAGCCCGTGGGCCTGCTCGACGACCGGCTTCAGGTCGCGTACGACACCCGAGGCGCCCGGGTACTGAAGCAGCACACCGTTGATCTCACGGCCCGCGATGTCGTCCGGAATGCCCGCGCTCAGGTCGGCGACGACGACCTCGACGCCGGTGGGCTCGGCCCGCGTCTCGATCACGGCGATGGTCTGCGGCAGGGCGTCCGCGTCGACGAGGAAGAGCCCCTTCTTGTTCTTGCCCATGCGCCGCGACAGCGACATCGCCTCGGCGGCCGCGGTGGCCTCGTCGAGCAGCGAGGCACCCGAGGTGGGCAGCCCGGTGAGGTCGGCGACCATGGTCTGGAAGTTCAGCAGCGCTTCGAGGCGCCCCTGCGAGATCTCGGGCTGGTACGGCGTGTAGGCGGTGTACCAGGCCGGGCTCTCCATCACGTTCCGCAGGATGACCGGCGGGGTGAAGGTCCCGTAGTACCCGAGCCCGATCATGGACCCGAGAACCTGGTTCTGATCTGCCAGCGACCGCAGCTCGGCCAGCACTTCGGCCTCGGTGCGGGCGCCCGGCAGATCGAGCGCGTCGGCGTTCCTGATCACATCCGGGACGGCGGCGGCCGTCAGCTCGTCGAGCGAGCCGTAACCGACCTGCGCGAGCATCTTGGCCCGGTCCTCGTGGTCCGGCCCGATATGACGTCGCTCGAAGGGCGTGCCCTGTTCGAGTACGGCGAGCGGAGTGCGGTGGGCGGTCATTGCGGAGGCCTCCTGGTCGTCGCGACCTTCGAGGGGCACCACGACACGGGTGCCCGAACGGCCTCCCCCTCTGTCATCTCAACCTGAGAGCTTCACCGGGCCGCCAACGCACTGACGTCCCGGCTTTCACCGTCGGTGAGAGCGGAAGCCGTCGACATCCGCTCTTCTTTCCAGAGTGACCTCGTCCGTGCGGTACAGGGGCCTGAGAGATTCCGGGGAGGATTTGCTCCTTCGGCGCCCTCCGAGGTTCCGGAGGACTCTCCCGCACGGGATCAGCAGCCATTGGCCAGCCTATCAGCGGGCTCCACGCACACGCCTTCGAGTGGCCGCCTCAGCGGATGTGCTCTTTTGTGGTGTTTACGGATGAGTTGCGACCATACGGAGGCGCCGTGCAGACCGACATCGATCCGCGCAACCTGATCGGCCGCAAGGCCTTCGACCGCAACGGCACCAAGATCGGCACGATCGACGAGATCTACCTCGACGACGCGACGGGAGTGCCGGAGTGGGCGGCCATAAGAACGGGGCTGTTCAGCAGGGACGCCTTCGTGCCCCTGGAGCCCAGCGAACTGATCGACGGCACCCTGCGCATCCCCTTCGAGCGAGCCCTGATCAAGGACGCCCCAGACTTCGGGGTGGGCCGCCATCTCTCCCCGGAGCAGGAACTCCAGCTCTACCACCACTACGGACTCGACGTGGCTCCCCCTCCCCCGTTCCCCGATCACGACTTCGGCAGGCTGGCGGGCACGGACGACGCCTGATCCGCCGGTCCCTCATCCGGATGACCGGGTCTTCGCGGCGGGGCGGCCACCAGCGGCAGCGGATCCGCCGGCTCCAGCGCGGGGTCCTCGGTCCGGAACGTACGCACCCGCCCCGGATACTCCGCGTCCGGCGTCTCGAACCGCACGGTCACCCGCCCCAGCCCGCTGCCCTGCACCCACCCGTGCCCGAAGTCGGCATGCCGTACGTCGTGCCCGGTGGTCCAGTGCCGCTCGGCGGGCGCCTCCTGCTCGTCCACAGCCTCGCGCTCCGGCTCTTCCAGCGGCTCCAGCGCCGCCACCGCCCCGGCGGCCTGGGCGAACAGGTCCTCCTGGGTGTAGTCGGCGAGGCCGCTCACTCCGATCCCGAGCAACCGGACGCCCCCGGTGGTGTCCACCGTCTCCAGGAGCCGGGCCGCCGCCTCCCGCACCACAGCGGGGTCGTCCGTGGGCCCCCGGAGCGTCTCGGACCGGGTCAGCGTGGAGAAGTCGTACCGCCGCACCTTGAGGACGATGGTCCGCCCGGACAGCCCGGCACCGCGCAACCGCCGCACACACCGGTCCGCCAGCCGCTGCACCTCGGTGCCCACCCGGCCCCGGTCGTGGATGTCCACGTCGTACGTGTCCTCGACCGACACGGACTTCGTCTCCCGCTCGGACACCACGGGCCGCTCGTCGCGAGCCAGCGCCATCGCGTACAGCGCGTGCCCGTGCGCCTTTCCCAGCAGCCGTACGAGCTCGTCCTCGCCCGCCTGTGCCAGGTCGTCGACCGTACTCATCCCGGCCCGCCTCAGATGGTCCCCGGTGGCCGGACCGACCCCCGGCAGGGTCCGCACCGACATCGGGGCGAGCAGCGCCCGTTCGGTCCCGGGCTCGATCACCACCAGCCCGTCCGGTTTGGCCTGCTCCGAGGCGATCTTCGCGAGCATCTTGGAGGCGGCCAGCCCCACCGATCCCGTGAGCCCCGTGACGGCCCGTATGTCCGCGCGCAGCCTGATCCCGGCCAGCCGCGCCGACGCCTCGTCCCAGGCCGTGTCCCCGGCCTCCAGGTCCACGAACGCCTCGTCCAGGCTCAACGGCTCCACCAGCGGCGACAGCTCGTGCAGAAGCCCCATGACCTGCTCGCTGATCGACCGGTAGAAGCTGCCCCTGGGCACGAGGTAGGCGGCGTTCGGCGCGAGCCTGCGGGCCTGCGCCGTCGGCATCGCGGAGTGCACCCCGAAAACCCGGGCCTCGTACGACGCGGTGGCCACCACCCCACGCGGCCCGAGTCCCCCCACCACGACGGCTTTCCCACGCAGACTCGGCTTGGACGCCTGCTCCGCCGAGGCGAAGAAGGCGTCCATGTCGAGATGCAGGATCGTGGGCGCGTTTCTCACATCACCGATGCTGCCCTACGCCACTGACAATGCCCTGGCACGGCGGGGGCGGCGGTCAGACCGCCCGGTTGCGCCGCCGCGCAAGTTCGTCCGTGGGGTTGTGCCCGACGAGGGTCTCCCCGGTGTCGACACGCTCCCCGTGCAACTGCGAGAGAGCGCTTTCCACATCTCGCCACACCACGCCGACGGCGATACCGAAAATGCCCTGTCCACCCTGGAGCAGCGCGTGCACCTCATCGGGGGAGGTGCACTCGTAGACGGTCGCACCGTCACTCATCAGCGTCAGGCGCTCCAGATCGTGGAGTTCACACGCCCGGAGATGCTGGACCGCCGTGCGGATGTTCTGCAGCGAGACGCCGGTGTCCAGAAAGCGCTTGACGATCTTCAGGACCACAACGTCCCGGAAGCTGTAGAGCCGTTGCGTCCCCGACCCGTGCGCGGGCCGCACACTCGGCTCGACCAAACCGGTACGCGCCCAGTAGTCCAACTGCCGGTATGTGATGCCGGCCGCCGCGCACGCCGTGGGGCCGCGGTAGCCGATCTCCTCGGACGCCATGGATGTCGCCCCTCCGCTGCCTGCTACAGCCGTCGGCCGCCGCGCAACGTGATCCGCCGCGCTGCCGTGAAGCGGGTACGGGCCGCTCTCCCCCAGACCGCGTCCAGGGGCACCCCCAGCCGTACCGTCGCCGCTGCTTCTCACGCCGACCTCCGTCCTTGACCTGCCTTCTCGACGGTAGGCAGTCACCAGGGGTGCGTCAACGATCGCCACACTCGGCACGCCGAGTGATAATCACCCTAGGAGTGGTTTCCCGTACCCCACCGCGGGGAAAGGCTAGCCGAATGCGCTCCGTCAGGGCCGCACGACGCTCTCACACGCCGCTGGCAATTGCCATCATTCGTGACGTCGCCGGGCAAAAGACAGGCCCCACCGACCACTGGGGTCCGTGGGGCGGCCGAGCCTCCTCAGGCGACGCTGACGCGGCTCACTGGCTGTTGGTCCCGAAGTCCTCGGGGGAGATCTGGTCGAGGAACTCGCGGAACTTCTCCACCTCGTCCTCCTGCTCGTCCGGGATCGCGATTCCGGCGTCGTCGAGTACCCCGTCGCTGCCGTAGATCGGCGTACCGGTACGCAGCGCCAGCGCTATGGCGTCGGACGGGCGGGCGCTCACCTCGACTCCGCTGGCGAACACCAACTCCGCGTAGAAAACACCTTCGCGCAGGTCCGTGATGCGCACTTCGGTGAGTTCCTGTCCGACGGCCTCCAGCACGTCCTTGAACAGGTCGTGGGTCAGCGGTCGTGCGGGGGCCATGCCCTGCTGGGCGAAGGCGATCGCCGTCGCCTCCCCAGGTCCGATCCAGATGGGAAGGTAGCGGTCGCCTCCCACTTCACGCAGGAGCACGATCGGTTGGTTGGAGGGCATTTCGACCCGGACACCTACGACATCGAGCTCGTTCACACAGCAACCCTAGGCCGTGCCCGGGATGTTTGGGTAGTCGGGCACGGAACGGGTGACCGATCCGCCCTCCGCCGACCCTCCCCGCTCAGGGCTGCCGCACTCCCAGGGCGATCCGCACCAGGGCCGCGTGCAGTTTCACCGTGAGCCCCGCCAGCTCCTTGCTACGGGCCTCAGCGAGCGCCCTGGTCTGCGGATTGCGGTGACGCTTCAGCGGGGCCACGACCTGATCGACCAGGCCGGCCTCACGCTCGGCGGCGGCCTTCATCACCCGCAGATGCCGCGGCTCGATCCCGAACCGCCCCAGCTCGGCGACGAGCGCGGCAACAGTGACCGACTCCGCGTCGTACGCCCCGTCGGGCAGGGGCGCGACCAGCCCGTACGACTGCCACTCCTCGAGTTCCTCGTCGCCGATCTCGGCGGCGGCGAGCAGCTCGGAGCGGCCGATCCGGACGGCGGTGGGCCCCTCAGGCTCGAGAACCGGCTCACCGTCCCGCTGGCGGCCGACAGTGGGGGGCGGGGCCGCCTCCCCACGCTCCATGGCCTCCAGGTACTCCCTGATCACCTTCAGAGGCAGATAGTGATCCCGCTGCATTCTGAGGACATGACCGAGGCGCTCGACATCCCTCGGACTGAACTTGCGGTACCCCGACGGGGTCCGCTGCGGCTCGATGAGCCCCTCCGACTCCAGGAAACGAATCTTGGAGATGGTGACTTCGGGGAACTCGTCGCGCAGCGCGTTCAGCACTGTGCCGATGCTCATCAGCCCACTGTCCGCGGCGGCGATGCCGTGCCCGGCACCGCCGCTCGGTGTTTGAAGCATGGACCTTCCCTGAGGGTCCCCCCGGACTCGGTCCGGAGGAGGGTCAGTAGCCCCGCTGGCTCGCGTAGAACACCAGCCGGTACTTGCCGATCTGCACCTCGTCACCGTTAGACAGGTCGACCTGGTCGATCCGCTCGCGGTTGACGTACGTGCCGTTGAGGCTGCCCACATCAGCGACCGTGAACATGCCGTCCTGGCCGCGACGGAACTCCACATGCCGACGCGACACGGTCACGTCGTCCAGGAAGATGTCACTCTGCGGATGACGCCCGGCCGTGGTCAGCTCGCCGTCCAGGAGGAATCGGCTGCCCGAGTTCGGACCACGACGCACCACCAGGAGCGCCGACCCGAGCGGCAGAGCGTCCACCGCGGCCTGCGCCTCGGGCGAGAGCATCGGCATCTGCGTCTGACCGGTGACCTCGGCGTCGTACGCCTCGATGCCGGAGATCGAGATCGTGGACGTCGTCTCCGACGGGCGCTCGGGGGTCACCCCGGCCCGCAGTGGCGCACCACAGTTGGAACAGAAGCGGCTGTTCTCCGCGTTGCGGTTACCGCACCTCGTACACACCAGGGCCGACATCGACGGATCCTCCTGCCGCGGCTGCCCCGCCGGGGCATTGGACGCATACGGACCGGAGGAAAACTCTCCACCCGTACCTGAGGTTGAGGGTTCCCCGAAACCTATGCGCCCGGACTGGGCAGGGTCAACAGAAGGCGCGCCCTGACCTCCCGGAACGTCACCGCCCGGACCGCCGACCTGGTCCCGGAACAACGGACGCTGACCGTCCGCGTCGGGCTGTGCGCGATGGCGGGCGGTCGCGTTGTCGCTGTTGCCCTCTCGCGCGCTCTTGCCGAACAACTTCGCAAACAACTTCACGGGCGATTCCCCTTGACCGAAACAGACCCGCCCGTGGGGCAGGACGAACCCTGACTGCACCTACCGGTCGACCCGGACATCCTCACAACGTCCGCCGCCACCTGACAGTTTCCACCACGCACCACCCATTCGGTGCGCCGACCCCCCGCAACCTCATGCCCTCCGCGGACAACCCCCATGCACCCCCGGTTCACTCGGAGGACGACCGAGCGTAGTCAGGCTGCTTCGCGGCTCGCAAGGCGTCCACGACGATCTTGGCCGCCCGCTCCACGGTAGCGGTGGCCTGCTCCTTCTCCAGGGTCTGCACCACACCTCCGGGGATGTTGAGCGCCGGCTCGAGGTCCTGCGGCTTCCCGATGACCTTGAAACGATAGGGAGCGTCGATCTTGTTCCCGTCGACACTCACTCCCCCGCCGTCCTCGTCCGCCAGAAAGGTCCCCGCGACGACCCGTACACCGTTCACCTGGATCGCCTCGGCACCGGCGGCACGCAACTCCTGGATCGCGTCGAGCAGCATGTCGGCTTCGACCGTTCCCTTCGTGTCCTCGATGGTCAGCGTGATCCCGGGCCCCTGCGCGGCCACCGTGCCCGCGAGGATGCCCAGTTGCCGTTCCTTCTCAACCGTCTGCTTACGGGCCTCCTCAGCTTGGTCCGAGCTGTTCTCCAACTCGGTCCGCTGATCTTCGAGACCTTGCTTCTCGTCCTCAAGACGCTGCGTACGGTCATCCAGTTCATCGAGGATGCGTACGAGATCTTCCTGACGCGCCCCACGCAGCGCACCGTCGCTGTCACTGGTGGACGCGACCTGCACCGCAAGCCCGAATCCGAGCCCGAACAGCAACAGGGCGACGATCAGTTGCGCCCGGGTCACCCGTGGCGGCCACAGCCCCTTCACCAGCCGCTGACGGCCGGTCAGGGGCGGGTCGGCCTCCTCGTCGGCCACCGCGTCCACGGTGTGCGCGTCCGGAGCGTCCGCAGGAGTGGCAGAGATCTCCTCGGGCAGTTCCTCGCGCAATCGCCGCTCGCCCGCCTCTGGATGCTTGTCGCCCGCGTCGCTCTTGGCGTTCTTGTCGTTGTCACTCATCGGCGTCAGGCCCGGAACACGTGCCGACGGATCGCCGCGGCATTCGAGAAGATACGGATGCCGAGGACGACGACGACACCGGTGGACAACTGGGCGCCCACGCCCAGCTTGTCGCCCAGGAAGACGATCAGCGCGGCCACGACGACGTTCGACAGGAACGACACGACGAAGACCTTGTCGACGAAGATGCCGTCGAGCATGGCCCGCAGACCGCCGAACACGGCGTCCAGGGCCGCGACGACGGCGATGGGTAGGTAAGGCTCGACAACCGCCGGCACCTCGGGCCGGACCAACAACCCAGCCACGACGCCCACGACGAGGCCCAGTACCGCGATCACGATGTGCCCTTCTCTGTTCTCGGCTGTGCTGTACGTACGATCACGCTCGGTGCGGCGGGCAGCCGGAGGTCGCTCTCCACGGAGATGCCGGTCCGGATGTCGAAGTTCTCCTGCAGCGCGTGCAGATACAGTCCGTCGGCGCTGTCCTGGAACCTGGTGCTCAACCGCTTGCCGTCCCCCACCGCGAGCACCGTGTACGGCGGCACCAGCGGCTTGTTGTCGACCAGTATCGCGTCTCCCGCGGCCCGGATCGCCGACAGCGCGGTCAGCCGTTGCCCGTTGATCGCGATGGCCTCGGCGCCGGACTGCCACAGCCCGTTCACGACCCGCTGCATGTCGCGGTCGCGCACCCGCCCGGTGTCGGAGAATCCGGAGGTCTCCCGGGCGTCCCCGCCGGCACCGGTGCTCGCTTCCTTCGCGTCGTCCACGACGAGCTTGACACCCGGCCCGTGCACCTCGGTCGCACCCGACAGGATGCCCACCAGGTCGGCCTGTTCGCTGCCGCCCTCCGACTTCAGCGCCGCACGCTGCCGCGCGCTCACGTTGTCGCGCAGTTGGTCGACCGCTTTTTCCAGCTTGTCGGCCGCCTCGGTCTCGCGGTCGATGCGGTCGATCAGCTCCTCGCGCTCCTTGGCGACACCGGGCGCCGCTATCCGTGCTTGAGCCGCCCCCACGGTCACCACGAGAGCGGCCAGCACCAGGCCGGCGGCAAGGCCGAGCTTCGCCCTCAGCGGCCTCGCCAGACCGGAGTCACCGGCGGCTTTCCGGCGCGCGGCAGCCTCGGCATATCCCTCGTCGAGGCTGTGGTCCATGACGTTGGTGAGCAGCGACATGGACGCGTCCGGACGGGAACGACTCGTGGGGATGCTCCGAACGGGGGGCTGCTGCGGCATGCCGCACATCGTCCCACGTCGCGACCAGTGCCTCCGAACGGCCCCACCGACGCGCCGGACAGGCCCCATTGGGGATTCTGTCCGGCACGCGCGCGTGTACGTCGATTCAGCGACCGGCGCCGTCCACCACGGCGGACCACTCGTCGAGCAGCGCCTGGGCGGAAGCGTCGTCGGGCCCTTCGGCCCACAGATGCGTGACGGCCTCCGCCGGGTCGGGCAGCACCATCACCCAGCGTCCGTCGGTCTCGACCACCCGCACGCCGTCAGTGGTGTCGACGAACCGCTCTCCGGCCTCCTCCACAACCCGCCGCATGACAAGTCCCTTGACGGCCCACGGAGTCGCCAGATCCCGTTTCAGGACGTGTGCCCGCGGAATCCTGGCATCGATCTGGCTGAGCGTGAGCTGCGTCCGCGCAACCAGTCCGATAAGCCGTACGAAGGCCGCCGAGCCGTCGAACACGCTACTGAACTCGGGCACGATGAACCCGCCGCGCCCGTCTCCACCGAAGATGGTCGACTCATCACGCCCGACCCGGGTGAGATCGTCGGGCGAGGTGGTGGTCCACTCCACCTGCGTGCCGTGATAGGCGGCGACCTGCTCGGCGATGCGTGTGGTCGTCACCGGCAACGCCACCCGCCCACTGCGGCGTTCGGCGGCCACCAGGTCGAGCATGACGAGCAGAGCGCGGTCATCCTCGATGATCCGTCCCTTCTCGTCGACGAGTGAAAGCCGCTCACCCACCGGATCGAAACGAACGCCGAACGCGGCGCGTGCCGACGCCACGATCTCTCCGAGCCGCACCATCCCGGACCGCCGGGTTTCGGCGGACTCCGTCGGCCTGGACTCGTCGAGTCCGGGATTGATGGTCAGCGAATCCACTCCGAGTTTCCCGAGCAGACTGGGCAGCACCAGTCCCGCACTGCCGTTGGACGCGTCGACGACAACCTTGAGCCCCGCCTCGGCGATGCCGGTCGTATCCACATTCCGCAGCAACGACCCGGTGTACGAGTCGAAGACACTGGCCGGGAAGTGCAGGTCCCCGATCTCCCCCGGGAACGCCCGCCGGTACTCCTGCCGCGCGAACACCCGGTCCAGCTTCCGCTGACTTGCCTGCGAGAGGTCGGCCCCCTGTCCGTCGAAGAACATGATGTCGACAGAATCGGGCACCCCGGGCGTCGTCCGGATCATGATCCCGCCGGCACTCCCCCGAGCGGTCTGCTGCCGCGCCACCGGCAGCGGTACGTTCTCCAGGTCTCGTACGTCGATGGCGCTGGTCTGCAAGGCGGAGATGACCGCCCGCTTCAGCGCGCGAGCACCGCGGGAGTGGTCGCGGGCAGTGGTGACGGTGGAGCCCTTTTTCAAGGTGGTCGCATAGGCGCCGGCCAGCCGCACCGCCAATTCTGGCGTGATCTCCACGTTCAGGATTCCGGACACCCCACGGGCGCCGAAGAGATGCGCCTGCCCTCTCGACTCCCAGATCACCGAGGTGTTGACGAAGGCGCCGGCCTCGATCGTCTTGAACGGGTAAACGCGCACGTTCCCCTGAATGATCGATTCTTCACCGACGAGACACTCGTCGCCGATGACCGCTCCGTCCTCGATCCGCGCCGCGCGCATGATGTCGGTGTTCTTCCCGACCACGCAGCCGCGCAGATTGCTGTGCTGACCGATGTACACGTTGTCGTGCACCACCGCCCGGTGCAGGAACGCTCCGCTCTTCACGACGACGTTCGAGCCGACAACGGTGTGTTCGCGGATTTCCACACCGGCTTCGACCTTGGCGTAGTCCCCGATGTAGAGAGGCCCGCGGAGCACGGCATCGGGATGTACCTCGGCCCCCTCGGCGACCCACACACCGGGTGAGATCTCGAATCCGTCGAGTTCGACGTCGACCTTGCCCTCAAGGACATCGGCCTGCGCCTTCACATAGCTCTCGTGCGTACCGACGTCTTCCCAGTACCCCTCGGCGATGTAGCCGTAGACCAGCCGCCCTTCCTTCATCAGCTGAGGAAAGACATCGCCGGACCAGTCGACGGAGGTATCGGCCTCGACGTAGTCGAAGACCTCGGGCTCCATGACGTAGATGCCCGTGTTCACGGTGTCGGAGAAGACCTGCCCCCAGGTCGGCTTCTCGAGGAATCGCTCGACCTTGCCTTCCTCGTCGACGATGGTGATGCCGAATTCCAGTGGATTCGGCACTCTCGTCAAGCAGACAGTGACGAGCGCACCTTTTTCCTTGTGGAAATTGATGAGCTCGGTGAGGTCGAAGTCGGTCAGGGCATCACCGGAGATGACGAGGAAAGTATCGTCCTTCAACGCGTCTTCGGCGTTCTTGACGCTTCCGGCAGTACCGAGTGGCTTCTCCTCATTGGCATAGGTGAGCTCCATCCCGAGCTCTTCGCCGTCACCGAAGTAGTTCTTGACGAGCGATGCCAGGAACTGGACAGTAACGACTGTCTCGTTGAGCCCATGCCTTTTGAGCAGCCGCAGCACATGCTCCATGATCGGCCGGTTGGCCACCGGCAGGAGCGGCTTGGGCATGCTTGAGGTCATTGGGCGAAGGCGTGTGCCTTCGCCTCCGGCCATCACGACGGCCTTCATGTCGGAAGCGTCCTCCTTGAAGAAACGGTCTAGCCGACTTCACCCGTCCTGATTGTCCCGCACATTTACGACGCGGGCCATCGAGCCACTACGTCGCCCAACCGGCGAGCTCAATCGGCCATGGCGTCCGCTCGGACCAGCCGGCGGACTTGTACCACGTAGAGGACTCCTGCCCACCAGTACAGGGTTGTACCCCATCCTGCGAACGCCCATCCGAAAATTGCAGCGAGTGACGAGATCCATCCACTTCCGTCACTGAGCAGAAGTAGCGGGAAGGCGTACATCAAGTTGAAGGTAGCCGCCTTCCCCAGGAAGTTCACCTGCGGCGGCGGGTACCCATGACGCCTGAGGATGCCCACCATCACCAGCAGAACCAGCTCTCGCGCCAGCAGTGCAGCGGTCAACCAGATTGGCAGAATCTCGCGCCAGGTGAGCCCGACCAGAGTCGACAGAATGTAGAGCCTGTCGGCTGCGGGATCGAGGAGCCGGCCAAGACTGCTGATCTGGTTCCAGCGCCTCGCGAGCTTGCCGTCCAGATAGTCACTGATCCCGCTGAGCATCAGCACCAGGAGTGCCCAGCCGTCGCTCTTCGGACCACCGAACTCAGGCCGCAGGATCAGCCAGAGGAACACAGGGACGCCGACAAGCCGCGCCATGCTGAGGATGTTCGGGATGGTGAGGACCCGGTCTGTCTGGACGCGGGTCTCCTGGACCTCCACCCGGGGGCCTCCTGTGGGAAATGAGCCGATGACGATGCCCCCTGACCTTACCTCAACGCAAAAAAGCTCCGGCTCTCGGGCGGTACGCCCAAGAGCCGGAGCTTTAAAAGGAGTTCGGCGGTGTCCTACTCTCCCACAGGGTCCCCCCTGCAGTACCATCGGCGCTGTGAGGCTTAGCTTCCGGGTTCGGAATGTAACCGGGCGTTTCCCTCACGCTATGACCACCGAAACACGGTGAAACACATGTCAACCGCACCACCCGTGACCTTGGGCGGGGTTGTTCGTGGTTTCAGAACCAACACAGTGGACGCGAGCAACTGAGGACAAGCCCTCGGCCTATTAGTACCAGTCACCTCCACCCGTTACCGGGCTTCCAGATCTGGCCTATCAACCCAGTCGTCTACTGGGAGCCTTACCCCATCTAGTGGGTGGGAACACTCATCTCGAAGCAGGCTTCCCGCTTAGATGCTTTCAGCGGTTATCCCTCCCGAACGTAGCCAACCAGCCATGCCCTTGGCAGGACAACTGGCACACCAGAGGTTCGTCCGTCCCGGTCCTCTCGTACTAGGGACAGCCCTTCTCAATGTTCCTGCGCGCGCAGCGGATAGGGACCGAACTGTCTCACGACGTTCTAAACCCAGCTCGCGTACCGCTTTAATGGGCGAACAGCCCAACCCTTGGGACCGACTCCAGCCCCAGGATGCGACGAGCCGACATCGAGGTGCCAAACCATCCCGTCGATATGGACTCTTGGGGAAGATCAGCCTGTTATCCCCGGGGTACCTTTTATCCGTTGAGCGACGGCGCTTCCACAAGCCACCGCCGGATCACTAGTCCCGACTTTCGTCCCTGCTCGACCCGTCGGTCTCACAGTCAAGCTCCCTTGTGCACTTACACTCAACACCTGATTGCCAACCAGGCTGAGGGAACCTTTGGGCGCCTCCGTTACTCTTTAGGAGGCAACCGCCCCAGTTAAACTACCCATCAGACACTGTCCCTGATCCGGATCACGGACCCAGGTTAGACATCCAGCACGACCAGACTGGTATTTCAACGACGACTCCACAGACACTGGCGTGCCCACTTCACAGTCTCCCAGCTATCCTACACAAGCCGAACCGAACACCAATATCAAACTATAGTAAAGGTCCCGGGGTCTTTCCGTCCTGCTGCGCGAAACGAGCATCTTTACTCGTAGTGCAATTTCACCGGGCCTATGGTTGAGACAGTCGAGAAGTCGTTACGCCATTCGTGCAGGTCGGAACTTACCCGACAAGGAATTTCGCTACCTTAGGATGGTTATAGTTACCACCGCCGTTTACTGGCGCTTAAGTTCTCAGCTTCGCCAAGACGAATCTTGACTAACCGGTCCCCTTAACGTTCCAGCACCGGGCAGGCGTCAGTCCGTATACATCGCCTTACGGCTTCGCACGGACCTGTGTTTTTAGTAAACAGTCGCTTCTCGCTGGTCTCTGCGGCCACCCCCAGCTCGGAGAGTAAATCTCCTCACCAGTGATGGCCCCCCTTCTCCCGAAGTTACGGGGGCATTTTGCCGAGTTCCTTAACCATAGTTCACCCGAACGCCTCGGTATTCTCTACCTGACCACCTGAGTCGGTTTAGGGTACGGGCCGCCATGAAACTCGCTAGAGGCTTTTCTCGACAGCATAGGATCATCCACTTCACCACAATCGGCTCGGCATCAGGTCTCAGACTATGTGAATGGCGGATTTGCCTACCATTCGTCCTACACCCTTACCCCGGGACAACCACCGCCCGGGATGGACTACCTTCCTGCGTCACCCCATCACTCACCTACTGCAGGTCTGGTCCGTCGGCTCCACCACTCCCCCTTGCCCGAAGGCTCCGGGGCGGCTTCACGGACTTAGCATCGCCTGGTTCAATGTTTGACGCTTCACAGCGGGTACCGGAATATCAACCGGTTATCCATCGACTACGCCTGTCGGCCTCGCCTTAGGTCCCGACTTACCCTGGGCAGATCAGCTTGACCCAGGAACCCTTAGTCAATCGGCGCACACGTTTCCCACGTGTGTATCGCTACTCATGCCTGCATTCTCACTCGTGAACCGTCCACCACTAGCTTCCGCTGCAGCTTCACCCGGCACACGACGCTCCCCTACCCATCCACACAGGCGTTGGCCCTATTGTGTGAATGACACGACTTCGGCGGTACGCTTGAGCCCCGCTACATTGTCGGCGCGGAATCACTAGACCAGTGAGCTATTACGCACTCTTTCAAGGGTGGCTGCTTCTAAGCCAACCTCCTGGTTGTCTGTGCGACTCCACATCCTTTCCCACTTAGCGTACGCTTAGGGGCCTTAGTCGATGCTCTGGGCTGTTTCCCTCTCGACCATGGAGCTTATCCCCCACAGTCTCACTGCCGTGCTCTCACTTACCGGCATTCGGAGTTTGGCTAAGGTCAGTAACCCGGTAGGGCCCATCGCCTATCCAGTGCTCTACCTCCGGCAAGAAACACACGACGCTGCACCTAAATGCATTTCGGGGAGAACCAGCTATCACGGAGTTTGATTGGCCTTTCACCCCTAACCACAGGTCATCCCCCAGGTTTTCAACCCTGGTGGGTTCGGTCCTCCACGAAGTCTTACCTCCGCTTCAACCTGCCCATGGCTAGATCACTCCGCTTCGGGTCTTGAGCGCGCTACTGAATCGCCCTATTCGGACTCGCTTTCGCTACGGCTTCCCCACACGGGTTAACCTCGCAACACACCGCAAACTCGCAGGCTCATTCTTCAAAAGGCACGCAGTCACGACCCACCAAGCAAAGCTTGATGAGCGACGCTCCCACGGCTTGTAGGCACACGGTTTCAGGTACTATTTCACTCCGCTCCCGCGGTACTTTTCACCATTCCCTCACGGTACTATCCGCTATCGGTCACCAGGGAATATTTAGGCTTAACGGGTGGTCCCGCCAGATTCACACGGGATTTCTCGGGCCCCGTGCTACTTGGGTGTCTCTCAAACGAGCCGTTGATGTTTCGACTACGGGGGTCTTACCCTCTACGCCGGACCTTTCGCATGTCCTTCGCCTACATCAACGGTTTCTGACTCGCCTCACAGCCGGCAGACTGTGAAAGAGAGATCCCACAACCCCGCATACGCAACCCCTGCCGGGTCTCACACGTATACGGTTTGGCCTCATCCGGTTTCGCTCGCCACTACTCCCGGAATCACGGTTGTTTTCTCTTCCTGCGGGTACTGAGATGTTTCACTTCCCCGCGTTCCCTCCACACACCCTATGTGTTCAGATGTGGGTGACAGCCCATGACGACTGCCGGGTTTCCCCATTCGGAAACCCCCGGATCAAAGCCTGGTTGACGACTCCCCGGGGACTATCGTGGCCTCCCACGTCCTTCATCGGTTCCTGGTGCCAAGGCATCCACCGTGCGCCCTTAAAAACTTGGCCACAGATGCTCGCGTCCACTGTGCAGTTCTCAAACAACGACCAACCACCCACCACCCCACCCCTACAGGGCGAGTTCACTGGGGCCGGCACTGAAGACACAACCTCACGGCCATACCCTCAGACACCCAACAGCGTGCCCGACCCGGTCCCGCCCGGAGATCATGCTTTCCACACCCTCTTGCGAGAGCAGTACTAACAGCCTCCGACCCGTGAACCCGGCCGAATAATCAACGTTCCACCCATGAGCAACCACCGTCGAACGTATGCCGACGTAATGGCCCTGGACCACCAAGCTTGCTTGGCGGCCTAGATGCTCCTTAGAAAGGAGGTGATCCAGCCGCACCTTCCGGTACGGCTACCTTGTTACGACTTCGTCCCAATCGCCAGTCCCACCTTCGACAGCTCCCTCCCCGTGAGGGGTTGGGCCACCGGCTTCGGGTGTTACCGACTTTCGTGACGTGACGGGCGGTGTGTACAAGGCCCGGGAACGTATTCACCGCAGCAATGCTGATCTGCGATTACTAGCAACTCCGACTTCATGGGGTCGAGTTGCAGACCCCAATCCGAACTGAGACCGGCTTTTTGAGATTCGCTCCGCCTCACGGCATCGCAGCTCATTGTACCGGCCATTGTAGCACGTGTGCAGCCCAAGACATAAGGGGCATGATGACTTGACGTCGTCCCCACCTTCCTCCGAGTTGACCCCGGCAGTCTCCTGTGAGTCCCCATCACCCCGAAGGGCATGCTGGCAACACAGAACAAGGGTTGCGCTCGTTGCGGGACTTAACCCAACATCTCACGACACGAGCTGACGACAGCCATGCACCACCTGTACACCGACCACAAGGGGGCACCCATCTCTGGATGTTTCCGGTGTATGTCAAGCCTTGGTAAGGTTCTTCGCGTTGCGTCGAATTAAGCCACATGCTCCGCTGCTTGTGCGGGCCCCCGTCAATTCCTTTGAGTTTTAGCCTTGCGGCCGTACTCCCCAGGCGGGGAACTTAATGCGTTAGCTGCGGCACCGACGACGTGGAATGTCGCCAACACCTAGTTCCCACCGTTTACGGCGTGGACTACCAGGGTATCTAATCCTGTTCGCTCCCCACGCTTTCGCTCCTCAGCGTCAGTAATGGCCCAGAGATCCGCCTTCGCCACCGGTGTTCCTCCTGATATCTGCGCATTTCACCGCTACACCAGGAATTCCGATCTCCCCTACCACACTCTAGTCTGCCCGTATCGAATGCAGACCCGGGGTTAAGCCCCGGGCTTTCACATCCGACGCGACAGACCGCCTACGAGCTCTTTACGCCCAATAATTCCGGACAACGCTTGCGCCCTACGTATTACCGCGGCTGCTGGCACGTAGTTAGCCGGCGCTTCTTCTGCAGGTACCGTCACTTTCGCTTCTTCCCTGCTGAAAGAGGTTTACAACCCGAAGGCCGTCATCCCTCACGCGGCGTCGCTGCATCAGGCTTTCGCCCATTGTGCAATATTCCCCACTGCTGCCTCCCGTAGGAGTCTGGGCCGTGTCTCAGTCCCAGTGTGGCCGGTCGCCCTCTCAGGCCGGCTACCCGTCGTCGCCTTGGTGAGCCACTACCTCACCAACAAGCTGATAGGCCGCGGGCTCATCCTGCACCGCCGGAGCTTTTAACCCACCCCCATGCGAGGGAAGGTATTATCCGGTATTAGACCCCGTTTCCAGGGCTTGTCCCAGAGTGCAGGGCAGATTGCCCACGTGTTACTCACCCGTTCGCCACTAATCCACCCCGAAAGGCTTCATCGTTCGACTTGCATGTGTTAAGCACGCCGCCAGCGTTCGTCCTGAGCCAGGATCAAACTCTCCGTGAATGTTCACTCGGCCAGTAAATTAATACAGCCGGTGCACACACACGAGAGCGGAACAGTCAAGCGGAATAAGCCCGACCGTTCACAGCGTCCTCGCTGTGTTTGTGTTACTTCAAAGGAACCTCGCCCCGACCGAATGGCCGAGAACGGGGTATCAACAAATCTGGCGTTGATTTTTGGCACGCTGTTGAGTTCTCAAGGAACGGACGCTTCCTTCGTACTCACCCGAGAAACTCTCTCAGGCTTTCCTCCGGGCTTCCCTTCGGTGTTCCAAACTCTATCAGCGTTTTTCCGTCTCCCTGACCACCGTTCAGCAGGCATGCAGAACGAGATCCTGGAGGGGATCTGACAAGTTGGATGCTGCCAGGCGAGGACATTTGATCTCGTCACTCGGCCTCAAGCAGGAGTACGACAGTACACGGGCGTTCGGAGCAGGCGCAAATCGATTCCGCAGGGTGCCAGGGGCGCCAACCGACGTCTCTCGCACGGAACCGGCACTTCATATGACATACGCTGCTCAACAGTGTGCCGTCCGGCACAGGCAGCGACGGCCCGTAATGAATCTCCACCCCCGGGAGGCTTCCCTTGACCAGCGTGACGTCCCCTCTAGCAGGGCGTGCCATCGGACTGGCCGCAGTGCCGGATCCGGTCTTCTCCGGCGCCATGGTCGGCCCCGGCACCGCGATCGACCCCGTGCGTGAGCCCTCGGAGGCCGTCGCCCCCGTGGCCGGAGTCATCGTCTCGCTCCACCCGCACGCCTTCGTGGTCGTCGACGAGGAAGGACACGGTGTACTCACTCACCTCGGTATCGACACCGTGCAGCTCAATGGCGAGGGCTTCGAGTTGCTCGTCAACAAGGGTGACACCGTGACGCGTGGTCAGAGCGTGGTGCGTTGGAACCCGGCCGCCGTGGAAGCCGCGGGCAAGTCCCCGGTGTGCCCGATCGTGGCGCTCGAAGCCTCGGCCGATTCTCTCTCCGGTCTCATCGAAGACGGCGCCGTGAAGGCCGGAGACACCCTCTTCGGTTGGCAGTGACGTCAACGCCGTTCTATTACGGCGAGCAGGAAAACCACCGCGGTGGCGGGGCCCGCCGCACTATCGGAGACGGTGAGATGGAGACAACGCTGCGAGGCGTCGGCGTGAGCCACGGGGTGGCGATCGGCGAGGTTCGACACATGGGGACGGCGGTACTCGAACCGCCGGCCAAGCAGATTCCGGCGGAGGATGCCGAACGCGAACAAGGGCGTGCGCGCCAGGCCGTGGACGCTGTCGCCGCGGACCTCAATGCGCGCGGGAATCTGGCGGGCGGTGAAGCCCAGGCGGTGCTCGAGGCGCAGGCCATGATGGCTCAGGACCCCGAGCTGATGGCGGACGTGGACCGGCGTATCGCGGTCGGTAGTACGGCCGAGCGAGGTGTGTACGACGCGTTCGCCGCCTACCGCGCTCTGCTGGCGGGTGCCGGCGAGTACCTGGCCGGTCGCGTGGCCGACCTGGACGACGTGCGGAATCGTATCGTCGCCCGGCTGCTCGGGGTTCCCATGCCCGGTGTCCCCGACAGTGACGAGCCGTACGTCCTTATTGCTCGTGATCTCGCTCCCGCCGACACCGCACTGCTGGACCCGACTCTGGTCCTCGGGTTCGTCACCGAGGAGGGCGGGCCGACCAGCCACAGCGCGATCCTGGCGAGGGCCCTGGGAGTTCCCGCAGTGGTCGCACTGCCCGGTGCGGGTGAGCTTGCCGAGGGCACCGTGATCGCGGTGGACGGCAGCACGGGTGAGATCTTCGTGGAACCCGGTGAGGAACGGAAAGCGCAGCTGCGGGCGGCGGCGGCCCAGCGCAAGGCGGCGCTTGCGGCCTCCACCGGGCCGGGCTCCACCTCCGACGGTCATATGGTGCCGCTGCTGGCGAATGTCGGTGGGCCCGCGGACGTGCCGGCTGCCATCGAGGCCGGGGCCGAGGGTGTCGGTCTCTTCCGTACCGAGTTCCTTTTCCTGGATGACAGCAAGAACGCGCCGTCCGAGGCGAAGCAGGTCGAGGCGTACCGGCAGGTTCTTGAGGCGTTTCCCGAGGGGCGCGTCGTCGTGCGCGTGCTCGACGCGGGTGCGGACAAGCCACTGGACTTTCTGACACCGGCCGACGAGCCGAATCCGGCTCTCGGTGTGCGTGGTCTTCGGACCCTGCTCGATCACCCCGATGTACTGCAGACGCAGCTGACGGCGCTCGCCAAAGCCGCGGAGGGGTTGCCTGTCTACCTCGAGGTCATGGCTCCCATGGTCGCGGACCGCGCTGACGCCAAGGCGTTCGCGGACGCGTGCCGTGCGGCGGGGCTGCGGGCGAAGTTCGGTGCCATGGTGGAGATCCCGTCCGCCGCTCTGCGGGCGCGCTCGATCCTGCAGGAGGTCGAGTTCCTGTCCCTGGGGACGAACGACCTCGCGCAGTACACCTTTGCCGCTGACCGTCAGGTGGGTGCGGTTTCTCGTCTGCAGGATCCCTGGCAGCCCGCCCTGCTCGACCTGGTCGCGCTGTCCGCCGAGGCGGCCAGGGCCGAGGGCAAGAGCTGTGGTGTCTGTGGTGAGGCAGCGGCGGATCCGTTGCTCGCGTGTGTGCTGATCGGTCTGGGCGTCACCTCTCTCTCCATGGGTGCGGCTTCGATTCCGTATGTGCGGGCGTCGCTGGCCAAGTACACGCTGGCTCAGTGTGAGCGGGCCGCCGCGGCGGCCCGCGCTGTGGACAGCGCCGACGAGGCTCGCGACGCCGCTCAGGCGGTGCTGTCCGGCGAGTAGCTGGCCGGTCGTGCAGACCGTTCGCCGGGC
>NZ_AEJB01000243.1 GCF_000331005.1 Streptomyces turgidiscabies Car8
GACCACGGCGGCGGCCAGTACCACTCCGAACACCGCCAGCGGATACCGGCGCCTGGCCAGCAGCGGTAGCGCCGACAGGACCGCCGTCCGGTCAGCGGCCCCGCTCCTCCGGGGGCCGCTGCTGCTCGGCTTCCTTCATCTGGGGCACCAGGGGTCCTTGGGCCTTTGGTGTGTTGCGGGCGGCCTCGGCGCGCAGAAGGGCGCGCAGGATCGCGTAAGGGTCGATCGCCATGTCGGTGTCCTTGTCCCGTGTGGCGTACTGGGTGTGCTGGGCGTACTGACTGATGGACCGGGGAGCCGGTGCTGTCAGCAGCGCAGGACCACCGAGCGCGGGGCGGGCGTGGGCCGTGGCGGTACGGGGAGCGGGTGGGCCGGACTGGTAGCCCCCGCATGTCGTGCGGCCGGCGGTCCGGGTACGGGCCGCAGGGCTACGACGGTGCGGTGGCCGTACCGGGCCGGTGGGCGCAGGGCGGTGTCGTGGACGTCGTGCTCGGCGGCCGTACCGCTCGAAACGGCCGACTCGGCAGCTCCGCAGTGCGCTGCCGTTCCCGGCACGAGCAGGGCGAGCAGCAGGACGACGACCCGGAGCCAGGCGGTCCGGCGCACGGCGTACTTGGCGTACGGGGTGCGCGCGGCGGGGCTCATGGGAGGTGATCTCCCCGCCGCACGGACAGGGCTGATCCTTCCGGGCCCGAGATCCGCTCACTCGGCCTACCGGCTGGGGGCCGGTGTCGTCGGCGCCTACTTGCCGGAGGCCTTCGCGGCCTTCGCCGCCGCCTTCATCTCCTGCTTGTGGGCACGCACCTTGACCAGGGACTCCGGGCCGGTGATGTCGGCGACGGAGCGGAAGGACTTCGGTTCGCCGTAGGCGCCGGCGGCCTCACGCCAGCCCTCGGGCTGTACGCCGAGCTGCTTGCCGAGCAGGGCCAGGAAGATCTGGGCCTTCTGCTTGCCGAAACCGGGCAGGTCGCTGAGGCGCTTGAGCAGTTCCTGGCCGGTCGTCGCGTCCCGCCAGACGCCCTCGGCTTCGCCGTCGTAGTGCTCGACGAGGTACTGGCAGAGCTGCTGGACGCGCTTGGCCATCGAGCCGGGGTACCGGTGCACGGCCGGCTTGTCGGAGAGGAGCGAGGCGAAGGCCTCGGGGTCGTACGCCGCGATCTCGTGCGCGTCGAGGTCGTCGGCGCCCAGGCGCTGGGCGATGGTCGCCGGTCCCTTGAACGCCCACTCCATCGGCACCTGCTGGTCGAGCAGCATTCCGGTCAGCGCGGCGAGCGCGCTGCGGCCGAGGAGCGCGTCGGCCTCGGGGTCCTGGGCGAGGTGGAGAGTGACGTCCATGGGTCGATCATGCCTCGTACGCGGCGGGGATGCCCTACGGCCGCCAGTACCCCAGCCCGTGCACCCGCTGCTTCGGCAGCCCCGCCTCCTTGCGGAACCAGCTCGTCAGGGTCCGGGTCGTGGCCGTGTCGCAGGCGATCCACACGTACGGGTCGGCGGTGTGTGTCAGGAGGTCCGGGAAGGCGGAGCGGACCTCGGCGACCAGGTGGGCGCCCGCGTCCCGGCGGGGCACCGGGCGGACGTCGTGATGGTCGGGGGTGGTGCGGAAGGGGTAGCCGTCGGTGCCGTGGTCCGACTCGAACCAGATCGTCGCCGGGGTCGAACCGAACGCGTCCAGCAGGGAGTTGAGCGCGGGAAGTGATGCCGGGTCGCCGATCGCGAAGAGGTGCGAGGGGTCCGGCTCGGGCCGGGTGAAGCCGGTGCCCTGGACCGTCGCCTCGATGGTGTCGCCGGGCTTCGCCGCCCGCGCCCAGTCGCTGGCGCAGCCCTCGTGGAGCGCGAATTCGAGGCTGAACGTGCCCGCCCCGGGGTCCGGGTCGACCAGCGTGTACGCCCGCTGGTGCGGCTTGCCCGTGTTGTCGAACCAGAGCCGGACCCACATCGTGGGGTGGACGCCGGTGGCCGAAAGCATGCCCCCGTCGGTGAGGTGGAGGCGCCGGTAGTGCGGGGTGACGTCCTCGGCGTCCGTCACGGTGAAGACGAAGTCCTTGCCCCGGAAGAGCTTGAGGACCGCGCCCTCCCAGCCGCGACGTCCCTGGCCATGGCCCTGTTCCTGCCGGTTCTGCTGCCCCTGTGTCCGCCCCTGCCCCTGCGCCACGGCTTCTCCACCCCTCGCGTACGATTCCGGCACAACTTACTTAGGTAAGGCTAACCTAAAGCACAGTTTCGGACCCGGTGAGGATACAGATATGGCCATCGAGATCTACCGCGACGCCTGGGGGATCCCGCATCTGCGGGCGAGCGACGCGCTCGAACTCGCCCGTGGCCAGGGCCGCGTCACCGCCCTCGACCGGGCCTGGCAGCTGGAGGTCGAGCGCCACCGCGCGCAGGGCACCTCGGCCGCGTTCCTCGGCGCCGAGGCTGTCGGCTGGGACGTGTTCGCCAGACGCGCCCGCCTCGACGACACCGCGAGGCACTGCTACGCGACCCTGGAGAGACGGGACCCCGAAACCGCCGCCTGGGTGCGCGCTTACACGGACGGTGTCAACGCCGGGCTGGGCGAAGGGGCCCGCCGCGCACCCGAGTTCGCCGCGACCGGCCTGGTCCCCGGGCGCTGGGAGCCCTGGACCCCGCTCGGCGTCTGGCTCGCCACGCACGTCCTGTTCGCCGGCTTCCCGGCCAAGCTCTGGCGCGAACAGGTCGTCGCGCATCTCGGCGCCGACGCCGTCGCCCTGTTCGCCACCGACGGACCCGGCACCTCCGGCAGCAACGGCTGGCTGGTGAGCGGCGAACGGTCGGTCACCGGGCTCCCGTTGCTCGCGGGCGACCCGCACCGCTATATCGAGGACCCCGGCGTCTACCAGCAGGTCCGGCTCTCCTGCCCGGAGTTCGACGTCGTCGGGTTCGCCGTCCCGGGCGTTCCCGGCATCGCCCACTTCGGCCACACCGGCACGGCCGCCTGGGCCATCACCAACGCCATGGCCGACTACCAGGACCTGTACGAGGAGCGGATCCGCCGCGCGGGTACGGGAGTTGAGGCACTCGATCATGACGGGGAGTGGCGGCCCGCTCATGTGCACCGGGAAGTGGTCGAGGTCGCGGGCGGAGAGCCCGTCGAGGTCGAGGTGACCGAGACCGGGCGGGGGCCGGTGGTGATCGGCGGCCCCGATGACGGCCGTACGGCGACCATCAGCCTGCGCTGCCCGCCCCGCGTCACCGGCGACCTCGGCTTCTCCACCCTCCTCCCCCTTCTCCGCGCCCGCCGCGTCGCCGACATCGACCGGGCCCTCGACCTGTGGGCCGAGCCCGTCAACGTCGTCCATGCCGCCGACACCGAGGGCGGGCTGCTGCACCGGGTCGCGGGCCACGTTCCCGTACGCGCCGAGGTCAACCGGACCCGGCTCGCGCGGGCCTGGGAACCCGGTCACGAGTGGCAGGGCCGGCACGAGACGCCGTACGCCAGCATCGACGACGGTCTCGCCGTCATGGCCAACCAGCGCGGCCCGTCGGCCCCCCTCGGCGTCGAGTTCGCACCGCCGCACCGGGCGGCCCGTATCCGCGCCCTCCTTGAGGAGCGGGAGCAGTGGTCGGCGGCCGACCTGCCCGCCGTCCACATGGACACCCACCTCGCCTCCGCCGGCCCGCTCCTCGGCCTCCTCGCCGACCTCGACGGACTCTCGGACGAGGAGGCGGAGCTCCGTGACCGGCTTCTCCGCTGGGACCGCCGGATGGACGCCGACAGCACGGACGCGGCGTCGTACGCGGCCCTGCGCTCCGCCGTCGTACGCCGCCTCGCCGCCCACCCCGCCTTCGCCGCACTGGCCGTCCCGCCCGCGTACCCGGAGGTCTTCCGCCCCTGGCTCGCGCTGCTCCCCCGGATCGCCTTCGCACTCGAAGGGCTCCTGAAGGCAGAGGAGTTGTACGGGATCGACCGCGCCGCCCTCGTCAGGGAAGCCGTCACCGAGGTGGCCGCCGAGCCGACGACCGGCGCCGCGACCTGGGGCGAGCGTCACCGGCTGGTCCCCTGGCGGGCGCTGCCCACCACCCCGCACTCGGTGTACGACGAGCAGGCCCTCTCCGGCGACCACGACTGCGTGCTCTGCACCTCCTCCGTTCCCGGGCTCACCGACCTCAGCGCGCGCGGGCCCGCCGCCCGGTACGTCTGGGATCTGGCCCGGCGCGAGGACAGCCTCTGGGTGGTGCCCCTCGGCGCCTCCGGCGTACCCGGCTCCGCCCACAACCGCGATCAACTCCCCTTGTGGACAAGGGGAGACCTCGTCCCGGTCGTCACCGACTGGACGCGGCTTATGAAGGAGAACTGACGATGACCGACGTAACGACCGCCGAGCCGTACACGGCCCGGGCCGCCCTGCACGAGCGAGTGGTGGACGGCTTCGGTGCCGTACATGTGCTGAAGCTCGACCCCGTCGCCGACGCCGGCGTCGTGCACGGCTGGGTCAGCGGGCAGGAGGCCGGGTTCTGGGGCATGAACGGGCTCACGGAAGAACAAGTCGCCGAGATCTACGGCCACTTGGACGCCCTCGACACCCATCACGCCTACCTGCTGGTGAAGGACGGTACGGCGGTCGGGCTGCTCCAGACGTACGAACCCGACGCCGACCGGGTGGGCGAGTGCTACCCCGTCGAGCCCGGCGACATCGGCGTCCATCTGCTGCTCGCGCCCGTCGGGGCGGAGGGCGGGCGGCCCGGATGGTCCGGCGCGCTGATGGGGGTGCTGGCGGAGTTCGTGCTGGTCAGGCTCGGGCGGCGGCGGGTCGTGGTCGATCCCGATGTGGCGAACGACAAGGCCGTCGCCCGTTTTCTGCGGCAGGGGTTCTCGGCCGGCCCCGTCGTCGTCCTGCCCGAGATCGATCTGCCGGACGTGTACCTGCCGGAGAAGCGCGCCCAACTGGCTTTTCTGCGCCGGGAGGTAGCTTTTCCCGGGTGACTCCGACCTCAGGACATCCGACGCCCGCCGACCTGATCGCCCACTACGGTCTGGAGCCGATCCCGCGTGAGGGCGGGCTCTTCCGGCGAACGTGGGCGGGGCCCGAGCGGGCCGACGGGCGGCCGGAGGGCTCGGCGATCGTCGCGCTGCTGACCGCCGAGCCCGGTGACTTCTCCGCGCTGCACCGGCTGCCGTCGGACGAGGTCTGGCACTTCTACCTCGGTGATCCCCTCGAACTGCTGCTCCTCGCACCGGACGGCACCTCCCGGACGGCCGTGCTCGGGCCCGGCCTCCTGCACGGGCAGGAGCCCCAGCTCACCGTGGACGCCGGTACCTGGATGGGCGCGCGGGTCGTCCCGGGCGGCGCGTGGACGTTCTTCGGGTGCACGATGGCGCCCGGGTTCACGTACGAGGGGTACGAGCACGGGGACGCCGTCGAACTGGCCGCGCGTTATCCGGCCGAGGCGGCTCGCATCGGGGCACTGTGTCGGCCATGAGTCCATCTCCGTCGTCATCCACGTCGCCGTCCACGAATTCATCCACGTCGTCCATCAGTTCCGCGGGGCTTCTCGCCGGGCAGGTCGCTCTGGTGACCGGGGCCGGTGGTGGGATCGGGCGCGGCATCGCGTCGCGGTTCGCGGCGGAGGGTGCCGCTGTCGCCGTGCACTGCCGGACGTCGGACGCGGGTGCCCGTGCGGTGGCCGCGCGCATCGAGCAGTCGGGTGGGCGGGCCGTCGTACTGCGGGGCGATCTGACCGTCGAGGACGAGTGCCGGCGTGTGGTGCGGGAGGCCGCCGAGTGGGGTGGCGGGCGGCTCGACGCGCTGGTCAACAACGCGGGCGTGCAACCGGTCCAGGAGCTGGCCGGGATGACGGTCGCCGACTGGCGGGCGGTCGTCGACACGAACGTCCTCAGCGCCTTCGCCTGCACGCAGGCCGCCGTGGAGGTCATGCGGGAGCAGGCGGGCGAGAGCGACAGCCGGGGCGGGGGGAGCGTCACGCACATCGCCTCCATCGAGGCCGCGCATCCGGCGCCCGGTCACGCCCATTACTGCGCCTCGAAGGCGGCGATCGTGGCGCATGCCCGGTCGGCGGCTCTCGAATACGGGCCGTACGGGATCCGCGTCAACACCGTCTCGCCCGGGCTCGTCGACCGGAAAGGGCTCGCCGACGACTGGCCCGAGGGGGTGCGGCGATGGCAACAGGCGGCGCCCGTACGGAGGTTGGGGCGGCCCGAGGACATCGGCGACGCGTGCGTGTTCCTCGCCTCCCGGCTGGCGTCCTGGGTCAGCGGGCACGACCTGGTGGTCGACGGCGGGGTGTCCGCCCGCCCCACGTGGTGAAGACCACGGCGAATCCGGTTCCGGTGGGGTGAGCGGGGCAGCAGGATCGTCCGTACGTATACGAGAGCCGAAAAGTCCCGAAGACGGAGAAGCTACGTGGGCCGACTGCGGAACCAAGGGCGCGACGACCGACGAGCCGGCGGAGGCGAGCGCACGGAGACCGGCCGACGGACGGTCGAGCCGACAGGCAGACGGCCGGGCCGGCGGACAGGCGCACGGTACGTCCGGGGAGTTCAGCGGGCGGTGCTGCTCGGCACCGCGCTCGTGCTGTTCCTCCTCGTCGGCGGGGCGGGTACCGCGTCCGCGCACGCCGCTCTCCGGGACACCGACCCCCGGGACGGAAGCGTCCTCGACTCCGCGCCCCGACAGGTCACCCTGAGCTTCACCGAGTCCGTCGGCCTGCTCGACGACTCCTTCCGCGTCTTCGACCCCGACGGCCGGCGCGTGAGCACCGGCGAGGCCAAGCATGTGGAGGGCCGTTCCGACGGAGTGCGCGTCAGCCTCCCCAAGGGCCTCGGCAAGGGCACGTTCACCGTGGCCTGGCGGGTCGTCTCGGCGGACAGCCACCCCATCTCGGGCGCCTTCACCTTCTCCATCGGGGAGGCCTCCGCGACTCCGGCCGTGGTCGACACCGGCCCCACGGAGAACGCGGCCACCAGCGCCCTCCACGACGTCTTCCGCTATCTCGCGTACGCGGCTCTGGCGCTGCTGGTCGGCACCGTCGTCTTCGTCCTCGTCTGCCGGCCGCCCGGCACGGGCCCCCTGCGCAGGCTGGTCCTGACGGGCTGGTGGACCCTCCTGGTGTCCACCGTCGCCCTGCTTCTGCTGCGCGGCCCGTACGAGGCCGGCACCACACCCGCCGCCGCCTTCGACCTGGCGGTCCTGGAACGGACCGTGACCGGCAGGCCGGGCCTGGCACTTCTGGCCCGGCTCGCTCTGCTGGCGGCAACAGCCGTACTGCTGGCGGTAGTCGTACGCCGCCGACGGCAGGCCGACGGAGAGACGGGCGTTGGCCAGGCGACCAACAACCAGCCGGACGTTGGCCGGCCGGGTGTTGACCTGGTGGGCGGCGACCGTGCGCAGTCGGTCCTCCTCGGTGTCGGGGGTGTGCTCGCGCTCGGTCTCACGCTGACGTGGGCCGCCGCCGAGCACGCGTCGGCCGGTATCCAGGTGCCGGTGGCGATGACCTCCTCGGTGCTGCATCTGCTCGCCATGGCCGCGTGGTTGGGCGGCCTCGCGGCCCTGCTCACCCTTCTCCAGGCGGAGGAGCCGCTCCCGGCGTCCACCGTCACCCGTTTCTCCCGGCTGGCCTTCGCCTCCGTGGCCGTCCTGACCGTCACCGGCGTCTACCAGTCCTGGCGCGGCCTCGGCTCCTGGGACGCGATCACCGGTACGTCGTACGGCCGCATCCTGATCGCCAAGGTGTGCGCGGTGGCGCTGCTGCTGGTGGCGGCCGGGTTCTCGCGCCGGTGGACGGGACTGTTGTCGGCACCGGAGGCGGCGGAGGCGGACACCGAAACGAAGGCTGAGGCGAAGGCCGAAAGGAAGGCCGAGGCGAAGGCCGAGGCGAAGGTCGCCGAACGGGTGCCGGAGACGGTCGGCGGTCCGGCGAATCGGCCCGGTGAGCCCGTTGAGGCCGTTGAGGCCGGTGAGAACGACGCCCCGGGCGAGATTTCCCCGGCCGACTCACCCTCCCTTTCCCTTTCCCTTTCATCTTCTTACCGTCGGCGGCTCCGCCGTTCCGTGCTGGCCGAAGTGGCCATCGGGATCGCGGTGTTGGTGATCACGACCGTCCTGACGACCACCCTGCCGGGCCGGGCCGCGGCCGAGGCGGCGGAGGCCGCCAAGGACGCTCCGACGCCCGGAGTGATCAGCGCGTCCACGACGACGATCCCCTTCGACGTCGGCACACCGGGCGGACACGGCAAGGTGCAGGTCACCCTCGAACCCGCCCGGGTCGGCGAGAACACCGTGCAGGCCGTGGTGTTCGGCCCTGACGACGGCTTCGCGATCGTCCCCGAACTCCGCATCTCCTTCTCCCTCCCCAGCAAGGAGATCGGCCCCCTCAACGCCGAAGTCACCGACCTGGGCGGCTACTGGGGCACCAACAGCCTCAACCTGCCGATCGCCGGCACCTGGACCATGAAGGTCACCATCCGGACGTCCGACGTGGATCAGGTGAGCGTGTCGCGGAAGGTGAAGATCGGTCGCTGAAGTCGCTGAACCGGCCCGAAGGCAGGAGCCGCCAAGGCGTTCGCAACCGTCGCCGTCGTGCCTGGTGCGGAACCACATCGCCAGGGCGATCGGGTACACCAGATAGCCGAATCGGGTGGCCGGTATCAGGCACATCGCCAGGCCCAGGCCGACGGCGAGCCGGTCGGCCGCCGCCCGGACGGTGCGCGGCGGCCGGACCACGAGTGACGCCGCCACCGCCACGGCACTCGCGACCAGCAGCGCGACCGCGAGGACGAAGCCGCCGGGTACGTACTCGGCGAGCAGATGGCCGGGCAGCGGGCTCGTCGCCGGGGAGTGGACGCCGCCCTTGCCCAGCGGGAACAGCACCACGTGCTCGACGAAGGCGTGCGGGTCGGCCAGGGCGACCGGCACGACGGCCGCCGCCGCTGTCAGGAGAGCGGTCACCGTAGCCCGTACGGCCGTGCGGCGGCCCGCCGTGACGGCGATCAGGACGAGACCGACGGGGAGAAGGGGCCAGGCGGTCCACTTCAGGGCCGCCGCGGCGCCCGTCGCCAGCCCGGCCGCGACCCCGGCAGCCCGGCCGGAGCCGCTCCGGCCTGCCAGCGCGAGCCCCAGGCCCATCAGCCCGATCACCGGCAGGTCCACCCCGCCGACGGCGAGAGGCAGCGCCACGGCCGGGAAGGAGAGCAGCAGGGCCGCAGCACGGGCCGAGCCGCTCCGTCGCGCCCGATCGGCCGTACGGGACCTGTCGGCCGTACGGGACCTCCCGGCCGTACCGGCCCTGGTCGTGGCGTACAGGCAGGCGACGAAGGCCGCGCAGAACCACAGCCGGGCCTCCGCGAGCGGGGCCAGCGGGGTGTCGCCCAGGAGGGCGTGCGGGAGTCCGAAGACGGCCATGCCGGGCAGGTACGGGTTGTAGTCGTCCACGGTCACGGGGTGGGGCACGTACGGGCTGCCCGTGTGCAGCAGCAGGGCGCCCGAGTGTTCGACGACCCCGACCTCGGACTGGGCCGCGCCGAGCACGACCAGCAGGGCCAGGGGGAGCAGCACCGCGCCGACGGTGGCCACGCGCAGTGCTGCCCGGCTCTCCCAGGGGCGTGGGGCACGGGCGGCCAGTATCGCCGCCGTGCCGTATCCGAAGGCCGCGCAGAGGCCCCACACGCGGTGCGGGGTCAGGGTCGTGGCCAGCGCCAGGCCGAGGGCGAAGACGGCGCAGGCCAGGAAATGGACGGCGTCCCAGCGGACCGGGCCTCGGGTGAGAAGCCGGGTGGGACGCCGACCCGGACGCCCCTCCGAGGACTCGGCCGAGGGCTCGGTGAGGTGCCTGCCGGTCGCCGGGGGCACCGGGGCGGTGGTCGTGCTGGACATGGGCGGGCTCCTGCCGGCTGCGGCTGACATGGCGCGATCACCTGATGCGTGGGCTGACGCGTCGGCTGATGCGTCGGGCCGATGGGTCGCCTGGCGTGATCGTCACCAATGTCGTTTGCGGGACGGTCCGCCCGCCTCGGCCGAAAGGTCACTGTTCGTACTCGGGGGAGGCGTGCGCCCTGGCCGAACGGCCGAGGGGAGGATTTGCGTCGCGCGTTTGCCAGCTGTCTGTTAGCAAAGCTTCACGTCCGGGTGTCCATCACGTTTCAGGCACGGCGGACTCCGCCTCTTGACGAGGGGCCGAACAAGGGGCTGTTATTGCCGCCACGATGTTCGGTCAAGTTGATTTCTGGTCGATTTAGATCAGCATGGACCCAGCGTAGTCGTGACCTTGCTCCCTGTTTCGGGGGGTCTGTCCTCAGGAGTCGTCATGCATCACACCCCCTCCGGTCTGTCCGTCCCGGGCCCGAGCCGCCGCACCCTGCTGCGTGGCGTCGGCGGCGCGGCGGCCCTCGGCGCTGCCGTTCCGCTGCTGAGCGCCTGCGGCGGCAGCGACTCGGGTTCCGACGCGAAGACCGTCACCCTCGGCTCGAACTCGTCGGACGCCGTCCCGAAGAAGGCCTTCGCCGAGATCTACGCGGCGTTCACGAAGAAGACCGGCATCAAGGTCGACGTGAACACCAAGGACCACAACACGTTCCAGGAGCAGATCAACTCCTACCTCCAGGGCACCCCGGACGACGTGTTCACCTGGTTCGCCGGCTACCGCATGCAGTTCTTCGCGGGCAAGGGCCTGGCCAGCCCGATCGACGACGTGTGGCAGAAGATCGGGAGCGACTTCCCCGACGCGATGAAGCAGCTCAGCAAGGGCGCGGACGGCAAGTACTACTTCGTGCCGCTGTACACGTACCCGTGGGCGATGTTCTACCGGAAGAGCGTCTTCAAGGAGCACGGCTACGAGGTGCCCACCACCTGGGCGCAGTTCATCGCGCTGTGCAAGCAGATGAAGAAGGACGGCCTGGTCCCGATCGCCTTCGGCGACAAGGACGCCTGGCCCGCGCTCGGCACCTTCGACCAGATCAACTTCCGGACCAACGGCTACGACTTCCACGTCGAGCTGATGGCCGGAAAGGCGTCCTGGACCGACGCGAAGGTTCGCGCCACATTCGACAACTGGGCTGAAATTCTCCCCTACAGCCAGGAGGGATCGACGGGTCGCACCTGGCAGGACGCGGCCCAGACGCTCGTGTCGAAGAAGGCCGGCATGTATCTGCTGGGCACCTTCGTGGGCCAGCAGTTCACGAACGCGACCGATGCGGCGGACCTCGACTTCTTCGCGTTCCCGGAGATCGACCCCTCCTTCGGGCAGGACACGGTCGAGGCGCCGACCGACGGCTTCATGCTCAGCAAGTCCCCCAAGAACAAGGCCGGTTCCGTCCAGCTGCTCGAGTTCCTGGGCACCAACGAGGCCGAGCAGATCTACCTCAAGGCCGACCCGAACGTCGTCGCCGCCTCCTCCACCGCCGACACCTCCTCGTACACCCCGCTGCAGAAGAAGGCGTACGCGATGATCAGCGGCGCGAAGAGCCTCACCCAGTTCATGGACCGTGACAGCCGTCCGGACTTCACCTCCACGGTGATGCAGCCCGCGCTGCAGAAGTTCATCCGTGAACCCAAGGACATCGACAGCCTGCTCGCGTCCATCGAGCGCCAGAAGAAGACGATCTTCGCCTCCTCATGAGCAACTCCGACTCGATCCCCGTGATCCCGGGGGCGGACCCCGACAGCGGCCCCGCCCGCCTGGTTCTTCCGCGCCCACCCCGAAGCCCTCCCGGTGGACAAGGACGGACGGCGCCTGTTCTACGGCAGCCGCCAGACGTTCTGCCCCTCCAGCCCCGCCTACCGCGAAGCCGCCCTGCGCATCGCCGGAGCACTGGCGGAGCGGTACGCCGACCACCCGGCCGTCGCCATGTGGCACGTCCACAACGAATACGGCTGCCACAACCCCGCCTGCTACTGCGACGAGAGCGCGGAGGCCTTCCGCACCTGGCTGCGCGCACGCTACGGGGACGACCTCGCGGCGCTGAACGACGCCTGGGGCACCACCTTCTGGAGCCAGTGGTACTACGACTGGGCCGAGATCATCCCGCCCCGCGCGACCGGCGCCGTCCCCAACCCCACCCACCAACTCGACTGG
>NZ_AEJB01000244.1 GCF_000331005.1 Streptomyces turgidiscabies Car8
GAGCACCCCCGGCGCCCCGCCGCCAGGACCGGCGCCCGCCGCCGTTCCCGCGCCGGCGCCCGTGCCGTCCCCCGCCGGTCCGACGCCCGCAGGTGCGCCCGGGTCGCCGCCCGGCGGCACTCCGGGTGACGGAGGCGCCCCTCCGTCGGGCGGCGACGGACAGGGCGGTGCGCCGGGCGACGGCGGGGCCCAGTCCGGGGACACGGGCGGCGGCGGTGACAACGTCGGCGCCGGATCGCGGGCCAGGGGGGCCACCAACCGCACCGGACAGGGCAGTCTGCGCGCCGGGACACTGCGCGAGGCGTGGACACACATCGGCGGGGACCGGGTCCAGGGCGACAAGATCGTCGTCCAGGTGCGGGCCGGTGAGCGGGACGTCGTCATGCGGGCGCTGTCCCCGACCACCGTCGAGACCGTCCGGCACGCCTTCCAGGCACCGCCCCGCTGGGACGACGTACTGGCCGACGCCTGGCAGCGGCGGTCGGTCGTGCTGCGGGGACCCGGCGGGGCGGGCAAGACCGCGGCCGGGGTACGGCTGCTGATCGCCGCCCAGGTGAAGACCTGGTACCTGCTGGACTCCGTCGCCGAACTGAGCCGGCTCACCGACCTCAAGCAACTCGGCAGCGGGGCAGGCCTGTTGCTCGACCGCCCGCCCGACCTCGGCGAACTGAGCGGCTCCCTCCTCCAGGGGCTGGAGGAGCTGCTGCGCCTCGCCGACGCCCGGCTCGTCCTGATCGCCGGACCCGAGGCCGAACTGGGGCGCGGGGCAGGCGAGTACGTACGGCGGATCGACCGCCCCGGCACCCTGAACACCGTCATGGAAGCCCATCTCGCCCATCTGCTGGGCGAGTTGGAGGCCGAGCGCGCGCTCGCCGCCGCCGGTGTCGGCGACCTCGCCGCCGAACTCCTCGACGACCATGCCGCCTGCCGGGACGCCGCCCGCCTCGCCGAGGTGCTGGCGCACGAGCACAAGGCCGGCGCCATCGACACCGACCATGTGCGCAGCCGGATGGACCGGGCCGGCGGAGAGAGCCCCGAGGAGTGGTTCGAGGGGCTCGGCGACACCGTGCTGCGCACCCAGGCCGTCGCCCTCGCCGTCCTCGGCGGACTGCCCCAGGAGGACGTGGCACTCGCCGCGACCCTGCTCCTGGAGTGGTTCCGCAGCGAACGCGGCATCCTCACACCCAGCGTCGAGCACGGCCCCGTACCGCTGCGGCACGACCCCTTCGCGCAGTCCCGGCGGCTGCTCGCCGAGAAGCTGCGCGCCCGCACCGTCGCCGCCGTCACCAAGGGCGCCCTCGGACGGCTGCCGTGCACGGTCGCCGAGTACCGCGACCCCGCCTACCCGCCCCGGATCATCCGGCACGTCTGGTCCGAGTACCGCATCCAGCGCGAACTCATCGGCTGGCTCGCGGAGTTGGTCGACTCGCCCACCCAGCAGGTGCGCAGTTTCGCCGGGACCGCCCTCGGACTGATCGCCACCGAGGCCTTCGAGTACATCGCCAACCAGGTCTTCGCCGACTGGGCCCGGGACGAGGACAACGGCTGGCAGCGCCGCGAGGCCATCGGGTACGCCCTCAAGGTCTGTGCCCGCGAACCCGCCCTGCGCGGCGGCGTCCGGGCACTCGTCGACGGCTGGTACCTGAGCGACGTCTGGCAGTACCAGGCGGCTGCCGCCCGCGCCTACGGGCTCTGCCTGGGCGGCGCCGACCTCACCGCCGCCGTCGCCGCGCTCACCAGGCTCGCCACCGTCGACAACATCCAGGTCGCCATCGCGATCGGCGACAGCTTCGCCGACCTGCTGGAGGAGGACCTCGCCGCGCACGCCCTCGTCGTACTGCGCGCCGTGGCCGAGATGGCGCACACCGCCGAGAGCCGCGCCTGCGGACACCTCGTCTTCCTGATCCTCGCCGACACCCTCCTCTCCGAGGAACCCGCGACCCCCGGCATCGCCCCGCGCAGCTGCCCCACCCTCCTGCGGCTGGCCGCCAAGGACCCGCCCGGCGGCGAACTGCGGCGGCTGCTCGGCTACTTGTGGGCCGAGGTGATCGGCGGCGAACTCTTCGGCGAGGAGGCGGAGAGCGTGCTCCAGAAATGGGCCGCCCAGGCCGAACACGATCCGCTCCTCCTGGACGACCTGGTCCGCATCCTCGTCGACGACGTCGCCGCCCGCAGTCCCCGTGCGGGCCGGCTCCTCGAACGCCATGTCACGCACTGGAACGAACGCGACAACTTCCGTCCCCTGCCCCGCTCCGCGGCCGTCCTCGGCACCGCTCTACGACTGAGACCGCCCGCTCCGCCCGATCGGCCAGGAGGTGCCCGGTGACCCAGCCGGTGTCCTTGATCGTCAACCAGTCGCCGGTGCCGCGCTTCGCCGTCGGCCCCACCAAGGCGCGCGAACCCCACCTCGCCGTCGTCTACGCCACCGCCTCCGGCGAGGTGGTCTGCGTCGACGGCCGTCCGCTCACCCCCGGCCAGCAGGTCTTCTCCCGCTACCGCACGCGGTACGAGGTCGACATGCGCCCCCAGCACCGCAGCGCGGTCCTGCGCAACAACCCCCTGGTCTCCCGGGACGGCGTCCACGCCTTCGAGGTCACCCTCTCCTTCAGCTTCCGCGTCGACGGCTGGGCGGGCGCCGAGGACTTCGTACGGGCGGGCCTCACCGACCCGCTGCCCCTCGTCCACGGGTACCTGATCAGCCTGTTCCACGGCGCCGGCCAACTGTTCTCCATCGAGGACTCGTTCGGCCTCCAGCGCCATCTGAACCAGCTCTGCGCCGCCCCCGCCCGACTGCCCCAGGGGCTCGTCGTGGACGGCTGCCAGGCCTCCGTACGCCCCGACGCCAAGGCGCTCGCCTTCCTGGAGTCGCTGATCGCCGCCGACTGGAAGGAACGCCAGGACTCCGCCGAACACGTGCCCGCGGTCGGCGGCGCCCACCGGGGCGGCCAGCTCGACGCCATCAAACAGGGCTACGAGATCGAGTCCACGAAACGGCAGGCGGACTCCTTCGCCGGCATGCTCACCAACAGCGAGGGCCTCATCCGGCACTACCTGGTCACCCACCCGGGTGACGCCGCCGGCGCCTTCGAGATGAGCCGCCAGCTGGAGTCGGCCCGGATGGCCACCGCCGAACTCCAGAACCAGCGCGCGCTGGGCCTGTTCCAGGTGATGGCCGAGAAGGGGCTGATCGTCGCCGGCGACCTCGACCTGCTGCGCCAGCAGCTCACCGGCCAGGTCGGCATGGCCACCGGCGGCCACGTCCCCCTCTCGGCCACGGCCCCGCCCGCCCTCCCGGGCGCCCGCCCGTGGGACGCCCCGGCGGCCCAGATCATGCCGGCACCCCACCAGACGCCGATGCCCCAACCGATGCCGGCGCCCGACCAGACGCCCGACTGGCCGTCGCCGAACGAACCCACGCCCACGGTGATCGTCCCCGCCGTCCCCGCCGCCGCTCCCGCCCCGGCGGCCTTCTCCGGCGCCGCGCTCATCTATCTCGTCCTCGACGAGTCCCTCGACCGGGGCTCCCTCGACGAACTCAACCGGGGCCTCGCCTCTCTGCACTCCGCGCTCTCCGGCGCCCCGGGCGTCTCCGCCGCGCTGCGGCTGTGCGTGCTGGGCATGGCCGCCGCCACGGAACTGAGGCTGCCCCTCGACACGGTGCTGCCCAGCACCCGCACCCCGATCCTCACCGGGCGCCCCGGGCTGTCGTACACCCACGCGTTCCGCACTCTCCAGGCGTTGCTGCGGCAGGACGTCGCCCTGGTGAAGACGCAGCGTACGCAGGTGCTGCGACCGATCGTCTTCTTCCTCACCGGCGGTGTCCCCGACGAGGGCACCGGCTGGCGGACCGCGTACGCCGAGCTGGTCGACCAGGGCGGCAGCTCGGTGGCCCCCCATCTGATCGCCCTCGGCCTGGGCGGCGCCGAGGCCTCGACGGTACGGACGCTGGCCACCCGCCCCGAGTTCGGCTTCATGGCGGCCCCGCACCAGGACGCGGCCTCGGCCGCCCACAGCGTCGCCGCCTTCCTGCGGGACACGATCGTCGGCTACGGACAGCGACTCGGCGCGGGCGACCCGCAGTTCGCCCTGGCGGCGCCGGACGGGTTCCGGGCGGCGGAGGACGCGCTGTGACGGCGGCGCAGAGAACAGCGGCAGAGCAAGGTTCAAGATCAGGATCAGCCCAGCAGAGGTCAAGCACAGGTAAGGACAAGTGACGATGATCGAAAGCAACCGGGGGCACTTGCTTCCCGTCTACGTCCTGGCCGACGAGTCGGGGTCGATGATCAACCACATCGGCGACCTGAACGACGGCCTGCGGTCCCTGCACCAGGCGCTGCTCGGCGAGCCGATGGCCGCGGCCAAGGTGCGCTTCTCCGTACTGGGCTTCTCGGACGACGTGATCGAGCGGGTCCACCTCGTCGACCTGCGCAGCGCGGGCGAGTTCCCGCTCCTGACCACCCGCGGCATGACGAGCTACGCCACCGCCTTCGAGGACCTGATCACCCGCATCCCCGCCGACATCCAGGGCCTCAAGGCCGAGGGGTACCAGGTGCACCGGCCCGCCGTGTTCCTCTTCACCGACGGACTGCCCAACAGAGGGGAGGACTGGCGCGGTGTCCACCAGCGGCTCACCGACCGGCAGTCGACCCTCGGCGCGCCGAACATCATCGCTGTCGGCATCGTGGACGCCGACCCGCACATCATCAACGAGGTCGCCACGCAGCCGGAGTTCGGGTTCATCGTGAACAAGGGTGTCGATGTCGGTGACGCCATCGCCAAGTTCTGCACCGCCCTCACCCGGAGCGTCATCGCCTCGGGCCGTTCCCTCGGTTCGGCCAGTCCCCAACTCACCGTCGACAAGCCGGAAGGCTTCACCGTCGCGATCGACGTGATCTGACGTGGCCCTGTTCGGCAAGCGGCAGAACGAGACGGAGCGCCGGCCCGACCGGTCGGAGCCCGGGCGGCGCCCGGACTCCGTACAGCGCCCGGACTCCGGGCAACAGCCCGATCCGGCACGACAGTCCGATCCGGCCCAACAGCCTTACGCAGTAAGGCAGTCCGGGGCTCAGCACGGCAACGGCACGGGCGTCCCCGGGCCCGGCATGGCCCCTGGCTCGGCTCCTGCCACAGCACCCGGCAAGGCCCCCGGCACGGAGAAGGCACCGGAGTCGGCATCCGAGCCGGGGGCAGCGGTACCGACGGAGGCGCCGGCACCGGCACCGGTGGGGATGAACATCGCCGGGCACTGGCGGCCCATCGTCGTCGGCAAACCCGTACCGCCGTTCGACACCGTGCCGCCGCGCGGGCTGTCCTACCGCCCGGACACCGTCTGCGACGGCTGGCAGACGGGGAAGATGGCCCTGCGCCTCGCCTCCGTACGCGGCTATCAGCACCGTTACGAGGGCCGCCCCCGCGAGGACGACGCGGCGGCGGCCTGGGACGAGGGCACCGGAACCGTGGTGTTCGCCGTCGCCGACGGAGTCTCCAGCGCACGCCAGCCCCACATCGGGTCCCAACTGGCCTGTCGCAGCGCCGTGGACGAGATGCTCAGCCAGGTCCGGGGCGAAGGCGCCGGGTATGTCGCCGACTGGGACAAGCTGCTGTCCACGGTCCACTGGCAGCTCGTCGAACAGGCCCGCCGTATCCTCCACCGCCCCGACGCGGGCCCCGAGGAGACGGCCGGACTGCTGGCGACCACCCTCGTGGCCGGGACGGCGACACCCACCGACCAGGGCGTCTTCGTCCACCTGATCTCGATCGGCGACTCGGGCGCCTGGCAGATCAAGCACGACACGTTCTACCGGCTGACGGGCGGCAAGGCGGCCGCCACGGACGGGCTCTACTCCTCGACCGTGGACCCGCTGCCCTTCCTCCCCGGAGTCATCCGTCCGCTCTCCTTCGCCCTGGAACAGCAGACGGTCCTGCTGGTCGGCACGGACGGGTTCGGCGACCCGCTCGGCGACGGAAAGGGGGCCGTGGCCCGCCACTTCTACTACGGACTGCTGCGCCCCGTACCGCCGTTGGGCTTCGCCCACCTGCTCGACTTCTCCCGTGAGACCTACGACGACGACCGCACGCTGATCGCCCTGTGGCCGTGGAACGACGCACCGGGAGGCCCGAGTTGCTGACCATCTCCTGGGTCGGGCGCGACAGGCTCGGCGACCTCCCCGCGAACCGGCTGGGCGACGGCGGACAGGGCGTCGTGTACGCGGTGCCCGACCCGCCCGGCAAGTTCGCCGGAGAGTACCTCGCGTACAAGGAGTACCTGCCGGCGGTGACCAGCGACGCCGACGCGCTCTACGAACTGGTCAACTTCTTCGACGAGTTGGGCCGCACCGACCGGCACGACCACTCCTACCTCGACAAGCGGCTCACCTGGCCCGTCGCGCTCGTCTACACCGGCGCCCGGCCGACGCGACCGCTGCCGCACGACAACCCCGGCACCACGGTCACCGGGTTCCTGATGCAGCGGATCACCGAGGAGTTCGAGCTCGACAGCGCACGGCTGGGCAAGGTGAAGCCGCAGGACATGGCCTTCCTGCTCAACGACGACGCGTTCACCCGATCACTGGGGCTGGACGTCGACGACGGGCGCCGGCTGCGGCTGCTCATCGACCTCGCGGCGATCCTCAACAGGCTGCACCGCCACCGGGTGACCGTGGGCGACCTCTCGCCGAAGAACGTCCTGTTCATGCTGGACCCCTCTCCCAAGTGCCTGCTGATCGACTGCGACTCGATGCGGCTGGCCGGGAAGGACGTCCTGCCCCAGGTGGAGACCGACGACTGGGCGGTGCCGGAGGCGGCGAAGGCGACGCCGGCCTCGGACACGTACAAGTTCGGCCTGATCGCCACCAGGCTCTTCAACCGGCACCAGACGAGCACCGATCTCACCGGGCTGCGGAACGTGTCGTCCGCTCTGGCGAACCTCGCCGAACGCAGCAGGGCCTCCGATCCGGGCGCGCGTCCCCCGATGGCGGAGTGGCTGCGGGTACTGGAGCAGGCACGCGCCCAACTGAAACAGCGACCGCCGGCGCCTCCGCGACCGCGTCAGTCGCGACCGGGTCCGCCGGTCACGCCTCGGCAACAGCCCGTGACGCGGCCGAACGCCGGGTTCCAGTTCCCCTCCCCGGGGTCGAACCCGCCCCCGAGCCGCCCGCGCCAGAGCCCGGTGACGCCCTTCCCGCAACCGGCCGCTCAGCCCAACCAGCCCACACAGTCCGCCCCTTACACGCCGTACGCCCCCTACCCGGCCCCTCAGCGCAGGCCCTCCCATCCGGGCCTCTCGGCAGCCGCCCGTGCGATCGGAGTGGTCGTGGTCCTGCTGATCGTCGCGGGAGGCTGGTTGGCCACGACGCGGTACTCCCCGTTCGGCGACACCGCGGCCCCCGGTGACTCCTCCTCGAACCCGTCCGCGTCCTCGGGCTCGACGTCAGGCTCGTCGTCGGACACGGTCGTCAAGTCGGCCCCCGATCCCACCGACTCGCCCGAGACCCCGGCGGAACCGGTCGTGGTGGACCGGGCCGTGGCTCCCGGAGCGACCGTCGACTTCTCGCAGGTCGTCGACGATCCGAGGGCGCGGGGGGTGGCGACGATGTTCGCCCACTTCTACGGGGCGGTCAACGAGCGCGACTACGCGAAGGCGATGCGCCGCTACGACCCCCACTCCAAGGTGGTGAACATCGACTCGGCCAAGAGCCGGCAGGGGTGGACGCACGACATGAGCACCACGCAGGAGTCCGACATCGCCCTGACCGCTCTGTCCGGCGACGGCACCTACACCCTCGCCACGGTCAGCTTCCGCAGCAACCAGGACCCCGGGTTCGGGCCCGCCTCGGACCCCCAGGACACCTGCGACGACTGGACGATCACCTACCAGCTGACCAACACGAAGGGCTACCGCATCTTCAAGGCGCCCAAGGAGGGGGTGAGTTACACGTCCTGCTAGGGGAAGGGGCTGAGGGCGGGCCGGTTGCGCGTGAACCCGCTCAGCCCCCGAACGCCTGCCCTTTCAGCTGGTCCACCGATCGGATCAGCAGCGCCTGACGCCCCGTCACTATCCAGCCCTGTCCCCGCCATTGCTCCAGCACCCGGCTCACCGTACGGCGCGAGCTGAGCACCAGACCCGCCAGGTCGTCCTGGGAGAGCGGCAGGGTGATGCGTACGCCGGTGCCGTCCGGGTCGGGATGGCCGCAGCGTTCGGCCAGGTCGAGGAGGAGGGCGGCGAGGCGCACCGGGACCGGTTCGGTGATGCCGGTGCGCTGGAGGTCGGCCTCGCGCAGTCGCCCGGACAGCGTCTGTTCCAGCGCGGCGGCGACTCCGGCGCTGGAGCGGGCCAGCGCCTGGAAACGGACGGCCGGCAGATGCAGCAGGTCGACCGGCGTCGCCGTGTGGAGCGAGGCCGAGCGGCGTCTGCGCTCCAACCCGGCCTGCTCACCGAGGAGTTCGCCGGGACCGCGCAGGGCCAGCAGCGCGCGGTAACCGGCGTGGGACTGGGCGACGACCTTGACCCAGCCGCGCAGCAGCACCACGAGATGGTCGGAGTCCTCGCCCTGCGTGAGGAACTGCTCGTCGGCGGGCAGCGACACACGGGTCGCACCTCGGAGCACCGCGGTGCGGTCCGCAGGCGCCAGGGCGTCCCAGAAGGTGGCCGGACGACGGCTGCCTGTTCCCGTCTCGGCCATGGAGTGCCCCCGGTCCAGGTGTGCGGCTGTGCAGAGGATATGTCGGCGGTACCCGTCAGTTGAAGGCTGCCCACTCCTGCAGCGCCTTCTTGGTGGCGAAGTCGCCGACGTTCGTGTCGACCGGGTCGTCGGTGTACTGGTGGAAGCGCCAGGTCGCCTCGATGCGGGGCTCGCCGGCCGTCACGTAGTCGGCTATCCAGAGTCCGTCGCCCGCGTAGGAGGTCGTGTCGACGTTCAGCCAGTAGCTTCTGTTGCAGTAGAGGACGACCCGGATGTCCGGCCGCAGCTCCTTGAGCTTGCGTATGAAGGCGTCCTTCTCGGCGTTCGACGCGTGGGTGCCGTCGCCCGTCGTCTCCCAGTCGACGGCGAGGATGTCGGCGCTGTCCCTCGCGGAGGCGTGGTCGAGGAAGTACTCGGCCTGGGCGGTCAGGTTGCCGGGCCACAGGAAGTGGTAGAAGCCGACCACGCAGCCGGCGTCGCGGGCCCGCTGTGTCTGCGCCACGAGCTTGGGATTGACGTACGAACGGCCCTCCGTCGCCTTGATGAAGACGAAGGAGAGGCCGTCCGTGTCGAAGGTGGCGGACTGGTACGCGCTCACGTCTATGCCGCGCAGCATGGGGTTCTCCCTGAAGTGCCGTTGGGGGGACAGGGGTTGCTGTTTTTTCACCACCTTTGCACAAGTGATTCCGCGTCCACAAACCTCCGAGTCACGGAGCAGCAGGCGAAGAACTCTCGTCCGGGACTCGCTGGAAACAACTCCCATGAGCTGGTCTCGGGCCCCCGATACGCTGTCGGTTCGATTTCGGGGGTACGGGGGTCAGTCGTGACAGATGGCTATGACGCCGTCCGTGAGGTGTCGGTGCCGTCGGGCTTGGGAGTGGTCGCCGATCTGGCGGCGGTGCGCGACTGCGAGCGGCCCGTGTGGCTGGCGCTGGGCGAGGACGGGACGATCAGCCGGTGGGACGCGGCAACCGGTGATCACGAGGCTGTCGGGACCACCACCGTTCCGGCGGAACCCGACGACGAACCATGGAACGATCGCCGGCTCCGCAGGCGCCTCCATGCCTCCCACGACGGCATGTTCGCCGCGGTGGTCAACGAGTACGGCCAGTTCGGCGAGGTGATCGACCTACGGACCGGCGAGGTCACGCTGGACTTGGACTGCCAGGGCTACGAGCAGGAGACTGTGCAGTTCTCGCTGGCGTTCGGGCGGCGCGACGGGCTCAGTGTCGTGATCCACCGCACGGACTGGAACCGGCTGGACGTGTCGGACGCGCGATCGGGCTCGCTGCTGACCGACCGGCCGATTCCCGCGCGCGCGGAGGGAGATGCCCGGCCGGAACATGATCTCGACTACTTCCACGGTGCCCTGTACGTGAGCCCTGACGGCAGGCGGATCCTGGACGACGGCTGGATATGGCATCCCATCGGCATCCCCTCAGTGTGGGATCTCGACCGATGGATCGAGGGCAACGTGTGGGAGTCGGAGGACGGTCCGAGCCGGGTCGATCTGTGCGCCCGGGGGTACTACTGGGATCACGGCATGACCTGGATCGACTCGGACCGGGTCGCCGTGGAGGGAATCGGCGATCACGACCCCGACATGGGGCCCGGGGCACGGATCTTCGACACGAGTCGAACCGATCCGAGCGGAAGGGCCGTAGAACTCCTCGCGTTCGACGGCCCGACCGGGCCGTTCTTCAGCGACGGCACCCGCCTGTTCAGTGGTGGTGACACCGGTCTGTCGACCTGGGACCCGGTCGAAGGGAGACTCCTGGGCGTCGTTCCCGGAATCTCCCCCACGCATCACCACCCGGGCGCCCGGCAGTTCCTTCAGCTCGCCGACGGCACGGTCCGCCTGTGGAGTTCGTGACCGGCTGTGGCACGCCGCTCGACCGGAGGCCGTTCTGATCACCTGTAGATCCTGCCGGGCTCGGCCTTGGCCGGAGCGAGCAGCTGGGAGACGGTCACGAAGGTGTAGCCCTGTTTGCTGAGCGCCTTCAGGATGGCAGGCACGGCAGGCACGGTGCCCTTGTGCAGCGGGTGGAGCAGGATGATCCCGTCGCGGTCGGCGCCGTCGAGGATGCGCTCGGTGATCAGCGCGGTGTCGTCCGTCTCGTAGTCCTTCGCGGTCACCGTCCACAGCACCTGCGCCACCCCCAGCTCTTTCGAGACCTTGGAGACGCGGTCGTCGGTACGGCCCTGGGGTGGGCGCATCAGCGTCGGCTCGCTGCCGGTGATGCCGGAGATGGCCCGTGCCGTGCGGCGCAGCTCGTCGCGGATCCGCGCATCGGAGACGTCGGTCAGCCTCGGGTGCGTCCAGGTGTGGTTCCCGATCTCGTGACCGTCGGCGGCGATCCTCCGCACCACATCAGGGAACTTGTTGATGCGCCGGCCCTCGAGGAAGAACGTCGACGGCGCCTTGTACTCCTTCAGGACGTCCATCAGCCGGTCCGTGGGTTCGCCCGGGTTGCCGTCGAAGGTGAGCGCGATGCACTTGGCCTTCCGGCAGTCCACCTGCCCCGACGGTAAGCCGGCCCCGGACGCGGCCCGCTCACGTTCCTCGCGCGGCGAGAGCGTCTCCATCCTGTACGCCCGGACGACCATGACGACGGTCACCGTCACGGCCGCCGCCACGGCCAGGGAAACGAGTATGAACAGTCGAGCCCGTCTCTTCGAAATCTTCACCTCAGGGAGAAGATTTCAGCGCCGGAGACGTTGCCCTGCGGCCTCGATAGTGAGGTATGACACGTGCGTTCGGCACGCTTCAGGCAAGACCCCGGGCAGCGCCACGACTCACGAAAGCTCCGGTCCCCGGCAGCGGGGTCGGCGCCGGTTCCCCTTCCAGTACGGCCTCGATGTTGCGCGCCGCCAGCCCCACCATCGCCGCGCGGGTGGCCTCCGTTGCCGAGCCCACATGCGGCAACACCACCAGGCGGGGCTCGGTCAGCAGCGGATCGGCGGGATCCGTACGTGGCTCGTTCACCATCACGTCCAGCCCCGCCGAGTGCAGCTTCCCGCCGCGCAGTGCGACGAGCAGGGCCTGTTCGTCGACGATTCCACCCCGTCCGGTGTTGACGAGCGTCGCCGTCGGTCTCATCAAGGCGAGTTCCGTCGCGCCGATCATGCCGGCGGTCTCGGGCGTCAGAGGAGTGTGCACGGACACCACGTCACTGGTCCTCAGCAGTTCGTCGAAGGTGACCCAGCCGGACAGCTCGTCGTCCTCCTTGCGGCGCGGATGGTGGTGCTGGACCCGCATGCCGAATCCGGCCGCACGGCGTGCGAGGGCCTTGGCGATCTGCCCGTAGCCGATCAGCCCGAGAGTCGCGCCCTGTACGTCGAGACCGAGAAAGGCGTCCATTCTGAAGTCGCCCCACTCGCCGCGCCGCAACGCGTCCATGCTGGCGCCGAGGCGCCGCCGTGCCATCAGGATCAGCGCCATCGCCACGTCTGCGGTGGTGTCGGCGAGCACGTCGGGGGTGTGGGTGACCACCACGCCGCGCGTGGCGGCGGCATCGATGTCCACGCCGTCGTAGCCCATCGACGCCAGCGCCACGACACGGAGGTCCGGGCCGGCCGCGTCCAGCAGGGCGGCGTCCACCCGGTCGCTGCCGAGGACGAGCAGTCCCTCGCAGCCCCGGGCCAGCGTGCCCAGCTCGGCTGTGGTGGGCGGTGTCGTCCCTTCCCACGAGGTGACGTCGTACCGGGAGGCGAGCCGCTGGACGGCGGCCCCCGGCAGACCGGTGCGGCTCACCGCGACACGCGGACGGGGTACGGGGGTGCCCGATGTGCCCGACATGCTGAACTCCCATGATCGGAGGAAATGTTGGCGGGTGGAGGCGGTGGCCGGGTGAGCCGGAGTGGTCGGGGGCCGGGCGGGCGGACACGGCCGCCGACCGACGGGCGCGACGCTGGTGGCCAGCCCCCGCGTGAGGGCGTCGTTGGACCGCGTGAGGGCGTACGCCGACGTCAGGGCGTCGTCGGATCCGCGAAGTCGAGGAGGACCTTGCAGGAGCGCGCCGGGTCGGCTGCCAGCTCGAAGGCTGCGCCGGTTCGCGCGACGGGGAGTACGGAGGTCACCACCGGGTCGGCCGGGAGGCGACCGTCGGCCAGTGCCCGAAGCACCTCGCCGAGCTCGGTGTCGAAGCGGAAGGAGCCGACCAGCCGCAGCTCCCGCGTGATCACGGCGTTCGCGGCGACCGGCGTGTCCCCGGGCGGGAGCAGGCCGAGGCCCACCACCAGACCGCCCCGGTCCACTCCGTACACGCAGGTGCGCAGTCCGGCGGGGTTGCCCGAGGACTCGATGGCTATGTCCGCCGCGAGTCCTTCCAGTTCGTCCCGCTCGGCCGCCGGGCCGCCGACCCGCACGGTCGAGGTGGCGCCCACCTGCTTGGCGACGGCCAGCGGGGCCTCGTGGACATCGGTCACGGTGATCTCACCGGCACCGGCGGCCCGCAGAGCCGCGACCACCAGGCAGCCGATCGGTCCGGCGCCGGTGACCAGGACCCGCTTGCCGCGTACGTCCCCGGCCTGCCGTACCGCGTGCCAGGCGACCGCCGCGGGCTCGGCGACCGCGGCGAGCCGCATGTCCAGGCCCTCGGGCAGGGGCAGCACCCGCTCCGCGGGCACCACCAGAACCTCCGCGAAGCCGCCCTGGACATGGGGATTGCGGGCGGCGCTGCCCAGATAGCCGGTGTCCAGACAGGTGTTGCGCCGTCCCGCGAGGCACTGTCGGCAGGTGCCGCAGGAGGTGAGCGGGTGCACGGCCACCGGGGTCCCGGGCGGTGGGGCCTGCGTGCCGGGGCCCGCTGCGCGCACCCGGCCGACGATCTCGTGACCGAGGACGAGCGGTTCGCGAATCCGGAACTCGCCGACCGCGCCGTGCCGCCAGTAGTGCAGATCGGAGCCGCAGATCCCGCCGTAGCGGATGTCGACCGCCACCTCGCCGGGCCCGGGTTCGGGCACCGGCCGCTCCTCCAGGCGCAGGTCGCCCGCCCCGTGGGCCACGACCGCTCGCATCGTGCTCGAGTTCATGTCCTCGGTCCTTTCTCAGATGACCGCGGTCAGGCCGCCGTCGACGGCGATCACCTGGCCGTTGACGAAGTCCGACGCGGGGGCGGCGAGCCACACGAGCGTTCCGACGAGATCCTCGACCGAGGCCCAGCGCTCGGCCGGGGTGCGGCCCCGGATCCAGGAGTCGAAGGCCGGGTCGTCGACGAGCGGGCGGGTCAGTTCGGTGACCACATAGCCGGGCGCCAGTCCGTTGACCGTCAGCCCCGAACCGGCCCACTCCGCGCACATGCCCCGGGTCAGCATCGCGAGGCCACCCTTGGACGCCGCATAGGCGGCGATGCCCGGACGGGCGAGCCAGGTCTGTACGGAACAGATGTTGACGATCTTTCCGCGGCGGCGCCCCACCATGCCCGCGGCCACGGTGCGGCCGACCAGGAAGGCGCTGGTGAGATTGGTGTGGAGGACTCGCTCGAAGTTCGCGGCGGAGACCTGGAGGAGAGGTTCGCGGTGCTGGACGCCGGTGTTGTTGACCAGGATGTCCAGCGGGCCGATCCGGTCCTCGATCTCCTGGACCCCCGCCTGTACGGCCGCCTCGTCGGTGACGTCGAAGGGTACGGCGTGCACCTTGGTCCCGGTGCGTCCGGCGAGTTCGGTACGTGCCCGTTCCAGGGCCTCGGGGTCGCGGCCGTTGAGGACGAGTTCGGCGCCCGCCTCGGCCAGTCCGGCGGCGAGGGCCGCCCCGATGCCCTTGCTGGAACCCGTCACCAGGGCCAGCCGGCCGGAGAGGTCGAACAGGGCGGGGCCCTTGACGGATCGTTCCGCCGAACCGTGGGCAGAACCGGTCATGACTGGTCTCCGTTCGGACCGTGTCCGTAGTAGTGCATGAGTGCGGCGTTGTCGGCGTCGCCGTGGCCCGCGGCGGCCAGCCAGCGGTGCAGTTCGGAGACGGCGGTGGTGACCGGCAGCGGCACTCCCGTCGAGCGCGCGTAGTCGCGGGCCGCCTCCAGGTCCTTGACCATGTTGCTGACTCGCCCGGTGGGCGTGAGGTCGACTTCGGCGAACTTGACGAAGAACTCCTGGAGCAGCGCCGAGTCGGCCCTGCCGCCGGTGAGCGCCGCCCGTACGTGCCGTGGCGGCAGACCGGCCGCCCGCACCAGGGCGGCGGCCTCGGCGAGGGCGGCGAACCCGCAGCCGACCAGCACCTGGTTGACGGACTTGACCAGCTGACCGGAGCCGGGCGGGCCGATGTGGGTGAGCTGGGAGGAGAGCGCCCCGAGCACGGCCAGCGCCCGTTCCACATCTGCCTCCTCGCCGCCGAGCATCAGCGTCAGCTCACCGCGCTCCGCGCCGGGCGCACCGCCCGACAGGGGGGCGTCGACCCAGCCGGCGCCGAGCTTCGCGGCTCGTTCGGCGAAAGCGCGGGTGCGTCCGGGGTCGATGCTCGACATGTCGATGACGAGTACGCCCTCCGGGCCGGTGGAGAGGATTCCTTCGTTGCCGAAGACCACCTGTTCGACGATGTCGGCGGTGTTGAGCGAAAGGATCACCACGGTGGACGCGGCGAGCTGTGCCGCCGTGTCCACCGGTTCCGCCCCGTCCCGGGCGAGTTCCGCCACCGCGTCCTGCCGGACGTCGTAGACCCGCACGGTTCGTTCACGCCGCAGCAGTCTGCGGGCGATGGCTGACCCCATGACCCCGAGCCCGGCGACGCCCACCTCCGATTGTCCTGACACTCAGACCTACCTCCAGAACCAAATGCTGTACTCGAAACAACATACTGAACTCAAGACGAGTAGGGCGCAACCATGTAAACCCATCTGTTCAACATGTTGGCGTGAGTCCTGCATGCTGTTACGGTCCTGATCGTCCGCAGCCTGCCGACAGCGACAGCGACCAGAAGAACCCCGGTCCGCGCCGCGCGCTCGTCGCACCGAGGCGAGACGGGAAACGGAGAGGATCATGAAGGACGAGGCCCAGGTGGTGCTCGGGATCGACCTCGGCACCACCGCGACCAAAGTCGTCGCGGTGGACGGTGCCTACCGGGTGGTCTCGACTGTCGAGCGTCCCGCGCCCCTGCGCACAGGGCGGCACGGGGAAGCTGTCCACGACCCGGAAACGGTGCTGGCCGGGGCCGTCGAAGCGGTACGGGAGAGCGTGGGTATCTGCGCCGGGCGCGGTCTCTCGGTCGTAGCCCTGTCCTTCAGCGCGGCCCTGCACACCCTGCTCGCTCTGGACTCCTCCGGCGAGCCGCTGACCCCGGCGCTGAGCTGGGCGGACACCCGGGCCGCCGGCATCGCCAGACACCTGCGGGCGCCGGGGAGCAGCCACGGCACCGGGATCGGCCGGGCCGTAAGGGACAGTGGCCGCGCCGCCGCAAGCATCGAGTGTGCCGATGCCGACGCACTGCACCGGGCGACAGGAACCCCCGTGCACTCCATGGCCCCGCTCACCAAACTCGCCTGGTTCACGGCACACGAGCCGGAACTCATGAGGCGTACGGCCACGTGGTGCGGCCTGAAGGACTACGTCCTCTCCCGGTTCACCGGCAGGCTGGTCACCGACCTGTCCTGCGCGTCCGCCACCGGCCTGCTCGACATGCGCACCACCCGATGGCACGGTCCCGCCCTGGACATCGCCGGGGTGAGCGCCGACCGGCTGCCCGAACTCGTGCCCCCGACCGCCGTGTTCACGCTGCTCCCGGAAGCCGCCGCCGTACTGGGGCTGCCCGCCGGACTGCCCGTGGTGGCGGGCGCCGGGGACGGCCCGCTGGCCAATCTCGCCGTCGGGGCCACCGCGCCGGCCACCGCCGCGCTGTCCCTCGGCACCAGCGGCGCCCTGCGTGTCGTACGTGACAGGCCGGGTGTGGACGAACGCTGCCGGGTGTTCTGCTACTACCTCGCGGACGGCCTGTGGGTGCTCGGCGGCGCGGTCAGCAACGCCGGGGTCGTCGCCCAGTGGGCCGCCGAGTCCTTCGGCGGTGTCGACGTGGGCGACCTGTTGAAGGAGGCGGCCCAGGTGGAGCCCGGCGCCGAGGGCCTGATCGCCCTGCCGCATCTGCTGGGGGAACGCGCCCCCTGGTGGGACCCGGACGCGCGCGGCGCCCTGATCGGGCTGCGCCGCGGACACGGCCGGGCCCATATGACCCGGGCGATGATCGAGGGCGTGGGGCAGCAACTCGCCCTCGTCCGCGACTCCTTGCTCGCCGCCGACGCGCCGGTCACCTCGGTACGGGCCACCGGGGGCGCCCTGCGTTCCCCCCTCTGGGCGGAGATCGTCGCAGCCGCGCTCGACATGCCGCTGGAGATCACCGACGACGCCGCGGGCTCCGGCTTCGGCGCCGCGCTGCTCGCGCGGCACGCGCTCGGCGATCTGCCCTCGCTGACCTCCCCGGTGTCCGGTGCCCGCGCCCACCGCACCGTGATCCCGGATCAGGCGGCGGCGCGGCGACTGGCGGAGACCCGGGGTCTCGGCGAACAGCTCTACCAACTCCTGCGCGGGGTCCAGGAGCCGCACCGGTGACCACCGCTCCGGCGTCCCGCCGCAGCCGTGCCGCCCTCCACGACCGTGACCAGGGGAAGCAGAGCGAAGGCCACCCCATAGGGCGCGGCGGGTCCGTCCAGCCCGAGGAGGGGCGCGATCGGGGCCGCCGCGCGCAGCGCGAGAGCGCCGAAGGCGACCCCCGGCCCGGCGGCGAGTCGCTGGACCGTACGCGCTGATCGCCAAGTACGCCGGGGTCGAGCAACGGACGCCTCGCGCACCGTAGTTGGCGTACCGTCCGGAAAACGGAGAGCGACCCCCGCGTCGAGCCAGGACGCGCCCGTCCCCCCAGGCGGCCGGCGCACCCCCGAACCGAACCAGGCCGAGCGGGACCGGGGCCGGCAGACCCGGCCAGGTCAGCCAGGCGATCGCCCGCGGCAGATCCGGCCCGCGGGTGGCGCCCAGCACCGCCGGTCTGCCGACGGGCACCATCATTGCCCCGCCGATGCCCTGCGCGACGCGCGTCGCGACCAGCTCGGGCAGATCTCCGGCCACCGCGCAGGGCGCCGAGGCGACGGTGAACACGGCGATCGCCCGGACGAAGACCCGGAGGGCGCCGTTGCGGTCGGCGGTCCGGCGTGCAGGGTGCTCTTCGCTCGTCACCGACGCGTGCCCGCCCCCTGGCGGTCAGGGGACACGGGTCCTGGCACTCCGGTCCGGGACGTTCGCCGGGACTCGGCTGCCCTTGCGGTGCGCGCGCACGGCGCTGGGCGCTCGCACCTGAACGCCGGGCATCCCCGGCCGTCGACCCCGACTGTGCGTACGGCTGCCGTACCGCCGTCGCGGGGCCCGGACATGCTGCGGGCCCGGAGCATGTCCGGCAGGGTCGGTCAGCCCTGCTACGCCCCGCCCGCGGCGGTGGCGTGCACCGCGTGGCCGCCGAACTGCCGGCGCATCGCCGCGAGAGCCTTGAGCTGGTCCGCGTCCGGCTTGCGCGAGGCGAAGCGGGCGAAGAGGGCCGCGGTCATGGCGGGGGCGGACACGGAGAGGCGTACCGCCTCCTCGACTGTCCAACGGCCCTCACCGGAGTCGTCGACGTGGCCGGAGAGGGTGGCAAGACCCGGGTCCTCCTCCAGGGCACGGACGAGAAGATCGAGCAGCCAGGAGCGGACGACCGTGCCGTGCCGCCAGGAGGCGAGCACCTTGGGCACATCGGGTACGTACTCGCCGGCCTCCAGCAGTTCGTAGCCCTCGGCGAGCGCCTGCATCATGCCGTACTCGATGCCGTTGTGAACCATCTTGGAGTAGTGACCGGCGCCCACCGGACCCGCGTGGCACAGCCCGTCCTCGTCAGGGGCGAGCGACTCCAGCAGTGGCCAGACGCGCTGTACGTGCTCGTCCTCGCCGCCGCACATCACGGCGTAGCCGTTCTCACGGCCCCAGACGCCGCCGCTGACGCCGCAGTCGACGTAGCCGATGCCGTGCCCGGCGAGCATCAGGGCGTGCTCGGTGTCGTCGCTGAAGCGCGAGTTGCCGCCCTCGACGATCACGTCGCCGGGGGACAGCAGTTCCGCGAGCTGGCGCAGGGCCTGGCGGGTCGGTTCGCCCGAGGGGAGCATCAGCCACACGACGCGGGGCCCGGTGAGCTTGCCGACGAGTTCTTCCAGCGAACCGGCGTCACGGTCCGGGGAGGTGCGGCTGTAGCCGAGCACCTCGTGGCCGCGGTCCCGCCAGCGGGCGGCCATGTTGCCGCCCATACGTCCCAGGCCGACGATTCCTACCTGCATGTGCCCTCAGTCCTTCGTGTGGTGATCGGAGTCGAACGAGCCGCCGCGGAGCAGGCCGAGGACGACGCTGTTGTCCAGGTCGCCGAGGCCCTGCGCCTCGACCGCCGCGTACATCCCGGCGACGGTGGTGGAGAGCGGCAGTGTGACGCTTTCGTCGGAGGCGCTGTCCAGGACGAACCCGAGGTCCTTGTGGAGGTAGCGGGCCGGGCCGGACGGAGTGAAGTCGCCCTCGGCCAGATGGTGCCGTTTCTGCGTGAGCACCTCGGAGGAGGCGAGGCCGCCGGCCAGTACGTCGAGGAGTGCGGCCGGCTCGAGGCCGCCGCGCTCGCCGAGCAGGACGGCCTCGGCGAGCGCGACCAGGGTTCCGGCGACGACGAGCTGGTTGCACGCCTTGGCGAGCGAGCCGGCGCCGGTGTCCCCCAGGCGCCGTACGGTCGAGCCCATCGCCTCCAGGTAGGGGCGGATCAGTGCGACCGTCTCCGCAGGGCCCCCGGCCATGATCGACAGGGTGGCGTCGCGGGCGCCGGTCACCCCGCCGCTGACGGGAGCGTCGACGACCGTGATGCCCTGTGGGCGCAGCTTCTCGGCGAGGGCGCGCACCGCGACGGGGGAGACGGTGCCCATGACGACCAGGGTGTCCATGACCGGCCGGCCGGAGCGCAGTCCACCGGGACCGTCCAGCAGCTCGATCACCTGGGGGAGATCGGGGAGCATGGTGAAAACGATCCGCGCGGCGGCGGACACGTGCTCCGGTCTGCCGGCGGTGCGGCAGCCGGCGGCTGCCGCCTCCTGGAGCGGGAGCGGGCCGCGGTTCCAGGCGAGCACGTCGAAACCCGCCCGCGCGAGGTTCACCGCCATGGGCAGTCCCATCGCGCCGAGCCCCAGGAAACCGGCGGTCGCCGGTCCGGGCCGCCCGGCGCCGGGCGCCGGACGATCGGCCTCGGCGCCGGGGCTCTTGTCAGGGCTCATGTGCCGGCCCCCGCCGGGGCGTCCTGACCAGCCGTCAATTCAGCGAGTCTGTCGGTGAGTCGGGCGCTGCCGACCACCTCCCGGTTGACGACGAAGGGCGGGACGCGGCCCGCCGCCACCGCCAGCACGGCCCGGACCGCGCTGCCGCCGTTCCCGGCGGACATCTCGTCGGTCCATGCCAAGGCGTGCGGGCTGAGTACGACATGGTCCATGCCCAGCAACGGGTTGTCGGGGGAGGGAGGCTCGCTCTCGAACACGTCCAGTCCCGCGCCCCTGATGCGCCGTACCCGCAGTGCCTCGATCAGCGCGGCCTCGTCCACGACGGGTCCGCGGGCGACATTGAGGAGGACGGCCGTGGGCTTCATCAGGGACAGCCGCCGCGCGTCGACGAGATGACGGGTCTCGTCCGTCAGCGCGCACATCACGATCACGGCGTCGGCCTGGGTCATCACGGTGTCGGCGTCCGCGAGCCGTACTCCGAGTGCGGCGGCGGTCTCCGGCGGGCAGTACGGGTCGTACGCCACGATGTCGACCTCGAACGGTGCGAGCAGCCCGACCAGATCGCGCGCCGTGTTGCCGAGTCCGAGCAGACCGATACGGCGGCCGGTGAGCCCGAGGCCCATCCACCGCTCCTTCTCGGCCCAGCGCCCTTCCCGTACCAGCCGGTCCTTGGCGGTCACGTTGTGGAGCACGGACAGAAGCAGGGTGAGAGCCGCGGTGGCGACCGGGCGCCGGGCCCCGTCCGGTGTGATGGTCACCAGCGCGCCGTTGCGGGTGCACGCGTCGAGATCGACCGCGTCGTAGCCGACGCCGAAGCGGGCGAAGAGGAGCGGCGGGCGGTTCGCGCCCTCGAAGGTGCGTGCCGTGACGGCGGGGCCGGCGAACAGCACGGCGCCCAGGCCGTCGACGTCGGTGGCGAGGAGTTCCGCGGTGTCGCGCGGCAGGTAGTGCCAGTCGATCCCGGCGGCGTCGAGTTCGCCGAGCCGGATGTCGCCCCACACGTTGTGGCCCTCCGCGTCCAGGAAGTCCCGGCTGACGCCGACTCTGAATTCCGGGGTGCCCATCACAGCACCGCGATCGGGTTGACGGGCGAACCCGTGCCGCCGGGGACGTTCAGCGGTGCCACGACGAACAGGAACTCGTAGCGGCCGGCCTGCGCGCAGGCCGCCGAGAGCGCTTCGAGGTCGAGGTTGTCCAGCAGCGGGACGCCCATGGCGGTGATCGCGAGGGCGTGCACGGGGGAGTGCAGCCCTTCGACGGGTGAGGGCCGTACGTCGCTGTCGCCGTCGCCGCCGAGCAGCGCGATCCCTCGCTCGGCGAACAGCGGCATGGCGTCCACATGGAAGCCGGCGCTCGCGGAGTCGGGGTTCCAGGCGCCGAGTTCGGCGCGGCGCCGGAAGTGGCCGGAGCGCAGCAGTACCGCGTCGCCGTCGCCGACGGTGACGCCGAGCGCCTTCTCCGCGGCGGCGACGTCCTCGGCGTGCACGGCCCGGCCGGGCTCCAGCCAGTCGACGCCGAGGACGGCGGGCAGGTCGAGGAGGACGCCCTTGGTGACGAGCGGGCCGAGCGCGGACACGTCGCCGAAGCGGGCGCCGCTCGCGTCTACGACCTCGCGCGCGGTGCGGCCGTCGTAGAGCTGACCGCGGTACGCGATGTGGGAGAGGGCGTCGAGGTGGCTGACGCCCTTGCCGTGGTAGTCGACGGCGATGAAGTCCTTGTGGCAGGACGGTTCGGGGGCTTCGACGTCGCCGAGGTCGGACATGTAGTGGAGGGCGGGCTTGCCGTTGTCAGGGCCTGGCACCGTGTTCCACGGCAGGGCCGTGGGGACGGTGGTGCCGGTGCGGACCAGGGCGGTGGCGCGCCGTGCGTGCTCGGGGGTGACCCCGTTCCACGCGCCACGGTCGGCCTCGTCCGGGGCCCAGCGGCCCCAGGTGCGCAGCTCGTCGAAGAGCGTGTCGAACTCGGCGCGGGACAGGGTGGGTCCGTTGTCCGGCCGGTCGCCGGAGGCGTCCCCGGCGAGGCCGGGGGCGGCGGAGGACGGATCGTGCGGGCTGCTGGTCATCTGCTGCTCAGCGCTCCAAGGCTCGGAGGGTGCCGTCGGCGGGCCCGGAGGGCGCTACGGTCGAGGCGTCCCGAGGGATGTGAGGAATCTCGACGGCAAAGCGTGCGCCGACGGCATTGTCGTTCGGGGGCACACGAGAGACAATAGCCAACATGCTGAACGACGAACAGAATGATGGGTGGAGTTGGTGGTGAGCGCAAGTGATCCGGGCAGTCTTGTTCCTGCCGTGACACGGGCCGTGGCGATTCTCGACGCACTCGGCGAGGCGGAGGGCCGCCCGCTGTCGGTGAGCGAGATCGCGCGCGCCCTGGGCCTGCCGAAGTCCTCGACGGGCAATCTGTGCGCCTCACTGGAGGCGGCCGGAATGATCGCGCGCAACGGTTCCGGCTTCAGCCTGGGGCGCAAGCTCGTCGAGCTCGGCGGCCGCTATCTGGCCACAGTCGATCAGCTGCGAGACTTCTACGAGCTGTGCCGACGCAGCGCCCACATCTCGAGAGAGACCGCCCGGGTCGCCGTGCTCGATGGCCTGGACGTCCTCTACCTGGGGCGTTACGACGGTACGCAGCCGTTGCGGCTGACCGCCAACATCGGTGACCGCTTCCCTGCGAACTGCACGGCCACCGGCAAGGCCATCCTGTCCATCCTGGACCCGGCGGTGGCCGAGGACCGGCTGCGCGGCCGCACTCTGCCCGCCCTCAGTGAGCGGTCCATCACCTCCGTGCCGGCCTTGATGGCGGACCTGGCCGAGACCCGCGAACGTGGCTACGCGATCGACGACGAGGAGGCCACGGCGGGCATTCTCTGCCTTTCGGTGCCGGTCAACGGCTTCCGTACGGACTCGGCGCCGTTCGCGATCAGTGTCACGGTGCTCAAGGCCCGGCTCGACGACGAGTTCCGCGAGGCGCTGCTCAAGGACCTGCGCGTCATAGCGGCGGGGCTGGAGAACCCCATGCTTCCCCAGGGGGCACCGGCCGGCGGCGGCTGAGCCCCCGGGGCGGCGGCGCCCCCTTCGACATCACCCCACGGCG
>NZ_AEJB01000245.1 GCF_000331005.1 Streptomyces turgidiscabies Car8
CCAGGTACAGGATGGGACGGGTAGGGGCAGCGGGGGCGAACCCCTTTCACGACCTACCCCCCACCGCTCGCCCCGCCCCCCGCAACGCCCCCACCGCCGCCCGGATCGACGGCCGCCGATCCGCATCGGCCCGCCAGACCACGTACACATGCCTCCGCACCCGCTGCCGCAGCGGAACGGTGACCACTCCCGCCGGCACGGGATGACGGCCCAGCAGCGGCGCGATACATACCCCGAGCCCCGCCGCGACCAGCGCCAGCTGCGTATGCGTCTCCGCCGCACGGTGCCCGATGCACGGCTCGACGCCCTTGGACCGCAGCGTGAACATCAGCCACTCGTGACAGAACTCGCCCTCGCCCCACGTGATCCACTCGTCCTCGGCGAACTCCTCCAGATCCACCTCAGCCCGGTCGGCGAGCGGATGGCCCACCGGCATCGCCACGTCCGCCGGGTCGTCGAGGATCGCCGCCTTCACCAGACCGTCGGGCAGCGGCATCGGCTTGTTGTACCAGTCGAGCACCACCGCCAGGTCGAGGTCCCCGCGCACCACCCCGGCGACCCCGGCCTCCGGTTCCAGCTCGCACGACCGCAGCCGCAACCCGGGGTGTTCCGCGCGCAGGGCCGCGAGCGCGGCCGGGAACAGTCCGCGCGCGGCGGTCGGGAACGCCGAGAGCCGCAGCTCGCCCACCACCTGCCCGCGCTGTGCCTCCAGGTCGGACTGGGCCAGCTCGACCTGGGACAGGATGCGCGCGGCGTGGTCCGCGAGCAGCCGCCCGGCGTCGGTGAGGCGCACGCCCCGCCCGTTCTTGGCGAGGAGCTGCTGCCCCACCTCCCGCTCCAGCTTGGACATCTGCTGCGAGACGGCCGACGTCGTCACATGCAGCCCCTCGGCCGCGCCGCTGACCGAGCCGTGCCGGGCGAGGGCGTCGAGGGTGCGCAGGCGCTCCAGGTTCAACATGTAAGAGATTCTACGAGATAAGCCGAACACATACTCGCTTGTGCTACGAGATCGACTCCGGGATCGTGGTCCGCATGAGCCGCCTCACCACCCCGAAGCCCACGACACCGGCACCCCCGCCCGGCCCCACGCCTGCCCGCGCGTCCACCTCCACGCCGGCCCGCCCCCGCCCCGCCCTCGACTGGCGGGTCCGCTTCGGCGTGCTGTCCCTGATCTGGGGCTTCAGCTTCCTGCTGATCAAGGTCGGTACGCAGGGGTTCGCGCCGTTCCAGGTCACCTTCGGCCGGCTGCTGTTCGGTACGGCGGTCCTGGCGGCGGCGCTGGCGGTGAAGCGGGAGCGGCTGCCGCGTGGCGCGCGCACCTGGGGGCATCTCGCGGTGGCCGCGCTCCTGTTGAACGCGCTGCCGTTCTCGCTGTTCGCGTACGCGGAGCTGACGATCCCGTCCACCCTGGCCGGCATCTGCAACGCGACCTCGCCCCTGTGGGGCATGGCCCTGTCCCTGGTCGCGCTCTCGGAGGACAGACCCACTCGGGTGCGGGTGGCCGGTCTCGGCCTGGGCTTCCTGGGTGTACTGACCGTTCTGGGCGCCTGGCAGGGCTTCCACGGCCTGGACGCGACAGGCACGGCGCTGGCCCTCCTGGCGTCGCTCAGCTATCCGATCGGCTGGATCTACGTCCGCCGCACGCTGGCGGGGTCGAGCCACTCCCATCTGTCGCTCAGCGGCGCCCAGCTGCTGCTGGCCACCCTTCAACTGGCCGTGGTGACACCGCTGTTCACCGAGATACCCGACCGCCTCCCGGCTGGGCCACTGCTCGCGATCGTCGCCCTCGGCGCACTGGGCACGGGCTTCGCGATGCTGCTCCAGTACGGCCTGGTCGCCGAGACGGGGCCGACGACCGCCCAGATGGTCACGTACTTCATCCCGGTCATCGCCACGGTCGCGGGCGTCACCCTGCTCGGCGAGACCCTGGCCTGGTCGACCCCGGTGGGCGCGGTGGTGGTCCTGGCCGGGGCGGCACTCACCCAGGCCGATCCCGGCCGCCGTCGCCGTCGAGCTGAGCCCCAGCCATAGGTCCGCGCCGAGCACAGCAGCGGTCGCCCCCCCTCAGACAGAGGTCCGCGCCTGCGCCGGCCTCACCGCGGCGGCGATGGCGTCCGCCAGCGGACCCGTCTCCTGCGGGGTCAGTGTCGCGACGGTCACCCGGATACCGGAAGGGGCGTTCATCCGGAAGCGCGCGCCGGGGGCGACGGCCCAGCCGGCGTGCAGCAGCCGGGCGACCGCGCCGGTCTCGTCCGGCACGGGAATCCACACGTTGAGTCCACTGCGCCCGTGGGCCGCGACCCCGCGTCGCGCCAGCGCGTCGATCAGCGCGTCCCGGCGCCCCCCGTAGGCCGAGGCGACCCCGCGCGCGTCCAGCACGCCATCGGCCCACAGCCGCACGACGGCCCGCTGCAGCAGTCGGCTCACCCAGCCCGGCCCGAGTCGCTGCCGCCCGAGGACCCGGTCCACGGTGACGGTGTCCCCGGTGAGCACGGCGAGGCGCAGATCAGGGCCGTAGGCCTTGGCGACCGAGCGGACGAACGCCCAGTGCCGGGTGACTCCGGCCAGCGGGTGGAGGGGCTGGTCGACGATCCGGTAGCCGTGGTCGTCCTCGACGAGCAGGATGTCCGGGTACTCCCGGAGCACGGAACGCAGGGAACGCGCGCGCGTGGCGCTCAGTACGGCCCCGGTCGGGTTCTGCGCCCGGTCGGTGACGATCAGCGCCCGCGCCCCGGCCGCCAGCGCATGCCGTACGTCCTCGGCGACAGGGCCCTCGTCGTCGACGCCCACCGGAACCATGCGCAGCCCGAGTGCCGGTACGAGGTCCAGCAGCCCGCCCCACCCGGGATCCTCGACGGCCACGGTGTCACCGGGTTTGAGGTGTACGGCGAGGACGCGCTCGATGCCGTCCAGCGCGCTGGAGGTGACGGCGAGGGGCCCGTCCGGCACACCGTCGGTGTCGAGGTCGGCGCGGGCGATCCGGGCCAACTCCGGCTCCACGATGGCGTCTCCGTAGAGCACCGGCGACCGGTCGCCCTGCTCGCCCGCCGCCGCGAAGGCCGCCGCGAGTGAGGGCAGGAGCGCCGGATCGGGGTTGCCGTGCGCCATGTCACGCACCCCGGCCGGCACCTCCACCCGGATGTACTCCCGCCCGGTGGTGGCCGGCTTGGAGCGCACCCGGCTGCCGCGCCGCCCGTGCGTCTCGATGACCCCGCGTTCGCGCAGGGTCCGGTAGGCGGCGGCGACGGTGTTCGGATTCACCCCGAGCCGCTCCGCCAACTCCCGCATGGGCGGCAGCAGTTGCCCGGGTTCCAGCTCGCCGGCACCCACCGCGCGTTCGACGCTCGCGGAAATCTCTGCTGCGCCTCGGCCTTTGATCCGATATTCTCCTAGCACAACAGAGATTATGCACTAGTGCAATCGAGCCCGCAAGGAGACGAACGATGTCGGGGACCACACAGGGCGCACGGGATACGGCGGGCACGCAGGACGCGCAGGACGCCATACAGGGAGCGGCACCGCAGGGAGTTGCCGCCCAGTCCTCCCCACCACCCGCCGCCGACACCTACGCCCCTACCGACCGCACGGTGCCCACCCGCTCCCCCGGCCGGGCTTCGTACGACAAGGAGTCGGTGCACGCGATCCTCGACGAGGGATACGTCTGCCACCTCGGGTTCGTCCGGGACGGTGTGCCGGTCGTCCTGCCGACGCTGTACGGGCGGGTGGGTGAGCGCCTCTATGTGCACGGCTCCACCGGCTCGCGCCCGTTGCGGATGACGGGCCAGGCCGACCCTGGCCTCCCGGTGTGCCTGACGGTCACGCACGTGGACGCGCTGATCCTGGCCCGGTCCGCCTTCCACCACTCGATCAACTACCGCTCGGTGGTGGTCCACGGCATCGCCCACCAGGTGACGGACCCCGACGAGAAGCGCATGGCCCTTGATGCCCTGGTCGACCATGTCGTGGCCGGCCGCTCCGCGGACTCGCGCCCCGCCAACGCCAAGGAGCTGGCAGCCACCGCCGTGATCCGCGTCGACCTCGCCGAGGTCTCCGCGAAGGTGCGCACGGGCGGGGTGAACGACGAGCCGGAGGACCTCGCCCTCCCTCACTGGGCCGGTGTGGTCCCCCTGCGCAAGGGCTACGAAACCCCGGTCGACGACGCGGAGTTGGCGCCCGGCACCCAGCTCCCGGCCTACCTCACGGCACGCTGATCCGGATGCTGATCCACCCCTGGGACGCGCCGCGCGACGACGCGGAATGGCAACAGTGGCTGTCCACGCACGACTTCGGCCAGCTCGCCGTCAACGGCCTGGCGGGCGAGGCGCCGTACGTCCAGCCACTGCACTTCGCGTACGACGCCGAGCGCGCGGAGGCCGTCACCCATCTGGCCCGCCCGAATCCCCTCTGGCCCGCGCTGGAGAGGAGCCCGGTCGTCCTGCTCAGTGTGGTCGACGACTACACGTTCATCCCCGGACCGTGGCAGGCCGCGCCGGACGGTCCGTCCGAGCACGGAACGCCGACGAGCTTCTACTCTGCGGTCCAACTCCGCTGCACCGCCCACGTCGTGGACGACCCGGCGGAGAAGGCCGCCCTGCTCGACCGCCAGGTGGGCCACTTCCAGCCGGAAGGCGGCTCGGCGCGGGTGGCGCCGGGCGAGGAGCCGTTCGGGCGGATGCTCGCCGGTATCCGTGGCATCAGGCTCGAAGTGACGGACGTACGGGCGAAGTTCAAGTACGCCGAGAAGAAGCCGACGGAGGTCCAGGACCGTATCGCGGCCGGACTCGCGGCACGGGGCGGCCCAGGGGACGCGGAAGCACTGACGGTTCAGCGGCGCAGGCGGGGGCTGTAGGGAAGCGGGCCTCCCCCTGTCAGGTCGATGAACACGTCGACGAGCGCGTTGACGAGCATGTCGACGCACTCGCGCCCCGCGTCTCCGCCACCGCGAGCCCGGCCACCGCACCCAGCATCAACAGGGTGCCCACGACCGTCGCCGGCGTCAGCCGTTCACCGAGCAGAGTGACGGCGAGAACCGCCGCGCTCACCGGCTCCAGAAGCATGACCACGGAGACGGTCGCCGACCGCACGACGGCTGCTCCGGCGAAGTACAGCCCGTACGCCAGCGCGGTCGGCACGGCGGCGACGTACACCAGAAGCCCGGCGAGCCGCAGGTCGTCGCCGGTGTGCGGCAGGAGCCCCTCGGCGAGCCCGAGCGGCAGCAGGCAGAGCGTCGTGACGCCGAAGACCCTGACGGACGTGGCGAACGCGTCCGTTCCGCCGTCCCGCCCCCACCACCGGGTGAGGAGGGTCATCGCCGCGTACCCGGCCGCCGACACCAGGGCCCAGGCGACACCCGACGGTCGCACCTGAGCGCCGTCGCTGCCCAGCACCAGCACCGCGAGCCCGGTGAGCGCCCCGGCGACGGCGATGGTCCCGCCGGCCCCCAGCCGTTCGCCCAGGGTCAGCCGGGCGCCCAGCGCGATGAGAACGGGCCCGGCGCCGAGAGTAACGACGGTGGCGACCGCGAGGCCGGTGGCCTGGACGGACGCGAAGTACGCCGTCTGGAACACGGCCAGCAGGAACCCGGTCACCCCGGCCCGCAAGGCCTTTCGGCGCCACGGTTCGGACCTGCCGGCCGGACGGCGGCGCAGCGACCGGGCGAGGAGCAGCAGCACGAAGCCGCCCGCGCAGCGCCAGAAGGAGAGGGCGACAGGGCCCAGGTCGCTCACCCGGTAGACGAGGGAGGCGACGGCGCCCGCGGTACCCCAGGCGGCACCGGCGACGGTCAGGAAGAGCAGGCCTCGCCCGATGGGCAGACCGGAAACGGCATTCGACACGAGAGTCTCCGCAGACGCGCGAAGACCGGCCGAAAGCCGCCCGCCGCGCGGAAGTCGACGAAAGGACCCGAGCCCTCAGGGCTTCACGGGGTCCTCTGGCTTCGTCTGCGGGCAGCACCGTTCGGCCCGACGGCGATACGTCGGGCATGTTCTCGGGGAGCCCGCCTCAGGCGGCCGGAGGCGGAAGGACGAGTGCGCGCGCGTGCATGGTCGCGACCCTATGCGGCGGTACGGCGGGCCGCCACATCCTTTTCGGAGCCGCGGGCGACCGGCTCCGCCGACCCCTTGGCGGGCGCAGACGACTGTGCGATGAACGCCCCCACCAGCACCACCGCACCCCCCGCGATCTGGGGAGCCGAAAGATGCTCGCCCAGCAGCACCCAGGCCAGCACGGTCGCGATGACCGCCTCCAGACACGCCACGACCCCGGCGACCTGCGGCGAGAGCCGCCGCACGGCGAGGATGCCGGTGACGTAGGCGACGACCGTGGCGACCAGTACGATCCAGCCCAGCAACAACCCGGCCGCGACAGGTGTGCCGTTCATGTCCGCGGTGCCCGCCAGCACCGACCAGTCCATGCGCCACGGCCGCGCCACGACGGTCAGCACAAGGGCGCCGACCAGCAGACCGTACGCGATGACACCGAGCGGGTCCGGCGCCTCGTCACCCGCGTCACTGCCCTGGTCGGACAGGACGAAGTAGCCGACCTGGCAGCAGGCGGCGGCGACCGCGAGCAGCAGCCCCACGGCGTCGAAGCCGAGCCCGGACCAGATCTCGACGACACAGGCGAGCCCGCCGACCGCGAGGACGACACCGAGCGCGGCGGCGCGGGTCACGGGCCGCCGCTGCACGAACCGCACCCAGCCCAGCACCAGGGCGGGTGCGAGGTACTCGACGAGCAGGGCGACCCCGACCGGGATCCGGGAGATCGCGGCGAAGTAGCAGGCCTGGACCCCGGCCACGGCAAGCAGTCCGAACCCGGCGAGCAGCGCGGGCCGCCGGCGCACCAGCGCCCGGTGCCGTACGGCCAGGGGCAGCATCACCAGGGCCGCGCCCGCCACCCGCAGCCACACCACGTGCAGCGGATCGAGGCCCGCCTCGATCAACGGCTTGGCCGCGACCCCGGACCCGCCGAACGCGACCGCCGACACCAGCGCGAGCCCGAGCCCCACGCCCTTGCCTCGAACGACCTCACCACTCCCTGACGTACGCACCGGCACCATGATGGCAGGCGACGACATGAGCGTCACCCCCGATGACACCTGTCTCACCGACTGGACCGTCCCCCCGGGGACCGAGGGACCTGTCGAGCGGTGGGCTCACACAGGCCTGCGCCTCAGCGGTGACCGTCGAGTCCCTCGGCGTACTCCTCGCATCCGGCCGCCCTCAGTTCGACCTGCCTCAGCCGTTCCGGCAGCTCCCGCGCGTCGACTCCGCCCCGTCGCAGCACTTCGACGGCCCGGGACTGGGGATCCCCGATGATCGCCGCGAGCAGATCGACGCCGCGCGCCGGTGCGTCACCGCGTCGCGCGGCCCGTTCGCACGCCTCCTCCAACGCGCTCGCCGCGACCGGCGACCAGCCCGTCGTCCCAGCCGCCCCCGGCAGCACGGGCAGCGCGCCGGAGTCCTCGACCGAGCCCTGCCAGCGCAGCCCGTAGCCGATGCTGCGCTGCACGAGATAGCCGAGCAGCCGTGCGACCTGCGGGTCGCCGCCCTCGAACACCGCGCGCACCTCGGGGTCGGACTCCAGGAGCGTGTGCAGCAGATGGGCCGTGTCGATCTGCCGGTCCCCGTCCCGCACCGCTCGTCTGCGCGCGCCCGCGACCACCGCTGCCAGCTCGGAAGTGAGCCTGGCATCGTTGTCCAAGCGGTTCGCGCCGTGCTCGGTGGTCGACTGCCGGGGAATACGGGATCGCACACCCCCACCCCATCAGTCCCCGTACTTTCGGTCATCCCCGCGACGCACCATTTCCGTGTCCCACGGAAGGTGTGCACCGGCGGCGGAATCTCCTCCTTACGGAGGACATCACGCCGCTCCGCCAGGAAGTCGACGTAAGGGGCGCGCACGCCCATTCCGCGCGCCCCGGGCGCAACCGGAGCACCCTCTCGCACGTCCCACACCAGCATGGAGAGGTGCTGGCTGGTGGCGCTGCCGGCCACGGACGGGAGGCAGTACGTGTACCGGGTGTACGCCCCGGAGGACGCACTGCTCGCCGACCTGTTCTGGGAGGCATGGCACTGTCACGACGAAGGCCCCTTCCCCCGCGCGTGGGACCTGTTCGACGCGGCTGTCATACGGCGGGTCGGCTGAGCCGGTCCCGCCCGCCGGCTCACCGCGTCTATTTCTGACGGCTCGTCAGTATTGAATGTTCCGGCCCTTGCGACTACGTTCCGCGACACCGCAGCCCGAGACACAGAGGTGGTCGCATGGCCGAAATAAGCGCGGAGGCACAGATCCAGGCACCGCCGGAGAAGATCTGGGCGCAGCTGACGGACTGGTCGGCGTACGGAGCGTGGAACGCGACCCACACGAGCTTCCCGAAGGGCGGCCCCTCCACCCTCGAGATCGGCGGCACCTTCGAGGAGAACATGAAGCTGATGGGCTTCCCGGCCGAGGTCGAATGGACCATCGCGGAGCTGGAGCCCGCCCGCACGCTGGCCATCCGGGGCAAGGGACCGATGGCCGTGACCGTCGCCACGCGCTACACCCTCACACCCGACGGCGACGCCACGACAGTCCGCATCGACGGCGAGTTCACCGGCGCGGCCGTCTCCCTGATGGCCGGCAAGCTGAAGGACTCGGGGACGGCCGCCCTCAACGAGTCCCTGCGCAAGCTGGCCGGTCTGGTGAGCTGAGCCCGGCCGCCACGACCGTACGACACACAGCGCGAAACCGACCGCAGTCCGGCGGCGATCGCCCGGTCGAAGTACGGCTTGAACTGCGGCCTGGGTACGCCGATCTCGGGCCCGCCGAGCCCGAACGACACCAGCCCCTCCGGGCGCAGCCGGTCGTCGGTGGCGAGCCGCACCGTCTCCTCGGCGGATTCGAGCCCGGCCTCGCCCGGAATGTCGAAGCACCAGCGCAGTACGATCCCGAACTCGGCCTCGGCCGACTTGCGGGCGTCCTCGATCGCGTCCATGAAGGCGCGGTCGTCGATACCGCGGCGGACGGAGGAGAACGGGGTGATGGTCAGCTCGGCATACCTGACCTGCTGCCGTGCCATGTCGCGGGC
>NZ_AEJB01000246.1 GCF_000331005.1 Streptomyces turgidiscabies Car8
GCCACCCAGTTTTTTACAGGTACTGACCGGTGTTCGCCACCGTGTCGATGGAGCGTCCGGTGTCCGCGCCCTGCTTGCCGGTGATGAGCGTACGGATGTACACGATCCGTTCGCCCTTCTTTCCGGAGATCCGGGCCCAGTCGTCGGGGTTGGTGGTGTTGGGGAGGTCCTCGTTCTCCTTGAACTCGTCCACGCATGCCTGGAGGAGGTGGGAGACGCGGATGCCCTTCTGCTTGTGGTCGAGGAAGTCCTTGATCGCCATCTTCTTGGCCCGGCCCACGATGTTCTCGATCATGGCGCCGGAGTTGAAGTCCTTGAAGTAGAGGACTTCCTTGTCACCGTTTGCGTAGGTGACTTCCAGGAAGCGGTTCTCCTCGGATTCCGTGTACATGTGTTCCACGGCCGTCTGGATCATGCTCTGGACCGTGGCCACCTTGTCGCCGCCGTGCTCCCCCACGTCCTCGGGGTGCAGCGGGAGACGGTCGGTGAGGTACTTCTGGAAGATGTCCTTGGCCGATTCGGCGTCCGGACGTTCGATCTTGATCTTCACGTCGAGGCGGCCGGGGCGCAGGATGGCGGGGTCGATCATGTCCTCGCGGTTGGAGGCGCCGATCACGACCACGTTCTGCAGGCCTTCCACGCCGTCGATCTCGGCGAGCAGCTGCGGGACGATGGTGTTCTCCACGTCCGAGCTGACGCCGGATCCGCGGGTGCGGAAGAGGGATTCCATCTCGTCGAAGAAGACGATGACGGGGGTGCCCTCGCTGGCCTTCTCCCTTGCACGCTGGAAGACGAGGCGGATCTGCCGCTCGGTCTCGCCGACGTACTTGTTGAGGAGTTCGGGACCCTTGATGTTGAGGAAGAAGCTCTTGCCCTGGGCCTGGCCGGTGACTTCGGCGACCTTTTTGGCCAGCGAGTTGGCGACGGCCTTGGCGATGAGCGTCTTTCCGCATCCGGGGGGCCCGTAGAGCAGGACGCCCTTGGGCGGCCTGAGTTCGTGCTCCTTGAAGAGGTCGGGGTGAAGGTACGGGAGTTCGACCGCGTCGCGGATCATCTCGATCTGGTTGCCCAGGCCGCCGATCTGCTCGTAGCCGATGTCGGGTACTTCTTCGAGGACGAGTTCCTCGACCTCGCTCTTCGGTACGACTTCGTAGACGTAGCCGGAGCGGGGTTCGAGCAGGAGAGCGTCGCCGGGGCGGATGACGACGTCCAGGAGGGGTTCGGCGAGCCGTACCACCCGTTCCTCGTCGGTGTGCCCCTGTACCAGGGCGCGCTCGCCGTCCTCAAGGATCTCCTTGAGGGTGACGATGTCGCCGACGCTCTCGTACTCCATGGCCTCGACCACGTTGAGAGCTTCGTTGAGCATCACTTCCTGGCCGCGCCGGAGCTCTTCGAGCTCGACGCTGGGGCTGACGTTCACGCGGAGTTTGCGGCCTCCGGTGAAGATGTCGGCCGTGCCGTCCTCGTTGGCTTCCAGGAAGACACCGAAGCCGGCCGGGGGCTGTGCCAGCCTGTCGACCTCTTCCTTGAGGGCCACGATCTGGTCGCGGGCCTCTCGGAGTGTGTTGGCGAGCCGCTCGTTCTGTGCGGACACGCCGGCCAGGTTGGTCTGCAGTTCGACGATCCGCTCTTCGAGAATCCTCGTGTGTCGCGGAGAGTCGGCGAGCTTGCGCCGCAGGACGGCGATCTCCTGCTCAAGGTAGGCAACCTGCCCGGACGGGTCGTCGGACCCTCGTCCCGGGCGGATGCCGCGGTTCATGTCGTCGTCGTGGGCTGCCACGGTCCTCACCTCCTCCAAGGGGAGCTGGACGCTTCCAGACCCTACCTGGGTGGGTGTCGATTGAAACCCCTAGATCACAAAGACTGTCGAGGTGTGTCCGATCTTCACCCTTGCGCTCTCCCTCACGCCAGGGGAATACCCACAGAACATGATTGGGAAGCGGCCGGAGGTAGGGTCGAAGTGTTCAACACCCGTCAGAGCTGGGCCGACTTGCCGTCGGATTGTCCTGCTCGGGACAGAAACGGCAGGAGACATGACCGTGCGGGAAGAGGCAGTCGTCGGCGGTGAGGCGTTGGAGGTCTGGATCGATCAGGACCTGTGCACTGGGGACGGGATCTGTGTCCAGTACGCCCCTGAGGTCTTCGAGCTGGACATCGACGGGCTTGCGTATGTGAAGAGTCCCGGGGACGAGTTGCTGCAGGCCCCGGGGGCGACGACGCCGGTTCCGCTGCCCTTGCTGACGGATGTCGTGGACTCCGCGAAGGAGTGTCCGGGCGACTGTATTCACGTACGTCGAGTTTCGGACAGGGTCGAGGTTTTCGGACCGGACGCGGAGTAATCGTCCAACCACTCCGCGCCACCGATGGCTGAAATTCGTACGCCCGCCGCTGTCTGGTTTCTCACCTGCCGCGTGTTCACATGCTCTGTGCGCCGGCGGGTGTCGAGCGGAGGAACGCGCCGTTCTTCCACTGCCACTTGGCTCGCTCGTCGACGTCGGGGCAGCAGCGGGGGACGTCGAGGGACGAGTAGCCGAGGAGCGTGGCCGTGACGGCGCCGTCGTGGACGGTGAGGTCGGTGACGGTGAGGCGGCTCTTGGGGTCGACGAGGGTCGCGACGAGGCGCGGCTGCTTCGCGTCGGCGGCCTGGGTGAGGACGTACACGCCGTTGGGCGGGGTTCCGGAGCCGGCGTCGCAGCGGACGGAGGCGACCGTTTCGGGTCTGCCGTCGCCGTCGAGGTCTCCGCTGGCCTTGTTCTGTACGAGGACCGGCAGCGGGCCGCACTGGAGGGGGAAGGCGACTCCGGTGGGGTCGGGGGGTGCCGCGCCCACCGCGGAATGTCCTGCGGGGCCGGCTGCCTGGGCCGCTGTGGCGGAGCCGGGCTGGAAGGCCGAGGAGAGGGCGACGACGCCGGCGAGGGCGGTGGCCGTCGCGAGCCAGTGGATGGGGCGGGTGTGGGTGTGTGCCAGTTCCGGGACGGCGGATTGCTGCACTCGGAGTGTCTCCCGTGGAGGGCTGTGCCGGTGGGGTGTCCCGCATAGTGCCACACGTCACAGTGCGGGGGAACGGCGGGGCGGGTGGTGTTCGGTGTCAGCGATGGCGCCGCTGTGTCGTCAA
>NZ_AEJB01000247.1 GCF_000331005.1 Streptomyces turgidiscabies Car8
CGAGCCGGGGTTCCCGCGGGAACCGTCAGGTCACGGGGTGGTCTTGACCTTGATGGTGCCGTCGACGATCTTCTTCTTCGCGGCGTCCAGCTGGGTCTGGATGTCGTCGATGAAGCCACCGCTGGTGGCCAGGCCGACACCGCCCTTGGCGAGCGAGTAGACCTGGTTGCCGGTCAGCGGCGCGCCGTCGTGGACGGACTTGATGAAGTCGTAGACGCCGACGTCGACGTTCTTGACCATCGAGGTGAGGATCGACTCCTTGTACTTGCTCAGACCCTGGATGTTGTACTGGTCCGAGTCCACGCCGATGGCCCAGGTGCCCTTGGCGCCGGAGATGGCCTCGATCGAGCCGTTGCCGGAGGAGCCGGCCGCGGAGTAGATCACGTCGGCGCCCTTGTCGAGCTGGCCGGACGCGGCCTCCTTGCCCTTGTCGGGGCTGGCGAAGCCGGAGAAGTCCGAGCCGTGGGTCAGGTACTGGACCTCGACCTTGACCTTGGGGTTGGTGTCCTTGACGCCCTGGACGTAGCCCGCCTCGAACTTCTTGATCAGCGGGGTGTCCACACCGCCGATGAAGCCGACGTGGTCCTTCTTGGTCTTCAGAGCCGCGGCGACACCGGCCAGGTAGGAACCCTGCTCCTCGGTGAAGGTGATGCTGTCGACGTTCTTGGCGGTCGCGACCGCGTCGATGAGGCCGAAGCTGACCTTCGGGTACTTGGCGGCGACCTTGTCGACCGAGGTGGCGTAGGAGAACCCGACGGCGACGATCGGGTTGTAACCGGCGTCGGCCAGGTCGGTCAGGCGCTGCTCGCGGTCGGCCTCGGTGTCGGAGGCCTTGGCGGTCAGTTCCTTGATGGAGCCGCCGAACTCCTTCTCCGCCTTGTCGGCGCCGCGGGCGGCGGAGTCGTTGAAGGAGCGGTCACCACGGCCGCCGATGTCGTAGGCGAGGCCGATCTTGATGCTGCCCTTGCCGCTGTCCGACGACGCGGACGACGACGAGCTGTCCTTCTCGGAGGAGGTGCTGCCACAGCCAGTGGCAGTCATTGCGAGAGCTGCGGTTGCGATACACGCAGCGGAAAGCTTGGCTACCCGGCGCACGGGGGGCTCCTTCACCTGACCTGAGCGCCATGTCGGCGCTTCATGTGAGCACCATGCCAGTGCCCGGGCCTGGACGCCCCAGTGGCGTCGGCTTCGCGGCATCGTAACGCGCGTAGATGTCAGAAAATAACCCGTGCGGAAGCCGTTATCGATTCGAGGCAAACGCCTTCTGAACTCGTGCTCTTGCGGCTTCCGGGCCGATGGTTTCCGATAGTGCACGATTGGCTTACAACCGTGTTGCGCCAATCGGCGGAGCGGCTCACACAGGAGCCGCCGCCTGTTTCAGCGCTCCGCCGCGCCGGTCGACGTCATGGCCGTGAACGTCTCCACGGCCATGACGTCGGGTCATGGCCGAGGCCCGTCGATCTCATCACTGTGGCCGCAGTCGCGGATCCCGTTGCGAACAGGAAGGCGCTGCGCACGGAACCCGAGCGGCGCGTGCACGGGAATCGATGGCCGGCCGGGTGCGCCGAGGAACGCCGGGAGAGGCGCCGCTGACCGAAGGTTGACCGAAGCCGGGAGAAAATTGACCGAGTACAGACACAGGCAAAACTGGGCCCGTCCTACCTTCTGACCCATGCCCCCACAGCCATCGTCTCCCCCCTGGGCCGCCGCTGCCCGCTCCGCCGCCCTCCCGGTGCTGCCCTACCGCAAGCCCACCAAGGGCCGCGACTACTGGGTCCTCGACGACGTCCTGCCCGCCGTGGACGCCGTACGCGAGCGGTGTCTGGCCAAGGACGACTGGACGAAGGGCCACCCCTACACCTCGGAGAGCTGGCCCGGACTGCGGGCCATGCCGGGTCTCGAACCGGCCGAGCTGGGGCGGATCGAGCGGCTGGTGCGGCAGGCGACCGGCGCGAAGGAACTCTGGGTACAGAAGGCCCCCGGCGGCGGCACCCTCAACCACAACTGCGTCCAGGTGGTCGGCGAGGGCGAGAGCATGCCCCGGCCGCACACGGACTCACGGGCACTGTGCCGGTACGCGGCCGTGCTCTACCTCAACCCGGGCGTCCCCAAGGACTGCGGCACCAGCTTCTTCCGCCAGTCCCTGCCCGGCGGGCGCCTCGGCGGCAACACGGTGCAGGCCCCGCACAACAACCTCGTCGAGGCGCTGGGCACCCGGTTCGTGGCACCCGACGCCTTCGAGGAGGACGTACGCGTCCCGCACAGGTACAACCGCCTGCTCCTCTACAACGCCAACCTCGTGCACAGCGCGACCGGTTACTGCGGGACGACGCTGGAGGAGAAGCGGATGACGGCGGTGTTCTTCTGGATGGCGTGAGCCTCTGCTCACTTCCGTGCCCTTCAGCACGACCGGCGGCCCCCGCCGGTGACCGGCAAGGACCGGCCCCTCCCCGACTTCCTACGCCTACCGCTCCAGTGCGTCGAGCAGCGCGGCGGCGGTGAACAGTTCCACGCCGACCGTGATCGCGTGCTCGTCGGCGTCGAAGTCGCCCTGGTGCAGATCGCGTACCCCGCGCTCGCCCGGCCTGCGCACGCCGAGGCGGGCCATCGCGCCGGGGACGTGCTCCAGGTACCAGGAGAAGTCCTCGCCGCCGAGGCTCTGGGCGGTGTCCTCGACGGAGTGGGCGCCGCGCCGGGAGGTCATCGCGTCGCGCAGCAGCTCGGTGACGTCCGCGTCGTTGACGACGGGCGGCACGCCGCGTACGTAGGTGATCTCGGACTTGGCCCGGTAGAGGTTGGCGATCTCGTCGACGGCCGCGTGGACGAGGTCGGGGGCCTGGTGCCAGGTGTCGAGGTCGAGGCACCGTACGGTCCCGGACAGCTCGGCGTGCTGCGGGATCACGTTGCAGGCGTGGCCCGACTCGATCCGGCCCCAGGTCACGGAGAGCCCGCTGCGGGCGTCGACGCGCCGGGACACGAGCGCGGGTACGTCGGTGGCGACCCGGGCGGCGGCGGTGACGAGGTCGGTGGTGAGGTGGGGGCGCGCGGTGTGGCCGCCGGCGCCGTCGAGCGAGATCTCCAGCCGGTCGCAGGCGGAGGTGATGGGCCCGTGGCGCAGCCCGATCCGCCCCGCGTCGACCCTCGGGTCGCAGTGCACGGCGATGATCCGGCCGACCCCGTCGAGCGCGCCGCACTCGATCGCGTCGGCGGCACCGCCGGGCAGCACCTCCTCGGCGGGCTGGAAGATCAGCCGCACCGGCCTCGGCAGCAGTCCCTGCCGGTGCAGGTCGGCGAGGACGAGCCCGGCGCCGAGCACGACGGTGGTGTGGACGTCGTGGCCGCAGGCGTGGGCGCGGTCGGGCACGGTGGAGCGGTACGCGCAGTCACTCTTCGTGTCCGGGATGGGGAGGGCGTCGATGTCGGCGCGCAGGGCGAGGACGGGCACAGCCGTGCCGCTGCCCTGGCCCTCGGGGTCGACGCCGATGTCACAGATGAGCCCGGTGCCGGTGGCGAGTACGCGCGGCTGGAGGCCGGCCTTCTCGAGCCGTGTCCTGATCGCGGCGGTGGTACGGAACTCCTGGTTGCCGAGCTCCGGGTGCATGTGCATGTCGCGTCGGAACGCGACGAGCTCGGCGCGCAGTCCCTCCGGCAGCGTGCCGGGAAGCACGGCTTCCCCGGGGAGATCGGCCTCGGACTCTCGGGACATCATGTGGTTCACCCTTTGAAGGGTAGGACGCCCGGGCGGTCGAAGGACCCACGATCAACAAAATTTCCACCTGTCAGGGGAGAAATTCTGACCGCCGAAGGCATACTCGCGAACTGGGATGGGTAAACTCGCCGGTCTTTCCCGGCAGCCACTTCTGTCTACCCCCGCCCACGATGCCACGCCCTACACCGCGTCGACGGAACTGTCCACGTAGCGAAACGGCCACGGTCAGGGGCATGAACATCGGCCAACGCCCGCCGCCGTCCGCGTGAACGCGCCCTCCCGCGCGCCGCCCCCGGGTAACGTGCACCCCCGTGACCGCCCTGAACCAGGCGTCCGTGACGGACCTCATACGGGCCGCCGTCCCGGACTCGCCGGACTTCCTCCACGCCACCCGCGCGTCGTACGACGCCATGGCCGCCGACTACACAGAGCGATACGCCGACCACCTGGCGGACCTCCCGCTGGACCGCGCCCTCCTCGCCGCCTTCGCCGAACTGGTGCGGGCCCAGGGCTCCGCGCCCGTCGCGGACGTCGGCTCGGGACCCGGCCACGTCTCCGCGAGACTGCACGCCCTCGGCGTGCCGGTGTTCGGCGTCGACCTGTCCCCACGCATGGTGACGCTGGCCCGCCGGGCCCACCCGGAGCTGCGGTTCCACGTGGGCTCGATGACGTCCCTCGACCTCCCGGACGAGACGCTGGGCGGGGTCCTGGCCCTCTACTCGATCATCCACATCCCGGACGCCGCGCTGCCCACGGTGTTCGCGGAGTTCCACCGCGTCCTGGCCCCCGGCGGCCTCGTACTGCTCGCCTTCCAGACGGGCCCGGACGACCACCACCTGCACCTCGGCGAACGCTTCGGCCACGAGATGTCCCTGGACTACTGGTTCCGCACGCCGGCCCGGGTCGCCGAACTCCTCACCGAGGCGGGCCTGACCCTGCACGCGCAGACGATCCGCGAGCCCTACGAGGACGAGACCCGGCAGCGCGCGTATCTGCTGGCACGCAAGCCGGGGTAGTCCGGGGCGCGGGGCCCGCATCATGGGCGGATGGCACGTCTCCGAGACACCGTCGTCGACTCGGCCCACCCCGCCTCGCCGGCCCGCTACTGGGCCGCGGCGCTCGACGGATACGCCGTCGCCCCGTACGACGAGGCCGAACTCGCCCGGCTGCGCGGGCTGGGGATCGCCGGTCCGGAGGACAACCCGACGGTTCTTCCGGAGCCGCGGGACGGCGGCCCCCGCCCGTGGGTGCAGCTCGTCCCTGAGCCGAAGCGCGTCAAGAACCGGGTTCACCTGGATCTGTCGGCGCCCGACCTCGCCACCGAGGTCGACCGGCTCACGGAGCTGGGCGCCACGCTCCTCGTCCGCTACGACGGCCGTGTCGTCCTGCGCGACCCGGAGGGCGACGAGTTCCGTGTGACGAGCGGCGCCTGAAAAGCCTCAGGGGGACACGGGCGTCAGCCCGTCGCCTTCGCTTCCTTTGTGGGGCGGGCCGAGTCCGTCGAGACGCGTTGTACGTCCCGGGCGGAGCCTGTGACGCCCGACAGGAAGCCCTGGGCCCTCGGTGACGCGTTCGCGGTCAGCCAGGCCGGGTCGATGTCGCAGACCGCGACCTTCACCTCCGTGCCCGCCAGGGCCAGCGGGAGGGTGTGGACGACCGTCGAGGGGAAGCTGAGGATCGTACGGCCGATGGGGCCGCGGCGGGCGATCAGTTCGAGGGGAAGGTCCGGGCGGACCATCTCCAGGCCCGTGCAGGCCGCCAGGTCCTGGAGTTTCTCGGGGCTCTCGCGGCGGTGGGCGAAGTAGCGGGTCACGCCGTGGGTCCTGGCCAGGGCGCGGACCGCCTCGCGGTAGCTGTCGGCGTCGACCACACCCGTCTCCACCAGCGACGTACCGACCATGTCCGCGCCCTCGGCGATGTGCGGGGGGCCGAACCGGGAACGGGTCCAGGCGAAGTCGTTGTACGTGACCTCGACGCCCTCGGGGGTGTCCTCGATCGGCATCGAGGAGAAGATCTCGACGCGGCGCCTGCCGCCCGGGGTCAGCCTGCGGCGGGCCTTCGAGGACACCGGGATGAACAGCAGGTCCCGCGCTCCGGGCCGCTGGGCCTTGCGGTGCCAGCGCACCAGGCGCTCACCGCGGGCGAGTTGGGAGACGAACTCCATGGTCGCCGTGCCGTCGTCGACGACGACGAGGTCACGGGCCTTGGTGATGTTGAGAAGTACCTGTACGTAGCGGGAGAACGGGTCCCCCATGACGATGCGGCGGGTGCGGCGCAGCAACGGGGCCAGGCCGCCGATCGTGCGGAACGGGGCCGAGGTTCCGGCCCGCGCGTCCTCCCAGCGGACCTCGTGGCCCTCCTCGCGGGCGAGCTCGGCCATACGGCGCAGCTGGCCCCGGGTCATCGGGTCGACCGGGGAGAGGACGACCAGGGTCAGTCCGCCTCCGGAGGAGGGTTCCCGGTGGATCGTCGGCCGGTTCTGGCCCCTGCGCCAGCGGCGGGACGCCTGCCCCGGAACCTTGCCGCCTCTGCGGGTGGAACCGGCGCGGGCGGAAACGACCGGCGCCGGACCGCCGGCCCCCTCCGGGCTGAGCGCGTGCGCGTGCACATGCGCCCATTCCAGCACGTTCAGGAGCTGGACCGGGCTCTCGACGAAGGCGAGAGTGTGGGGGCCGGTGGTACCGGCGCGTGGGCTCATCGACGTACGACCGTCGCTTCCGTGAGTACGGACTGGGGAATCCGCGTGGACGGAGTGGTCACCGGCTGGCGCCGGTGAAGCCGCTGAGTGGTGTGGATCAGGCGGTGACGGGCTCGCCCGCGGCAGCCGCGATCTCCGCGTCGGCGATGACGCCGGTGACACGACGGAGCTTCTTCATCGGGCCGATCTCGGACTCGTAGACCTTCTTGACGCCGTCGCCGAGGGACTCGGAGATGGTGCGGATGTCACGGACGAGGCGGGTCAGACCCTGCGGCTCGACGGAGGCGGCCTGGTCGGAGCCCCACATCGCGCGGTCGAGGGTGATGTGACGCTCGACGAAGGTGGCACCGAGGGCGACCGCGGCCAGCGTGGTCTGCAGGCCCGTCTCGTGGCCGGAGTAGCCGATCGGGACGTTCGGGTACTCCTTCTCCAGCGTGTTGATGACGCGGAGGTTGAGCTCCTCGGCCTTCGCCGGGTAGGTCGACGTCGCGTGGCAGAGCAGGATGTTGTCGCTGCCCAGCACCTCGACCGCGTGACGGATCTGCTTCGGGGTGGACATACCCGTCGACAGGATGACCGTACGGCCGGTCTGGCGGAGGGCGACGAGCAGCTCGTCGTCCGTCAGGGACGCGGACGCGACCTTGTGGGCCGGGACGTCGAACTTCTCCAGGAACGCGACCGCCTCGGTGTCCCACGGGGAGGCGAACCAGTCGATGCCGCGCTTCTTGCAGTGCTCGTCGATCTTGCGGTAGTCGTCCTCACCGAACTCCACACGGTGGCGGTAGTCGATGTAGGTCATGCGGCCCCAGGGGGTGTCGCGCTCGATGTCCCACTGGTCGCGCGGGGTGCAGATCTCCGGGGTGCGCTTCTGGAACTTGACCGCGTCACAGCCGGCTTCGGCGGCCACGTCGATCAGCTTGAAGGCGTTCTCAAGGTCACCGTTGTGGTTGATGCCGATCTCGCCGCAGATGTACACGGGCTGGCCGGGGCCGGCGGTCTTCGAGCCGAACGAGCGCAAGCGGGTGGAGGTCATTCCGGGGGTTCCTTACTTCTTGTTGAGGGGGTCGAGAGAGGGGCCGAGGATCCAGCTGGCGATCTCTCGGATCGCGCCGTCGCCGCCGGGAACGGTGGTGACCGCGCGTGCGGCGCCGCGCACAACGTCGTGGGCGCTCGCGACCGCCACGGGCCAGCCCACGAGGGCGAAGCACGGGAGGTCGTTGACGTCGTTGCCGACGTAGAGCACGCGCTCCGGCGCGATGCCCTGCTCCTCGCACCACTGCTTCAGCGCGAGGTCTTTCCGGTCGATGCCGTGCAGCACGGGCAGCTGTAGCTTCCGTGCGCGGGCGGCGACGACCGGGTTCTGTTCCGAGGACAGGATCAGCAACTTGAGGCTGCTCTTTCGCAACGCTGCGATTCCGAGGCCGTCACCGCGGTGCACGGAGACGAACTCCCGTCCTTCGGAGTCGATCAGCACCCTGTCGTCTGTCTGGGTGCCGTCGAAGTCGAGTACGACCGCGTCGATGTCGTCGGCGGTCGGGAGGGCGCCGGGGCGTTCCGCGTCGAAGAGCGTCGCGAGGGCCCGGGCGCGGGCGAGGTCGTGCGGGTCGTCGATCTCCAGCACCCGGGCCGGGTCGGTACGCACGGGTTCGGTGTGACCGAAGAAACGGTGCTTCGACTTGCGGAAGCCCGTCGCGTCCATGGCGTAGACGGCGCCGGTCTCCAGGAGGTCCTGGGGGCGGTCCTGTCGGCGAGGCCGGAAGGACTTGTCGTGATTTACGCCATAGCCACCGCCGACGGTCACCGTCTCGGTGGTGGTCACGGTGTCCGTGCCGCCCTCGACGGCCGTGCTCTCGGCGGCTGCGCCCTCGCCGGGCACCGGCTGCGGGTCGTCGGCGGCGTCGCGCCAGATGAACCCGTGGAAGGGGGCGACGGTCAGCGCGCTGTCGGCGCCGTTGTGCACGACCGCGTTGACGACGCCGTCGACGTCCTCGCGGATGATGAACGGGCTGGTGCACTGCACGAGCAGGACCACGTCCACCTTGGCGCCGTGCAGCGTCTCGTGGGCGTCCATGGCGTGCAGGACGGCGGCCTCGGACGTCGCGGTGTCACCGGCGATGGCGGCGGGACGCAGTACGACCTCGGCGCCGGCCTGGCGGGCCGCGGCGGCGATCGCCTGGTCGTCGGTGGAGACGACGACGTCCGTGACCAGCTTGGCGGCGAGGCACTCGCGCACCGCGCGGGCTACCAGCGGGACCCCGCCGACAGGCAGCAGGTTCTTCGCGGGCACGCCCTTGGAGCCCCCTCTCGCGGGGATCACTGCGAGCACGCGGGGCCGCGCGGTCGCTCGGCCCGCTTCCGGGTTGGACTCCGGGTTGGACATTGCCTGCACTCCTTGACGCTCTTCGCGTGTCTGACGGGGGATCCGATGGGTCACAGCTCCCCCATCCGCCGGATCACGGGCGCGACGCGCTGCACGCCGTGCCGGTAGGCGCCGCGGGCCGCGCGACGCACGATCTGCCGCACCGCTCCCGGCTCCTTGTCGGCGGCCGGCGCTCCGGGCAGCGGAACGCCGTCGGGGCCGAGGTGGTGCCGAGCGAGAATACCCGGCAAATATCCGGGAGCCGTCATCGGTGTGTAGTACGGGGCCAGGGGCGGAAGCTTCGAGGATCCCAGAAGTCGGTCGATCCTGTCGCGTGCGGCGTCGAAGGCCGTCTCGTACGAGCCATCCGCGGCGACACCCTGGCGGGCCACCCACGACGCGTCGGGAACGGGCTGGTGACCGGCGTCGAGCTGCTCCCAGGAGGCGAGGCAGCCCGAGCCCACGAAGTGGTGGTTGCCGAGCGCCTCGCGCACGCCCAGGTCACTCAGCACGACGGTCGGGATGGAGCGGTGCAGGGACTCCAGGGCTGCCGTGGAGCTGATGGTGACCAGCAGGTCCGTGCGGTCCAGGACCTCGCCCATGTGCCCGTAGACGAGCTTGAAGTTCGGCGGAAGGTCGGCGCGTTGGGCCAGTTTCTGGTACGGCAGTTCCTCGATGTGCGTGGTGTGCTCGCCGGGCTTGGAACGCAGCTTGAGGAGCACCTCGCGCTCGGGGTGCAGCTTCGCGTGCTGCACGAGCCGGTCGAGGAGATACGTACGGTCCTTGCGGCTCTCCGGGACGGAGGGCTGAGCGGCGAACACCACCGTGTACGGGTGACCATGCTCACCTGTGTAAGTCGTGCCACCCAGAAAAGGGAGTGCGATCTCGGTCACAGAGGACGAATCGGCGCCCACTCCGTCGTAGACGGCCCTGAAACGGTCGGCGTCCTGGCGGGAGTTCGCGAGGACCAGGTCGGCGCCGTGGCGCAGCAGGAGCCCGTCGGCGAGCTTTTCGTACACGACCCCGACATAGCCGGTGACGACGACGGGGCGCAGGGCCGTGTCGTCCCACACCTGCGCCAGGCCATGCAGCATCGCCTGGACGCCGCCGCCGACCAGGGCGAGCACGAGGATGTCGTACGGCTCCTCCTGGTCCATGGCCCGCAGGAACTCCAGGGCGGTCACCTCGCGCAGCGAGTCCGCGGTGACGCCGACCTCCTGGAGCTGGCGGGCGGTGGGGGTGGCCCTGCCTCTGAGGAGGTAGCCGTCGAGATGAATGTCCGAATTATCAGGAGAAATACGACTGGCTGTGAGCGCACCCCATTTCCACCGAGTGTCGGAATCGGCGAGGACGGCGACCCTCATGGGGCTCGTGGTACTGGCTGGCACGCCCAAGACCTTAAGCCGACATGGGGTGCTTCCACCCAATCCCAAGGCAACAAAGGGTTAACAAAGGGCCGCGTCGACTTGAATCAAGACGCCATACGTGCAGAAACCCCCTTGATTCACCGGTCGGACACATGTAGTTCACCCGACATCAAACCCCGGGTAAAGTGAGACGACCGGAGAGGCTCTAACCTCGGACTCGTGGTCAAGCTCTCCGTCATCGTGCCGTTCTACAACGTGCAGCAATACGCGCCCGACACTCTGAAGAGCCTGCGTGCCAACGCGCGTGCGGACTTCGAGTTCATCCTCGTCGACGACTGTTCGCGCGACGAGACTCCGGACATCCTCGCGCGCGCAGAGCGCGAGCTGCCGGGCGCCGTGCTGGTCAGCCACGAGAAGAACGGAGGCCTGGCCACCGCCCGCAACACCGGTATCGACAAAGCGCGTGGCGAATACCTCACGTTCCTCGACGGCGACGACTGGCTCGCTCCCGACTATTTCCCCCAACTTCTCGCCGCTATTGAGGAGTTGGGCTGTGATTTCGTCCGTACGGACCATGTCCAGTGCACCGGCCGGGCGCGCGCGATCCATCGGGTCCCGCACGGTCGGCGCGGGGTGGTGATGTCGCCGCGGGACGCGATCCTGCCCACCGACCGCACCACCTCCGTCGACTACGCCTACGCCTGGGCCGGTATCTACCACCGCCGGCTCGTCGACCGCGGCCTCCTGCACTTCACCGACGGACTGCGTACGGCGGAGGACCGGCCGTGGATCTGGAAGCTGCACCGGGAGGCGGAGTCGTTCGCCGCGGTCGGGCTGCTCGGGGTCTTCTACCGGCGTGGGGTCGCCTCCTCGCTCACCCAAATCGGTGATGTTCGCCAACTCGACTTCATCCGAGCCTTCGACCAGGTCATCGAGGAGACGGCCAGGGACCCCGAGGCCGATAGGCTGCTGCCGAAAGCAGTGCGCACCTACTGCGCGATCATGGCTCATCATCTCGGAGCGATCGAGAGGTTCGAACCCGCCGTGGCCCGAAAACTGCGCTCGCTGAGCGCCGCCGCGCTGAAGCGGATGCCGCAGGACGTCCTCGCGGAGGCCATCGACTCGATGGACGTCCAGCGGGCCAACCGGCTGCGGAAGGTACGGCGCAGGCCGGTCTCCGCGTCCGCCGGGACGGTGTCCGTCTGATGTCCGGCGGCAACAAGACCCGTACCACTCAGATCTTCTGCGCGTCGACGCTCTACGGTGCCGCGACGCTGGCCGCCGCCCTCGACGCCGGCCTCTTCCGCCCTGCCGACCGACGGCTGCTGCTGATCACCAACAACGCCGCCAACCCCGAGATCACCCCCGGGGCCGACGCGATGTCCGGCTTCGACCGGGTGAGCGGGCGGTTCGACGATGTCCTGTCCTGGAACGAGACGATCGCCCCGTTCCACCCCAGCGGCTGGGGCCCGCGCGCCGACGACGTCCCGCTGTGGGAGCGGCATCTGCGGCTGCTGTGGAACCTCGGTGACGACAACATCGAGCTGGCCGTCGAGTCCGTGCAGGTCAACCCGGCCCTCGCACTGTGCCAGCTGTTCACCGGCGCCCCCGTCGACGTCTACGCGGACGGCCTCATAAGTTACGGCCCCACGCGCGACAAGATCGACGCGCTGGTCGGGACCCGTATCGGGCGCCTGCTCCACCTCGACCTCGTCCCGGGCCTCACCCCGTTGCTGCTCACCGAGTTCGGCGTGCCCGCCGAACTCGTGCCGTCCGAGGCGTTCCTGAAGGTGCTCGGCGAACTCGCCGAGGCCGGCGACCAGACGGAGACCTGGGCGAATGCCCCGAAGGGACAGCCCGCGCTGCTCCTCGGCCAGTACCTCTCCGCGCTGGGCATCCTCACCCCGCACGAGGAGGAGGAACTGCATCTGCGCATGGTGCGCGGCGCGGTGAAGGCCGGGCACCTCTCGCTCGTCTTCAAGCCGCACCCGACCGCGCCCAGTGCCTGGTCCCGGTCCCTGGAGACGGAGGCGAAGAAGCTCGGCGCCGAACTCACCGTCCTGGACCGGCCCGTGCTCGCCGAGGTCCTCTTCCAGCGGCTGCGCCCCGCGCTGGTCGTCGGCTGCTTCTCGACCGGCCTGTTCACGGCGGCCGGCCTGTACGGCATCCCGGTCGCCCGGGTCGGCACGGACACCGTGCTGGAGAAGATCGCGCCGTACCAGAACAGCAACCGCGTACCCCTGACCATCGTGGACATGCTGCTGCCGGACCTCGCGGACGCCAAGGCCGTCAAGAAGTGGTCGATGCCGTCGGACAAGCAGGTCGGCAAGAACCTGGCCGGGCTGCTGAAGGCGATCGGCTTCTGCATGCAGCCCCGGATCTACTCGCGGCTGCGTCCGGAGGCGGAGAGCTACCTCTCCAAGCACCTCACCGAGCAGACCTGGCGCTACTTCAAGCGCCGCCGTCTGACCTCGCTGGCGCTGCCCGGAGCCCTGCCGTCCCAGCTGTCGTTCATCCCGCGCAACGCGACCGTGCGCCGGATCGCGCGCCGGGCACGGGCGTTGAGCAAAACGGTGAAGCGGTGACAACGGGCACCGCGAGGATTTAATCTGCCAAACGCGTCGTCCCCCGGTTCGTATACGGACGGGTGGCGGCGCGTCGGCGTCCGCGTGCATCCATCCGCGTCCGTCATACGTCAATGAGCTGACCGGTTGTTCATCCGTGAGAGTTGTGTGCTACCTCTTTGGGTTGCCCCTGGCTCTCCTGGCTACCTTCGGTGAGTCAGCGTCTCCTTCTTCTCCTTCCGAGTTCCCGCTGCGAAAGGCCACTCGATGACCGCGGCCGACCAGACCATGGCACCCCCGCTCCCGGCCCCGCCGCCGGGCCCGCGGTCCGGGAGTGCCGAACCGGCCGTCCCGCCCTCCGCCGAGGGTGCCAAGCCGCGCCGCCCGGCCAGCCGGCTGAAGGCGCTGGACGGACTGCGGCTGGTGGCCGCGCTGATGGTCTGCATGTACCACTTCGCCGGCAAGAACGGCCAGATCGCCGACTCCTGGCACCAGTCCCCCGGTGTGATGTTCCCGACCCTGTCCCGGTTCGCCACCTACGGCAGCCTCGGGGTGCAGTTCTTCTTCATCATCAGCGGCTTCGTGATCTGCATGAGCAGCTGGGGCAAGACGCTGGGCGACTTCTTCCGCTCACGCATCGCCCGTCTCTACCCGGCGTACTGGGTGGCGATCGTCATGGTCACCGCCGCCTCGTTCCTGATGCCGGAGGTCGTGCACCATGTGCGCGGCGACGAGTTCCTGGTCAACCTCACGATGATGCAGCAGCCGCTGGGCGTGCCGCGTGTCCTGGGCGTGTGCTGGACGCTGTGGGTGGAGCTCAAGTTCTACGTGCTGTTCGCCCTGTTCGTGGTCTGGAAGGGCGTCACCTACCGCCGTGTGGTGACCTTCTGCATCCTGTGGACGCTGGCCGGCGCCTTCGCCCGGGTCGCGGACAACCCGCTGATCTCGGAGCTCACCTTCCGCGACCACGCCCCCTTCTTCATCGGCGGCCTGGCCCTCTACCTGATCCACCGCTACGGCAGCGACCTGCTCCTGTGGGGCATCGTCGGCATGTCGTTCCTGCTGGGCCAGCGCTACTCGGTGACGGCCCTGTGGCACCCGGGCGCGCAGGGCGACTTCGTCCGCAACCCGTACGTCATCCAGCTGATCGTGCTGATCGCCTTCGCGTCCGTCGCGGTGGTCGCGCTGGGCTGGACGAGCTGGGCGAACTGGAACTGGCTGACCCTCGCGGGCGCGCTGACGTACCCCTTCTACCTGATCCACGAGCACCTGGGCTGGTTCTTCGTCCGGGTCCTGCACCGCGGCTGGGGCCTGGACCCGTACCTGACGATCCTCGCGTCGGTGGCGAGCCTGCTGACACTGGCCTATCTGATGCACAGGCTGATCGAGAAGCCCCTCGGTTCCCGGTTGAAGCGGACGATGACGATCCAGTCGAAGCAGCTGGGCGAGAAGCTGAAGCTTCGGTAGCGGACCCGCTGATGTGAACGCGGTGACATGAGAGGCGAACACGTACCGGATTTCGACACGGCTCTGTCCGCCCACAGGCCTCGGATACCGGACCTGCGGGCACTTGCCACGCGAACCCGCGCCGGGCCGTGACAAAAGCCCCCTGTACGGCGTGACTGTCGCGTTCCGGTTACAGCATCCTGCCGATGGCCCGCCTCTGGCCAGGCAA
>NZ_AEJB01000248.1 GCF_000331005.1 Streptomyces turgidiscabies Car8
TACGGGAGCCGGCACGACGGCAACGTGGGTCTCGTACAGGTCGAGCCGCTGCCCGCGCGCGTGGTGGACGGCGTTCACCAACAGGTCCTGCGCGCCCTGGGGTTCGGTGCCCCGGTGGCCGAGGGCCACCCTGTGCTCGCCCAGTTGCGGGACCGGCTCGGTGCCGAGCAGCTGGTACTCGCGTTGCCCTATCTGCGCAGCAGCATGGGCCATCGGGTGACTGTCACCGTCGACGGCCGTGAACGGACTGTGGACGTACGACTTGGGTTGCGCGACCCGGCGCCGTCGCCCCGCTACGGCGTCCACGACGTCACCGACCCCGATGTGCGCGTGGAACGCCGTGGGTTCGGCGCGCAGGAGTCCGGCGACTCGGAGTCGTCGGGCAACTTCCGTACGCCCCCACCGCACCCGGCCTAAGTCGTCCGCCTCCGCCGAGCCCCAGGCCGCCGCTCACTCGGCCGAGTCACCGGATCCCCGGACTCCACAGCAGAAGCCCGACGCCGCAGCCCGAAGTCCGCCAACGCCTCCGCCAGCTTCAGCACGGACGGCTCAGGAGCCATGACATCGACCCGCAGCCCATGCTCCTCCGCGGTCTTCGCCGTGGCCGGCCCGATACACGCGATCACCGTCACGTTGTGAGGCTTGCCGGCGATCCCCACCAGGTTCCGCACGGTGGACGACGACGTGAAGAGAACGGCGTCGAAGCCACCCCCCTTGATCGCCTCCCGCGTCTCCTGCGGCGGCGGCGACGCCCGCACCGTCCGGTAGGCCGTGACGTCGTCGACCTCCCAGCCCAGCTCGATCAGCCCGGCGACCAAGGTCTCCGTGGCGATGTCGGCCCGAGGCAGGAACACCCGGTCGATCGGGTCGAAGACCGGGTCGTACGGCGGCCAGTCGTCCAGCAACCCGGCGGCCGACTGCTCACCGCTGGGCACCAGATCGGGCTTCACACCGAAGGCAATCAACGCGTTGGCGGTCTGCTCCCCGACCGCCGCGACCTTGATCCCGGCGAAGGCACGGGCGTCGAGCCCGTACTCCTCGAACTTCTCCCGCACGGCCTTCACGGCGTTCACCGAGGTGAACGCGATCCACTCGTACCGCCCCGTGACCAGCCCCTTGACCGCCCGCTCCATCTGCTGCGGGGTCCGAGGCGGCTCGACGGCGATCGTCGGCACCTCGTGCGGCACGGCCCCGTAGGACCGCAGCTGGTCGGAGAGCGACGCCGACTGTTCCTTCGTACGGGGCACCAGGACCCGCCACCCGAACAGGGGCTTGTTCTCGAACCACGACAACTGCTCGCGCTGGGCGGCGGCGAACCGCTCGCCGACCACGGCTATCACCGGGCGGCCACCGTCGGGCGACGGCAGCACCTTGCCCTGCTTGAACGTCTGGGCGATGGTCCCCAGCGTGGCCGACCAGGTCCGCTGACGCGTCGTGGTACCGGCGATCGTCACGGTCAGCGGAGTGTCGGGCTTGCGCCCGGCCGCGACCAGCTCACCGGCCGCGGCGGCCACCGAGTCCAGGGTGGTCGAGACGACGACGGTCCCGTCCGACGCCCCGACCTCGGTCCAGCAGCGGTCCGAGGCCGTACGGGCGTCCACGAACCGGACGTCCGCGCCCTGTGCGTCCCGCAGCGGCACACCCGCGTACGCGGGCACGCCCACGGCGGCCGCGACACCCGGGACCACCTCGAAGGGAACGCCCGCGCGGGCGCAGGCCAGCATCTCCTCGGCGGCGTACGCGTCGAGCCCGGGATCCCCGGACACCGCACGCACGACCCGCCTGCCACCCCTCGCGGCCTCCATGACAAGATGTGCGGCATCCCGCACAGCGGGTACACCAGCGCTTGTTGACGCGCCGTCAACAACCGCTAGTTGAGGCGTGCCTGTGCCTGGATACGTGCTGCCAATAGGCGTGTCCAATTCGGTGTTGAGCTCGGCGACGCCTTGTCTGGCGTGCGTGCGTACGACGTCGAGCACCTCGTGCTCGGCGACCAGTACGTCCGCGTTGGCCAGCGCCTCGACGGCGCGCAGAGTCAGTAGTCCCGGATCCCCGGGTCCGGCACCAAGAAAGGTGACGTGCCCGTGGTCCGGACCGGCGGGAAGGGTGGTGGGGCTCACTGTGCTCGCTCCCCCATCAGACCGGCCGCGCCCTTGGCAAGCATCTCGGCTGCGAGTTCACGGCCGAGCGCCATTGCTTGGTCGTACGTCTCGGGCACGGGACCGGTGGTGGACAGCTGCACCAGCGTCGAGCCGTCGGTCGTGCCGACGACGCCGCGCAGGCGCATCTCCTTGACAATCTGCCCGTCGGCCAGCAGGTCGGCCAGCGCGCCCACAGGGGCGCTGCAACCGGCCTCCAGGGCGGCGAGCAGTGACCGTTCGGCGGTCACGGCGGCCCGGGTGTCCGGGTCGTCGAGCTCGCCGAGTGCCGCGATCAGGTCAGAGTCGTGGGAGGTGTTCCCCGCTCTGCACTCGATCGCCAGGGCCCCTTGGCCAGGGGCAGGCAGAACCATGTCGACCGACAGGAAGTCGGTCACTTCGTCGGCGCGCCCGATGCGGCCCAGCCCGGCCGCGGCCAGGACGACGGCGTCCAGCTCACCGCTGCGCACGAACCCGATCCGGGTGTCGACGTTCCCCCGGACCGGCACGACCTCGACGCTCAGCCCATGGGCACGCGCGTACGCGTTCAGCTGGGCCGTGCGCCGGGTCGAACCCGTCCCCACCCGCGCGCCGGGCGGCAGGTCGGTGAACTTCAGGTCGCCGCGCGCCACCAGGACGTCACGAGGATCCTCGCGCTCCGGTATCGCGGCGAGCACCAGGTCGTCGGGCTGCGCGGTCGGCAGGTCCTTCAGCGAGTGCACCGCGAAGTCGACCTCCCCGCGCAGCAGCGCCTCGCGCAGGGCGGTCACGAAGACGCCCGTGCCGCCGATCTGGGCGAGGTCCTCACGGGACACGTCGCCGTACGTCGTGATCTCGACGAGCTCGACGGGCCGCCCGGTGAGCCGCCGCACGGCGTCGGCGACCTGTCCGGACTGGGCCAGGGCGAGTTGACTCCGCCGGGTCCCCAGTCTCAGCGCTCCTCGCGCCGGCCCTCGTGCTGGCTCACTCATGATCGCCCTCGGTTCTCGGCGTTCGCCGCGGTGTTCTCGTCGGCCCGGTCGGCCCGGGACACGGAGGCGACCGTCTCCTGGTCGAGGTCGAACAGGGTGCGCAGCGCGTCCGCGTACCCGGCGCCGCCGGGCTCGGCCGCGAGCTGCTTGACCCGTACGGTCGGCGCGTGCAGCAGTTTGTCGACCACGCGTCGCACGGTCTGGGTGATCTCGGCCCGGTGCTTCTCGTCGAGCCCGGGCAGCCGCCCGTCGAGGCGGGCGATCTCACCGGCGACGACATCGGCGGCCATGGCGCGCAGCGCGACGACGGTGGGGGTGATGTGGGCGGCCCGCAGGGCGGCCCCGAAGGCCGCGACCTCGTCGGCGACGATCCGCCGGACCTGGTCCACGTCGGCCGCCATCGGGACGTCCGCGGAGGCTTCGGCGAGCGTCTCGATGTCCACCAGCCGCACTCCGGGCAGTCGGTGCGCGGCGGCGTCGACATCCCGGGGCATCGCGAGGTCGAGCAGCGAGAGCACGGCCGGGGGTCGCGCCACACCGGCCACCGCCTCGGGGCGCCGCCGCTCGGGAATCCGCCCGAGGGTGGCCGCGGTCAGGGCGAGCGCGGCGATCAGCTCACGGTCGTCGTCGGGCGTACGCCGCGCCGCGTCCCGTCGGTCGACGGTGCCGTTGTCGACCCAGGCCGCGTGCTGCTCCAGCGTCGCCGCGTCCATCCCGGCGACGGCGGCCTCGCCCATCACCGAGAACCCGGCCGACTCCTGCACAGCCTGTCCGGCCTGGCCGGCGGCCAGGTCCAGCGGACACCCGTCGTCGGTGCCGATGCTGGTGGGCGGCAGGACTCCGCGTACGTCACCTGCCGCGGTCGTACGGGGGAACAGCCCGGCCTCGTCCGCAGGGACCCGGCCCTCGACGGCGGCCGCGATGGCCTCGGCGGTGAGGACGAGCCCGGTCGCACCCGTACAGGAAACGGCTATATCGGCACGTGTCAGCTCGAACGGCACCGATTCCATCGGAACCGCGCGGGCGGACACGGACGCGACCGCACCCTCGCCCGTGTAACCGGCGTACTGACTGTTCTCGCGGTTCTCGTTGATGATCTGCGCGAGCCGCTCGGCACGGTCCGGCGTGCGGTTGGCGACGACGATCTCGGCGACCCCGAGCCGCGCGAGCGTGGCGGCGGCCAGGGACGACATGGACCCGGCACCGATGACCAGGGCCTTCTTGCCCACGGCCCAGGATTCCACCGAAACCCCGGCGCCCTTGCCGCCCGCCAGCTGCTGGAGCCCAAAGGTGACCAGTGACTGCCCGGCCCGGTCGATGCCGGTCTCGGAGTGGGCGCGCTTGCCGACCCGCAGCGCCTGCTGGAACAGGTCGTTCGTCAGCCGGCCGGCGGAGTGCAGGTCCTGCGCGAGAGCGAGCGAGTCCTTGATCTGCCCGAGGACCTGCCCCTCGCCGACGACCATGGAGTCGAGCCCGCAGGCGACGGAGAACAGGTGGTGGACAGCCCGGTCCTCGTAGTGCACGTACAAGTACGGAGTGAGTTCGTCGAGGCCCACCCCGCTGTGCTGGGCGAGGAGCGTGGACAGCTCGGCGACACCCGCGTGGAACTTGTCCACGTCCGCGTACAGCTCGATGCGGTTGCAGGTGGCGAGCACCGCGGCCTCGGCGGCCGGCTCGGCGGCGACGGTGTCCTGAAGCAACTTGATCTGCGCGTCCTGGGACAGCGCGGCCCGCTCGAGAACACTGACGGGAGCGCTGCGGTGGCTCAGCCCGACGACGAGGAGACTCATGCCGGCATCACGGCGGGAACATCCCCGTCAGGCCCTTTGCCACGCCCGCCACCACTGTCGGCGCCACCACCGTTACCAGCGCCGCCACCACTGCGGCCCCGCCCCTTGGCAGCGACCGCCGCGACGGCGTCGGCCGCGGCGACAGCGTCAGCGGCGGCAGCTGCCGCGTCGGCCTCCTCGCCCGCCTTGCGCTGCTCGTGGAAAGCGAGGATCTGCAGCTCGATGCTGAGATCGACCTTGCGTACGTCGACGCCGTCCGGGACGGTCAGCACGGTGGGCGCGAAGTTGAGAATGGAGGTCACACCGGCGGCGACGAGCCGATCACACACGGGCTGAGCGGCACCGGCGGGCGTGGCGATAACGCCAATGGACACACCGTTGTCCGCGATGATCCTTTCCAGATCATCCGAGTGCTGCACCGGAATACCGGCGACGGGCTTTCCCGCCATCGCGGGATCGGCGTCGATGAGGGCGGCCACCCGGAATCCACGGGAGGCGAAGCCGCCGTAGTTCGCGAGGGCGGCGCCGAGATTTCCGATGCCGACGATCACTACCGGCCAGTCCTGGGTCAGCCCCAGCTCACGCGAGATCTGATAGACGAGATACTCGACGTCGTAGCCGACCCCACGCGTTCCGTAAGAACCCAGGTAAGAGAAGTCCTTGCGCAGCTTCGCGGAGTTGACCCCCGCGGCGGCGGCCAGTTCCTCGGACGAGACCGTGGGGACCGAGCGCTCCGACAGTCCGGTCAGCGCACGGAGGTACAGCGGAAGCCTGGCGACGGTGGCCTCGGGAATCCCTCGGCTGCGGGTCGCCGTTCGGTGAGTTCGGCCAGTTGCCACGGTGCTCCTGCGGGTAGCGCGGGGCTGCAGGCGGTCACACGTTCCTGGACCGCCCCGTCGAGTGCAGGCTATGTCTTTGTGAACGCGTGCACAAAGATGGTGTCCGATTTGCCCACCCAACGTGACCGGGGTCACGCACCCCCGGCGCACGCGTGGGGAACCGGCGCACAAGCACCGTCTTCCCTCGCCGTCACAGGCACCGTTCGGGGGCAAAACCTCACACACTCCTCATGAATCCCGCCCCCGAGATCTGAACCGCACTCGATCCTAAGCGACTTTCCGGACCACCTGGACTGCCCGGTCAGCACTTGGTCAGAACTCGACCACTGGTTAATCGATCGGGAATCTATGTGAGGGCTTTGCGAAGACGTTCTTCGCTGACACGCCAGAACGTGTGCTGGGCGCCGTCGATGAGCACGACGGGGATCTGCTCCCAGTACTCACGGTGGAGTTCCTCGTCCTCAGTGATGTCCTTCTGTTCCCAGGAAACCCCAAGATCGGCGCACACCTTCTCGACAACTCCCTGTGCGTCATCACACAAATGACAACCGGGCTTCCGGATGAGAGTGACGACCCGGGACTGTGGCGTACGACGGCCGACGCGCCGAAAGAGGGGACTCATACCCCCATTGTCACGCGCGCGAGGGAGGGCCTCTCGGCGCCCGACGGCGGGCCGACGGCAGTTGTTTAACTGTGCGGTCGCGGAGAGTTCACAACCTTCAAACCTCACGACTCCGGAAGCACCGAACAAACTGGCTATGCTCACGCCATGGCCGCTCTCGGATGGCTCACTCCCCGTAGGCGCTCCGCCACGGCGCGAAGCGTGTTGGCAGGCGAGGCCTCGGCGGAGGCAGCGCGCAAATCCTCCCAGGAGCTGGAGGAACTGGCGCATGCGCCGGATCTGACGGACACCGACGAGGGATCCGCGGAACCGGCGGAACCGGCGTTCCCCGTCCTCGGCGACGTGCGCGCCGCCGCGTTCTTCGACCTCGACAACACCGTCATGCAGGGCGCCGCGATCTTCCACTTCGGCCGGGGCCTGTACAAGAGGAAGTTCTTCGAGTCCCGCGACCTCTACCGGTTCGCCTGGCAGCAGGCGTGGTTCAGGCTGGCCGGCATCGAGGACCCCGAGCACATGCAGGACGCCCGGGACTCCGCCCTCTCCATCGTCAAGGGCCACCGCGTCTCCGAGCTGATGTCGATCGGCGAGGAGATCTACGACGAGTACATGGCCGAACGCATCTGGCCGGGCACCCGCGCCCTGGCCCAGGCACACCTCGACGCGGGCCAGAAGGTGTGGCTGGTGACGGCGGCCCCGGTGGAGATCGCCACGGTCATCGCCCGCCGCCTCGGCCTCACGGGCGCCCTGGGCACGGTCGCGGAGTCGGTGGACGGCGTGTACACGGGCAAGCTGGTGGGCGAACCCCTGCACGGCCCGGCCAAGGCGGAGGCGGTACGCGCCCTGGCGGCGGCGGAGGACCTGGACCTCACCCGCTGCGCGGCCTACAGCGACTCGCACAACGACATCCCCATGCTCTCCCTGGTTGGCCACCCCTACGCGATCAACCCGGACACCAAGCTCCGCAAACACGCCCGCCGCCTGGACTGGCGCCTACGGGACTACCGCACCGGCCGCAAGGCGGCGAAGGTCGGCATCCCGGCAGCGGCCGGCGTAGGAGCAGTGGCCGGCGGCACAGCAGCAGCCATCGCCCTCCACCGCCGCCGCCGCTGACTGTCCAGCGCCGACCCGCATTTCCAGCCCGTTGGGGGTCCCCCCTCTGGGGGAGTTTGAGGACGAGCGCTTTCGGCGCGAAAGGGGGGTCTGGGGGCGCGGCCCCCAGGAACGGGATGGGACGGGTAGGGGCGGCGGGGGCGAAGAAAAATCCGTTCGCCCCTCAATCCCCCGTAACCCCTCCACCAGTCCCGTTGGCCGTACACAGCCACAACACGCCCCGAGCGAAGCTCAACTCGACCTTAATCGATCAACAACCTGTCACACTGCGGCACTTGAACGGGCGCCAATAGGTAACAGAAGCGACGTAATCGATGATTTGAGCAACCGGGTGTAGCAGCACCTGTACGAAGCGTTATTCTCCTCAGACGCAAACCGGTACCCCTCCGTCGCTACGACGGGTGAAAGGTCCCGCACTGCACGTGATGGAAGCTCTGCCTCTGGGAGTCCCGTGTACCCACACGTCGGGGTTGACGCCTCGGGCCTGGCTACGCTGCGCGCAACGGTCCTAGACCTGTTGCGCGGCTTCGTCCCCACCGCGTACGCCGTACCCGCATTCGCCACCGCCGCACCACTCGGCCCGTGCTACGCGCTGGCCGACGGCACCGCCGCGGTCGGCAGACGAGGTCGTGCCACCGGCGCCGCCACCACCCGCCGCCCCGCGGCGGACAGTGACAGCGCCCGCATGATGGACCTTGTCGAGCGTGCCCAGGCCGGCGAGGCCGACGCTTTCGGCCGCCTTTACGACCAGTACAGCGACACTGTGTACCGGTACATCTACTACCGGGTGGGCGGAAAGGCCACCGCCGAGGACCTGACGAGCGAGACGTTCCTGCGCGCGCTGCGCCGCATCGGAACCTTCACCTGGCAGGGCCGCGACTTCGGCGCCTGGCTGGTCACCATCGCCCGCAACCTCGTCGCCGACCACTTCAAGTCCAGCCGTTTCCGGCTCGAAGTGACCACCGGCGAGATGCTGGACGCCAACGAGGTCGAGCGCTCACCGGAGGACTCCGTCCTGGAGTCCCTTTCGAACGCCGCTCTGCTCGACGCCGTCAAGCGCCTCAACCCGCAGCAGCAGGAGTGCGTGACCCTGCGCTTCCTCAACGGGCTGTCGGTCGCCGAGACCGCACGCGTGATGGGCAAGAACGAGGGTGCCATCAAGACCCTCCAGTACCGCGCCGTCCGCACACTCGCCCGACTCCTCCCGGAAGACGCGCGCTGAGCACCGTACGAGGTACTCCGCGCACGCCTCCGCCAGGACACTCCCGCACCGCACCCGCACCCGCACCCGAAGATCACCGGGCGCGCCTCGTCCCGCCCGCCGGACTCGTCCCGCTTTCGCCTGCCCGGGGACCGCACACTCAGCGACTGCCAACTCACCTTCCGTGAAAGTCCGTTGAGTTCGCGGTCCGATCATCCGCCGTCCGTAACCCAAGTGCCGCGCCACTCGTTGTGCGGGATACAGGCTCCCTGTGGTCACTCCCTGGCCGTCTTCGATCACCCGATCGAGTTGACGCGGTCAGGGATGTGCAACCCTCAGGACCCCCTGGGGAGCCGACCGTCATGACGAGAGGAGGTGCCGCCAGTGATCGCGAACGTTTCGGCGCACCGGCGGGCGAACGCCTTCGCCCAGGCCCTGGAGCAGTTGTCCGACCGGGACTCGGCGGCCGAGCAGCCCGAAGGACCGGCACCGGACGCTGCACCGGAACCGGCCCAGGCTCCCGCGGCACGGGCGGACCACCAGGCGGACCACCGGGCGGAACAGACCGAACCGAACCGACTGGTGGCCATCGCGACCGGTCTCGGCGAGCTGCCCAAGCCGGTGCTCGACCCCGCGGTCAAGGTCGTCCACCGGGCCCAGCTGGTGGCCGCGATGGAAGCCATGCTGCGGGACGGCACGGTACCGGGAGGCCGGGCGACGGACCCTTTGGTGCCCGAGCAGCGCTCCCGCGCCAAGGGAGGTACTCACCGGGCGAGCGGGCTGGGGAAGTTGCGACCCCGTACGCGACTGACCAAGGGTCTCGCCGCGGGCGGACTCAGCGTGGGTGTGGCCGCCGGAGCCTTCGGCGGCGTCGCCGCTGCCAGTTCCGACGCCCTGCCCGGTGACTCGCTGTACGGCCTCAAGCGCGGCATCGAGGACATCAAGCTCAACTACCTGACCGACGGCGCCGGCGAACGAGGCCAGGTCTACCTCGACCAGGCCTCGACACGCCTCAACGAGGCCCGCCGACTGATGGAGCGCGACCGCGCCGGCCAGCTCGACCACGAGTCGCTCGGCGAGATCCGCCGCGCCCTCTCCGGTATGCGGCACGACGTGTCGGAGGGCCACCGCCTGCTGCACGAGGCATATCGGCACGACCCCGACTCCCTGGGCCCCATCCAGGCCCTGGACGCCTTCTCCCGCTCCCACCGCGAGGCCTGGGGCGCACTGCGAGACCGTCTCCCGGTGCAGCTCGGGGACGTGAGCCAGGAGGTGTCGTCGGTCTTCGACGCCATAGACCAAGAGGTCGCCCCCCTCCAGTCCCTGCTTCCGAAGCCCCCCTCCGGGAACGGCGGAAGCGGTGCGGGCGGCGGAAACCAACGGCAGGGCTCCGGACCGGGGTCGAGCACCAGCTCGTCCGGTTCCGACCGGTCGGCCGCCCCCAGCAACACCGGCGGCGACTCCACCGACGGCCGCGAGTCCAGCAGCGGCAAGCCCAAGCCGTCCGCGTCCGGCGCCGGCAACGACGGCCTGCTCGGCGGCAACACCGGCGGCCTCCTCGACCCGCCCGCGGAGAACGGCACGGCGTCCCCGTCGACGACCACCCCGTCCGACACCGAGCCCGACGTCACGCTCCCGCCGCTCCTCCCGGGCCTGCTGCCCGGCCTGGGCATCGACAGCGAGGACGCGAGCTGACGCGGTCTGCCGTACGACGTTCGGGG